>CAJULP010000019.1 GCA_910587295.1 uncultured Lachnospiraceae bacterium | reverse complement strand
TAGGGTACGTGCAGGGTGTATTGAGTGACCCTTCAAAGCGGGACGTTCAGTAATCAATTTCTGAACGCCCAATAAAAAGAACGCAAGCAATGACATCAAAAAGAAAAAATGAAAAAGTGCCAACTAACACTTGACACATACGTTACGGTAAAAGATTGTTGAGAAGCAAGGTTTTTTGGGATATACTTATAAAAAAGAGTTGGATATTAGAATTTAAGAAATATATGAGGTATATGAATATGGGAGAAAATATAAAGAATATTGCGGCTGAAATAAATGAAGAATTGATAAAACTATTTGGCGGTAAAATTCAACGTATCATTTTGTATGGCTCGTATGCCCGCGGGGATTTTAATTTGGAATCAGATATTGATATTATGGTCTTGTTAAACTGCGAACAAAAAGAAATAATGGAAAGGCGAAAAGAAATCAGCAGAATTGCAAGCCGAGTTGGTTTGAAAAATGATATTATGGTTTCACTTCTTGCACGTAATTGCGCCGATTATGAAAATCAAATGGAGTATCAGCCATTTTATCAAAATATTGAAAGGGAAGGCGTGGAAATTTATGGATAAAGCAAGGGCAGATCTGGCCATATATCGTTTAGAAACAGCGAGACAATGTATAATATCGGCAAAAGCATTGATAGAAATATCGGATTACAAAGGTGCGGCAAACCGTTCCTATTATGCTGTTTTCCATTGTATGCGTAGTGTATTGGCATTATACTCTATAGATTTTTCAAAGCATTCTGCGGTGGGAGCTTATTTTCGCAAAGAGTATATAAAAACGGGGATATTTGATGTATCAATGTCAGATATTATATCAGAAGCTTTTGATATTCGTAGCGACAGCGATTATAATGACTATTTTGTGATATCGAAAAAAGAGGTTGAAGAACAGGTATTAAGTGCACAGTATTTTTATGACAGAGTGGAGGAATATGTTGCGGCACAAATTGAACATGTATAAATTGGCAAGAAAGAAATCAAATGTATGCTCACTTTTTTTACCATTTATGATTGGTATTGTTTTAGGAATAACTGCAAAACTCATAGATGTGTCATATGTCACTTCTAAATTTCCTGTATTTGATAATATAATGGGGCGGTTTGGAATATGGGTTTGGGCGGCTGCAATCATTTCTATTCTTTCAAAAACGGCTTTATTTGCAGCAGTGCGTTCTTTCTTGTTTTTTGTGGGAATGTTATTAGCTTATTATGGTTATACGGTTCTTTTTTTGAAATTTTTCCCGAAATCACAGATAATTTTGTGGAGTGGTATCGCTATGATTACTCCCTTTTGTGGATTTCTGATATGGCAGATACATAGAAAACGTCGTTATACAAACTTTATTTCTTCTTTACCGCTTGTGATTTTCTTTACTGAATGGTATTTGACCGCTTATACAAGTTTTGGCATTGCAAAAGATGAACTGCTGTTAAGCATTGCCTATTTCTGTTTTACTTTTTCTTTTTTAGCAGTTATTCCAACAAATAAAAAACGATTATTCAGTTTACTTTATGGAATATTGGAATCAATTATACTGATACTATTCATAAGGAAAGGTATCATAGTCAACCCATATGATTTGCTAAATATATAATTCTATTTTTCGCATGCGTTCCAACATCAGCAGGAGTAATGTAAATTTTCAATAAATTTCCGGCTAAATGTGTAGATCCTTCTTACAAAATACGGTAACTCCAATGGTGTAAAGAGCGGCCGCGCCAATCAGCAAGGCCAGCGTTCCGATGAAAGCGCTGCCTTCACCTGCCGCAATCCCATTTGCGTCAAAAAGGGTAAAGAATGTGAAGTACTTAAACATATCGGCCTTTTCTCCTGCATTCGCCAGCATCTGAAGGATATACATAAGTGCCGGAATGCCGGCTCCTAAAGCAATACTGTATCTTGTATCTGAAAAAATGCAGGAAGCCAGAAAACAGATTCCTCCAATAAATAAAAGCAGGCATAAAAGGGCAGCGTTTAATGTTAACAGATCTGCGGCTGCCAGCTCTCCCGGGAAATTGATTTCCGCTACTGCCATTTCCAGTCCAGTCACATAAACAATAAGCAGCAAGATTCCGCTGATGAGAACGGACAGCTGCGTCATGGCAATGGTCCGGCGCTTGATGGGCGATGCCAATAGCGTAACCATGGAACCTCTGTCCACATATTTGGCAATAAGGCCGTTTCCCCGCAGAATGCAGAACACCATAGGAAAGATCAACAATATAAATCCATAGAGGTATGAAATGATAAAGCCGATCAGACTGGCTGCCCCGGCGCCCATTCCCAGCGAAGCCATCAGTTCCGGCATTACCTCATAAAAGCTGTCCAAAGTTGCCATCATCTCAGGGTCATACATACTTATGATGATCGTAACATACATGGATATAATGGCAGCGAATAAAAAGAGCATTTTAAGACTGCCTTTCATTTCCCGTTTATATAAAGCCGCATTGATCATTTTTCTATTATTCTTCAATCTTTTCCCCTCCGTAATAATTCATAAAGATTGTTTCAAGACTTTGCTTTGCCGCAACCGTAACATGATTTCCGTCACATTTTCCGTCAAAATCCCGTGCAAAATCCGCTGCTGTTTCCGGTGAATCCAGGCAGACGGTATAGGTACGCATATGGCGTTCCCGCAATGTTTCCACCGAGTCAACCGTAACAAGTTTTCCGCTTCGGATAATTCCGATACGGTCGCAGGTGCGCTCTACTTCTTCAAACATATGGCTGGACAATAAAATGGTCTTGCCTTTCTTTTTTTCTTCCGCGATCAGTTCTACAAAGCGGTTTTGCATTAGCGGGTCAAGCCCGCTTGTGGGCTCATCCAAAATCAATATGGAAGGGTCGTGCATAAAGGCGGAGACAATGCCAAGCTTTTGCTTCATCCCTTTGCTCATTTTTTTGATCTTACCTCTGGGGTCTAACTCAAACCTCTCAAGCATCTCCTGCATCCGGTTTTCTTTTCTGATATTACGGTAGCTGGATATGAATTTCAGGAACTCCCTGCCGGTCATATCGTCAAAAAAGCTGATCTCTCCGGGGATATAGCCAAGTCTTTCCTGGATTTGGCCGCGGTTTTTCCAGCAATCCAGGCCGTCAATCTGACAGCTTCCTGCCTTTGGCTTGATGAATCCCATTAAATGACGGATCGTGGTAGTTTTACCGGCGCCGTTTGGACCGAGAAATCCAAAGATCAGGCCCTTTTCCACTTGGATGGACACATCGAATATACCTTTCCCCAGGCCATAATCCCGGGTCAGGTTTTGGACATTGATCGCGTTCATTGAAAGTCCTCCTTGCTCAGATTGCTTTTTAGCGGAATCCAGATGATATAGGCAAGGGCGCTTCCGATCAAAGCCGTGATAAGCTGCGTAACGGAAAAAGTTACTTTTGCCGTGGCAAGTACCTTAGGGAGGGCTTCCGGTTTAGGGAGCTTTCCGGCAACATTGCCGCCAAAAACAGGCAGGATGATAAGAATTACGACCGCACCCATAAAAACCGCTTTCAGGATGGAACCGGTCACAAGCCCGGCGGGAAGCTTCCACTTAAAGGGGAGCTTTTCCTGAAAATACCATACGCTTACGGCAAGGACAGCGTTTCCGGCCATGACCACCGGGAACATCAGCGGGATTGCCGCCATAATAGGGGAACCGGTAAAAAAGAAAGCGGTGACGGGGGCGATGATGCTGATCAGGATACCGCTCCAAAGCCCGATCGCCAGGGTGGCGATGATGATGGTGGTGTTGACAATGGAACCCGTGATGTAGACAGATAAATTTTTAAAATACTGGCTTGCGATGCAGATGGCAAGTAAAAACGCCGTTTGCACAAGCCTTTTGGTAGTAAGTTTCATAGGAATACCTCCCTTTGGCTGTTGTCTGATTTATACGGATACACTAACGCTGCACTGGGCATATTTTTTGGGGGAGATCCCCACCGCCTTCGTAAATGCCTTGAAAAAGTTGCTGTAATCCGTAAAACCGCTTTTTTCATAGGCTTCCATAACGCTTTCCCCGTCATTAAGGAGTGCCTTGGCGATGCTGATACGGCGTGCGTTAATGTATTTGTTGATCGTGGTTCCTGTAGAGGATTTAAAAATCCGGCAGATATAGGACTCACTTAAGAAAAACTGCTCTGCAAGCTGCTGGATGGAAATAGGTGAAGCAATATTCTGGTTGATATAAGCTAAGATGTCATCCACCTGTCTGTTGTAGACTGAATCAGTCAATGGAAGAGGTTCATGGGGAGCCAGGACGGCGGAATTTACCATCAGCATCATTTCCATGAAAGCGGATTGCTCGATGATATCCTGCCCGTAACCGTCCGCATTGGTGATCTTGTTGATGAAATATAAAAAACGGTTCTGATACTCTTTGCTGAAAGATATTTTGTGGCTGAAATCATTTGTCCTGCCCGAAAAGCAGGCATCTAAATTTGTCTGCGGGGTAGAAAGCTTTTTGGTGTATTCCGGGTGGATGGACAGGACGATCCTTTCATGGACCATGGAATCCACCTGGGTAAGCTTGTGGCTTTCGTACTGGTTGATCACGAAGATGTCTCCGGGCTCGATGGTATAAAATTTCTGGTCGATCAAAAACTGCCTGCCGCCGGAAATGGAATAGTATATCTCGTAGCAGTCGTGGATATGCATATCCATAGCTTTTTCTTCCTTATATAAATGGGCTATGGCAAAAGTGCGGCTTGAAGAGCAGGACTCGATTGCCTGCTTGCAGGAAAACAATTCTTTCATGAGATTTCCTTTCGTAGAGGCAGTTTTGGTAATGGTTTTTCTCATTACGCATATTATATCTGAATGGTTCAATATTTGCAATATTTATAGGGATATTTGAATAGACATAGATAATCTTTTTTAGTATACTTATCGTAACAGAAAAAGCAGGGGGCATGGACCAAAGCCAATCAGTTAGGAAACGGTTATCCGCAGGAGAACGGCGGCACGGATATGCGGCTGGTCATAAAGTCTACGTTGAACCTATGTCCAGCGGTAAGAAGGAGTAAGTATCCCTGCATAGTTTATGGGCCGGGAACGTAAACGGCGCAGTTGGCCTTCCATGGCCAAGTTGCGCCTTCATCGGACATCGTGTCCGATGATTACTGGTTATACGAGAGGGATACTAAGTCCTTCTAACCGCTTTCCATAAGGTTCTGCATAAACTTTATGACCAGCCGTATATCTGTGCCCGCCGTTTTCCAGCAGATAACTGTTTTCTAACTGATAAGACTTTGAGTCATGGACGGATCCTGCAAGAGTGAAAAAGAAAGGATGGGGTTAAAATGGAACTAAGGACTGCATCTTCACCGAAGGATGTGAAGTATTACACAACAGAAAGGCTGCGTGAGGAATTCCTGATCCAGGATTTATTTGTTCCGGGGGAGATCAAGCTGGTTTACAGCCATATTGACAGGATCATTACCGGGGCAGCCGTGCCGGTAGAGCCGCTTAAGCTTACCGCAGGGGATGAGCTGCGCGCAGAATATTTCCTGCAAAGAAGAGAGATGGGCGTGATCAATATCGGCGCACCGGGAAGGGTTGTGGCTGACGGGAAGGCTTATACCCTTGGTTACAAGGAAGGTATGTATATCGGCATGGGCGTTAAGGATATCGTGTTTGAGAGCGAAGATAAGGAAAATCCCGCTAAATTTTATTTAAACAGCGCACCTGCACATAAGAGTTACCCGACTGTCGTGATCAAGCCGGAAGGAACACCGGAAGACGGCGTTGTTATTGTTAAGGATGAAAATAAAGTAGAGCTTGGTTCTTTGGAAGATTCCAACCACAGGGTGATCTGCAAATATATCCTGCCCGGCCAGGTGGAGAGCTGCCAGCTCGTTATGGGGATGACCCAGTTAAAACCCGGCAGTGTGTGGAACACTATGCCCTGCCACACTCATGACAGAAGGATGGAAGTATACCTTTATTTTGAAATGGGTGAGAATGATTTTGTAATGCATTACATGGGCGAACCTACCCAGACGAGGCACATTGTCATGAGGAATGAGGAAGCGGTGATCTCACCCAGCTGGTCCATTCATGCAGGAAGCGGTTCTAAGGCCTACACCTTTATCTGGGGAATGGTAGGAGAAAACCAGGCGTTCGACGATATGGACGGCGTGGCAATGAAAGACTTAATGTAAAAAGTGTGGATAAAAGAAAAGGAGAAGATTAAGATGAGTGATTTTATGAAGCAGTTTTCACTGGAAGGCAAGGTTGCGCTGGTAACAGGGGCATCTTACGGTATTGGTTTTGCGATTGCAACGGCTTATGCGCAGGCAGGCGCAACCATCGTGTTTAATGATATCAAGCAGGAGCTGGTGGACAAGGGTCTTGCGGCTTACGAAGAAAAGGGCATTAAGGCACATGGTTATGTGTGCGACGTTACCAACGAAGAACAGGTGCAGGCTATGGTAGCGCAGATTGAAAAGGAAGTGGGCGTGATTGATATTCTGGTAAACAATGCCGGAATCATTAAGCGTATCCCCATGTGCGAGATGACGGCGCAGGAGTTCCGTCAGGTGATTGATGTGGATTTGAATGCGCCTTTCATCGTATCTAAGGCAGTGATCCCCAGCATGATCAAAAAAGGTCATGGCAAGATCATCAACATCTGCTCTATGATGAGTGAATTAGGACGTGAGACGGTGTCCGCTTATGCGGCTGCCAAGGGTGGTCTTAAGATGCTGACCAGGAACATTGCTTCCGAGTATGGTGAGTTCAACATCCAGTGTAACGGTATTGGACCTGGTTATATTGCAACGCCTCAGACGGCGCCTCTTCGCGAGATACAGCCGGATGGAAGCAGACATCCTTTCGATCAGTTTATCATTGCTAAGACACCGGCAGCACGCTGGGGTGAGACGGAAGATCTGCAGGGACCGGCAGTATTCCTTGCTTCTGACGCATCAGATTTTGTCAACGGACATGTGCTTTATGTAGACGGCGGTATCCTGGCTTATATCGGAAAACAGCCTAAGTAAGGATGGGATAGTCAGACGGATTTATCAAGAAAGCTTAGAGATCAGGGATAAAAGGGGCAGTCAGGACTGTCCCTTTTAAACAATGCATGAAATGCAGGAAGGGGATCAGCATGGAAATATTATTTGAAAATATGCCGTGTATCACGGACGAGGAAGTAAGCAAGGCGCTTTGCTTTTCCAAGGAGCAGGTGGTGCGGAATCTTCCGGTATTTACTGATAAGTTCCAAAAGGCTTACAGCGAGGGAAAGTTTTATCAGCCTGTTGAAAATGATGATTGGACGAATGGATTTTGGACCGGGGAGATATGGCTTTCTTATGAGTATGCCAAGGAAAATGGCAGTGAGGATGCGAAAAGCCTGAAGGCGGCCGGAGAAGTCCAGGTGGAGGACTTTTTACATAGGATCGACAACAAGATCATGGTGGATCATCATGATATGGGATTTTTGTATTCCCCTTCCTGTGTGGCGGCTTATAAGCTGACCGGAAACCAAAAAGCAAGGGAGGCGGCGATCAAAGCGGCGGACCAGCTTATTTCCAGATATCATCCGGTGGGGGAATTTATCCAGGCCTGGGGTCCTATGAACGCACCGGAAAATTACAGGTTGATCATCGACTGCCTGTTGAATCTGCCGCTTTTATATTGGGCTTCCGAGGAGACCGGTGACTCCAAATATAAAGAAATTGCGGAAAAGCATATCCACACGGCAGTAAACAATGTAGTCCGGAAGGATTATTCCACATGGCATACCTTCTTTTTTGATATGGAGACCGGAGCGCCGGATCATGGGGCTACCTGTCAGGGGTATCGTGACGGTTCCGCATGGGCAAGAGGGCAGGCCTGGGGTGTTTATGGCTGTGCCCTGGCTTATAAATATACCGGGCGCAAGGAATATATCGATCTGTTCCGTCATGTGACCCAGTATTATTTAGAGCATCTGCCTAAGGATATGGTTCCTTTCTGGGATCTTGAGTTTACAGATGGGGATGATCAGCCCAGGGATTCTTCTTCCGCATCCATTGCGGCCTGCGGTATGTTGGAGATGATCAAATACATGGATGAAAAAGAAGCCGCGGTTTATGAGAAATATGCGCGGCAGTTTATGAAATCCCTGTATGACAGTTATGCGGTAAAAGACCCCAAGGAGTCTAACGGGTTGGTACTTCACAGCACTTATTCAAACCACTCGCCGTATAACACATGTAATCATTGCGGCGTGGATGAGTGTAACTCATGGGGAGACTATTTTTATATGGAAGCGTTGACGAGACTTCACAAGGACTGGAAGTTATATTGGTAAAAGGAGGTAGTGTGAAAAATAAATTTTTCACACACGAATTTGTGCCTGCAGCCTCAAATTCGCAGGTTACGGAAAGGTATGGTTATTTTTATGGCAATGTTGGCACTTAAGGTTTTAGACCGTAACGGGAAAACGATTTGTGTGGGCAGGGGAGAGGACTTTGTAAGCCTGGTCTGCACGGCGGAATATCAGGAAGGAGACCGGATCGTGCTGGAAACTTCCGAAAAGAATCTGCACTTATGGCTGCAGGTGGATGATGCGTTAGGGGCAGCTTTTTGCTATGTGACTGACAATGTGTCTTACGACATTCCCTTCGGGGAAAAGCGGATCAGCTACTCTCCCAAGGTATTTTCAGGGAACAGGCATTATCTGTATGCCAGATGCGCAAGGGAAGATGAAATAACCGCATATAGGAATCTGGCGTTGAATGTGTGCGACCAGCACGGGGATACCCATTGCTACCCACATGCGTTTGCCAATGTGGAGACAAGAGGGGAATCGGTTTTTGCGGCCCGGAATGCCATTGACGGGGTATGTGAGAACAGCTCCCACGGGGAATGGCCTTATGAGTCATGGGGCATCAATATGCGGGATGACGCAGAGATGACGGTGGATTTTGGCCGTCTGGTGGAAACGGACCGCATTGTGCTTTATACTCGGTCGGATTTTCCCCATGACAATTGGTGGAAACAGGTGACGCTTACGTTTTCGGATGGGTCTAAGATGGACTGGGAGCTGGAAAAGAGCAGGCTTCCTCACATTTTGGATTTTCCGGCAAAGACCATTACATGGGTGAAATTGGAGAATCTGCTTAAGGCGGATGATCCTTCGCCCTTCCCGGCTCTCAGCCAGATTGAAGTGTACGGGAGGGATAAAATTTAATCAAGATTTAATAAATTCCATGGACCGGCCGGGAGTCGGTCCATGGTACATAAAGAAAAAGCTGCAGTTGTATTATTTGACAAACAGACGTACCAGTTTATCATTGAGTTTGTTATAAGGTTGATACCGCATGGGAAGGTCGAGAAATGTTTTCTTGTCCACCATGCTTTTTTTGTGGGAAAAAGTATCAAACCCGCATTTGCCGTGATAAGAGCCCATGCCGCTTTCCCCCACGCCGCCAAAGCCCATGCCGCTGGTGGCGAGATGGATCAGGGTATCATTGATGCATCCTCCTCCGAACTGTATGCGTTCCGTTACATAACGGATGTTCTTTTTGCTGGAGGAAAACAGGTAAAGTGCCAGAGGGGAAGCCATGGAGTTGATCTTGTCAGCGGCTTCGGACAGGCTGTTATAGGTGAGCACGGGTAAAATAGGCCCGAAGATCTCATCTTCCATCACGGCGTCCGCCCAGGTAACATGATCTAAAATAGTGGGTGCGATCCGCAGTGTGTCAGGGTCGGCATCGCCGCCGCATATTACTTTTTCTTCCGGGATCAGGGCGCACAGACGATCAAAGTGTTTCCGGTTGATGATTTTGCCGTAGTCTGGGTTTTGGAAGGGGCTTTTACCATACTGTTTCATAAGCTGGTAAGCGAGTTCCTTCATTAAAATAGGTTTGACGATCTTTGCGCAGTAAATGTAATCCGGCGCCACACAGGTCTGTCCGCAATTGATAAATTTTCCGAATATGATTCGTTTGGCCGCAAGTGGGATATTGGCGGTCTCATCAACGATGCAGGGGCTTTTGCCCCCTAATTCTAAAGTGACGGGGGTCAGATGGGCAGACGCTTTTTGCATCACCTGTCTCCCTACCGATTTGCTGCCGGTGAAGAAGATATAATCAAATGGGGATTCCAAAAGTGCCGTGTTTTCCGCCCGTCCGCCTTTGATCACCGCCACGTATTTTGAAGGAAAGCAGGATAGGATCATCTTTTCGATCAGATCGGCAGTGGCAGGGGAATAGGCGCTTGGTTTTACAATGGCGGTGTTTCCTGCGGCCAATGCGTCCACCAAAGGGTCAAGGGATAATAAAAGGGGATAGTTCCACGGGCTCATGATCAGGACACAGCCATAGGGCACGGGTTTTACAAAGCTTTTGGAAAAAGTTTGTGCCAGCGGCGTGCGGACCCTGCGCTCTTTTGCGTAAGCGGATAAATGCCGCAGCATATGACGGATCTCGCTTTTCACAAGGGCAATCTCACACATATACCCTTCCTGAGGGCTTTTTCCTAAATCTGCTTTTAATGCGGACAATAAATCCGGTTCGTATCTATCCAGTACATGAAGAAGCCTTTCCAGAGCTTTTTTTCTTGTATTTACAGGCAGCGTTGCGCCGGAAGAAAAGTAGGCTTTCTGGCTGGCCAATAATGCGTCTATTTCGTTGCGTTCCATTTTAACACCTCCTATGTAAGGTATTGTAGCATAAAATCATTGCAACTCCAACGGCTATCTTATATCATGGGTTATGAGAGAGCGGCAGGCGCATTAGATCATGGAGGAGGATGAACGGAATGATAAAGCTGGCGGAACCTACGGCAGGGTATGCAAAGGAGATTATGGAACTGCGGCAGGAATTTTTGGATGAGGACCCGAATGTATATATCCACGGGGGAGGGGATCTGGAGAGATACCGGAGTGCAAAAGAGTGGATTTGCCACGTGGAAAACATGCGGCGCCGGGAGACCTGCCCGGAACATTTGGTGGATTCCGATATTTATCTGGCAATACGGGAGGAAGATGACCGGATTTTAGGGATTGTGGAGCTTCGGCATCATATTGATCATCCTGTGCTCCGGGAATGGGGCGGACACATTGGATATTGCATAAGGCCTTCGGAGAGAAGGAAAGGGTATGCCCGGGCCGTCCTTACAAAGGCGCTGGAAATCTACAAGGCGCGCGGAATCCATGAAGTGCTGCTTACGTGCGGTAAGGATAATCTTGCCAGCGAAAGGACAATACGTGGTGGCGGCGGTGTTTATGAAAAGACGGTGTGGGCGGAGCCGCTTAAGATGAATATGAAGCGGTTCTGGGTCAGGATACCATAAAAATCTTAAAAACGTGTAAAAATCATAAATGAAAAATCTTGAAAACGTGGTGAAATCATATATATAAAATCTTGAAAACGTGATATACTTATAATGAAAGTATGAAACTTATGGAGCTGTTGCTTGATATTGCAACAAAATTATGAGGATTATCATATGAAGAGAAAGATATATGGAGAATTATTGAAATGGAAACAGGAGGATGCCGGGAAGACAGCTTTATTGATTGACGGGGCGCGCCGGGTCGGAAAAAGCTATATTGTAGAAGAATTTGCCCGGAAAGAATATAAAAATTATATCCTGGTGGACTTTAACCGCGTAAACAAAGAGGTTACGGAACTGTTTAACAATTATCTGAATGATTTGGATACATTTTTTTTATATCTATCCAGTTTTTATAATGTGAAGCTATATGAGAGGGAAACCCTGGTCATTTTTGATGAGGTTCAGCTTTTTCCAAGAGCGCGGGCAGCGATAAAATATCTTGTTGCGGATGGGAGATATGATTATATTGAGACCGGTTCCCTAATGAGTATTAAAAAAAATGTCCGTGACATCGTTATTCCCTCAGAGGAACGGCATATTAAAATGTACCCATTGGATTTTGAGGAATTTTTGTGGGCGCTTTCTAATGAGACGCTGATGGATTTTGTAAGAATTTGTTTTAAGGACAAGAAGCCCTTGGGACAGGTCCTTCACAGAAAGGCGATGGACTATTTCAGGCAGTATCTGATCGTGGGCGGAATGCCCCAGGCGGTTAAAGCTTATGTGAATACACATGATTTTGATAAAGTAGACAGGATAAAAAGGGATATTCTTGAATTATATCGGGCAGACATTGTAAAACATGCCGAAGGGTATGAGATGAAGGTGGAACAGATCTTTGAAAATATCCCGGCGCAGCTCCAAAAGCATGACAGGAAATTCCGGTTGTCTTCTTTAAAAAAGGAAGCTCGTTTTCGGGAATATGAGGATGCAATGTTTTGGCTTTATGATGCCATGATCGTAAATAACTGCTATAATTCTACAGCTCCTAATGTGGGGTTGCGGCTTAACATGGATCGGATGACCCTGAAATGTTATATGGCGGATACAGGCCTTTTGATCAGTCATGCGTTTGATGAAAACGGTATTGTCAGTGAAGAAATATATAAAAAGCTTTTATTTGATAAGCTGGAAGTAAATAAAGGAATGATCATTGAGAATATCACAGCGCAAATGCTGACAGCGGCGGGGCATAAGCTGTATTTTTATTCAAATTCTTCCCGTGAGGATGCGGCAAGCCGCATGGAAATTGATTTTTTAATTGCTAAGAGCAAGATAAGCAGCAGGCATAATATTTCACCGATTGAAGTGAAGTCCGGCAAAAATTATACGTTATCTTCCCTTAAAAAGTTTATGGAGAAGTACAAAGAGCAGCTGGATATCGCATATGTATTGCATACAGGTGATTTAAAGGCGGATCAGGGTATTATTTATCTGCCGCTTTATATGACGCCATTATTATGAGGAAGAGAAATTTTAAATTATTCCATAAATTTGGTTCTGCTTTTCGTATCTATATCAGACAGGGAAGGAGGACTGAGAGAATATGAGAAAAGTTTGTTTCGTTGTTTTAGCAATCTGTTTATCAGGAATTTCGTCATATGGATGCAGTAAAGCCCCGGAACCGGTTTTGCAAACGGAAAATGTATCGGGGATGGAATTTTCCGAAGCGCAGGAAGATAACGTTCCGGAGCCGGAAGCCATAGGGGAACCGGCGGTTTCGAGTATTAAACCGGAAACACAAGACTGGACGCAGGCCGCACAGGGCGGGCCTTTTGGAAGGATTTCCCTTTCCATACCGTCAGGATGGGCCTATCAGGTATACCCGGCCGACAGTGATGAGCTGATAAACGGCATGTACGGGATCCACTTTTATCCTGAGGAAGAACCGGAAGGATTTATTGAGCTTGCTTATACGGATTTTTGGGGCGTATGTGGAACCGGGCTTGAAAGTAAGAGCGCTGAAATTGCAGGAAATCCCGCCAGTATGGGCACTTATGACGGCCATAAATACTGGGATTTTATTTCGTTTCAGGGGGAATATGAGGGCATAGTTGCCCTTGCCAGTTCCGTAGAAAACTGGGAGCCGGAGGATTTCAGCCAGGTTGTGGATATTTTAAACACCTTATCTTTTCTGCCCGCAGAAAAAGAGGGCGGCGCTTATATCTACCATACGGAATCAGAAATTAGTGCCCTGGGGCTTTCGTTCTCTCTGAAGAATATCTCTCCTGCCGGTGCAACCATTATATTTGATCAGTATGATCCCGATGCCCCCACAGGAGAACTGGATTTTGGGAGTGACTTTGCATTGGAAGTCTTGGCGGATGGTAAATGGGAAGCGGTTCCCGTTGCGTTGGAAGGGAAGTATGGATTTGATTCGATTGCGTATATGATTGCCGCAGGTGAGCGTACGGAGTGTGAGCTTGACTGGGAATGGCTGTATGGTGAGCTTCCCGCCGGGGAATACCGGGTTGAGAAGGCGGTGCATGATTTTCGGGGAACAGGCGATTTTGACGAGTATACAGTTTATGCGCATTTTGTATTAAATTAGAGATGTTTTGTAAAGAAAGGCGGCGGGCATGGCTGCGGAAAAAGCCAGATCGGAAATGGATGGAACAGCCTTTAGAGCGTTGAAAGGGAAAAAATCATGAATAAAAAAACAGGTATGATGATAGCTTTGGCAGTACTTATTATTATTTTTGCCGGTGCGGCGGCGTGGGTACTATTTGGGAAATACGGGAAAGAGGGCAGTATGAGGCAGGATGCGGTGGATGCAATGTATATTCCGTTTGGAAAAGGGGAGCACATTTTTGTCAGTGAGCAGGCAGGGGTGTTTACAGTAACATTCCCGGAAAAGATTTATGATGTGAATGGGAAAAAGATTACGCCGGAACAGCTAAAACGGGGCAATATGGTGAAGATATACGGAAACGGAATCATGCTGGAATCCTATCCGGGGCAGTATCCGGGTGTTTCGAAGATAGAAGTGACGGCGGAAGGATCCCCTTCGGATGCGGATACCTGGCAGTATCTGGTGGATGAGATCTACACGGAGCCGGATCCTTCTGTGCCGCCAACCATGAACTTAGGGTACACGACTGATCTTGCGTCAGTGGTGGTAATGGTGAACCGGGGCGGATACGAGTGGGTCTATGAGGACCAGGACGGTTTAAGCAATGCGGTGGTGGCGGATGCCGCACATGTGCTTATGTGGAAAGTTGGAGAGGAACTGGCGGATGTTAAGTTAAGTGAGCCTTTGGATGTCACGCTTTATTTTTCGGAAAAGCCGAAGGCAGTGGAAGTGGTCCGGTATGATGCGGCATTATTAGGTGCGGAACAGATTCCTTCCGGAGAGAACGTCAGCGTTTCCAAAAAGAGTGGGGAATTTGTGCTGCCTGGCGTGGAGGCAGGGTACGTGTATGACATTACGGGGATTTGGGAGAACGGCCATGCGCATTACGGTTTTATTACATTAAGTAAAGATTAAGAAAAGATAAATGTCAAAAAATACCGACAAAGACATATTGACAAAAAGGATTTGTGCTAGTAATATTGCTTATTGTGTGAAGCACACATGCCCTTAGAGGGTGAGGAGAAAAAAGAAAGAATGAAAAGGAGAGGTATTATGAAAAGAAGAACTTTAAAATCAATTGCATGTGCGGCTATCATGGCTTTGGCATTATCGGCAACTGCATGTGGTGCAAAGGATGCAGCAAAGACAGAAGATAAGGCAGCTGTTGAAGACGCGGCAACGACAGAAGCGGACGCACCTGAAGCAGATGCGGAAGTAGAAACGCCTGAAGCGGATACAGAAGCGGATGCGCCTGAAGCGGATGCAGAGGCAGAAAAGCCCGCGGCAGATGATGCCGGAAGCACGGAAGGTTATTCAACCTTAGAGGATTACTATAGTGATCCTACCGTAAAGTCTGCTCTGGATTCCGCATTGGGAGCTATGGGCGGAGATGGGATGGCACTTACCATTGATGTCAAGGAAAACACGCTTACCATGATCTGCAAGTTTGAAGACAGCAGCGTTGTAGTGGACGGCGTTGGCGATGCGCTTTTAGAAGCATTGGAGACACAGGCTGCCACATTTGAAACACAGGCTAAGACCTTTGACGATGCAATCGGCCAGGCTGGGGCATGTACTGTAGTGGTACGTTACACAGATCCTGATGACAATGTTCTTGCCGAGAAGGAATTTAAGGCACAGTAAGAAATACGGTAAACAAAAAGACAGGCGGACCAAAGTAAATGGTCCGCCTTTTATAATGTGCGCAGGAAACGGCAGGACCGAGTTGTCACACATTTGTCAAAAAACCCTAGTATTTTTCTTGCGGATATGCTATAATCGTTCAATGACTGTGAATATGCCTAATTATGTATTACAGTAAACGGTGGGATATATTAAGGAGGACGTACTTAGATGAGTGTACAGGTTGAAAAATTAGAAAACAGCATGGCGAAGCTTACGATCGAGACTTCGGCAGAAGAATTGGAAAAGGCATTGCAGAATGCATTTTTAAAGAACAAAAACAAGATCAGTATTCCCGGTTTCCGTAAAGGAAAAGTGCCCCGTCAGATAATAGAAAAAATGTATGGGCCCGCAATCTTTTATGAAGATGCGGCTAACGAGTTGATTCCGGAAGCATATGAGAAAGCGATGGATGAGTGCGGAGAAGATATCGTATCTTCCCCTGAGATTGACGTGACACAGATTGAGAAGGGCAAGCCATTTATCTTTACCGCACTGGTTGCCTTAAAGCCGGAAGTCAAGCTTGGTAAATATAAAGGAGTTAAGGTTGACAAGGCAGATACGGCCGTGACAGATGAGGAAGTGGATGCTGAGATCAATAAGGAAAGAGAAAATAACGCAAGAAATATTGAGGTTACTGACAGAGCCGTGAAAGACGGCGATATGACGGTGATCGATTTTGAAGGCTTTGTGGACGGAACGGCGTTTGACGGCGGCAAGGGTGAAAATTATCCTCTTACCATCGGCTCAGGCGCATTTATTCCCGGCTTCGAGGAGCAGCTTGTAGGTGCGCAGATTGGCGAGGAAGTGGAAGTCAACGTGACGTTCCCGGAAGATTATCAGGCAGAAGAGTTAAAAGGGAAAGCGGCTTTGTTTAAATGTACGGTAAGGGAGATCAAAGAAAAGGAGCTTCCGGAGCTTGACGATGAGTTTGCAAGTGAAGTTTCCGAATTTGAGACACTTGCGGAATATAAGGAAGACGTTAGGGCTACACTGACGAGTAAGAAGGAAAAGGAAGCAAAGGATGCCAAGGAAGCGGCAGTCATTGAAGCAATTGTCAATGACTCTGAAATGGAGATTCCGGAGGCAATGCTTTTGACCCAGCAGAAGCAGATGGTAGACGAGTTTGCCCAGAGGATGCAGATGCAGGGCATTTCTATGGACCAGTACCTTCAGTTCACGGGGGCTACTTATGATAAGATGATGGAGCAGGTAAGGCCCCAGGCAGAAAGGCGGATCAAGTCCAGGCTGGTTTTGGAAGCAGTGGTAAAGGCTGAAAACATTGAAGCAAGCGATGCGGATTACGAGGAAGAATTAAAGAGCATGGCAGAAGCTTATCAGATGGAAGTGGATAAAGTAAAGGAAATGCTTCCCGAAAAGAGCGCCGTGCAGATCAAGCAGGACATTGCGGTACGCAAAGCTGCTGAGTTTGTGGTAGAAAAAGCAAAAGAGAAATAAAATAAAGTGATAGTAGTGCATCTTTTAAGGAGGATTATGTGATGAGTTTAGTGCCTTATGTCATTGAACAGACCAGCAGGGGGGAACGTTCTTACGATATTTATTCGAGGCTTTTGAAGGAGCGGATCATCTTTTTAGGGGAAGAGGTAAACGAGGTGACGGCAAGCCTTATCGTGGCGCAGATGCTGTTTCTTGAGGCGGAGGACCCGGAAAAGGATATCCAGTTTTATATCAACAGCCCTGGGGGAAGCGTGACCGCAGGTATGGCAATCTACGATACGATGCAGTATATTAAGTGTGATGTTGCTACCAACTGTATGGGAATGGCAGCAAGTATGGGTGCATTTTTACTGGCAGGCGGAGCAAAGGGAAAAAGAATGGCTCTTCCTAATGCGGAGATCATGATCCACCAGCCCCTTGGCGGCGCACAGGGGCAGGCCACGGAAATTGAAATCGCCGCAAAGCATATTTTGCAGACAAAGCAGAGACTGAACCGGATCCTGGCTGAGAATACAGGCAAGGATTATGACGTGATCGCTGCAGACACGGAAAGGGATAACTGGATGACTGCTGAGGAAGCAAAGGAATACGGCTTGATCGACGGGGTATTTTACAGCCGTCCGGAAAATAAGAACTAACAGGAAGAAAGGTGCATGGGAATAAGATGGCAGGCAGAAGTTCAGACAATATCCGGTGTTCTTTTTGTAACAAGACACAGGATCAGGTTCGAAAGTTAATTGCAGGTCCCGCAGGGGTATACATCTGTGATGAATGCGTGGAGATCTGCGCGGACATTGTGGAGGAGGAATACGAGGAAGAGCTTGAGGAAGAAGATTTTCAGATCAATCTCTTAAAGCCGGTGGAGATCAAGGATTTCCTGGATGATTATGTGATCGGCCAGGAAGACGCAAAGAAGGTTTTATCGGTTGCCGTATATAATCATTATAAGCGGGTGACTGCTCCCAGGGATATGGATGATGTGGAACTTCAAAAGAGCAATATCATCATGATCGGACCTACCGGTTCGGGAAAAACCTATCTGGCGCAGACTTTGGCAAAGATCATCAATGTTCCCTTTGCCATTGCGGATGCGACTACGCTGACGGAAGCCGGTTATGTAGGCGAGGACGTGGAGAATATTCTGCTGAAGCTGATACAGGCGGCAGATTATGAGGTGGAGCGTGCCCAGTTCGGAATCATCTATATTGATGAGATAGATAAGATTACCAAAAAGAGTGAAAATGTCTCCATTACCAGGGATGTGTCAGGTGAGGGTGTCCAACAGGCACTTTTAAAGATCATTGAGGGAACGGAAGCCAGTGTACCGCCACAGGGTGGCAGGAAGCATCCCCATCAGGAATTGATCCAGATTGACACTTCCAACATTTTGTTTATCTGCGGCGGGGCTTTTGACGGTCTGGAGAAGATAGTGGAAAACAGGTTAAACCGTAATTCCATAGGATTTAATGCCGATATCACCAGTCAGAATAACCGGGAGATCAGTGAGGTGTTAAAGGAAGTGACCCCTCAGGATCTGGTGAAGTTTGGGCTGATTCCGGAGTTTGTAGGCCGTGTGCCCATCAATGTATCGCTGCAGGGTCTTGATGAAGAAGCGTTGATGCGGATTTTGACAGAGCCTAAGAGCGCACTGGTGAAGCAATATCAGAAATTGTTTGGTTTTGACGACGTTAGGCTGACTTTTGAAAAGGATGCGGTAAAGGCCATCGCAAAGCAGGCGTTTGATAGAAAAACCGGGGCAAGAGGGCTTCGGTCCATCATTGAAAAGGTACTGATGGATGTGATGTTCCGCATCCCCTCAGATGATACGATTGAAGAATGTATCATTACCAAGGGGGTGGTGGAAGGCGAAAGCGAGCCTTTACTGATACATCGGGAAGTATTGAAAAGAGCAAGATAACAAATGCCGCCTTAGAGCGGCATTTTGTGTACGGGCAGGAAAGTATATGAGTGAAGAAGTGATAAAGACAGAGCAGTTTTTGAAACTGCCAATGATAACCCTGCGGGGGATGACGGTGATGCCGGAATCGGTGATCCATGTAGATTTGAACAAAGAAAGAACAATTCAGGCATTAGAGGCTTCCATGCTAAAGCAGGGGAAGGTCTTTTTGGTTTCCCAGAAAGATCTGAATGCAGAGGAACCATCGTTTGAACAATTATACCACGTTGGAACGATTGCCCAGGTGAAGCAGATCACGAAACTGCCAAACCGTTTGGTGCGGGTGCTGGTAGAAGGGCTGTGCCGGGGGATCCTTCACAGAATCAGTGAAGAAAGCGGTCATTTCCCGGAGGCAGTCGTTGAGGAAATCGTTTCGGAAGAAGCGGATGAGGATGAGGAGATTCGTAGGGAAGCAATGCTGCGGCAGTTAAAGGAATTGTTCCGCACCTTTGCAGCCCATTATCCCAAACTGGATAAAAACGCATCACAGCGGTATGCCCGGGTGGACGATCTGGAAAAGCTGATCGATCAGATCACCATGAACCTCCCTGTTGGCTTTGAACATAAGCAGCTTGTATTGGAAATACTGGAGTTAGACCAGCGCTACGAGACTTTGGCAGGTATTTTGCAAAGGGAGATAGAAATTGCCCGTGCAAGGGAAGAAATCGGACAGAAGATCAAGGGGCGGGTGGAAAACAACCAAAAGGAATATCTGTTAAGGGAACAGCTGCGCTATATCAAGGAAGAACTTGGGGATGAGGGCTCCTTTTCGGATGCGGACCAGTTTGAGGAAAGCCTTGCCGCTCTTAAGGCATCGGATGAGGTGAAGGAGAAGATCAAAAAGGAGATTTCCCGTTTTAAGCGCCTTGCGGGGAACAGTTCGGAGGGGGCTGTGGAGCGGGGATACATCGAGACACTGCTTGACCTTCCCTGGGATAAAGCGTCTGAGGATAACCGCAGTATTCAGCATGCAAGGGAGATTTTGGAGCAGGATCACTATGGATTATCTAAAGTAAAAGAACGTATTTTAGAGTTTTTGGCTGTGCGCTGTCTGACAGAAAAGGGGGAAAGCCCGATCATCTGTCTGGTTGGGCCTCCGGGAACCGGAAAAACCTCAATAGCCAAAAGTGTGGCCAGAGCGCTTGATAAAAAATATGTCAGGATCTGCCTGGGCGGTGTCCGGGATGAAGCCGAAATCAGGGGACACAGGAAAACCTATGTGGGCGCCATGCCGGGCAGGATTGCCACAGGGCTGCGGCAGGCCGGCGTGAAAAATCCGCTGATGCTTTTAGATGAGATCGATAAGGTGAGCAATGATTACAAAGGGGATACGTTTTCGGCGCTGTTAGAGGTTTTGGACGGGGAACAAAATGTGCGTTTCCGTGACCACTATGTGGAGCTGCCGTTAGATCTGTCGGAAGTTTTATTTATTGCAACGGCCAATACTACCCAGACGATCCCACGGCCGTTATTGGATCGGATGGAGGTCATTGAGGTCAGCAGCTACACGGAAAATGAAAAATTCCATATCGCTAAGGAACATTTGCTGCATAAGCAGATGGAGAAAAACGGTATTACGAAAAAAATACTTTCCATCCAGGACGGTGCCCTGAAAAACATCATTACTTTTTACACTAAAGAGGCAGGCGTCCGGGATCTGGAGCGTAAGATCGGCGACATTTTGCGGAAAGCGGCTATTGAAATACTGGAAAAGAAGGAAAACGGGGAACCGGAGAGAAAGATGAGTGTGACCACTTCTAATCTGGAGCATTATCTTGGCAAAAAGAAGTACCGCCTGGACAAGGCAAATAGAAAACCCCAGGTGGGAATTGTCCGCGGGCTTGCCTGGACCAGTGTGGGAGGCGACACCCTGCAGATTGAGGTGAACCGGATGCCCGGCAAGGGAAAGATCGAGCTGACGGGCCAGATGGGGGATGTGATGAAGGAATCCGCCATGATCGGGATGAGTTACGTCAGGTCCATTGGAAAAACATCCGGGATTTTGCCGGAAATATTCAAAGAAAATGATTTCCATATCCATATTCCTCAGGGGGCTGTGCCGAAGGATGGTCCATCGGCAGGGATCACTATGGCAACGGCGCTTTTTTCGGCAATCACGGAAACGGAAGTGCGCAGCGACCTTGCCATGACCGGGGAAGTCACTTTGCGGGGAAGGGTGCTTGCCATCGGCGGGTTAAAGGAAAAACTTCTTGCGGCTAAGATGGCAGGCCTTGCGGAAGTGCTGGTGCCCTTTGAAAACCGGAAGGACGTGGAAGAAATTGACCGGGAGATCAGGGAAGGGCTTTTGATCACTTATGTGAAGGATATGAAGGAAGTGCTGAAACATGCGCTTATCGTAAAGGCTTGATATGCAGGGAAAGGCATAGGTATAAATATGGTAATTAAGAACGTAAGCTTGGAGACAGTCTGCGGCGTGACAAGTAAGCTGCCGGAAAATGAACATATGGAATTTGCCTTTGCAGGGAAAAGCAATGTGGGAAAGTCATCTTTGATCAACGGACTGATGAACCGGAAGGCGTTGGCAAGAACCAGTGCCCAGCCGGGAAAGACCCAGACTATTAACTTTTATCTTGTAAATGACCGGATGTATTTTGTGGACCTTCCGGGCTATGGCTATACGAGAGCTAATATAACGGAAAAAGAAAAATGGGGAAAGATGGTTGAGAGATATCTGCATCAGTCAAAAAAGCTGCGCGCGGTATTTCTGCTCATTGATATCCGCCATGAGCCTTCTGCCAATGACAAGCAGATGTATGAGTGGATTCTGCACCAGGGGTTTGAACCTGTTATTATTGCCACGAAGCTGGATAAGATCAACAAAAGTCAGGTGCAAAAGCATTTGAAAATGCTTCGCAGCGGATTAAAGACCGTTAGCGGCACGATCGTGATTCCCTATTCCGCAATAACCAAGCAGGGGCGTGAGGAGATATATGATCTGATCGATTCTTACTTGGAAGAGGAGGCAGGGGAGGATGAATGACAGGGGAAAGCTGCGGACTTACTTAAAGG
This sequence comes from uncultured Lachnospiraceae bacterium, assembly GCA_910587295.1. Taxonomy (GTDB): domain Bacteria; phylum Bacillota; class Clostridia; order Lachnospirales; family Lachnospiraceae; genus Suilimivivens. The sequence goes on along the minus strand of CAJULP010000019.1, from coordinate 37,699 downwards.
TGCTTGTCAATCTGGCAATCATTCTGGTGCTGATTTTGCTGCTTGTTTTTGTGGTACCTAAGATCGTCATTTATTTTATGCCTTTTGTACTGGGGTGGATCATTGCGCTGATCGCAGGTCCGCCGGTGCACTTTTTTGAAAAGACATTGAAGATCAAGAGAAAAGCCGGGTCAGCGTTTGTGATCATTTCCGTGATCACGCTGGTGATCTTAGGGGGATACGTGATCGGTGCAAGGCTTATGGAGCAGGCGGTGAATCTGGTGGCGGAGCTTCCCCAGATGTGGGAAGGGATGCAGCAGGATTTTGCCCGGATGGGAAGAGGGTTAGAAGGGGCCATGCGCTTTCTGCCTAAGGATATCCGGGCGGCGGTTGCCGGGTTCACGGATAATATCGGCGTGTACCTTGGGGAGCTTGTGGGGCATTTTGGAAGCCCTACCTTAGAAGCTTTAAGCCGGTTTGCCATGAATATTCCCTCTATCATCATTGGGATCATCATGTGCCTTTTGTCGGCTTACCTGTTTGTGGCAGACCGGGAGTATGTTCCCCGTCTCTTATCTAAAGTGCTGCCCCGTTCTATCCTTGACCGGTTCCGGCTGATCAAGAATGGTCTGCGCAGGGCAGTAGGCGGCTACTTTAAAGCCCAGCTTAAGATCGAGCTGTGGATGTATGTGCTCCTTGCGGTGGGATTTAGCGTTTTGAAGGTACGCTATGCGTTTCTGATAGCGATCGTGGTTGCTTTTTTGGATTTTCTGCCTTTTTTTGGAACGGGAACGGTACTGCTGCCCTGGGCTGCGGTGAAATTTTTTAACGGGGAGTATACGATGGTGATCGGGCTTTTAGTCATCTGGGGAGTCGGCCAGCTTGCAAGGCAGTTGATACAGCCAAAGATCGTGGGGGATTCTGTGGGACTGGCCCCCATTCCAACGCTCTTCTTGCTGTTTGCGGGGTATAAATCAGCCGGAGTCGTGGGGATGATCATAGCAGTGCCTATCGGCATTATCGTCCTTAATATGTACGAGGAAGGCGTGTTTGACACCTTTTTAAACAGTTTGAAGATTTTGTATGCCAGCATCAGCAACTTCCGGCATTTGACAAAGGAAGATATGGAATCGGTACATATTTATAAAGAGCAGGAAAAAAAGAGGCTTCAGGAAATGGAAAAGAGAGCCGACAGCAGAGAAGGGAATGAAACGGATGAAAGTGACGGTTTATAATTGCCGGGAGTTTGATGAAAAAGAACTGTTCGAGGAATACGGCAGAGAGCTTAAGATTGAACTGGTGTTATGTCCGGATGCGCCCAATAAGGAGAACGCGGCTCTTGCAAAGGGTGGGGAATGTATCGATATCCTCACATCCAGGATGCCGGCAGATCTTTTGCAGGTTTTTGCGGACTACGGCGTTAAGTATATCACGACAAGGACCATCGGGTATGACCATATTGACGTGAAGGCGGCAAAAGAGCTTGGCATGACCGTTGCCAATGCGCCTTATGGCCCATGCGGCGTGGCGGATTATGCGGTGATGCTGATCCTGATGACTATACGGAAAATGAAACGGATCATGGAGCGGACCAATATCCAGGATTACTCCCTTTGCGGGATACAGGGGCGGGAGCTTAAGGATCTGACCGTTGGCGTGATCGGAACGGGAAGGATTGGCCGGACGGTGCTTAAGAATTTATCCGGCTTTGGCTGCAAGCTGATGGCTTATGATCTGTATGAAAGTATAGAAGTGGCGGAAAGCGGAGTTCCCTATGTAACGCTTGATGAAATGTGGAAAAATGCGGATGTGATAACCCTCCATACGCCTCTTACCGATGAGAATTACCATATGATCGGCCGGGAAGCAATTTCCAAAATGAAGGATGGGGTGATGATCGTTAACACAGCCAGAGGCGCCCTGATCGATTCGGAAGCGCTTATCTGCGGCATTGAATCCGGAAAAATTGGCGGTGCGGGCCTGGATGTGGTAGAAAATGAGTTTGGTTTGTATTATTATGACCACAAATCAGATATACTAAGTAACAGGGAACTTGCCGTTTTGCGCGGCTTCCCCAATGTGACAGTGAGCCATCATATGGCTTTTTATACGGATGAATGTGTAAGGACTGTGGTCAGGGATTCTCTTTTAGGCTGCAAGTGCTTTACGGAAGGAAGGGAAAATCCCTGGGAGGTAGCGTAAGTGGGCAATTTTAAAATGGTGATCCAATATGAAGGAACCAGATACCAGGGGTGGCAGAAACAGGAAAACACGGAAAATACCATTCAGGGAAAGCTGGAAACTCTTTTATCCAAAATGACCGGGCAGAAAATTGAAGTGCAGGGATCCGGCAGGACAGACGCAGGGGTCCATGCATTGGGGCAGGTGGCGAATTTTCATGCGGACACGGATATGGCGCCGGAGGAGATCTTGGCTTATATGAACCGGTATCTTCCGGAGGATATCGCCGTGATATCCTTAAGCAGGGCATCGGAGCGGTTTCACAGCAGGTTAAACGCCAAAGGGAAGACCTACTGCTACCGTGTGGTCTTTTCGGGGCTGCCTCATGTGTTTGACAGACGGTACTCTTACGTGGTCTCAGAAAAAGACGGGGGGGAGAGGGCGCAAGGCGGCGGGTTAGACTTGGACGCTATGCGGGAAGCTGCCGGTTATCTGCTGGGAACTCATGATTTTAAAGCATTTACCTCAAATAAACGGAGTAAAAAATCAACCGTAAGGAATCTGGAAGAAATCCGGATAGAAAAGACCTGCAGCGCATCCATGCGTATGAAGGACGTGCAGGATGAAATTTGCTTTACGTATAGTGGGAACGGATTTTTGTACCATATGGTAAGGATTATGACGGGAACACTGCTAGAAGTGGGGATGCACAAAAGAGAACCTGCCGATATGACAAGTATCATATCTTCGGGGAACAGGGAAAATGCAGGGGAATTGGTGCCTGCAAAGGGGCTCACTTTGATGGAGGTTCGCTATTAGTGGAAAAACAAACAAGGGATGGCGGAAACAAGAAAATCCGCATCCTGTTTCTGTTATACCTTTTGCTTGTGATCAAGCTGATCATTTTTAAATACCCTTTTGAACAGTTAAAAGCTATCGCTGATACCTGGGAAAAAGGGGTGATCCTAGAAGGGCTGGATACGGCAAATTTTACCTTATTTAAGACCATTCGCATGTACATTGATTATTCTTACAAATTAAACAGCTTCGAAAATCTTGTGGGGAATGTGGCGGTGTTTGTGCCTTTTGGCTTTTTGTTCCCCTATGTGTTTAAATGGGGGAGAAATTTTTTTGTCATGCTGCTGAATGCTTTTTTGTTTGTGCTGGGAATAGAAGTGTTCCAGCTGTTCAGCGCTTTTGGGGCCTTTGACGTGGATGATATTCTTTTAAACTGCCTAGGGGCTTTGATCGGATATTTTTGTTATTTCCCTTTTGAGGCATTGCGGCAGCGGCATCTGCGGAAAAGTGAAAGGATAGAAAGGAGATAAGATAGGATGGAAGGTTTTTTAAAAGGATTAAAGGTTAATTACACAGCATCTGCATTGGCCTGCGTGATATTGGGGCTGGTGCTTTTGATCTGGCCGGGAACTACCACTCAGATCGTGTGTATGCTGCTGGGCTCCGTGCTGCTTATCTATGGCGGCGTCCATGTGGTAATTTACCTGTTGAATAAAGAAAGAACCATGATTTCCCAGGGGATGATGCTCCTTGGGATCATTGTGGCCGTTATCGGCCTGTGGATCTTAGTAAGGCCGGAAATGATCATTATGGCAGTGCCGGTGATCGTGGGGATTTTGATTGCGATCCATGGCATACATAACATTTCCCAGGCGGCTTCCTTAAAAAGGGATGGGTATGATGGCTGGTGGATCGCCTGCCTGATGGGCGTGCTCACTGCGGCGCTTGGCGCGGTCTTGATTTATAATCCTTTTAAGGTGGTAAACACGGTGGTAAGGCTGATCGGAATATTTCTGATCTATGACGGGCTGTCAGATATGTGGATCATTTCCAAGGTGTTTCAGGTGAAAAAAGGAAAAGACAGGGTGGTGGACGTGGAAGGCGTCTGGGTGGATGAGGAGAAATAAGGTGCAGCAATGATATTTTAAGTGCGCTTTAACAGACCGGCCACAACTGCCGGAATCATGACCAGTGTGCATACGCCAATAATAAGAACGGCATATCCGCCAAACCCTTCCCAGTCGTTCCGAACAGCCCTTCCTAAAAGAGGGAGGGCCAGAACGGCGGAAAGATACCAAAATGCAGGAGTAAGCAGTTTTAAACCGTATCTGGAATTGACGGTTTCCAATCCGGGAGCGCAGGCAAAGAAGCTTTGGCAGAGACAGGAAGCTGCCGGATAAATAATGTATAAGGAAGAAAAATAGACAGCGGTTCCAATCAATGTATGCAGCCGATCCGGGTTCAGCCATCCGTTAAGGAGCCCGGCTTTTTCCAGGGGGATAGGCAGGTAAACGGCCAGCACGATGCGGATTCCGTTTACGAAGACGGTGGCCAGGTAGGATAAGGCCGCGCTTAACACAAACCAGAGATATCCTGCCCGTGTGGATCTGATCCGGTGTAAAAAGGAAAAGATGAGCATCACAAAGAGGATGGTCAAAAAACGGATTCCGGAACAGGAAGGGGCGATAAGGAACCGGTAAAAATGGTTTACATAACCTTGATGCGCCAGGTATTCAAAGGGGATGCTGCCAAGGATGCCGGCCCACCGGGCGGTAGGGGCCAGTATCCATGTAAGCAGGTCACTGTCGGTGATACGGCAGAAAAATTTCATCGCAATGGCAAGTAATACCGTTAAAAAGTATAGAAACCAATAGTTTTTGATGGTGTCTTTTCTTTCAATGTTTTCCATAGTTATCTCCTTGCATGATCAATCATCCGTAAAGAGCTCAGGGGTCATCCCCTGCTTTTTTTCAGGCGTTTCCGGTAATAAGCAGAAATAAGCATGATCCCTGCAAGCCCGATTAAAAGGAAGATATCCCCAGGCTCCGACCCTGCCCGGTAGCCAACTGCCAGGTCTGATACTCCAAGAGGAAGGGCGAGGGGCTGGTCTACGTCTGTGCTCCCACCGTCAGGATTCCGCACGGTATCCAGTACAGCGATAAAGGAGGTGTAAGGGGTCATCATGTGGTAGGACAGTCCGATTTGCGTTACTTCTTCTTTCACATCCGGGTCATTTCCCGAAACACCGTAATCCGTCAACCGTTCTACCCGCTTGCGGGCCCAAAGATAGCCTAATGTGCTGCCGTCATCGGTCAGGGCATCAGCTGCGGAAATGGTCTGGGTGTAACTGCCTTCCCCGGTCCTGCCGGTAAGTTTGATCGTTCCTTCCGGCTCGCCTTTCCACTTTCCCAGGAGGACGATTGGCTTTTGCGCATAGAGGGTAGGCAGGATGGCAGGCTCCACGTCATAAGCGTCAAAACCTTCAAAGGATACCTGGATATCTGTCAGGACAGGTGACTGGATATAAGCGCTAAACCGTCTGGCAGCATCAGAGGCTTCGGAGGCTTCCGTGACCACAAAGGGCTCTCCCTGCCCAATAGATGCAATGCCGTCAATCAGATAACGGTTGACGGCGGAACCGATTCCGAAGGAAAAGAAGTCAGCCTGATCCAGGTGCTGGTTGATCAGTTCAAAAATCTCGGATTCCCCTGAGATATACCCGTCCGTGATGACGACGATATTACGTGCGCTGTCTTCATCCTGGGGGATGGCAAGGGCATCTTTTAAGGCGCCGGAAAGTTCTGTGCCGCCAGCCCCGTTTTGCTCACTTATCAGCGTTACGGCTTTGCTGATGTTTTCCCTTGTGGCGGGAAGGGAGCGGGATGCCATCTGATAAGAAGTACCGGAGAACAGAATCAGGTTAAAGGTGTCCGTCTCCCGCAGGTTGGAAACCAGGTTTTTCATCAATTCTTTCGCAGCGTCTAACGGGAAACCGGACATGGAACCGGATACATCCAGGACAAAAATGTATTCCCGTGGAGGGATGACGGAAGGCGATGGGCGTTCCGGAGGCTGTACCATCAGCATAAAGAAATTTTCTGTTTCTCCTTTGCTTAAAGTAAGGCCGGAGCTGATGTTTTCTCCGGTAAGTTTATAGTCCAGGATAAAATCCCTGTTTCCGGCATATTCCAGCGGGTTGGCAAGGGAAACGTAAGCGGTAGTGGTTTCGTTCCAGTCAATGTTTATTTTATGGGAAGTGCTGGTAAGCGCTGTAATAGGCACTCCGGCCAAAAGGTTTACATGAATATCGTACTGTGCTGTCGGAACGGTGCCGTCAGGAAGATAAGGGGCTGCCGTCCATTCATCCCGGTTGCCGGTATCGTCCTTGACAGGTCCTGTATATCGGGGACCGGTAACAGTGGGGAACACAAACTGATAGGTTCCGTCTGTGGGAGTGATCAGTTCCGTGTAATGTAAGTCAATGTGGACTTCGTCGCCAGGCATGATATTGGCAATGTCCATACTAAAGACGTTTGCCCGTTCTTCCGAGAGCATGGAGGCGCTTTTTCCTTCGCTTTTTGCGGTTTCAAATTCCTGTTTGGCCTCTTCTTTTTCCTTAATGGTGGCTGTAACGGTCTGATTGCCGATTCGCATCTGCATCCCATGGATGGTAACTTTCGTGGAGGCGGGGAAGATATAACTGGCGTTTATTGGCTTGGCGCCTTCATTGGCGTAGGTCTGGGTTACATGGGTATCGGCGATGATTCCTTTGATATCCACCGTTACATCGGTCTTTTTTAAGGGAAAACTGTCCACACCGGTCTCTTCGCTTTCCACATAAAAATAGGGGGCTGCGGTCTTATCTTTGCTTGTGTCATTGGCGTTATCATCAATGCTCTTGGCATTGACAGCCGGGCAGTGGATGGTAAAGGTAAGCATTGCAAGGAGGAAACATAGAAATCTTTTGTGTGTTTTCATTTTTTGTGCCTTTCTGCTGTAAAGAGTGCTGTTGTTTGTTATCTGTTGTATCTACTGTACGATGGCAACCCATCAGAGTTGTATCATTTTTGCATCAAAACGGCATAATCTTTGTATCAAAGTTGCATCTTTTTTGTATCAGAGTTGCATCGTAAATTTTAAAATCTATCTTGACAAAAGAGAAGATGGCAACTAAGATAAATATAACTTATTTATGAAGTGTGAAAGGCGTTGAAGAAGAGGAGTACGTATCGTGGATCCTTCAGAGAAGAAATCCCGTGTCAGAATGGCACGGCGCTGTGAGGTTTCAGGGGAAAGGATGCGGAAGGTAGCTTTGGAGCCGGAGTGGTGAACGGAACCTTCCTTTTAGATATGTGATATACCTGTGAAGGGTTTCCAAGTAAGCGCCCACGTTTTATCCCCGTTAACGGATAGGATTTTAAACCGGTCTTTGTGCCGGGGTGAAACCGCTGAGTGATAAATGAAGGTGGTACCGCGTCAATGCGCCCTTTGCAGATTAGTGTCTGCAGAGGGCTTTTTTGTTTCATAGGAAAGACCTTGTCGCTGTGAAGTGATAAAGAATATGCCTTTCCTATGAAATAAAAACTTTATGCGCACGGATGCATAAGAAGGCTTATGATTCGGTGCGGCAGGCAGCAGGATAAGGAAGGAGAAAAAGATATGGGTAAGGAACTTGCAAAAACTTACGACCCGAAAGGGATTGAGGACAGACTTTATCAGAAATGGATGGAGAAAAAATATTTTCATGCAAAGGTGGATCATTCCAAAACACCTTTTACCATTGTAATCCCGCCCCCAAATATTACGGGGCAGCTCCACATGGGGCATGCACTGGATGAGACCATGCAGGACATTTTGATTCGGTTTAAGAGGATGCAGGGGTATAATGCCCTGTGGCAGCCGGGAACGGATCATGCCAGCATTGCCACAGAGGTGAAGATCATTGAAAAGATGAAGGAAGAAGGCATCACCAAAGAAGACCTTGGCAGGGAAGGGTTCCTTGAGCGGGCATGGGACTGGAAACGGGAATACGGTGGGAGAATCGTCAACCAGCTGAAAAAACTGGGCAGTTCCTGTGACTGGGACAGGGAACGTTTTACCATGGATGAAGGATGCAACAAAGCAGTAACGGAAGTGTTCTGCAAGATGCATGAAAAGGGCTGGATCTACAAGGGCAGCAGGATCATCAACTGGTGTCCGGTATGCAATACCTCCATTTCCGACGCGGAAGTGGAATATGCGGAGCAGGCAGGGCATTTTTGGCATATCAAGTATCCTCTGATAGAGGAAGACGGCAGAGTAAGTACCACGGAGTTTATTGAGTTTGCCACCACCAGGCCGGAGACTATGCTAGGGGATACTGCGGTGGCGGTAAACCCGGAAGATGACAGGTACAAGGACCTGATCGGAAGAAAACTGATGCTGCCCATCGTAAACAGGGAACTTCCGGTAGTTGCGGATTCTTATGTGGATATGGAATTTGGAACCGGCGTGGTGAAGATCACCCCCGCTCATGACCCTAACGATTTTGAGGTGGGGAGACGTCATAACCTGCCGGAAGTCAATATTTTAAACGATGACGCCACCATCAATGAAAACGGCGGGAAATTCTGTGGGATGGACCGCTATGAGGCAAGAGCCGCCATCGTAAAAGAGCTGGATGAGATGGGGCTTTTGGTGAAGATTGAGGACTATTCCCATAATGTGGGAACCCATGACCGATGCAAGACCACCATCGAACCGATGATCAAACAGCAGTGGTTTGTCAAGATGGATGAACTGATAAGGCCTGCGGTGGAGGCGGTAAAAAACGGTGACATCCAGCTGATCCCGAAACGGATGGAAAAGATCTATTTTAACTGGACTGACAATATCCGCGACTGGTGCATTTCCAGGCAGCTCTGGTGGGGACACAGGATCCCGGCTTATTACTGCAGTAAGTGCGGGGAGATTACGGTTTCGCCGGAATTGCCGGCCCAATGCCCGAAGTGCGGGTGTGAACGGCTAGAACAGGATCCGGATACGTTAGATACCTGGTTTTCCTCAGCCCTTTGGCCTTTTTCCACATTAGGGTGGCCGGAGCAGACAGAGGATCTTAAGTATTTTTACCCTACGGATGTACTGGTGACAGGATATGATATCATCTTCTTCTGGGTCATCCGGATGATCTTTTCCGGTTATGAGCAGATGGGGGAGAAGCCCTTTAAGACTGTATTATTCCATGGGCTGATCCGGGATTCGCAGGGGCGGAAGATGAGCAAGTCCTTAGGCAACGGTATTGATCCTTTGGAGATCATTGACAAGTATGGGGCGGATGCCCTCCGCCTTACCCTGATCACAGGGAACGCACCGGGCAATGATATGCGTTTTTACTATGAGCGTGTGGAAGCTAACAGGAACTTTGCCAATAAGATCTGGAACGCGTCCCGTTTCATTATGATGAATATGCCGGAGGACGGCCTTAGTGTTTTAAATCCTTCTTTAGAGCCGGCAGATAAATGGATCTTGTCCAAGTTAAACAGGCTGGTGAAAGACGCGACCGAAAATATGGAAAGCTTCGAGCTGGGTATTGCGGTACAGAAGGTTTATGATTTTATCTGGGATGAGTTCTGTGACTGGTATATTGAGATGGTCAAACCCCGTCTTTATAATTCCGATGATAAAGAAAGCCAGAGTGCGGCTTTGTGGACCTTGCGGACGGTGCTGATCGATGCCTTAAAGCTGCTGCATCCTTATATGCCTTTTGTTACGGAGGAGATCTTCTGTACACTGCAAAGTGAAGAAGAGTCCATTATGGTATCTAAGTGGCCGGAATATCAGGAGGCCCGTGACTTTGCAAAAGAAGAAAGGGATATCGAGATCATCAAGGAAGCGGTGCGGGGAATCCGTAACGCGCGTACCGAAATGAACGTTGCCCCCAGCAAAAAGGCGAAGGTATTTGTGGTCAGTGAAAACCAGGATATCGTAAATGCTTTTACGGAAGGAAAGCTGTTCTTTGCGGCGCTTGCTTATGCCTCTGAAGTGGCTATACAGAAAGAGAAAGAAGGGATTGCGGAGGATGCGGTATCGGTGGTGATCGCCAATGCCACCTTGTATATTCCCTTTGCGGAACTGGTTGATTTAAGTCAGGAGATCGAGCGTCTCCAAAAGGAAGAAAAGCGTCTTTCGGGAGAACTTGCAAGGGTAAACGGTATGCTGAACAATGAAAGGTTCCTATCCAAGGCGCCGGAAGCAAAGATTTTAGAGGAGCGGGAAAAGTTAGAAAAGTATTCCCGTATGATGGAACAGGTAAAAGAAAGGCTGGCGCAGATTCATGGATAAAGAGCAGGAATTTTTATCGGAGCAGGAGATTGAAGAACTCAGGCGGGAAATTGACGCATTGGTTGCAAATGCGGATTTGCGGGGGAAAATTGCCCAGGAAGGCGCACAGGGGGATGGAACAGAAGATTTTTTAGATTCCCTTGACCCCCTTTCCATGACGGACAACGGTTCCTATGTCAGGGTGGATCCGGATCATATGCAGGCATTTATATTTCTGACGCCTCCGGATGAGGAGAAGGGTAATTACACGAAGGAAGAATTGCTTGACTTTTTATTACAAAAAGGTGTGACCACGGGTTATCATCAGTCAAATTTGGCAGCCATTGTCAAAAAGCGGATATATCAGCGGGAAATCCTTGCGGCCTGTGGAAAGCGGGTGATCCCCAGCGAGGACGGGCATTATGAGTATATGGTCAGCCCGGAACAGTACCGGGCGCCTGAGGTGCGGCCGGACGGAAGCGTTGATTATGCCAGCATGAATACATTGGAAAATGTAAAAGAAGGGGATGTGGTGGCAGTCTACCATCACGGGAAAGTGGGCCAGGACGGCTATGACATATATGGGAACACCATTCCTGCGGGAAACGCCAAAGAGCTGCCCCAGCTTAAGGGGAAGGTAGTCCGCTCACCGGAAAACCCGGATATTTACCTTGCGGCGAAAGACGGCAAGATAGAGATCAAAAACGGGCATGTGGATATCCAGACGGTCCATGAGATCAACGGGGATGTTACCCTGATCACGGGAAGGATTGAATGTGTAGGGGATGTGATGATCCATGGGAGCGTGGAATCCGGGGTTGTGATCCGGGCAGGCAGGAATATTGAAATCAGGGGCGCTGCGGAGGCGGTAAGCCTGGAAGCCGGCGGAGATGTGATTTTATGCCATGGGATCCAGGGGGCAAACAAAGCGAAGATCATGGCACAGGGGAATGTGTTTGCGGATTTTATCGAACAGACTAACGTGGAAGCCGGCGGAAGCATTCAGGCTAACGTGATCATGAACGCCAATATCTCCTCTGACGGGCAGGTCATCCTTACCGGAAGGAAGGGGGCGATCATCGGCGGATATACCCATGCGAAGGACGGAATCAAAGCAACGGAGGTGGGGAACACGGCAGAAGTTAGGACCGTGCTCCATGCAGGATGTACTAAGGACTTTTACCGTCAGACTCAGGTATATAAGAAAAAGAACACGGAGCTTTCCAGGCAGGTGAAAGATATGTCGGAGGAACTTGTAAATCTCCGTAAGAAAAGCAAGGATTCCGAGCTGCTGTTAAAGAAATTGAGAATGCTGGAAGCCCAGTATCGGCCTATGAAAGCGGAGTTAGAAGAGGTAAGGGCAAAATTTCAGGAAATGGAGAAGATCATTGCGCAGACCAGAGAGTCTGAAATCGTGATAAGCGGTAACGTATACCGGGGAACGCTGATCTCCTTTGGAGTGATGCAGATCCCCATCGAGCGCAGCACCTGTTTTATGAAATACTACCCGTTAGGCGGGATGATTGAAAGCAGCGTGATCGTTTATTCATAAGCACAGGGAAAAGGGCATGATATCATATAAAGAAGCGGAAGACTATATTAGCGATATTCCTAAGTTTGCAGGGAAAAATACGGTTCAGGACACGGGAAGGCTGCTTTTGGCGCTTACCGGAAATGAATGGAAAAGTAAAGTGATCCACGTGGCAGGCACAAACGGAAAAGGTTCCGTTTGTGCTTACCTGCGTTCTGTCCTTTTAGAGAGCGGGCGCAGCGTGGGCATGTTTATTTCCCCCCATTTAGAGACCATGCGGGAGCGGATCAGCGTAAATGGAGAAATGATCTCAGAGCAGGATTTTGCTGCCTGTTTCGAACATGTTATGGAAAGGGTGGAGGAAGGAAAAAAAGAGGGGCTTTCTCATCCTTCCTTTTTTGAATATTTATTTTTAATGGCCATGGATTATTTCAAAGAAAAGCAGCCGGATTATATTATTTTGGAAACCGGGCTTGGGGGCAGGTTAGATGCGACCAATTGCATTGCGAAGCCGGATTTGTGCGTGATCACCCAGATCGGGTACGACCATATGCAGTACCTGGGGGATACCCTTTCGGATATCGCATCGGAAAAAGCGGGCATTATCAAAGGCGGCGTGCCCGTGGTGTTTACGGACAGAAGGAAAGAAGTTACGGGAATTTTGGCAGGCTGTGCCAAAAAAAAGAAAAGTTCCGTGGTTTTGCTCAAAAAAGAGCAGATTTTAGATGTGAATATCCGAAATAAAACCATTGATTTTTCCCTTCATACTGGTTATTATAATTATATTAGCCTTTCTTTGAACACGGCTGCCCTGTATCAGGTGGAAAATGCGTCACTTTGCGTATTGGCGCTGCAGGAGCTTAAAGATGAGCGGATTACGCCGGATACGATAAGAAGGGGGTTGTGGACAGCGTCATGGCCGGGCAGGATGGAAGAGACCGCCCCCGGCGTGTTTTTGGACGGTGCACACAATGAAGACGGGATCGAGGCATTTTTGCGTACGGTGAGAGAAGACGGCTGTACGGGAAGAAGGCTTTTGCTTTTTGGAGTGGTGGCGGACAAGCGCTACAGGAAGATGATCCGGATGATTGAAGACGCAGGTCTTTTTACGCAGGCGGATGTGACTGTGCTTGACACAGACAGAAGCGTTTCGATAGATGAGCTTAAGAAAGAGTGGGAGCAGTGCGGGAGTATCAAGTGCTATTTCCATGAGAGGGCGGAAGAAGCCCTTAACAGACTGCTTTGGGAGAAAACAGAAAAAGATACTGCTTATGTTGTGGGCTCATTGTATTTGATAGGGCAGATGAAAGTCCTGATGAGGAGAATACAGAATGATTGATTTTGAAGAAGAGTTGAAGAAGTTTCATCCAAGTTTAGAGGTAGAGGATGCGGAGGAAGCCATATATAATCAGGATTTGACGGATATGGCGGATATTTTGATCAAGATGTTAGATAAGCCAGGGTCTGAAGAACAGGAGAAGCGGCATGATATGTTATAATTGCGGATGTCGTTTGACAGAGCATGATTTTTGTACAGGCTGTGGCGCTGACGTGGGATTGTATAAGAAGATTTTATATATGTCAAACCGCTTTTACAATGACGGTTTGGAAAAGGCTACAGTAAGGGATCTGTCCGGGGCAATTGTCAGCCTGCGGCAAAGTTTGAAATTTAACAAAAACAATATAGAAGCAAGAAATCTGCTGGGACTTATCTACTTTGAGATCGGGGAGGCAGTCCTTGCTTTCAATGAATGGGTGATCAGTAAAAATCTCCGCCCTAAAAAGAATATTGCGGATGATTATATTGAAATGATCCAGAACAATCAGGCAAGGCTGGATGTGATCAACCAGACCATCAAGAAATATAACCAGGCACTTCTGTACTGCTATCAGGACAGTCAGGACCTGGCGGTCATACAGCTGAAAAAAGTGTTATCCTATAATTCCAAATATGTCCGCGCCCATCAGCTTTTGGCGCTGCTTTATATGAATATGGAGGAATGGGAGAAGGCGTTAAAAGAATTAGAGCGGTGCGAACAGATCGATACCAATAATACCACTACCCTGCGCTATCGGAAAGAAGTGGAACATATGCTGGCGCCTGAGGACGGTTCCAGGAATGCGTCGAAAAAGAAGACAGGTTCTGACCGTGTGGTGCGGTATCAGAGTGGGAATGAAACCATTATCCAGCCGATGAACGCAAAGGAGCGTAAGGGAGCCTCCACGCTGCTCAACTTAGGGATCGGCGTGGTGATCGGTATTGCCATTGCCTGCTTTTTGATCCTTCCCGGGCAGATACAGCTTGCAAAGGCAGATATCCAGGACCAGCTTCGGGCGGTCAGTGAGGCGTCAGACGTTAAGACGGCCACCATTGACGAATTAGAGCAGAAGGTACAGAAGTTTACGGATGACAATAAAAAGCTTACGGAAGAACTTTCCGCATACCAAAATACCACCGGGGCAATGATGGTTTCCGATGGGCTGATGATGGCGGTCAACGCTTATCTGGAGGAACCTGAAAATATCGAAGCGATTGCTTCTTACCTTGAGACCGTGGATGCGGGGGATGAGGGTGAAGAGACGGCAAGCGGCGAGCGGTCTAAGGCTTTTGAGACGCTTTACGGAAAACTCCTTGAACTTGTGGGAAGCGGGCTGGTAGATTTTTATTATGATGCGGGGTACGAGAGCTACCGTGCGGAGGATTACGAACAGGCAATCCCCAACTTGCGGAAGGCATGGCGGTATGATCAGGAAAAAAGCGAAGCGCTTTTTTATCTGGCTAACAGCTATTACAGGAGTAACGATCAGGATAAGGCAAAAGAAACTTATGCGCTTGTGATGGATCATTTCCCTGATACGGACTTTGCGGATAAGGCGGAAACTGCCTTAGCGGAGATCAATAACGCGGAATAAAAGATAGATAACAAAATAGAGTGATTACAAAAGAGGACACCTTAAAGTGTCCTCTTTTTACATAGAAAGAAAAGAGGTGAATTATGGAAGAGAATTTTAGGGTAATTGATAATTACCTGATGGTCAGGATGCCGGAGGAGGTGGATCATCACAAATCAGTTTACATAAGTAAAACGGCTGATGAGTATATCATGAACGAAGGAGTGGGAAACGTGGTCTTTGATTTTGAAGTGACGCGTTTTATGGACAGTTCAGGGATCGGCGTGATTATCGGAAGATACAAGAAGATATCCTATTTTGGCGGGAAAGTCTTTGCGATCAATGCGGATACCAGGATAAAGCGTACCTTAATGATATGCGGTTTACATAAAGTAATAGAAATCATGGAATAAATTACGGAAACGGAAAGGGAAAGGTTAAGAAACAAGTTATGGAAACAGGACAGAGAATGGAATTTGGCACAGGCAGCCGTACCATTTTAAAAAATGAGATGAAGCTCCATTTTGATGCGATTTCGGTAAATGAAGCGTTTGCCAGAGTTGCGGTGGCTGCGTTCGTAGCGCCGTTAAATCCTACAATGGAAGAACTATCGGACATAAAGACAGCGGTTTCGGAGGCCGTGACCAATGCGATCATCCATGGCTATGATGAAGAATTTTCCGGAAAGGACCAGGATGTGTGCCCCCAGGTATACCTGCAGTGCAGGATATCAGAGGACGTGCTGTACGTGGAGGTAGAAGATAAGGGAAAAGGGATTGAAGATATTGACCGCGCCATGGAGCCTCTTTTTACCACTAAGCCGGAAATGGACCGGTCGGGAATGGGGTTTGCGTTCATGGAGGCATTCATGGATGACCTGGAAGTGATATCGGCGCCCTTTCAGGGAACGCTGGTACGGATGCAGAAAAAATTAGGAACCATACCGTGGATCAGGCAAGAGGATTAAAAAATGGTGGATAATTCAGTACTGATCAAAAAAGCACGGGCAGGAGAAAAGGAAGCAAGGGAAGTACTGATCGAACAAAACTTAGGGCTGGTCCGCCATATCGTCAAGCGTTTTTTGGGAAGAGGCTATGAGGCGGAGGATTTGTTCCAGATTGGCGTGATCGGCCTGATCAAGGCAATCGATAAATTTGACACGGAATATGACGTGAAATTTTCCACTTACGCGGTTCCCCTTATCACCGGGGAGATCAAGCGTTTTATCCGGGATGACGGGATGATTAAGGTATCCAGGAATCTAAAGGAAAACGGGATAAAAATAAAGATGGCAAGGGAAAAGCTTGCGGGGAAATACGGTAGGGAGCCGTCCATTGACGAGGTGGCAAAAGAAGCGTTTTTAACGGTGGAAGAAGTGGTGCTTGCCATGGAAGCCAACGTTCAGGTGGAATCTATTTATAAATCCGTGTACCAAAGCGACGGGAACGAGCTTTTCATGGTGGATCAGCTTGCGGATGAAAGCGGCAATGCCCATGAGGAAGTGCTGAACCATCTTTTGGTAAACCAGCTTTTAAATGGACTTGGAAAGGAGGAGCAAAAGCTGATCATCCTGCGGTATTATCAGGATAAAACCCAGATGGAGGTGGCAAAGGTTTTGGGGATCAGCCAGGTTCAGGTGAGCAGGCTTGAAAAAAAGATCCTTTTGGGGATGCGGCAGAAAATGAAAGGGGATGTGTAAAAAAGTGCAGCGAAGGTCCGGCAGCGAAAGGACAGCCAGCAGAAGGGCGGCACGCCCGGATAGGGGCTGGCCTTTTGCTGCCGGACCTGTATTTTTAATAAAGGGATTCCTTTGATCAGTTACTGTTTGCGTCCGTAACGGTGGTGATCATCTTGGTGTTGACGGAGTTTTTATTTTTCTTGTAAACCTGGTAGATGGTTCCGCCGGCACCTGCAGCCAGGAGAATAAAGCCAATAACAAGGTCATAGACTACGGCGCCAAGGATTTCAGGCTCTTCCAGGAAAGCAGGCACGCTCTGGAAGGCTTCAAAAAAGGTCACGTCGTATTCCCGGAAAGCCTGGTAGATCTCAATGCTCAGGCAGACCTGTTCGGCAAACAGGAGCATGACGACTGAAATCACGCAGCTTAGGATGATTCCTAATATGTTGAGCCGCCCACCTAACAGTTCATATCCTTTCAAGGCGCAGATGACCATGACAAGGCCGCCTAAAGCTGAAATATACCCAAGCTGGTAGATCAGCACCCAGGCGATGACGCCTAACAGTGCGCCCAAAAGCGCTCCTATGATTCCGCCTATGACGTTGCCGTTGCCCTGCTTGGCTTTTTCATGAATGGATTTCTGGATCTGGTCGGAGGTCTGCGCATAGCAGGCGGAACAAAAAAGATGGTCAGCAGACTCGATCTGGTAGAGCGAGAGCCCGGATCCGATTCCGCAGGTCTCACAGCAGGTAGATAGCTGGTTGGTCCTAAAGTAATCGGTTATTTCTTTTAAAAAGGCGTCTATGCAGGGAACATAGGCTGAGCCCCACTTTAAGCCGTTTCCCCAAAACTCTGCGATCACTTTGGTACCGCTGTAGGAAGCGGTCTGCAGATACTTAAATTTTGACGGGCATTGGTTGACAAAATCTACCACAGACGGATAAGGCTCTGCCGCACCCTGCTTCATCCAAAGCTGGATGGTGTGGCGTCCGGGGGTGGCGGGATCTTGGTGGATGACTAAAAAACAGCCGTTTATCTTTCCGTAGGCAATTCCGGCCTTGTCGTCAACGGCAAGCCCTTTTTCAATGGCATAGTTCTTTACTTTCTTGTACATAAAGAATCTCCCTCCTAAGATATAAGATGAATACTTTTGGGAAAAGTATAGCACAACAAAATAAGAAAGAAAATAAAATGATTGAATTAAATGGAGATATCTTATAAAATATAATTATATTATATAAGTCCAATGTAAAAAAAGGAGGTATGTCATATGCAGGATATGATAAAAATTCGTTCTAAAGTACACCCCAATGTTACATTAAAGGCAATACCGGGCCATTTCGTTACACCCAATTCCCATGTTAACTATTTTTTGGATATGACAACCTTAAAATCCAGATTGAGTGAAGCATTGGCAGCAGCAAAGGAGTTAGGAAACCAGATTTCAGCGTCTACAATCGTGGATACGATTGTATGTATTGATGGCTGCGAGATCATAGGCGCGTTCCTTGCCGAAGAGTTGACCAGGGCAGGGGTTTATTCCATGAACGCCCATAACACGATTTATATCATTACGCCGGAGTACGTTAATTCCGGTCATATTTTGTTCCGTGACAATTTTGTTCCCATGATCAAAGGCAAAAATGTATTATTGCTGTTAGCGTCCGCCACCACAGGGCAGACCATCGTCAAGGTTGGACAGGCACTTAGTTATTACGGGGCGTCGATCAGCGGGATCAGCGCAATATTCAGTGCGGCAACAAGCAGTATGGGAATCCCCATCAAATCTTTGTTTACGATTGCGGATATCCCGGATTATAAGGCGTACAACCCGGAAGGGTGCAGTATGTGCAAGGACAAAATGGCGATAGACGCTTTCGCAAACGGTTTTGGTTATTCCAGAATAAATCAATGAAAGTAAAGCATGAAGGGTTGCCGTTGGCAATCCTTCTTTAGGAGAAAAGCAGGCAGGCGGAGGAACAAAAGAGTGCAGGATGTGATAAAAAAAATTTTAGAAGGAAATTTTAATAACAGCAGTCGCTCTCTGAATTTTTCTGAGCCTGTGATCGAACTTTCTTTACAGGAAAATGAGATTTATGAAGGGAGCTTTATCATTTATGGGCCGGAAGGCCAGGTGACGGAAGGACGGGTATCTTCCAGCAGGCTGAAGATGAAATGCCTCACCGGGCATTTTTCCGGAACAAAAGAAGAGATCGGGTATCAATTTGATGCCACGGGCATGACGGAAGGGGATCAGCTAAAAGGGGAGTTCCGCATCATATCCAATCAGGGGGAATACTATATCCCTTATACGGTGTCGGTCAGGGAAAGAAAACTGGAATCCGGCATGGGAGATATCAAGAATTTGTTCCATTTTGCCAATCTGGCAAGGACTAACTGGGATGAAGCGGTCAGGCTTTTTTACTCGGAAGATTTTTACCGGGTCTTTGGCGGTGCCGACCGACAGTATTATTCCGCTTACAGGGGGCTTTCCTGCGGGGAACCCAGAGAACAGAATATGGAAGAATTTCTGCTGGAGATCCGGAAAAAGCAAAAGGTGGAATTTTTTTTGGAAGAATCGGAGATCCGGATAGAAAATCCGGCGGATATGGTAGAGAGCAGGCTGGTCATCAACCGGAACGGGTGGGGGTATTCCAAGCTGTTTATCGAAGCCGAAGGGGATTTTCTGGTTTTGGAAAAGGAAGTGATCCGGGATGATGATTTCCTGGGAAACTGTTACCGGCTTCCCTTTTATATATCCGCCAAGAAGCTGCACAGGGGAAGGAATTACGGCACCATAAAGATCGGCAACCCCTATGTTACGCTGACCGCCCATGTGACGGTGATCAACAGCCCCCTGACTACAAGGCTCAGCAGTATGCGGAGACAAAAAAAACACAGCGTTGTGGAACTGATGCAGTATTACGAAGCCTTCAGGACCAGAAAGATCGGGTCCGGGTCCTGGATGAAGGAGACCCAGGCCCTGCTGGATCGGCTGATCGATATGGACGACCGGGATATTGCGCCTAAGCTGTTCCAGGTACAGCTTTGCCTGACCCAGGAACGTTACAATGAAGCGCAATGGATGTTAAGCCAGGCCAAAGAGTTGATGGAAGCAGGAAGCTTTGACCCTGCTTTGCACAGTTATTACCTTTATCTGACCACACTGATTGACAGTACGGGAAGCTACATGGATGAAGTGGCCGGGCAGGTGGAGCGCATCTATGCGCAAAATGACCATAACTGGCGGATCGCGTGGCTGTTGTTATATCTGTCGGAGGACTACACCAGAAGCCCGTCCCGGAAATGGCTTTTTCTGGAGGAGCAATGCAGGCAGGGATGTACCAGCCCGGTGATCTATATTGAGGCATGGAACCTGCTGATGTCAAACCCTACTTTGCTGATGCGGCTGGAAAATTTTGAGTTGCAGGTGTTATCTTATGCGGCGAAGAAGGAATTGTTAACGCCGGATGTGGTCACCCAGGTGGTTTACCTTGCGGGGAAGCAAAAAAGTTACGTGGAGCGGCTGTTTGTTATTTTGCGGGGCTGTTATGCCGTGATGCCCACGGACGAAGTCCTGCAGGCGGTCTGTACACTTTTGATCAAAGGCAGCAGGACGGACCAGACGGCATTTTGCTGGTACGAAAAGGGGATTGAAAAAGAACTTAGGATCACGAGACTTTACGAATACTATATGATGTCTCTGGATCTTGAGGCCGGCAGGGAGATTCCCAAGATTGTCTTGAT
The DNA here is from genome assembly GCA_910587295.1 of uncultured Lachnospiraceae bacterium. Classification (GTDB taxonomy): domain Bacteria; phylum Bacillota; class Clostridia; order Lachnospirales; family Lachnospiraceae; genus Suilimivivens. Next base: position 17,594 of record CAJULP010000019.1, on the reverse strand, counting down.
GTACTTTGCTTTTGACAGCACGCTGGACGGGCTTCGAAATTCTTATCTTTATTATTACGTATACCGGAACCGGGGCCAGTTTCCGGAGCTGTATGCCAGTTACCGGGAACAGATAGAGCGTTTTATGATGTTCCAGCTTATGAAAGGGAAAAATAACCGGTATCTGGCTTACCTTTACAAAAACCTGATCACGCCGGATATGGTCACGCCGGAGACGGCAAAAGGGCTGGCCCAGGCGATATTTATTAACAGGCTTACTCTGCACCGGGAGGACATCCGGCGGGTCATTATAATCTACGAAAAGGAGCGGAAGGAAAGTATTTACAACATTTCCGGCCGGGAAGCCTATATCCCTGTGTATGAAAATGAGTTCCGGCTTCTTTTGGAAGATAAATACGGGAACCGGTACTGCCGGCAAGAGGAATTTTCCGTAGAGCGGCTTCTTGTGCCGGACAAACTGGCGTCTATGGCAGCGCCTTTTGTGGAAGGCAATGACCATTTTGACTTATGGCTTTGTGAGCAGGGCAGGGAGCTGGCAGGCATCAGCAAGGAAAATATGGCATACATGAAGCGGATCACCCACTCCCAGGTGGCGGTGGAGGAGCTGCAAAAGGAGATCCGGATAAGGCTGGTGCGCTTTTACTTTGACAATGACAGGATGGCGGAGCTTGACGAATACCTGTTGGCTCTTTCCGCAGAACAGGTGGAAGGAAGCTGTATTGCGGAGCTGGTGCGGATCATGGTCCTTAGGGGGATGTATGAAAAGGCATACCAGTGGATCAAACTGCGGGGCGGGGAAGGGATCGAGGCAAAGATCATCATGCGCCTTTGCAGCAGACTGATATCCTTAGACGGCATGGCGGAGGACGATGTGCTGACGTCGCTTATCTTTATGGCCTTTAAGGCAGGCAAATACGATGAAAACCTGCTGAATTATCTGTGTGCATTCTTTTCCGGAACCTGCAAAGAGATGCGGGATATCTGGAGGGCGGCAGAAAGCTTTGGGGTGGAGACCTATGACCTGGGCGAGCGGATCTTGGTCCAGATGCTTTACAGCGGCGCCCATGTGGGGGAAAAGGTGGATATTTTCAGGCGGTATATATCCGGCGGTGCGAAAAGCCGTGTGGAGATCGCGTTTCTTGCCCAGTATTCATACGAATATTTCGTAAAAGATAAGCTGACGGATTCCTTTGTGATGGAAGATATGCAAAGGGTGATCGAGCGCAAGGAAGAACTGCCTTTTGTATGCAAGCTTGCTTATACTAAATATTACGCTGAAAATAAAAAGCTGGTGAATGAGACCGTTTCTTACTGGCTGTTGCTTTTTTTGCGGGAGATCACGGAGAGCGGAAAATATTTTCCGTATTTTAAGGAGTATGCGGACAATATCGTTCTGATGCGTCAGTATGCGGACAAGACCATGGTGGAATATCATGTAAAGGATGGGGCTAAGGCAGTGATCCATTACCTGATCGAGCGTGACGGGCAGGAAGACGGGGAGTATGAGAAGGAAGAAATGCAGGATATGTTCGGCGGCATATGCGTCAAACAGTTTATCCTCTTTTTCGGAGAAAGCCTTCAATACTATATTACGGAAAATGAAGGACAGCATGAGCAGCTTACGGAAAGCGGAACAATCAGCCGCAATGAGACGGGGCTTGAGCAGAAGGAAAACAGGTATCAGCTGATCAACGATATCGCCACGGGAAGGAACCTTCATGATTATGACACCATGGAAGCGCTCCTTAGCGAATATTTTGAATGTGATTATATGGTAAGGGAATTTTTCAGGATAAAATAGAAGGGTACGGTTTATTAGGATGTTTCAAAGCCAAAATGGAAAAAAAGGCGGTAAAGTGGTAATACTTGGGTATGACCTGGGGCATCGGTTTGCCCAGATCAGTTATTGCGGCATGGGGGAGACGGAGCCGGAGACTGTTTCTGCGGTGACGGGAACGGAGCAGTATAATATCCCGGTGGCGCTTTGCAAAAGACCCGGGGTGGGCCAGTGGTATTATGGGAAGGAAGCGGTGAAGTTCGCGTCCCAGGAAGGCGGGATCTTGGTGGAAGACCTTCTTTACTTAGCGGAGCGGGGAGAGGACGTGATGGTGGAAGGGGAAGCTTTTGACCCGGTGGCGCTGCTCACGCTGTTTGTGAAAAGAAGCCTTTCACTGCTTAACATCCGTTTATCCTTATATCAGGTGGAAGCGTTTATGTTCACCGTGGAGGATTTAACGCCCCGGATGGTGGACGTGCTTACCAGGGTATCCGGAGGGCTTAAGCTGAACGCCAAAAGTATATGCTTTCAGAATCACCTGGAAAGTTTTTGTGCCTACACCCTGCATCAGAGCAGTGAGCTGTGGGCCTATGATGTGGTGATCTTTGAATATCACACACAGATGAAGATACTCAGACTGGAATGTAACCGCAGAACCTCTCCTAAAGTGGTGCTGATCGACCACAGGGAATTTCCGGAGGTGCTGCGCAGGGTGTGGTCAGAGGATGAGGAAGAATGTAAACGGCAGAAAAAAGAGCTGGATGAGCTGTTTATGCATCTGGCAGGAAAGGAGCTGGGAACAAGGGATATCTCTACGATCTTTCTTTTAGGAGATGGTTTTAAGGAAGGATGGATGAAGGAATCCTTAAAGCTCCTGTGCAGAAACAGAAGGGTGTTCCAGGGGAACAACCTGTACAGCAAAGGCGCCTGCTATGCCATGATGGAAAGGATGAATCCTTCTAAGGAGTGGAAGGAATATGTATATTTGGGGGAAGATAAGTTAAAGTCCAACATTGGGATGAAAGCTTTGCGGCGGGGGGAAAACTCCTACTATGCGGTTTTGGATGCGGGAACGAACTGGTACGAGGCCGGGTGCGATTTTGACGTGATCTTGGAAAGCGGCGATGAGATTGAGTTTATGGTGACACCTCTTACCGGAGGGAATGTAACGGAGCGGGGGGTGAAGCTTCCAGGGCTTCCCGACCGTCCAAGGGGAACTACAAGGCTTAACATCCATGTTGAGATGACGGCTGTGGACCAGGTTTCTGTGACCATAGAGGACTTAGGTTTTGGTGAGCTGTTCCCTTCTAGCGGGAAAGCATGGTCCTGTGTGATACAAGTATGACGGGAGGAGATTTTAGTTTGGGCAGAGTATTACTATGTGTGGGAAGATATGCCAAAACGCCTTACCATTTTAACAGCGTATGCGTCAATGTGTACTGCGTGGAGGAGCTGTGCTATTTGTTTGCAAGCAATCCTTTTATGATTGATGGGGCCGTGATGGATAAGGAACTGGCCAAGTGGCTGGATGAGGAGTGCGGCTTATCGGAACTTAGCCATCAACTCCTTACTCTTTTTCAGAGAGGATGTCAGCCGGGGATCTTTGTCAGCACAATATTAGATTATGTAAATTACTGTACGCCGAAGGAAAAAGCAAGGATAGAAGAGATCCTCCAGGGAAGCGCCGGCTTAAATGATTATGAGCGGCAAAAAAAGCAGGCGGATTTCCTGATGAAAAACCACAGATATCAGATGGCTGTCCATGAGTATGAAAGGCTGATCAGGGAGCTGCCGGAGACGGAAAACGGGCTGAAGCCTTCCGTTTACCATAATATAGGGGTGGCCTATGCGGGATTCTTTCAGTTTGACATGGCGGCAAAGTATTTTAAGAAAGCTTATGAAATGACAGGAGACGCGGAGTCAGGAACCGCCTACCTTGCGGCAAAAAGAATGTTTTTGCACGAGGAGGCATATATCTCCTTTATAGCGGAAAACGGGAAGTACCATGAGCTTTCCATGGAAGTGGAAAGAAGGCTTTCCAATGCAAAGGGGGATTTTGAGGCATCCCGGGAAAACAGGATGCTGACGGCCCTTAAAATTTATAAGGATGAGGGAAATGTCTCTTCCTATTATGATGAGATGGATAAGATTATCTTAAATTTAAAGAATGAGTACCGACAGTTGGTGGAGACTTAGGGGTATAAAGATGGGATTATTACAAAAATTATTTATGCGGAAAAAGAAACCGGATAATCAGGAATACAATACCGGTGAATGGAATGAGATCGTCTATGACAGGGACGATCTTCAGATTGATGACAAGACTCAGCGGGGGGAGTATGTGAAGGGATGCTTAGAGCAGATCTCGGAGGCTTCCGCAGAATTAGAAAACCTCCAGTTTGAATATAATATGGTCACATCCTATCTGATGGATATGGAGGAGATTGAAAACCTTGCACCGGAAGATAAAGAGGAGCTTGCGGAATACGCCAAGAAGATCAATGACCTTGAAAAGCAGCAGACCGGTTATGAAGAACGTAAAAGCCGGATGAGCGACGAAAAGTTCCATCAGCTGGAGCGGATGGAAGACGAGGTGCAGGAAGGGCTTTCCAAGCTGATAGAAGCGGAGGACTATCAGGAATTGGTTAAGCGCGACCTGCGCAAGCTTGACGGGGAAAAGCACGCTTATCTTTTCAGGAAAAGGGAGCTTTCCAATATGATCGCCGACACCAGATCTATGGCGGTGGTGTGCACGGTGGCCGTTTTAGCTTGTATTTTAGTGCTTCTGGTACTGCAGTTCGGGTTCCGTTTAAACACGAAGATCGGATATCTGGCGGCAACCGCAGTGGGAGCGGTGGCGATCACCGTGATATTTGTGAAACACAATGATTCCGTAAAAGAATTGACCCAGGTGGAAAACGGCATCGGGCGGATCATCAGATTGCAGAATACGGTAAAGATCCGGTATGTGAACAATACCCATTTACTGGAATATCTCTATATGAAGTATAAGGTCCAAAGCGCAGATGAGCTCCATAAGGACTGGGAGAAGTACCAGCAGGAAAAAGAGGAGCGCAGAAGCTACCAGCAGGCGGAGCGTGAGCTTGATCAGTGCCAGAAGGACTTTTTGCGTCTGCTGCGCCATTACCAGATTAAAGACCCTATGATATGGCTCCACCAGACGGCCGCCATTTTGGATAAAAAGGAAATGGTGGAGATCCGCCATAACCTGATCATCAGGCGGCAGTCCTTAAGGCGGCGGATGGACTATAATAAAGAGATGGTTGCCGGCAAGGCTCAGGCAGAGATCAAAGACCTGGTGGATAAATATCCTAAATACGCTGCGGAGATCGTTGGGATCGTGGAGCAGTACGCTAAGAATGAGAAAGCCTTGACTTCTTTGCAATAGGATGATAGCATAAACATGAATTTTGTGGCCGCTAAGCGGCAGAATGGAGGAACCATGAAGAAATTGGAGCAGCTTTATGAGGGAAAAGCAAAGAAAGTTTTTGCAACCGAAGATCCTGATGTGGTGATCGTGGATTATAAGGATGACGCCACTGCCTTTAACGGAGAGAAGAAGGGTACGATTGTAGGAAAAGGTGTGATCAATAACAAGATGACCAACCATGTTTTTAAGCTTCTTGAAAAGGAAGGAGTTCCCACCCATCTGATCGAGGAACTTAGCGACAGGGAGACTGCAGTAAAGAAAGTGGAGATCGTTCCTTTAGAGGTGATTATCCGTAATGTTGCCGCAGGCAGCTTTTCCAAGCGTTTAGGGGTGCCTGAGGGAACACCTTTTAAAGAGCCTACCATTGAATTTAGTTATAAAAACGACGAGCTGGGCGATCCGCTGATCAACAGTTACTTTGCGGTGGCCTTAGGACTTGCCACATGGGAAGAGATTGAGACCATTAAGAAATATGCTTTTAAGGTAAATGAAGTTTTGAAGGCTTATTTCCTTCAGGCTGATATTAAACTGATCGACTTTAAGATTGAATTTGGACGTTTCCACGGTGAGATTCTGCTTGCCGATGAAACTTCGCCGGATACCTGCCGTCTGTGGGATGTGCATACCAACGAAAAACTGGACAAGGATCGTTTCCGCAGGGATTTAGGGAATGTGGAGGAAGCTTACAACGAGGTGTTCAAGCGCCTTGGGCTGGCATAGACCGGTTTTGATATGCGAAAAAGGAGAATTATGCAAAACGACAGTGTCAGGCTTACGGGGGCGGAAGAAAAAAAGGGGGAGGAATGCGGCGTTTTTGGCGCATATGATTTTGACGGCGCCGATGTGGCATCCACCATTTATTACGGGCTTTATGCGTTGCAGCACAGGGGCCAGGAAAGCTGTGGTATAGCGGTGAGCGATACCGCCGGGCCTAAGGGCAAGGTGCTATGCGCAAAGGATATGGGGCTTTTGAACGAGGTGTTCACGCCGGAGATTTTAGGCGGCCTTAAGGGCGACATCGGTGTAGGCCATGTCCGGTACTCCACCGCAGGCAGCTCCACAAGGGAAAACGCCCAGCCGCTGGTGTTAAATTACGTGAAGGGAACTCTGGGGCTTGCCCATAACGGGAACCTGGTCAATGCCCCGGAACTCCGGAAGGAGCTGGCTTATACCGGGGCCATTTTCCAGACCACCATTGACTCTGAGGTGATCGCCTACCATATTGCAAGGGAACGGCTGAATTCCGGGAGCGTCCAGGAGGCGGTAGGGCGCGCTATGAAAAAGATTCGGGGCGCCTATTCCTTGATCGTCATGTCGCCCCGGAAGCTGATTGGGGCAAGGGATCCCTTTGGTTTCCGGCCGCTCTGCATCGGGAAGCGTGACCATACCTATATCCTGGCGTCCGAGACCTGTGCGCTTGACACGGTAGGGGCGGAATTTATAAGGGATGTGGAGCCGGGGGAGATCGTTACTATTTCCTCGGAAAAAGGGATCGAGTCTGACCGGAGCATGTGCATCGGGAAAGAGCAGCATGCGAGATGTGTGTTTGAGTATATTTATTTTGCCAGGCCGGACAGTTACATAGACGGAGTGAGCGTTTATCATTCCCGCATTTTGGCGGGAAAATTTCTTGCCATGGATTCGCCGGTGGAAGCGGACCTGGTGGTGGGTGTTCCGGAGTCAGGGAACTGTGCGGCCCTTGGTTATTCCCTGCAGTCAGGGATCCCCTACGGGCAGGCTTTTGTAAAGAACGGCTATGTGGGCAGGACCTTTATCAAACCCGGGCAGAAAAGCCGTGAAAGCAGTGTCCAGGTGAAGCTGAATGTTTTAAAAGAGGCGGTGGCAGGCAAGCGCATTATTATGATAGATGATTCCATAGTGAGGGGAACGACCTCTGACCGGATCGTACATATGCTGCGGCAGGCAGGTGCAAAGGAAGTGCATATGAGGGTCAGTTCCCCGCCGTTTTTATGGCCTTGTTATTTTGGCACGGACGTGCCTGCCAGGAACCAGCTGATTGCATATGGGCGTTCCGTAGGGGAGATATGCCGGGTCATCGGTGCCGATTCCCTGGGGTATCTGCAAACGGAGCGACTTGGAGAGATTGTGGAAGGGCGGGAGATCTGTATGGGGTGCTTTACCGGGAAATATCCGATGGAACCGCCCGCTGAGGATATCAGGGGAGAGTTTGACCGGTAGGAAGGTTGGAAGTAAACAGCATAGAAATGAGGATGGCTTATGAGTACAGACAAATATGTTAGCCCTCTGTCGGAGCGCTATGCCAGCAGGGAAATGCAGTATATTTTTTCCCCGGACATGAAGTTCCGGACATGGAGGAAGCTTTGGATTGCATTGGCGGAGACGGAGATGGAGCTTGGCTTATCTCAAAATGGTAAGCCGGTGATCACTGAGGAGCAGATTGAGGAGTTGAAGGCCCATGCCGATGACATCAATTATGAGGTGGCAAAGGCGAGGGAAAAGGAAGTGCGCCATGACGTGATGAGCCATGTATATGCTTACGGGCAGCAGTGCCCGAAGGCGGCGGGTATCATCCATTTAGGGGCAACCAGCTGCTATGTTGGCGATAACACGGATATTATCGTGATGGATAAGGCGCTTAAGCTGGTGAAGAAAAAACTGGTGAACGTATTGTCCAGGCTGGCTTCTTTTGCGGAGCAATATAAAGACCAGCCTACCCTTGCGTTTACTCATTTTCAGCCAGCACAGCCAACGACCGTAGGAAAACGGGCCTGCCTTTGGATGCAGGAATTTTATCTGGATCTGGAAGACCTTGACCATGTGGTTTCCGGCTTGAAGCTTTTAGGGTCTAAAGGAACCACCGGAACCCAGGCTTCCTTTTTGGAATTGTTTGATGGGAATCAGGAGACGATAGATAAGATAGACCCAATGATTGCTGAGAAAATGGGCTTTCAGGAGTGCTGCCCGGTATCCGGGCAGACTTATTCCAGGAAGGTTGATACCCGGGTGGCCAATGTGCTTGCCGGGATTGCGGCAAGTGCCCACAAGATGTCTAATGACATCCGGCTGTTACAGCATTTAAAGGAAGTGGAGGAGCCTTTTGAAAAGAGCCAGATCGGTTCCTCTGCCATGGCCTACAAGAGAAACCCCATGCGGAGTGAGCGGATCGCATCTCTTTCCAGATACGTGATGGTGGACGCCCTAAACCCGGCAATCACTTCCGCAGCGCAGTGGTTTGAGAGGACATTGGATGATTCCGCCAATAAGCGGCTTTCTATCCCGGAAGGGTTCCTTGCTGTTGACGGAATCTTGGATCTTTGCCTGAATGTGGTGGACGGGCTTGTGGTGTACCCTAAGGTTATTGAGAAGCATCTGCTTAGTGAGCTGCCCTTTATGGCTACGGAAAATATCATGATGGATGCGGTGAAAAACGGCGGGAACCGGCAGGAACTCCATGAAAGGATCAGGGAGCTTTCCATGGAAGCGGGCAGGAACGTAAAGGTGGAAGGGAAAGAAAATAATCTGCTGGAGCTGATTGCGGCGGATCCGTCTTTTAACATGTCGCTGGAAGACCTGCAAAAGACTATGGATCCTTCACGTTATACAGGGCGTTCCAAAGAGCAGGTGGAGAATTTCTTAAGTAAGGTAATCGGGCCTGTATTGGAAGAAAACAAGGAATTACTGGGGATGAAAGCGGAAATAAATGTATAGGGGCTAATCTTTTTCGCTTTATGGTTTAATGGAGGAGTATACATTGGGTGGTTTTTTTGGAACAGCATTAAAAAAAGACTGTGTTTTTGATCTGTTTTTTGGAACGGATTACCATTCTCATCTGGGAACAAGACGTGCAGGAATGGCAGTGTACAGTAAGGAAAAGGGATTTGACAGGGCGATCCATAATATTGAAAATGCCCCTTTTCGTACCAAGTTTGACAAGGATATGAGTGAAATGGAGGGGGATATGGGAATCGGGTGCATTTCCGATTATGAGCCTCAGCCCCTTTTGGTACGTTCCCACCATGGCACTTATGCCATAATGACGGTGGGAAAGATCAATAACATGGAAGAGATCGTGAAGCAGATCTTTACCATGGGCCATGCCCATTTCCTGGAGATGAGCGGAGGGGATATCAATGCCACGGAACTGGTGGCGGCTATCATCAACCAAAAAGATAATCTGATCGAAGGGATTACTTACGCTCAGGAGTTAATCGACGGCTCCATGACACTGGCGCTGCTAACGCCTAAGGGGATTTATGTTGCAAGGGATAAGATGGGAAGGACACCGGTCTCTATTGGGAAAAAGGAGGATGGCTATTGTATCTCCTTTGAAAGCTTTGCCTATTTAAACCTGGGATATACCGAAGAGAGAGAATTAGGACCCGGAGAGATTGCGGTGGTTACACCGGAGGAGGTACGCACGCTGGCAAAACCCGGAAATAAAATGAAGATCTGTACTTTCCTTTGGGTATATTATGGTTATCCTTCCTCGTCATACGAGGGGATCAGCGTGGAAAAAATGCGCTATCGCTGCGGTGAGCTGTTGGCAGAACGGGATAAGACAAAGAATGGTAACGTTTCTCCGGATAATGTGGCAGGGGTTCCGGATTCCGGAATCGCCCATGCGATAGGGTATTCCAATACCTCAGGGGTTCCTTTTTCCAGGCCGTTTATTAAATATACGCCGACCTGGCCCAGATCGTTTATGCCCACGATCCAGAGCAAGAGGAACCTGATCGCCAAGATGAAGCTGATTCCGGTGCATGATCTGATCCAGGATAAGAGTCTTCTGCTCATTGATGATTCTATCGTCCGGGGAACGCAGCTGCGTGAAACAACGGAATTTTTGTACCAGAGCGGTGCGCGGGAAGTACATATCAGGCCTGCCTGCCCACCCCTTTTGTACGGATGTAAATATTTGAACTTCTCAAGGTCCACTTCAGAGATGGATCTGATCACCAGGCGGATCATCAAGGAGATGGAGGGGGATGACAAGAACGTAAATTTAAGCGCTTATTCGAACCCGGAAACGCCGGAATACCAAGAGATGGTGAAGCGCATCGGGGTGCAGCTTAATTTTACCTCCCTGCGGTACCACAGGCTGGATGATCTGATCGAGTCGGTGGGGATAGAGAGAGAAAAGCTGTGTACCTATTGCTGGGATGGGAGAGAATAGATTTACGGTTTTCATGGCTTTGAACCGCCTTTCATGGGTGGGATTTATCAAGCGGCATAAGAAGTAAAAGACAAAATAGGCCCAAAAGGCAGGAGATTAAAAAGAATTTCCTGTTTTTTGGGCCGCTTTGTATATGCGGTTGTGATTCAATTAAATAAATATTACAAATAATTTGTGACAAAAGGAGAAGCTGGCGCGTCTTATCTATGAGATCTCAAGATTGAAAAATTACACAGAAGCTAAAAAGCAGAAAGGAGATGCATTCATGTATGACGTGATGGAATTGTTCCGTCTCTATAAGGATGATGTCTACAGGCTGGCGGTCAGTTACACCCATTCAATCCAGGATGCGGAAGATGTCTGTCAGACGGTCTTTCTGAAACTGATGGAGCAAAGCAGTCTGACGCCCGGTAAGGAGAAGGCATGGCTGATGCAGGTGACAGCCAACCAGTGCCGGAGCCTTCTGCGCTCTGTCTGGAGAAAAAGGACAGGGCCGTTTGAAGAAGCACACAGGGAAGAGATCGTGTTTGATCAGCCTGCACAGAGTGATGTTTGGGAATGTATCGGCAGATTGAAACCCAAATATCGCATTGTCGTCTATCTTTTCTATTACGAAGGATATACGGTCAGGGAAATCGGGGAGATCCTGCATATTTCTGACAGTGCTGTCACAACACGAATGTCGCGGGCAAGGAGGATATTGGAAGAAGCGTTAAAGGAGGAGGTCTGATTGATGGAAAATAGAGTGAAAGAAGTATACGGACAGATTAGAATGCCAGAGCGGTGCAGCCAGCGTATTGAAGAGGCAATGCGAAATGAGCAGGCGGGTACATCAAAAACCCCGGCGGGATACAGACGGTTTCGGGGACCGGCAGTTGCGTTGGCAGCGGTTCTGCTGCTGGTGCTGGCCAGCGGAACTACATATGCATATACCGGAGAAGGGATCATCAGCCGGATTTTATCTTTTGCCGGTAATGCCATATTTACGGAATCGGAGGATGAAGAGGGGAATATGGTTTCCAGTGCTGCGCTTGACACGGCAAATGCGACGGCGCCGGCAGTATATAAGGATGGCCGCCTCTGGTTTACGGCGAACGGAGAAAATATTGACATTACGGAGCAGATTTCCGACAGTCAGGCGTATATTTATGATTACAGGGACAGCCAGGGAGTTAAACATTATCTGATCCTGGGCGGCGATCCGGAAACGTTCAGCTATGCGGAATTTCTGTATGATGAGAGTAAAAATCCGGCATGGGTCGGAGGATATTTCACGTCAGGAAAAGTGGGAGAAACGATCAATCCCGTCTGGCTGGAGAATGCCAAGGCTAAACTTGGGATTCCATGGCCGTAGGTAAAAAGCAGAAAACTGGTAAAAAGGAGATTGTTATGAAGAACAAATGGATAAAAATACTGGCAGTGTCACTGGCCGTAGTCTGTATGGCCGGATGTGGGGGGAAGAGTGCGGCAGGACAGCTTTCGGAAGGCGTGATGGCGAAGGAAGCAGAGTCCGGTCAAAACCCGGAAGAAAGGGGAACTGCGGAAACGAAGGCTGCGTCGAAGGGCGGACAGGATAAGAGTGCGGCGGCTTTGAACGGGGAATTGTTCGACGGCCGGAGCATACAGATCTGGAAGGGGAAAGAAAATACGCTTCTGGTTTTAAAGGAAGATATGCTGTATCTTTATGACATGGTGACGGCACAGATCGAGGCGCGGACGAAGACGGAAGGCTGGAATATGATTGATTTTTATTCGTACAAGGATGGATATTGTGCGATCGGTGTGCCCAAAAGCGGATTACCCTTTGAGGATGCGGAGCAAGAGGGGGCGCAGATGGTGGGAATCAGCTCCGAAGGGGATATGGAATGTCTGTGTATTTTTTATGATGACGCCCTGAAGGAGACACGGAGAATGGCTTTGAATGATATTGTATCGACCGCAGCGATGGCTAAATGGACTGTTTCACATGACGGAACACTGCTTATCTATTGCGATAATTGGGAGGGGTTGAACTTTTACAATCTCAAAAGCCAGAAGAAACAGAAAGTGATGGATTTGTGGACGGAAGAAAACAACATTGATCTTTTGGGGGTCTCAGCGCTCTTCGTTGATGAAGACAACAGTCATATTGTGTTTAGCGGCACGTCGAACCAGAATGGCACATCGGTTCCGTCATGGGGCCAGGTCGGCATAGACGGCAAAGGCTATGAAAATCATATCCTGCAGTATGATTTTGGTACGGCGACAGGGTACAGCGGCGGAAAGCTGCTGTTTGGAGAGGACAGCCTGTTCTTTGGAGGAGGAATGGGAGTGATTGACACGAAAACGGGAAAGGCGGCATACAATACGGAGAAGGTAAGCTCACTGCCGGTAAGCGGACCTTTCTTTTCAGATGACGGATCCGTCTATGCCACGGCGGCCCTGGATACGACCCAGATGGAGATTGCAATCTGGCGGACATCGGATTTCTCCTTAGTGTATAAAGAAGTGATTCAGGACGACAGAGAAGAGATGTTTTATCGGTCTCCCCAGGTCTGCCTGTTCCCGGAACTTCAGGCGTGCATTGTCTGTATGGGAGGGCATAACGATATCCCGCAAAAGACGGTGCTAGTGCATTACTGAATTGCATAGAAGATTTTAAGGGTGGAAGAGATTGTGAGGAAGGAAATTATATATTGTTTATAGTTTTGAAAGAGCATGGCGGAGGCCATGCTCTTTTGCTATAAGAAAAATGTTGCTTTTGGGGTTGTTTGAAATAGCGATATTTTTACGATTTGAAAAAACGATATAGAGCTAGACAAATATGGACTGCATGAAAAGTTGAAGAAATCTTCAAGAACTTGCATATTTTTGTTTTGTTATTGGAGGATTTATGGTATGCTTTAACATAGTGGATTATTGGACGCTGAATCGAATGCTGAATTGTATCCAGTTGAAAAATATTTACAGATTCATGTAGATAATAGAGGAGAAGAAAAGTGGATGTTTGTTATAACAAATTATTTAAACTGCTGATTGATAAAGGAATGAAAAAAACAGAGTTTCGCAAGCTGGTTGGTATCAGTGAAGGAACTCTTGCAAAGCTGTCACATAATGAAAATGTATCAATGGATGTCATAGTGAAAATTTGCAGAAAATTGAATTGTACTGTTGATGAAATATTGGACGTATTACCGAGTCCGGTTAATGGAATTTCGGAATGAAGTCAAGCTGCTTTCTGAAGGAAGAACTTTTGAAGAAATCAGAGAGTTATGCAAAACCGAAAACATATTTGTATCAGTTACACCGGAAAGAGCATTACTCACATACAATGCTGTTACGGCAAGAATTAAGGCATTAGGCGATAGTTTTTATCCGGTTTTTATGAATGGGGATGTGGCTACACAAAAGCTGTTTGCACTGGCGGCAATGATGGTTAATGACACTTTGTTTTTTGATTTTGTGTATGAAGTCATAAGAGAAAAAATGATAATCGGCAGCAATGAATATACGCAAAGCGATTTGAATATTTTCTTCAAGGACAAGCAGTTACAGTGTGAAAAAATGGCTGGATGGTCGGAAATGACTCTTGGTAAATTATCAAGAAACTATAAGACTTATCTTTATGAGGCAGGTGTCACAGATAAGGGCAAGGATGTCAGAAAAATCTATAAGCCTATCTTGGAGCTGGATATGGAGCGTTGGCTTATTGATAATGACATGAAGCAGATTGTAAAAGCACTTTCGGGGGTAAGATGATGGCAAATATAGCAGAGCGATTAGACCAGATGGAGGCATCCATCAGAAAACCATCATTTCGGCAGACAAAGGGAAAAGCGAATGAGGTAAATTATTGGGTATTTGATTATGACCCTAAAGATGAACTTATTGTCCGAGAACGTATTGAGTATCTGAAAAATAGAAACCTTAAAGGCACAGATGGATTTGAGCTGGTGGTATATGATTTGTATGATTTGATTATAGACCATTTACAAAAGAAAAATTTCATGGAAAAATGCTATGCACAGGAAGAAAGTCGTGGGATAAAAAAGGTTCAGGATGCAATCCAACATACACTTAAAATTACGGACAAGGAAAATTTGATTGTACAGCATATTGCAGAGAATACACCGGAAAATGCGGTTGTGTTTTTGGCAGGGGTAGGTAAGTGTTTCCCTCTCCTGCAAGCGCCGGAAGTATTCAATAAAATTCTCTATAATATGCCACAAACATTTGCCAGTGTACCTATGGTTTTATTTTATCCGGGTATATACACCGAACAGGAACTTATTATATTTAATGAGTATCCGGAAGACAATTATTACCGAGCGTTTCGTTTGGTACGATAGGAAGGAAAAGAGTATGTTTATTAAAGAAATGTTTGAAAAACAGATTGACCGCGATATTCAGGGTGTAATCATTGTCGGTCAGAGCGAAGAAGAAAATGTAGCGCAGGAACTAGATGAATATGTAGTGACAAGAGAATTACAGAAACATTTTGCAGAATTTTTTTCTGCATATAAAAAAGGGATTGTCGGAAATACACCTAAGATGGGTGTATGGATTTCTGGTTTCTTTGGAAGCGGTAAATCTCACTTCTTAAAAATCTTATCCTACTTGCTTGCAAATAAATCTGTAGGTGATAGAAAGGCAATAGATTTCTTTGTGGATGACAGACTTGCCGGAGGCAAGCCCAAGATTGTAGACCAGATGGTGCTTGCTGATATGAAACTGGCCGCTGACACAAGTACAGATGTTGTACTGTTTAATATTGACTCTAAGAGTGACAGTAACAGTAAGCAGAATAAGGATGCAATCGTAAATGTATTCTTAAAAGTATTTAATGAAATGCAAGGCTTCTGTGGAGCAATGCCATTCCTTGCAGATTTGGAAAGAAGACTGACAGAGGAAGGACGTTTTGCAGAATTCAAGGAAAAATTTGAGGAAGTGTATGGGGATGCATGGGAAGATTCCAGACAGGACTTCGATTTTATTCAGGATGATGTAGTAGATGTGTTAACAGCTATGGATTTCATGAGCGAGGCAGCAGCACGTAACTGGTGCGAAAAGGCATCAGAGCCATACCAGATTAGCATTGAAGATTTCGCAAAGAGAGTAAAAGCATATATTGAGCAAAAGGGAAATAACCATCATGTAGTATTCTTGGTGGATGAAATTGGTCAGTATATCGGAGAAGATTCTAAGCTTATGCTGAACTTACAGACAGTGACAGAGGAGCTGGGTAAGGAATGTATGGGTAAAGCTTGGGTTATCGTAACCAGTCAGCAGGACATTGATTCAGTAACAAAGGTTAAGGGTAATGACTTCCCCAAAATTCAAGGACGTTTTGATACCAGACTTTCCTTATCATCAGCAAATGTTGATGAGGTTATCAAAAAGAGAATCTTGGAAAAGAATGATACCTCTGCACAGACCTTACGTTTATTATATGGTCAGAAGACCACTATTATTAAAAACCTCATTACATTCAATGATGGTGTAGAGAAAAATTGTATGCGGATGAGAATGATTTTGCGTTGGTATATCCGTTTATTCCATATCAGTTTAATTTGCTTGCAAGCGTATTGACATCCATCCGTACACATGGTGCATCCGGTAAGCACTTATCAGAGGGCGAGCGTTCCATGCTTGCAATGTTCAAAGAGTCAGCTGTGGACTATAAAGATTGTGAAATGGGTGCAATCATTCCATATAACGAAATGGTCTCTTTACAAAATAGGAATCAGTGTATTGTAAAGAATGTTCCATTATCACCCGAAATTTTATCAAAAGATTTTGCCGAGAATGTACATATTGTTAGAAATGTAGGGGAGCCTGTTTCCATAGATGAATGGATAATTGAATTGCAGATGGAGCATGATTCACTTAAGACAATAAAACCAAGAGTAGTAGACAATTATGATGAACTGGAAGAAGAATTGGAGGAAGTCGAATTGATACTTTCAGAAAATCATGATAAAGAAGGGGATTTACAAGCGGAAATAGGTGTTGAAAAAAGGACAATTTTAGAATTGAAAAGTAATCTTGAAATAATTAAACAAGATATTATGAATAATAAGGATGCGCTTAGATTGAAAAAGCTAGGGAGCAATCTGCAATGTAAGTCATTTGAAGGGATATGTCCTACTTGCAATCAGAAGATACAAGATTCATTATTGCCAATTCAACATCAGTCGAACGTGATGACTATTGAACAAACTATAAATCATTTAACAGCGCAGAAAGAGATGCTGGAATTTGCATTGGAGTATCACAGAAATAGAAATGCGAAATTAGATAGTGCAGTGCAAGATATCAGAAGTAAGACTATGACTTTGTTTAGGCTTGCTAAAACAATTAGGGGGGATTTGTACTCTGTAGACGAAGATTTATCAGAAACAATTATTTATAAAAGAATGAGTATTGAGCACCATATTGCAGATTTGAATGAATTTAAAGAAAGCATAAAAGAGATTGTAAATAAGTTTATTGGTTTGAGTGAGAAATGGCATGAGCTGTTACAGGAAAAAGAAATGCTATCACAGAAAAGATTTGCGGAAAGTGATGAAGAAACAATAAAGATATTTGAAAATAATTTTGTTGCTAATTTGAAAGATTTTAAATATACAAGTATTTCTAATATAGGCGCAATAGAGATTTCAAGAGATAATTATATGCCTGTGATTGATAGATTTGATATGAAATTTGATTCTTCAGCAAGTGATAATATACGTGCAATTTGGTCATATACGTTAGCATTGCTGCAAACATCAGAAAAACAAAGCGGTAATCATCCCGGATTATTAATATTTGATGAGCCAACACAGCATAGTATAGGTGCGGAAGATGCGAATGCATTTTTTAAAAGTATTATTGTGCTGGGGAATAAGTGTCAGGTTATTGTTGGCATTACTGTGAATAATGCTGATATAAAAAATGTAATTTCAAACTTAGAACCGGAGATGTATAAATATATTCATATTGGTGAGAAAGCATTTGTGTAATGCCTGTTTTTGATATTATCCATAGGAAAATTTATCAATGGGGCTGCTAGGATTGCTATATATGTATGAATATATTGAGATAATGTCAAAATAGAATTGGGGATGTTGTACTTGGAAATGTAGATTTATACGGAAAGGATGACTATATATGATATCGCCAGATAAAGTGAGATCAGAAGCAAGGAAAAAAGAGAACGAGAATTTAAAATTCCGTAGCTATCTAAAAGG
>CAJULP010000018.1 GCA_910587295.1 uncultured Lachnospiraceae bacterium | reverse complement strand
TGAACACTTTGAAATGCTCTGTTAAAAGATGTTGGAGAAGTATAGCCATATTTGAGGGCAACGTCTAACACCTTTTTGTCTGTCCGCTGTAATTCAAAAGCAGCCTGTGACATTCTGCGTTTGCGTATGTACTCTGAAAGAGAAACACCAGACACATAGGAAAACAAACGCTGAAAGTAATAGGTTGAACAACACGCAATGCGGGCTGTTTCCTCATAAGATATTCCTTTGTCAAGATTATCTTCTATGTACTCTATGGCGTTGCTTAGATTTTTCAACCATTCCATTTTTTACCTCCTGCAAATCAGTCTAAATCAAAAAACAATTATATTCCTCGCTTTTCATGCGCTCTTTTGTAAACTTTACCTTATTAAAAATTTTGATGCAATCTCCTTTTTAGCTATTTGACGCTAAAATAAAAAAAGGGTATTGAACAGCCCTTTTTCATAATTGTCATTTATCCATTAAGTTTTTACTGCTTTACTCATATACAAACACGGAAACTCTGTATACTTTCACGGAAACCCTTATACTATCACGAAAACTCCCTGTCAGTTTCCGTGATAATACAGGCAGTTTCCGTGTTTGTATATGGGTTTTGCCTGCGAGTATCGACTTTTGCGTGATAGTATGGAGTTTTGCCTGTTTGTATCCGAGTTTCCGTGATAATAACCGACTTTTGCCTACGAGTATACACTATCAGGCAAAACAACCCCAGAACAGAAGTTCGCACCCTCACGAATGTAAAAATGCCCTTAAAAGCACACGGAAATAATGTAACTCTGAAAGCTATGTAGTGCCAAAAGTGCCGTGTTTACGGGCTTTGCAGGCTTTCCGTGTCCGTATCTGCCGGGGAAAGAGACACCTTGACAAAATTTGATAATATCTCCCAAATTCCAACAGCATTTGCAAACAAAGAGGCGAACCCCTATTTTGTTTCTCTAGCAAATTTATGTACAATTACTTTATTTGCAGTAATAAAGGCAACAACGCAATTCCCACATCAACCCCTTTATCAGCAATCCACTTAATAATACTTTTTGCATTTTCCCATTTTTTTGATTTACGCTCCGAAGATTTTACTATTTTTTCTAACTCATCTATTTTATTCAAAATTTCCTCTATCTCAGTATCTGGCAAAGCAGACATATTTTCAATCTCTTTTCTAACACTACTAAAGGAAATATTAATATCAACTCTATTTTCATTTGTATTTGTTATCTGTACCATCGGCCCACTCTGAGATGATGTATCTTTTAAGGAAGAATATCCCAGGGATTTGAACACCGTCATTTTATTATATATTTGCTTTAAATCATGGAAAAGTTCATCTCCAACTAATTCATCATACATAATATAGCTTTCGTTGTATCCATACAAACCGTCACTAAATTGAGGTATATATGAATGATATTTTGCTGTTACTTCCTTATACAATTGTGTCTTTGCTATTTCTGGAGTGTTCTCGTTATTACAATCGGAAATAGCTTCTTTTAACGACTTCAAATCTTCTTCATACATGGTTTTAAAATCAAACAAAGAATCTTTTTCTCTATCCGTAGCCACGATTAATTCCAACTTCTCTTTAATAGCATTCAGCTCCGGCCTATAATCAAATTCATCACCACCAAAACATGCTTTTCCAGAACAGGGTATGTCTTTACCAAATCCTTCATATATACCGTTATACTTTCCGATTAATGCCTGATATAATGCATGTGTTCCTTTATTCGTCTTTTGTGCATCTTCGCATCGCTTTATATCACCTCTAACTATCTCTAAAAATTCTATATTCATTTCTTGCCCTCCTACTAAATATTTAGTAACCGATTAATTTCACTTTGTCATATAGAAAATGCCATCAATTAAAAATGATAATTGATAGCACATCTATATACCCCTATTCTTTTAGCAGCTTTGAATTTAATACCTCATTAACTTTCGGATTAAATAGTTTATCAAAAAGAATCTGGTTTCTCTGTTTTGCATCCCTTACCAATTTATCATAAGAAATCACTTCTATATAAGCTCCTCTTGTTTGATTGTAACCAAAATATCCATCCCCATCAGGTGCCAATATAAGGCCGGCATTTACTGCATCTTCTCTCATAGAATCCGTCAAATCAGCAATTACATAACAATAAAACGCAGTATTATTTACATTTACAAACGGTCTTCCATTTGGACGCTTTGCTTTGCCCTCTTTAATATTTTTAACATATCCTAAAACCTGATTAATCGGATTCTTATTATCATTTTTCAAGTCATTTCTATTTGGTTTTTTAAATTCGACAATAGAGATTGAATTTAAAAAATCCTGATTCTCTGAAAATGAAAAAGCTTGATCAAATATGGCAATATCCATACGTTTTTCTTCTAACGTATCTAGCACAGGTAACGACTTCATTAATTTGTCTGATGCCAAAAAAGTATGGTAAGCCAACCTGTCATCTATTATCCAAAGATTCATTTCCTCAAATTCAATTTCGTCTGATGTATATCTCATCGGACAAATAATAGAATGTAATGTATCCTCTGAACAATATCTATTATCATCCTGAATTTCTATCGCCTTTTCCAGCAAATCCAAAATAGCTTTTCGCCTGATAACATACTCCGATAAACTTGATTTACTAATTTCTGTAATCGAGCTGCAATATTCATTAAATATCTTACTAAAATTTTCTTTATCAAACTTACTGTCTTTTACTTTCTTTTCTATTTCTCTGCCTTGAAAATGAATTTCTGTTTCCCATTTTTGAGTGGCAGAATGTAATTCTAATTCTAATTTCTCTTTACTTAGATTGGCAGGAATCTGATCATACAATTCAGGTTTCCTATTCAACAAATAGCGATATTGGGGCTTCTCTTTCTGAACATATGAATCAATGAAATCTCTTTTTGCGTCTTTTATCTTTTCCAAATCATCAACTAAATACGCCAAAATGTACTCTTTTGCAACATCAATAAGTTCCCGTTCTGAAATACTCTCAAATAAAGTATCTTCTTCGAAATCAAAAGCTGTTCTATTAAGATTAACATTTCTATCCAAATAGTTTCCAGTCAAATATCCTAAATAATAAAAGGCTTCACCCGAATCTGTTATAATTCTTTTTTGTAAATCCGTAATGTATTGACTTAAATCATAAGACTTAACCTCTCGTTTACTAGCACAAAAATGTAATTCATGCTTTACAGCACCTTCAACCATTCTAATATGATACAACGAGAATTGATTTCCATCTTTCTCAAAATCATCCCGGTGCAGAGAATCCCTTATTGTATTATCAAAATATTTATTTAGATCATAGGTTTCTCCCAAATTATCTTTTAGTACAATATGTGGGCAACCCTCACCCAAAAAGTACGGCAAACAATGCTCAATAATTTTTTTAGCCAAAGCTTCTAATGACAATGGTGCCTTTTTCCTGTATTTCAAAATAAAATCAGTAAGTGTAACTATTGTCTTATATTCTGAATCAATGCTATTTTTTATATTTTCTTCAGGCTCGACTCCATTATCAGCAGAAAATTCAAATTGTCTCTTTAGCCATTTATCTTTCTCATAATATATACTTTCAATACTAACTTTAGTAAATGCCTTTAGCCATAAAAAACGCCCTATTCCTTTACAGCCTTTTGAAACCTTTAAATTTGAATAAGCTTCCAAAAAAGAATTATAATTAATAGAATTAAATCCTTCTCCATTGTCAATTACCTGAAACTCGAAAAAAGGATTTACTTCTTCATTCCCGTTAATATCTACTTGCCGATCTTCTAGTCTATTAGCCAAAACAATGATCTGACCGTTTTGTGAATTTGTTGATTCTTCAATTGATTGGATGGAATTTACAATTGTTTCAAAAAGAGGCCATAGGGCCTTATACTCAGGCAATTTAACTTCATTTAATTGTCCTTTTAAATTGAACCTAAAATTATTCAAGATTTGACCTCCTTCATACTATTTCTATTTTGTAATTTTACCATAAATACTTACGTTTTACTAGACAGAACAAAAAATTTAGTAAGGCATCCCTTCTGCCAACTTCCTTTGGCATTTTGGTATATAATTCATACCTATCCCACAAAAATATGTTCCATTAGCATATTTCATGAACGCCTTTATCTTACATAGCATATCTCCCAATTTTCAACAACATTTTTCTACAAACAGGCGAAACTCCAAACAAACACGGAAACTCCTATACTTTCACGCAAAACTCGGATACTATCACGGAAACTGCCGACTTTTGCCTGATAGTATAATTCTGCCCCAATCGCCATCCTATCAGCGGCGTTAAAAAACACAAAAATAGGGGCCCACCACCCACCGTGATGACCCCCGCCAAACCTAAAAAGCCTAGCTGAAAGCCTTGCTTTCAGTTTATTTTAAGCCATTCTTCCATACTTTCGCCTGCGAGTACCCAAATTCCTATGGCATCAATTCAAGATTGCCGCCTGCGCCGCTGCCAGCCTGGCAATCGGCACCCTGAACGGTGAACATGACACATAGGTCAATCCAATCTTGTGGCAGAATTCCACAGATGAAGGATCCCCGCCATGCTCTCCGCAGATACCAAGCTTGATATCCGGTCTTGTCTTTCTGCCCTTTTCTGCTGCCATCTGTACAAGCTGGCCTACGCCGTTTTGATCCAGTCTTGCAAAAGGATCGGACTCGTAAATTTTCTTCTTATAATATTCGCTAAGGAATTTCCCTGAATCATCCCTTGAGAAGCCAAAGGTCATCTGCGTAAGGTCATTTGTACCGAAGGAGAAAAATTCTGCTTCCTCTGCAATCTCATCAGCTAACAGCGCCGCTCTTGGAATCTCAATCATGGTTCCGATATGGTACTTAATATCGGAATTCTTCTCTTTCTTTACCTGTTCAGCAGTTTCCACTACTACTTCCTTAACGTATTTCAGCTCCTTCTTCTCACCAACCAAAGGAATCATAATTTCAGGAACTATATCATAGCCCTTCTCATTCTTAACCTCAATTGCTGCTTCCATCACAGCCCTGGTCTGCATCCGTGCAATTTCAGGATAAGTTACCGCAAGACGGCAGCCCCTGTGTCCCATCATCGGATTAAATTCATGGAGAGAATCACAAACTTCCTGCACTTCCTCAGCAGTCATCATCATCTTAACCGCAAGATCGTCAATGTCACCCTGTTCCGTGGGAACAAATTCATGAAGCGGAGGATCAAGGAAGCGGATGGTAACCGGCCTTCCTTCCATTACTTCATAAAGTGCCTTGAAATCGCCTTTCTGATAAGGGATCAGCTCGTTTAACGCTTTCTCCCTTTCCTGTACCGTCCTGGAAAGGATCATCTGACGAATCTTCGGAATCCTGTCAGGTTCAAAGAACATATGCTCTGTACGGCAAAGCCCGATGCCTTCCGCACCATATTTCAATGCATTGGCCGCATCCGCAGGGGTATCCGCATTGGTCCTTACTTTCAGCTTACGAGCCGCATCCGCCCATCCCATAATCCTTCCAAAGTTACCGCTGATGGAAGCTTCCTGGGTCTTAATATCACCATCATAGATCTTACCAGTAGAACCATCCAATGAAATATAATCGCCTTCATGGTATACATATTCGCCAAGGCTGAATACCTTGTCCTCTTCATTTATGGAAATATCCCCGCAGCCAGATACGCAACAGGTTCCCATGCCTCTTGCAACCACTGCCGCATGAGATGTCATACCACCCCTTACCGTCAGGATACCTTCCGCTGCATGCATTCCTTCAATATCTTCGGGAGAAGTCTCTAAACGAACCAAAATAACCCTTTCACCCTTTTCATGCGCTGCTTTTGCTTCCAATGCCGTGAAGTATACCTTTCCTGCTGCCGCACCGGGCGATGCAGGCAATGCCTGTCCGATCACGGTTCCACTCTTTAACGCCTCCGGATCAAAAGTAGGGTGAAGAAGCTGGTCTAAAGATTTTGCTTCAATACGCAGCACCGCTTCCTGCTCTGTGATCTTGCCTTCATCTACCAGGTCGCAGGCAATCTGAAGCGCTGCCTGAGCTGTACGCTTACCATTCCTTGTCTGGAGGAAGAATAGCTTACCATCCTCAATGGTAAATTCCATATCCTGCATATCACGGTAATGCTCTTCCAATCTGTTGGCAATCGTAATAAACTGCTTATAGCATTCCGGAAGGTCTTCTTCCAATCTGGTGATGGGCTGTGGTGTTCTGATACCCGCAACCACGTCCTCTCCCTGTGCATTGATCAAGTATTCCCCGTAAATACCTTTTGCACCTGTGGAAGGATTCCTGGTAAATGCAACACCAGTACCGGAAGTATTGCCCATGTTTCCGAACACCATTGCCTGTACATTGACAGCCGTTCCCCAATCACCGGGAATATCGTTCATCCTTCTGTAGACGATTGCTCTTTCATTATCCCAGGAACGGAATACAGCCTTGACAGCTTCCATGAGCTGTACCTTGGGATCCTGCGGGAAATCATCCCCCATTTTCTCTTTATATACCGCTTTAAACCTTACGATCACTTCCTTGAGGTCGTCGGCAGTCAGTTCAGTGTCATATTTCACACCTTTCGTTTCTTTCACTTCATCAAGGATCCTCTCAAAAAATGACTTGGGGATCTCCATTACCACATCTGAAAACATCTGGATAAATCTGCGGTAGGAATCGTACGCAAACCTTGGATTGCCAGTCTTTGCGGCAAATCCTTCAACTGCCACATCCGTAAGACCTAAATTAAGGATTGTGTCCATCATTCCCGGCATAGATGCTCTTGCCCCTGAGCGAACCGATACTAAAAGCGGATTTTCCGTATCCCCGAACTTCTTTCCCTGCTTTTCTTCCAGCTTGGAAAGCGCGTCAAAAATCTGTCCTTTGATTTCATCAGAAATCTGCTTACCCTGCGCATAATAGTCCGTACACGCTTCGGTAGTCACCGTAAATCCCTGGGGAATCGGCAGACCCAGATTCGTCATCTCCGCCAGGTTGGCGCCCTTGCCGCCCAGCAGGTTCCTCATGTCAGCATTGCCCTCTTCAAAAGAATAAACCCATTTTGCCATACATCTTCTCCCTTTTCTTTTCTTTCTACTATCCCTTGCGTGAGCCAGGTACGTTTGGCTCACTAGAATATTATACCATAGCTTTGGCAATTGTGCACTATAAATTACAAATATTGCCATAAAACTTTATCACAAATTTGCACAATCATTTTTCATCCGGAATAAAGGAGTCAAATATGAAAAGATCAAAGTGCTTTTTTGCATGCTCAAGTTCCTCCTGGTTTTTGATTGTCCATGCCACAGCCAGGTTTTTATAAAGCCCACGGCAAAGCCTTCTGGAAATATTGTTCTCATATTTATGGTTATAGGCGATAAAATCAGGCTTGGTCGCACCGTTTAAAAGCAGGTTCTGCAAAAATACATACAACAGCCCCTTAAACTCCCCGGTCTTGATAAACCCGTCTGCAAGCTGCCCCCTCATCACGTCGTTATGGTATCTTCTGTACCACAAAAGCACCATAGGGTTAAATGATTCAATACAGTACGGCCCCTGGTACTCCCGCAAAACCGCATCCACCACCCCGCAAACGTCAAGCTCTGTCCACTCCACTTTCAGCTCTATGATAAGGGGCACTTTCCCCAAAACCACAGAAAGCACGTCCTCAAACTTAGGTATCGTCTGCCTGCTGCCAAAAAGCCCAATATCCTTAAGCTCCTTCCATGTGTAGTCGCAGACCTTCCCTTCCTTACCGCAAGCTCTTTTTAAGGTAAAGTCGTGGAACACCACCGGAACCTTATCCTTGGTAAGCTGCACGTCCATCTCAATTCCATAGCCCGCTTCCACTGCTTTACGAAACGCCGCAAGAGAATTTTCCGGCGCTTCTCCTTCGTTATCATGCAGTCCTCTGTGGGCATAATAAACATCCATAAACGGTTCTCTATTTTTTCCGTGCCCCATCCTCGGCATGATCGCCAACAGATAAAGAAGGACCACCGCCGCTAAAATTATAAAAATAATCATTTGTTACCGCCACCTGTCTTCTTAAGTTTCTTTCATATCTTAATCATCTACATCAAAATTTTCCAGCATGCTTTTCTTCTTATCCGGCCTTGTATCCCCGTGATGAACCTGAGTCATAGTCAAAAACGCCAGCACGGAAAAGATAAGGGCATAAGGAAACAGCGTCCTGTAAGAAATATTTTCCAGTAAAAAACCTGACAATACCGGTGTGAAGATCTGCGCCGTCATGGAAAAGGTGTAATAGGTTCCTGTAAACTTACCAATATCACAGCCCTTGCTCATCTCCACAATCATCGGATATGAATTTACATTGATCGCCGCCCATGCTATCCCTATCAGGGCAAACGCAATATTAATGACCGGATGGTAGGTTCCCGCAAAGATAGCTGCAAAATAGCACAGCCCCATCAAAACAACACCTCCCATGATCGTCTTTTTCCGCCCTGCCTTACTTGAGATATTGCCGATTGGAATGTAGCTGATGATCGCCGCTGCCGTAGCCACCATCAGACAATCCGCAAAGCCGCCGCCCTCAAGCTTCCACACCACCTTCGTATATCTGGAAAAAGCCGTGGTCACTGCATTATAGGCCGTAAACCAGAAAAAAATGGATGCAAGGAGAAACGCCATACTTCGCTTTACTTCCCGGGGCATTGCCGCTTTTTTCCCGGCGCCGCCGACACCCTCAAGCGCTTCTTCCTTATCCTCATCCATAGCGGTAACGCCAGCGCTTTCCTCATATTCCAAAACCTCCGCCGTTACCTTTTCCTTTACCTTTTTTTCGTTAATGGTGAGCAAAAGGATTCCTACGGCAATCACCATAAGAGCCGCTACACTGACAAACAACGGACTGTAATCAGGCCGCTCTCCGTTTCCTACAAGGAGCTTGATCATGATCAACGTGTACACACCGCCTACCGCTCCCATCAGATTAATGACCGCATTCCCTTTGCTCCGAAGTTTATTGGGAGTTAAGTCCGGCATCAGGGCAACCGCCGGAGACCGATACAGCCCCATGGATACCAAAAGTGCAAATAGCGCTGCCAAGAACAAAACCAGGCTGCCCCTTTTGTCCGCCGCAGGCAGGATCAGCATAAAAATAACTGCCAGCAGTGTACCGCATGCAATAAAAGGCATCCTCTTACCCATCTTCGTATCCACCTTGTCAGACAGTGCCCCAAAAACAGGCAGTAAAAACAATGCCAACACATTATCGGCAGCCATAAGCGCCCCTGTCACCGTTTCCCCAAGCCCGAAAGTATTCTGCAAGATCAGCGGGATGATATTATCATACATCTGCCAGAACGCAGATATGGACAAAAACGCCAGTCCCACAAAAAAAGTCCGTTTGTAATTCAGTTTCATAACCCCATATCCCCCTTTACCCTATTTATACCCATGCCTTTTCCACATAGCACAGGCTTTGCCTGCTATAAAAAATTTACGGGTTACACTTTTTGCATGGAACATATCCTGCCCCGATAATTTCATCCCTGGTCTTGGTGGTATCTTCCCTGTTTTTAGATTTAATAGTATCTACACTGCCACAATCGGGATTGTGGAACTTTTTTGTATTATTGTTTAAAACATATGTAATACCGCTTAACTCAGGCTCTTCTATTTCGGGTGCAGGATCAGACACAACTTCTTTTTCCTGTGCCGGCTGCTGCGCTTTAGGCTGCACCGCTTCTGACAAACTCCCGGTAAACTCTCCTGCCTTCCACGATTCTGATGGCGGAACATTAAATATAATATCCTCCCCATCGGATGTTGCTATAATCGTGCCATCTTCATCTGTCCTATATACATCAACCCCATTCATCCGGAACGTATTGAGTGTTTCAGCATGAGGATGGCCATATGCATTATCCTCACCACAGCTGATGACCGCATATGTGGGGCTGACCGCATTGAAAAAATCCTGGGATGTAGAATATTTGCTGCCATGATGCCCTGCTTTGTATACGTCAGCAGAAACATCCATCTTATTACTCAGGATATCCGCTTCCGCATCTTCACCCGCATCCCCGGAGAATAAAAATTTATTGCTCCCATTTTGGATCATCAATGCGATCGAAGAATCATTTGGGTTATCGTATTCATCATTTGGAGCTAATATGGTCAGTGTTGCGGTACCAAGAGGATAACCGGTTCCCACTTCAGGTGTCGAGTACTTCAACAGCTTATCATCCAATGCCTGGATCAGCTTTTGGTAAGCCTTGTTATCCTTTTCATAATTTGATACAAATACTTTATCAATATCAAACTTTGTAATGATAACCGGCGCACCGCCAATATGGTCTGTGTCAGGGTGAGTCAAAATGAGGTAATCTAACTTTTTGATACCTTGTTTTTTTAGATAATTTTGAATCAATGTACCTTTAGAATCATCCCCCGCATCAATCAGCGCCGCCTGATCCCCGCATTTTATCAGTGTGGAGTCTCCCTGTCCTACATTGATATAATGGACTTCCATTTTCTGAGGCGTTACTGATCTTACTGTTTTAGCCGGCGACGCAAAAGCCTGAACCGGACCGCATAACACCCCACTGGCAAGGGTAAGCAACAATACAAAAAAACTGAAAATACGTTTGCATCCTCTTTTCATACAGAAACCTCCCATATTTTATGCTAAATATATTTTAACAAACCCACTATAAAATATCTATATCAATTTGCATAAATGGCATAGCCTGGCACTCTCCACATGTGATTGTTTCTACCACAGGAAAAATCATATAATCAGTCAAAATAAAAAAACGCTGAAAATACCGAACAATCAGTATTCATAGCGTTTTCTCTGGGTTGGGCTGTTTAAAAACAGTCGCAGCTCGTAGGGGAATCGAACCCCTGTTTCCGCCGTGAGAGGGCGGCGTCTTGACCGCTTGACCAACGAGCCGTTTACTATGGTGTATGATGCTTCCTGAACCGTCTGCATCGCACTTGATTATTTTATTATATCTTGCCGAATAATGCAAGTAAAATTTAAAATTTTTTTCATTTTTTAACATTTGAACTGATTGTTCTACAACTTTTTCCGGGATATCGTAAATCAAAAACTACCGTTTTCAAAATTATCGCTATGCTTGCCAGTGTTTCCAAATACTTTTTTTCTGCCTTTCGTACCATATCCGTGCCTCCAAAATGA
Organism: uncultured Lachnospiraceae bacterium; assembly: GCA_910587295.1. GTDB lineage: Bacteria > Bacillota > Clostridia > Lachnospirales > Lachnospiraceae > Suilimivivens. The sequence goes on along the minus strand of CAJULP010000018.1, from coordinate 9,942 downwards.
AAACAACCCCAATTTTGAATTTCTAATCTTCCAATAACACACATTTTCTTTCTATCATTTCCCCTATCCTCTCAATATATTGGGAAACATCCTTCACGTTCTCGCACCGTTCGATCCTCCCGTCCGGAAAAATCCTTTTACTGATGCTTCCTGCCCCTAAGGCAATAATATTTTGCTTTTCCTCCATGATCAAAATGTTGTAAATGCCAAAGCAGTCTTCTCTCTTCGCGTACCCGACATTCTCAAAATTCCCCGCCATATTCTTCTGGCGGTACAGATAATAAGGCACCATCCCCATCTCTTCCGCCCCCTTGGCAGTGATCTCCATCGTCTCATCCGTATTGTTAAGAAGAGAAAGGCCGTTTTCTTCCACCCACTGGCTTAACCTGGAAGCCCGTTTGATTGCAAGGGAATGTACCGTAAGACTGTCCGGGGAAAGGGCAGCAATTTCTCTCATGGTATTTTGCACATCCTCGGCCCCTTCACCGGGAAGCCCTAAGATGAGATCCATGTTAATATTGGTAAATCCGGCTTCCCTGGCCAGATAAAACGCTTCCTTCACCTGTTCCACGGTATGCTTGCGCCCGATCACATCTAATGTTTCCTGCTTCATGGTCTGAGGATTAACGGAAATCCGGTTCACCCCAAATTCCTTTAAAACCTGCAGTTTCTCCGCAGTGATACTGTCCGCCCGGCCTGCTTCCACCGTAAATTCCTTTACCCTGGAAAGATCAAGGGTTCCCTGCAGCTTGCCAAGCAGCCGCCTTAAATCATCCGGTTCTAAGGTGGTTGGGGTTCCGCCGCCAATATAGACTGTGTCCAATATCTTTCCTGCTTGAGAAGACGCCGCAAAGTCAATCTCCCTCTCCAGCGCATCCAGATATTCCCCTACCCTTTTTTTCCATGAAACGATGGGGTATGAGGTAAAAGAACAGTACAGGCAGGTGGTAGGGCAAAAGGGAATGCCAATATACAGACTGTAACCGTTTTCATAATGCAGGTTTTCCAAAAGCGCCTTTTCCCTTTTGGCAATCTCCAGCGCAAGGACACTCTTTTCCTTCCCCGCAAAATATGTCTCTTCCATATACTTTAGTATTTCTTCCTCACCGCATCCCTCTTCCAGCATAGCCATCGGTATCTTCGTAGGGCGGATACCGGTAAGCGTTCCCCATGGGAGCTGTTTTCCCGTATGTTCAGAAAGCGTCACGTAAATTAGCTGCTTTAACCTGTTTTTAACCTCCGTCCTTGGCAATTCCTGCGAGATTTCAATCTTTTTTGCACTAAAAGAAGCCGTTCCACCCTCTCCGTTTACCAAAGAAAGTAAAACAGCCTCCTTTTCAAACATGATGTGCAGATCCGGCAGCCCAAAATCCGAGCTGTCCTTTGTTTCTTCCGCTGCCACCCTTACCACACACTCCGGATAAAACGCCTTGACCAAAGAATGGATGTCATATTCAAAGCTGGTATCGTTTGTAGTGACAACTATCAAATTGTTTTCCTTCATTGTCCTTGTTCCCTCATCTTTATCTTTCTTGTTTTAATAATTTTTATTCCACTGTTACCACTTTCGCAAGATTCCTCGGCTTATCCACGTCAAGCCCCTTGTCAAGGGATACAAAATACGCAATAAGCTGGAGCGTGATGGATGCCGGCATGACCATAAAAGCATCCTCCATCACCGGAAGCCGGAACACATTGGCAAAACGCTTATCGTCTTCAAGCTTCTCATCCTCTTTTATAAGAAGCAGAACCCTTGCGCCCCTGGACTGCACTTCCCTGATATTGGAAAGCTCCTTGCTCTTTAGCTTTTCCTGGGTCACCACCGCGATTACCGGCGTATCCTCTGTAATCAGCGCAATGGTACCGTGCTTTAATTCCCCTGACGCATAGGCTTCGGAATGGATATAGGACACTTCCTTAAGCTTTAAGGACCCTTCCAGCAAAATGGAATAATCCAGCCCCCGCCCTATCATAAACACATCCCTTGCATTTATGATCGTACCTGCCAGACGGTGGATCTCATCTTTTTGGGAAAGTACTTTTTCCATTACTTCCGGCACCCTGGACAGTTCGCTCATATAGCCAAGGGTCTCTTCTTCGCTCCACAATCCTCTTGCCATTGCCATCCTTGCGGTCAGCAGATAAAGCACCGCAAGCTGGGTGGTATAGGCCTTGGTGGACGCCACCGCAATCTCCGGCCCTGCACAGGTATAGATCACGTACTCGCTTGCCCTTGCGATGGACGCACCTTTAACATTTACTACAGAAATGCTGGGTGACCCGCACTTTCTGGCAAACTTAAGGGCCTCTAACGTATCAATGGTCTCCCCTGACTGGGAAATGGCTATCACAAGCGTATCACTGTCCACCACCGGGTCATTATACATAAACTCCGATGCCATGACCACATCCACATGGATACCGATCATAGCCTGGATCAGGCTCTTTCCCACCAGTCCCGCATGCATGGCAGTTCCGCAGGCGATCACGCATATCCTTTGGCAGTCAGCCAGTATATGATCCGGAACCCCCTCTTTGGAAAAGTCCGGCTTCCCGTTCCGGATCCTTGAAAGAACAGTATCCCCGACGACTTTAGGTTGTTCCATGATCTCTTTTTCCATAAAGAACGGATAGCCGCCCTTACTGCTGCGGCTTACATCCCAGTCAACCTTCAGCCATTCGATCTCCACATGGTCACCTGCCAGGTCAAACATCTGTGCGCCGTCCTTGGATAAGCACACCACATGAAATTCGGGCATCACAAAATAATCCGCCGTAAAAGGCACGATCGCCGCCACGTCCGAAGACAGCATCGCACCGTCTGTTGTCACTGCCGCCACAATTGGGCTCACATTCCTGACCGCATAAATCTTTTCCGGCTGATCATCAAATAAAATAGCAAGGGCAAATGTTCCCTTAAGCTTAAGCACCGTCCTTCTGATCGCCGAGTAAGGGTCTCCCGTATAAAAATGCTCCAGCACGGCAGCCACCACCTCGCTGTCCGTCTCTGAGGACAGCTTTCCCTGCAGGTGATACCGTTCCACCAGCTCCCTGTAGTTTTCAATAATGCCGTTATGGATCAGCGTCACCTTGCCGAACCTGTGGGGGTGTGCGTTTTCATCACACACGCCGCCGTGGGTAGCCCACCTTGTATGCCCGATTCCGCAGCTCCCTACAAGATTTTTTTGGGCACACAGATCCCTTAGGTCTTTCACCCTTCCCGCACGTTTGCAGATCTGTGTACCTTCTTTGGAAAGAAGCGCTATCCCGGCGCTGTCGTAGCCTCTGTACTCCAAAAGTTCCAATGCATCCAGCATGATATCCTTTGCGTCCGATTTGCCTGTATATCCAATAATTCCACACATAGTTGTCTGTTCCCTCATCTTTCTCTATACTTTCTCAGGCTGCCCGCCTAAGTTTTTCATTCTATTATATGTTTCAATTTCCTTCCGTTGTATCGTATTTGTTTTGCGGTTACCCGCATATTTGCCGATACATCCCGCACCGGAAGAGCACGAAAGAGCATCCGCCGAATTTTCGATCACTCTTTACCTCGTCAACCTTTTGCTGTAGATCCCGCAGCACAAAAGGCCATGGCGCTAGATCGAGGGAACAATGACAATGATATCCTATTCAATTTTCAAGGTCCGTTTCATGCACATAGGGTATTATACACGAAACTCCCACAGTTGTAAACTGTGGGAGTTGATCTGTCATGATCCTTATTCATATTTAACAAACTCGCCATATTCTTTCCAGATGTTACAAATCCAGGTTTTGCCCTGGTTAAAGATAATCTCCTCACCGTCTTCGTCAAAAAACTTGGCCGGAGTGGCATCCCCGTCATAACGCTCCCAGGTTCCTTTGATCACCTTGCCGCCGGTAAAGACAATAGCATCTCCTTCACCATGTACACCAAACGCAAGATAATCATGATCATCCCTCACCTCGCCATGGCAGTACTGGAATACCACGTTAGCAACAGCAAGCTGGCTTCCGTCCAGCTCGTCAATCTGCTTTTCCCCGTTTTGGTATCTGTAATACAAGCCATCCTTCTCCTCATACTCAAAGAACGGGTTGTATGCCCCATACCCGCCTTTGTTTCCTTCCGTACCGCCGGGATAGATGGTTACCGCATCCTCCATGTCCTCATAATTCTCCTGGGCTTTTACCCCATCCGCCGCAAATGTAAATGGCGGTACATAAGCGTCATCGTATTCCCAATCGTACCCAAGACGCTCCGCGTCCTCCAGCATCCCCTCAATAAACAGGTATCCTCTAAACTCATCCGCATACCCGGGTCTGCTCACACGTCCAAAAGCATTATTGGCGGGATTATAGATCCCCTGCACACTGGCACTGATATTCTGGACCGTATCCCGGTTGATCAACTCTTCCACGTAGGGTCTTGCCAGACCCCAGTTGCAGTAGATTGCCTGATACCCCATTGCAACATAGACAAAATAATCCCTGCTGGATCTTACCGGCCCGATCCGGTCTAAATCATCAAAATCTTCAAACACCGCCATCAGCCTGGTGATGCGCCCTTCCACTGGGGCTTCATAGATAATGCTTGCCCTGGAAATCCCATATTGGGGCATTGCCGGGGAGTTATTCGGAATCATGACGGCTATAGGCCTTCTGTTGGCTGCCTCTTCCTCCTTCCACTCGCCCGTAAGGTAGCTTTGCATCTTCCCATCCTTAATTTCCCGTTCAGTGATCACAGGAACCCCTTCCGGGGTAGGCGACGCGGCCGCCGTTGGCGCCGGGGTGCTTTCCGGCACCTTCTCCACCACCGAGTCAGGCGTCTTTTCCTCTTCCTTGTTCCCGCATCCAAAAAGCAGCACGGAGATCATAACTCCTATTATCAATCGTACAATAGTTTTCTTATTCATTTACGTTCCTTTCTATAAAAACGGATTGTATTTCTTCTCATGCCCGATGGTGGTCGCTTCCCCATGCCCGGGATATACTTTCACTTCATCCGGCAGTGGGAACAGCTTGTCTTTAACGGAGCGCACCAGCGTTCCCATGCTGCCTGTAGGCAGATCCGTCCTTCCCACTGATTCCTGAAATAAAGTATCCCCACTAATCAATATTTTATCAGCTTCAAAATAATAACAGCAGCTCCCCGATGTATGACCCGGCGTTGCCAGTAACCTGCAGGTGATTCCCGCCTCCGTAATTTCCCCGCCGTCCTTCACGTATTGATCCGCCTTCACCACACAGGCTCTTCCTGCGCCTTTGGATACATTTAAAGAAGCGTCCTCGCACAGCTCCTTTTCCTTTTCGTAAGCATAAACCTTGGCGCCGGATAGCTCCCTGATCTCTTCCACGCCCCAGATGTGGTCAAAATGACCGTGGGTCAAAAGAATAGCCCCCACCGTAAATCCCTTGTCCTTAAGGGCACTATAAATATAACTCCCCTTATCTGCAGGGTCAAAAAGCAGCACCCGGTCTTTTCCTTCCTCATATACAAAATAACAGTTTGTCTGGCACATGCCCATCACAATGCGCCCGATCTTTAACTCTCCCATTTTAACTCCTTCCCGGCTACCCCGTGGTACGCTCAATATCTACCACGCTTTCTATAGACCTGATCTTTTCCACAATACGGTTTAACTCTTCCCTGTTGTTGATCTCAAAAGCAATTGCCATAGTGGCAAGCCCCTGCTTGTTAATCCTGGTGTTTAAGGAAAGGATATCAATATCCTTTTCCGTCAGTGCCCTCGAAATGTCCGCAAGAAGGCCATTCCGGTTGTTGGCATATACCATGATCTCCACCATATATTTTTCGCCGCTCATCTCATCGGGCTTTCCTTCCCACTCTGCATCAATAAGGCGCACCCTCTCCATTTCCGGCAGGTTCAGCATATTGATACAATCCGTCCTGTGGATGGCTACGCCCCTTCCACGGGTGATAAAACCCACGATCTCATCTCCCGGAACCGGGGAACAGCATTTGGAAAAGCGCACCGCAAGATTGTGCATTCCCTTCACCAGAATCCCGCTCTTTGACCGGACCTTCATGGGCTTTTTGGCCACTTCATTTTCAGCAACCGCCGCTAAGACCTCCTCATTGGTAAGTTCCTTGCGATGATCCTTCTCGTAGCGCTCCATCATCTTATTGATGATCTGGCCTTCTTTCAGCCCGCCATGGCCTACCGCCGCAAGGACAGAATTCCAGTCCCGGAAACCGTATTTGCGCATGATCACGTCCATATACTCCGGTTTTGTCAGATCTGTAATATTAATTCCCTTGGCACGGCAGTAACTATTTAGCAGTTCTTTTCCTTTAACTATATTTTCTTCTTTATATTCGTTTTTAAACCACTGGTTGATCTTATTTTTTGCCTGGGTGCTTTTCACCACGTTCAGCCAATCACGGCTGGGGCCTCTTGAATTTTGTGACGTCATGATCTCAATCTGATCGCCGTTTTTGATTTCGTAATCAATAGTCACCAGCTTCCCATTGACTCTGGCACCGATCATCTTATTCCCTACCGCACTGTGAATGCTGTAAGCAAAATCAATGGGGGTGGAACCCGCCGGCAAGTTTTTCACTTCCCCTGTAGGGGTAAAGCAGTACACACTGTCTGAAAACAGGTCAAGGTCGCTTTTTAGCAGGTTCATGAACTCCTTATTGTCGGACATGTCACGCTGCCACTCCAAAATCTGCCGGAGCCATGCCAGCTTTTCTTCCTCAGAGCTTTCCACTTTCTTGCCGTCCGAAGCTTCCTTATACTTCCAGTGAGCCGCAATCCCGTACTCCGCCGCCTTATGCATTTCATAGGTACGGATCTGGATCTCAAAAGGCTGTCCGCTGCTCCCGATCAGTGTTGTGTGCAACGACTGGTACATATTTTCCTTGGGCATAGCTATATAATCCTTAAACCGCCCGGGGATTGGTTTGTACATCTCATGGATTACCCCAAGAGCCGCATAACAGTCCTTCAAAGTATCCACGATAATGCGCACCGCAAACAAGTCATAAATCTGGTCAATAGACTTGTTCTGATTTTTCATCTTTTTATAGATACTGAAAAAATGTTTCACTCTGCCGTCGATCTGGGCCGTGATGCCGGCGTTTTTAATATGCTCGCTGACCTCATCCACAATCGCCTGTATATATTTTTCACGAACGCTTTTTCGCACCGCAATCTTTTCCACCAGGTCATAGTAAGCTTCCGGCTCCAGATATTTTAAAGACAAATCGTCCAGTTCCACTTTAATCTTGGATATTCCCAGCCTTTGGGCAATGGGAGCATAGATCTCTATGGTCTCTCTTGCGATCCGCTGCTGGCTCTCCGGCTTTTGGTATTTTAACGTACGCATGTTATGAAGACGATCCGCCAGCTTGATGATGATCACCCTGATGTCTTTTGCCATGGCAAGGAACATCTTCCTGAGGTTTTCGGCCTGCATCTCAAACCGGTCCGGCTTGTCGCCGCTGCCATCTGAAAAATGCAAATGCTGCAGCTTCGTCACCCCGTCCACTAAAAGTTCCACATCTGCGCCAAACTGCTCCCTGATCTCCTCAGAGGTCAAGATCGTATCTTCCACCACATCGTGCAAAAGCCCTGCCGCAATGGTCTCTTTGTCCATCTCAAGGTCAGCTAAGATGATCGCAACGTATAATGGATGAATAATATATGGTTCCCCTGATTTCCTCACCTGCTCTTCATGCGCCTTGAACGCCACATGATAGGCTTTTTCGATCAGGGTGATATCGTCAGAAGGATGATATTTCCGGACACGGGAAATCAAGTCCCCATAAAGCTGCTCCGGACTTTGAAACTCCTGTATGGCCTCGATCCTTCCATCATCAAATACAATTTCACTTTTGATTTGATCTTTTTTATTTTCTTCTGTCATATTTGCTCCATCTGTGCCTATTTCAGATAAATATATTAAATTATTATATATTCTTTTGCAAATATAGTCAATGCGATGATTGGATGCTTGCAAAAAAGCCCATTTTATACTTGAAAATATCAGCCTTTACGTTATAATATTTGTTAGGTTTTTATTAAAATTTTATAAACATAAGAAAGTGAGTTGCATCATGAAAAATCTTTCAAAGAACAAATGGGTACGAGCTGCAATACCCGCACTATTATTACACTGCAGTATTGGTACAGTTTACTGTTGGTCTATTTTCAGCCAGGAGATCGCTGACTACATCGGTTTTTCCAAAGGCGCTACCGAATGGGCTTTCAGCTTTGCAATTTTCTTCCTGGGCATGTCTGCTGCTTTCCTTGGGAATATTGTTGAGAAGGACATCCACAAGTCCTCCCTAATCGCCAGCATCTGCTTTGCAGTCGGTATGGCAGGTACCGGTTTATTTATCTGGTACGGCGGCACACATAAAGGAAGCGCCCTTGCGCTGATCGGCATTTATATCTGCTACGGTTTCATCATGGGAGTTGGCCTTGGTACCGGTTATCTCTCCCCCGTTAAGACTTTAATGCTGTGGTTCCAGGACCGCAAAGGCCTTGCTACCGGATTGGCTGTGGCAGGTTTTGGCGCTGCCAAGGCAATCGCAAGCCCGATCATGCAGTCTTTACTTAATTCCTTAGGAGATGGCGGGATCTACAAAATGTTCCTGATCCTTGCCGTAGTATATTTCATTATGATGTTTGTGGGGCATCTCCTCTTAGCAAAGCCGGAAGGCTGGCACGAGCCTGCTTCTAATGAAAAAGGGGCAAGCGCTATCGACGTGATCAAGTCAAAGCCCGTTACCTTTATCGGTATCTGGCTGATGTTCTACATCAATATCACCTGCGGACTTGCACTGATCTCTCAGGAAAAAATGATTATCAAGTGTATCGGCTTAGTCGGCATGGTTGGCGTTCTTTCTTCCGTAACCGCCGTTTTCAATGCAGGCGGACGCCTTGGCTTCTCCGCATGGGCTGATACCTTTAAAGACAGAAACACCATTTACAAGATCATCTTCATTCTTTCCATTATTGCCACAGCCCTTGTGATCGTTACCCAGGGTATTACCAATATGGGACAGAATACTCTTTTGATGATTCTGGTACTGATTCTTTTGTTTGTAGTGAACGCAGGCTACGGCGGCGGATTCAGCAACGTGCCTACCCTTCTTTCAGACCACTATGGCATGAAAAATATAAGCGCTATCCATGGAATCACCCTTTCCGCCTGGGCTTTTGCAGGACTTACCGGAAACCAGATGGCAGCCTTTATCGTAAAGAACTTTGGTAAGGAAGTAGAACTTGCCCATGAACTTGCAGATGGAAGCATTGAGACTATTTTAGTGAATCCAACCGGATACCAGACAGTACTTTACGTCACCATCGTACTTTACATCATTGCAGGCATTATCTGCTTTACCATGGTAGGAAAAAAATCCGATAAGTAAAGTTGCGGGCAAAGACTGCGGGCTTAGCCTGCAGCCTAGCCTGCTCTGCCCCTTTCAGGGGCTTTTTTAATACTTCTTTATTCCGGGAAAAATGCATTTTTGTGTTACTTAAACCAAACTTCTCCTTATAAAAATCAGGGCGAAAGCTATATAATATGCTTTCGCCCTGATCTATTTACTGTTTCGTTACCTGATGCTTATTCCTTAATCTTGTCAATATAACTTGGCCTCTTTCTTTTTACCTAACAGGGGCAGTAGGAATCGAACCCACATCGACGGTTTTGGAGACCGCTGTTCTACCTTTGAACTATGCCCCTTTACGATGGTATCTTCAACCACCGAATGCTATTATATCGCATCTGACCAATTTCTGTCAACTGCTTTTTTTAATTTAATATCTTAATATCTTAGATACCCCGGGTTTTCAACACTTGTAATTGAGTAAAAGTTCTACAAGCCGCAGAAATGCGGTGTTTTTTTGTCAAATTTTACTTTACTTTGCGTTGTATATGTTGTATAATAATATTATTATTCCTATTTGATTTGGTGGTGGCAGA
>CAJULP010000017.1 GCA_910587295.1 uncultured Lachnospiraceae bacterium | reverse complement strand
CATGGCATCTCCTGACTTTTATAAAAATTCTGCAAGAAAATAAAGCGATTATATCTTTGTTCCATGCAATTATTATAACAAAAAATGCTGGAAAATTCAGTATTTATCAATATTTTAAGTTGTTCAGCAGACACTAATTACATGACAAGTCTGTTTATGTTGGCTTTAAAGTCCTCATTTCCAATATTTTGATAATAATTGGTATAATCCTTAAATGCGGCCCATCTTGAAAAGTTAAATTTCCTGACAGACTGACTTTTCGGGAGGACGTCCTGTGCTTTCCAGCTCCAGCTTTTAAGGACAAGCCTTGCCGAGTATCGATAAAACCAATCAGAGGAAAAGATTGCGGCGTAGTCCTGCCCGGAATTTTCCGCCATCTGAAAAATGACCGGCGCCGCATCCATAGACAGATTTTCCAAATAATAAAAGTCTGAATAAGTCCTTACATTTTCATTTTCTGTATCTGCTATAGACACATGGGATAAGTTATAGCGTGCAATCCAGTAGTCCGGATGGGAAAAAGAAAATCCTAAATACATGACCGTAACTGTTATCACACAGTATTTTACCATAGGGAAGCTTTCCCGGAAGATCAGAGCCAGTGTGCCGCTTATCAGGAGAAAGATTACTACAAGGCCCCAAAGGACCAATATACGTAAAAATGTTAAATGGTATGCCTTAATGTAAAGTACCATGCGGTAAGCGCTGGATGCGATCATGACGTAAGTACATAAAGATAAAAAGACCAAAATACCCTTTAAAACTTTACTACTACGAAAACGCTTATTACATATAAGTACCAGAGCAAGATTAATGATGCACACGAATACAAGCTGAAAAAAACCTTCCCTGGCATATCTTGCATAGGTGTAATTATCAGGCAGCGTGCCAAGGCCGCCAAAAAGATAAATAAGCTGTATCAGGCAAAAGACCAGATAGACCAGGGAAATTAAACCGGTAAAGGTGATGCCGATAAGGGGTTCCCCAGTCCTTTTATCTATAGTCTGTTCTCGGATGTTCCTATGGGAAAACCGGCATAAAAGACAATAGGAAGCAAAAAACGCAAAAAGGAACAAGGCGGCGATTCCCCAGATATTTCCTTTAAAAATATAAGTAAAAAGATCGGAAAACAAATATCGGAAAATATGAAAAAAAACAATATCCGCACTGCATAGCAGAAGGATGATGACAAACAGTAAAGGAAGGGCAATCAAAATTCCCCAGATCACATATTTAATCTTTCCTTCCGGTTTTCCGGATACCTGTTTTCTTTTCTTTAAAAAATCAGACAGGTCAGTAATGGGGCGGAACATAAACGCAATGCTGGTACAAGTGATTTGAATGATCGACCCCAGATATTTAGTCAGATCCCAGCTTTTATCCTGATACAAGTTGTGAAGGACCATGTAAAAAAACAGGAAAAAGATTCCGATCTTGTTAAAAAACTGCAGTACCCAGCTATCGGTAGCGCAAGTGGAAATGCCCAGCAGTATAAGGCTTGCGGTGAGAAATACGGAAAATTTTTTGGCGGTGGTTCCTGACTTTTTCAAATAAAAGAAGAAAAAGAAGCAGGTTCCGCCTACGAAAAAAGGGTAGGTGATACCACTATTGTTTTTGTACAAAAAGAAAGTATACAGCAGCGCATAAAGTAAACTACCGATTCCCATAAAAGGAAATAACGGGTTACCTTTTCCGGAATCATCCTCGTTAATGATAGTTTCATTCAAAATTTCTTCTTTGATCGGTTCCATAATTTAATCCTCCTTGGACTCTTCTACATATTCTAATATATCCCCGGGCTGACAGTTAAGCGCTTTGCAGATTGCGTTTAAAGTGGAAAACCGGACAGCTTTTGCCTTATTATTTTTCAATATAGAAAGGTTGGCAAGGGTAATGTCCACTTCGCCGGCCAGTTCGGTCAGTCCTTTTTTTTGTTTCGCCATGACCACATCCAGATTAATTATTATTGCCATGAGTTACCTCCTAGATTGTCAGATCGTTTTCTAATTTGTAGGTTACGGCTTTATCAAAAACACCTGAAAGCACTTTACTGAAAAGGCCGGCAATGACAAACACTAAAATGACGATAAGTACGGCAGGTGTTAAATAAAGAAGCAGCCGGCAGGAAGTAATAGCTGCGATGAAAAAGCTGTAAGTTCCCATTCGTTTCAGACTTTTTACATTTTCGGGGATAAAGCAGTCGTCCATAAGAACAGACTGAAACATCTTCCGAAGCTCCCGTATGATCAGCACCGCAAACCCGCCGGAAAAAATAAAAATAATACTTAAATATAAGGCGTTATTTGCAAAGTAGCTGTTAATTTTCCCATAAAGCCTGATGATTGCAGGAACAAAAATAGTGATAATAATACCGGCATAATACATAAAGTCCAGTAATATCTTGGTAAATGAAGTTAATTTGTTTTTCAAACCTATACCTCCCTAAACGTTGTAATAAATTTCCAAAGTTGATTACTGTATCTGAAATATAGCATGAGTAGAAATGAATGTCAATAAATATTTATTGATATTCAATAAATATTTTCTGAGAAGCAATAAAACACAATGTATTAATATTTATTAATATTTTTTTGTAAATATTTATCGGCACAATTTATGATTTATGGTAAACTATTAATAGACTATCTAATGGAAGGCATGAAATCAAAAACAGAAAGGCGTTTGATATTCTTGAAAATTAATCGTTCTCAGCTAAAAGTTAAATTTAACGAAACATTAAAAGCAGTGTTTCCCATATTGGCAATCGTATTACTGCTATGTTTTACAATTGCGCCAATTCCTCCCGGAATATTATTGCTGTTTTTGATAGGGGCAGTTCTATTGACGGTTGGGATGCTCCTTTTTAACGTTGGTGTGGAAATGTCCATGACGACTATGGGTGAAAGGGTCGGTACGATCATGACTAAGAGTAAAAAACTTTGGGTCATCATCCTGATCAGTTTTGTCATGGGATTTATTATCACTATGTCTGAACCGGATCTGCAGGTTCTGGCGCAGCAGGTTTCGGCAGTTCCCAATTTAGTATTGATCGTGGCTGTGGCAGCAGGTGTAGGGGTTTTTCTGGTGATTGCATTATTGCGTATGCTGTTTGGGATTGCTTTATCACATTTACTGGTATTTTTTTATCTGGTTGTTTTCGGACTGGCATTTTTGGTTCCAAGAGATTTTCTGGCAGTTGCTTTTGATTCCGGGGGTGTGACCACAGGCCCTATGACAGTTCCTTTTATCATGTCTTTTGGTATTGGTATTGCTGCAATCCGAAGTGATAAACATGCGGCGGACGATAGTTTCGGTCTGGTTTCCCTTTGTTCGGTAGGACCTATCGTGGCGGTTTTGATCTTGGCCATGATCTATCATCCGGAACAGAGCGAACAGGTATCGGAAGCAATTTTGGCAGCAAGTAATACGGTAGATCTGTGGGCGCAGTTTACAAGTGGTTTTCCGGAATACATAAAAGAGATGGCGGTCTCCCTTTTGCCTATTGTAGTGTTTTTTGGAGTTTTTCAGTTGATCTCCCGTGATATTACAAAAAAAGCGCTGATCAAGATTGGTGTGGGCCTGGTATATACCTATGTGGGCCTGGTATTGTTTTTAACGGGTGTTAACGTGGGATTTATGCCGGCAGGAAATTATCTTGGGCAGACCATAGCCGGCCTTCCTTATGCGTGGATCATTATTCCGATCGGTATGATCATTGGTTATTTTATTGTATTGGCGGAGCCGGCGGTATTCGTGCTTACCAGGCAGGTAGAAGAAATGACTTCCGGCGCTATTTCGGCGAAGGCTATGGGGATTAGCTTATCCATAGGTGTTTCCGCATCAGTAGGTCTTGCCATGATCAGGGTGCTTACGGGAATTTCTATTTTGTGGCTTGTGATCCCCGGATATGCCATTGCACTGATTTTAACCTTTTTTGTTCCTAAAATATTTACGGCTATCGCATTTGACTCCGGCGGCGTGGCATCCGGTCCTATGACGGCTACATTTTTGTTACCCTTTGCCATGGGAGCCTGTGAAGCTTTGGGAGGAAATATTATTACAGACGCTTTTGGGATCGTGGCAATGGTTGCAATGACGCCTCTTATCACAATCCAGGTGATGGGAATGGTATTTAAGCTGAAAGAAAGCAGCAGGAGAAAAGTGGTATCCGGAAAAGAAGGTCAGATACCTTTGGAAGCATTTGGCGATATGGAAATTATCGAATTGTAAAGGCAGGGCAGTGATATGGGTAAATTATATTTGATGACCACTATTGTGGACAGAAAGGCTGCAAAAAAATATTCGGAATTATATTGGGAAAGTGGGCAGCATGTGGCGTTTGTGACTCTTGGTTTCGGAACTGCTTCTAATGATATTTTGGATTATCTGGGGATGGAAAACACAGAAAAAGCAGTGATCTATTCCGTTTTGGAAGAAGAGACCTGGCTGGATGTAAAAAAGCAGCTTCAAAGAAAGCTTAAGATTGACGCACCCGGAGGGGGAATTGCTTTTATCGTGCCGCTTAGCAGTATAGGAGGCAAAAAGCCGCTTCAATTTCTCTTGGAAAAAGAGGATTACAAAAAAGAGGAGGAATCTGTCTTGAAGGAAACATCACATGAATTAATCGTTGTTATTGCAGATCAGGGGAATATCGAGTTGGTCATGGACGCCGCAAGGGACGCAGGGGCCTATGGCGGAACGGTTGTCCATGCAAAAGGTACCGGCACAGAGCAGTCAGGGAAATTCATGGGGGTTTCTATTGCCGCTGAAAAGGAAATGATCTATATTGTCACGAAGACAGAACAAAAAAATACGATCATGCAGGCGATCATGGAAAAAGCCGGGCTGAACACCCGGGCTAAATCCATTGTTTTTTCGCTTCCTGTAACCGATACTGCCGGATTAAGGCTGGTGGAGGATTAGATCATAAGGCCAATGGGACAGTGATCGGATCCTAGAATTTCTTTGTAAATGACAGCGTCCTTTAGGGAGGCATTTAAAGCTTTTGATGTGAGGAAATAGTCAATGCGCCATCCGGCGTTTTTTTCCCTTGCGTGGAAGCGGTAAGACCACCAGGAATAAGCGCCTTCTAAATCCGGATAAAAATGACGGAAGGTATCAGTAAAACCAGCTTCCATAAGGGCTGTGAACTTAGACCGTTCTTCATCAGTAAACCCGGCATTTTTTCGGTTTGTTTTCGGGTTTTTTAAGTCAATTTCTTTATGGGCTACGTTCAGGTCGCCACAGACGATAATGGGCTTGTTTTGTTCCAGCCCTTTTAAGTATAAAAGAAAATCATCTTCCCATTTCATGCGGTAATCTAATCTTTTTAATTCGTCCTGTGAGTTAGGCGTATAAACGGTGATCATATAGTAATCTTCAAATTCTAATGTAATGACCCGGCCTTCGTGGTCATGTATATCTGTTCCAATACTCTCGGCCATGCCATAAGTTGCACAAATAGGTTCTTCTTTTGTAAAAATGGCAGTACCGGAATAACCTTTCTTTTCCGCATAGTTCCAATATTGGTAGTAACCGGGCAGATCCAAATTGATCTGCCCTTTTTGAAGTTTTGTTTCCTGCAGGCAGAAAATATCCGCATCCACTTCACGGAAGAAGTCCATAAAGCCTTTTTCCACGCAGGCCCGCAATCCATTTACATTCCAGGAAATAAATTTTTTCATACAGGTTGTCCTTTCTTATGTTTTATTATATAGTAGTATTTAATAGTACCTTAAATGGCATGCTTTATAACCTATAGTACATAAAGACAATATTGTGAAAATTCACATTATGAGGATTGACATGACATCAATTGATTTTCTCTGGCAGCAGTTGTCAGACCACCAAAATGAGACCTTTTATACAGTAAAAAAACTTCCTTTCAGTTACAGCATTAAAGGAGGAGAACTTTTTGTAGACAGACGGACGAAATCTATCACGAAAGCTACTTTTCAACAAGCTCTTGACCGTATTGAGAAAGACCCAGAGAAAGTCACCGGGCCAAAATCCCTTAATGTTTTTGGCGCTCCTTATATTTGGGCGCTTTTAAAGGCATTTGAGATCGTGTAGAAACTAGTGGTCATAAAGATCTACTTTGATCTTATCCTCGTAAGGTTTTATCAGTTTATTTACAATTTCATCTGCCAGAGAGCGCATATCTTTCAGGCTTTCCATGTAATTGTCTTTTGTGACTTGATGAGTTCCTTTTTTTAAACTTTCACAGATATAAAGGTTGATATCCGGTGAAAAATGAAGAATATCCATGTAATTTTCAAGGTTTGTGATGACTTCCCGGTCATTTTGAAAATAGGATAAGGTCACGTTTTCAAAACCGAGAAGAGTTTCCATGGCTTTTTCCATGTTATATAAATAAGCGTCCGTATCCCCTTCCCGGTAGATATTATCCCACCACATCATAGAATAAGGAGGGATAAAAATATAAAATTCAGTTTCCGGGTGGGCCTTTATTTGTGCAGTGAGAAGGTTTAAGTTGGCATGCAACAGTTCTTCATAATAGTTTTCCGGTTTCATTTCTGAGACAGAAGGTTTCCTAATGTAGAGCCCTAACACCATATCGGAATTAAATTCTTTCCACTGTGCCCAGTTGTAGGATTCATTTTCATCATAATCACCCATAAAAGAATTTGCGATCAAGTAAGGGATCTTTTCCATCAGTACATCTTTGTTCAGCCAGTATTCCACGTCATTCATATAATTGTCATCATAAAGATACATAGGGCAGCCTGTAAGGGCATAAGTCGTTTCGGGATCCGCTGAAAGGGCGGAAGGGTCCAGGTTATAAAATACATATTTCAGTTCTTTATGAGCAAAAGCAATGTCTAAAAGGTAACACAGATCCGCAGTGGCCCCGTAAGAACGGATCGCCTTAATAGACTTGCAGCCAAAGTTTTGGTCAAACCAGCCGTTGTTATAGTTTTCGGCTACGGAAGAACCGGCGATCACACTGTCATAGTCAAAAGTCTTTAAAGAACCCGTGCATTGATATTCCTTATCCGTGAGCACGGCCTTTAATCCGGGCAAGGGCTTATGGTATTGAAAAAAGGGGTCAAAGACCACAACTGTCAGTGTACACAGTAAAAGAAGAAGGCCGCTGGTTATAAAAAAGTTTCTGATAAATTTTTGTGACATAATCTACCTGCCTGTTAAAAATTAAAATATATAAAAGTGCTGACCTGTGAAAAAGAGATCACGGACCAGACGAAAATTACCGTTATGAATAAGCATAATCTGGAGTTTAGAGGGTGCTCATTTACAATCTGTACTGCGTTTTTCCTGGTTAGGATCATGGCGCTTATAATTAACAACAATATAAAAAGCGCTGCATAAGCATAAGAAAGAAGTTCAGGATTTGTCAGATTGATCATCTGTTTAGCCAGATAAAATTCCGGGATATCCAGTTTAGCGGCAATTTTAAAAAGGTAACCGGTCTCTTTAAATGCAAAAATATTTTTAAACATCTGAAAAGCATTTGCCATACTGTCACTGCGGAAGAAAAATAAGGACAGATTAAAAAATGAAAAAGTAAAGGCCCATCCAAGCCACCGGGGGATTGTAAAACGAGAAGGTACTTTTTCATTACTTCCTTTTACACCCACGATTCCAAGATTATCCCATATTACCAACAGGCCCTGCATGGTTCCCCAAGCCACATAGGTCCAGTTGGCGCCATGCCAAAGCCCGCTTAAGAAAAAGACCACAAAGGTATTAAAAATAGTGCCGAATTTCCCTTTCCGGCTGCCCCCAAGGGGAATATAAACATATTGGATAAAGAAACGGGATAAAGTCATATGCCACCTTTGCCATAGCTCTTTTACGGAACATGCTTTGTATGGTGAGTTGAAATTGACAGGGATTTCAATGTTGAACATTTTTCCCAATCCTATTGCCATGTCACTGTACCCACTGAAATCAAAATAAATTTCAAAGGTATAGGCAAGAATCACAAGCAAGGTAGAAGGCGTGTCTAAAAAAGCAGTCTGTTCAAAACCAAAATTGACGGGGATTGCCAGTGTGTCCGCAAGCAGTACCTTTTTTCCAAGACCGATGGTAAAAAGCACGATTCCCTTTGCAAAGTTATCTGATGAAAAACGCCGGTTAGACAAGTCATCAAATTGGGGAATCATCTCGTCATGCAGTACGATGGGTCCTGCGATCAACTGAGGGAAAAAGGTTACAAAGGTAATATAGTCTGCAAAAGAGTAATGGGGCGCTTTTTGGGTGCATCTGTCAATGATGAAAGATAGCTGCTGGAAGGTAAAAAAGCTGATTCCCAGGGGAAGCAAAATATGTTTCAAATTAAAGTTGGCATGAAAAATAGCGTTAATGTTTTCAAAAAAGAAATCGTAGTATTTAAAGTAAAAAAGCAGACCAAGATTAATTGCCAATCCGACCAAAAGCCCAATCCGGCGGGTAAGCGCCGTATGGGAAAATTTCAAAAGGAAACTAAGAAGATAATTGGCTAAAATGCTGGCGATAATGACAGCCAGATAATATATGTTGAAATAGCCGTAAAACCATAGCGACATGCCTGCAAGAAAAAACTTGGCAGGTTCGTAAGCCCTGACATAGTTTAAGGCGTACCATCCGATCAGGGTCAAGGGTAAAAATATAAAAATAAAAATATAAGAATTAAATAGCATAACAAATCTCCATAGTATCGGGTTGAAACTCTTTTCGAATATCTTAACATATATTTACATAGTTTGTCTAATTTATGGAAATACTTGTACTTATAGTAAGCGGAAAAGTAGCTGCCGCCTATTATAAGTTGTAAACCAGTCAGCTAGAAAGGAAAGGTTATGAAATCAAAAAAGGGAGTGGCATTGGGGATTTTAGCGGCATTTGTGGTTATTGTTACCGGATGCGGCGATAATAATGTAAAAAATGATCATATTGATAATCAGGCTTATATAAAAGAAGGAAACGGCGAAGAAAATGCGGTCAATACTCTGCAGGTGGGAACCAAATATAAGATCGTAGGACCTATGGATGAGCTGCGGGATGCCGTGATCGTTATGATGGGAGAAAATTATTGGCCGGATACGCTTTTAAATGACGAAGAGCTGGCGGAACGGACAGGCATTTCCGATAGCATGTATAATGACTTTTTGGCAGAGTATCAACATACGGAAGCGGGGATAGACATGATGATTCTGATTGAAGCAAAAGAAGACGAGATTCCTGTCATTGAAAATTACCTGACCGAATACCGTGAGCTGCTTCTTCGGATCTATGAACAACAGCCCCAAAATAGAGCAAAGGTGGCTGCCTCCCGAATCGAAGTGATAGATAACACCATTTGTTATGTACAGTTAGGGGCGGATATTTCCGGACTGGAGGCCGAAGGGGAAGAGGTAATGATCAGTTATTGCCAGCAGGAAAATGAAAAGGCATTGGATTTGATGGAAAAGAAAATATTAAGTAATTAAGTAAAAAGCAGCGTTTTAAAGCGCTGCTTCTTCTTTAATGAGTTTCATGATTGTTTTGATAGACCCTAATTGATTGCTTTTTCCCATAGCGTCTATAAAAGTTTGTCTGGTAAAGTATAATTCCAACACTTTTTCTGTAAGCAGGCTGGCGGATAATTGGTCATCGTTTATGACCATGGAAAATCCCTGTGCCACAAAGGATTTGGCGTTTAAAATCTGGTCGCCCCGGCTGCTGGACGCTGAAAGGGGAATTAACAGGTTTGGTTTTCTAAGGGCCAATAATTCGCAGATGGAATTGGCGCCCGCACGGGAAATGACAAGGTCCGCCATGGCAAACAGATCTTTTAATTCTGCCTTTACATATTCAAATTGAATATAACCTTCTTTGTGGAGATAATCGGGGTCTATCTTGTCTTTTCCACAGATATGCGCAACCTGAAAATCTTTTAATAACCCTGGCAAAGCTTCCCTTACTGTCTGGTTTATGGAAGCGGCGCCTAAGCTGCCTCCTATGACTAAGATCACCGGTTTTGCTTCTGTGAAACCGCACATTTTGTAAGCGGATGCTTTATTTCCTTTGGTCAGTTCCTCACGGATGGGAGATCCGGTCAGAACCGCTTTTTCCTTAGGGAGCATATTGTAAGTTTCCGGAAAATTGCAGCATACTTTTTTAGCGGCGGAGATACACAGCTTATTGGCAAGTCCCGGTGTCATATCCGATTCATGGATGATGCAGGGAATATGCAAAGATGCCGCAGCCCGTACCACCGGAACGCTGACAAATCCGCCTTTGGAAAATACCACGTTTGGTCTGATCTTTTTTAAGTACTTACGCGCTTCTCCAAATCCTTTGATTACACGGAAAGGATCCGTTAAGTTTTTAATGTCAAAATACCGTCTGAATTTTCCGGTTGCAATCCCATAATATGGAATGTCGTAATCCATGATCAGCTTTTTTTCCATACCATCGTAAGAGCCGATATAAGAAACCTCAAATCCGGCTTCCCGCAGATGAGGAATCAACGCAATATTTGGGGTGACATGTCCTGCTGTGCCGCCTCCGGTAAGAACAATTTTTTTGGTTACATCCAAGTTGCCCATAAACAGAGCCTCCCGTTAACAACTTTCATTTTTGAGTTTTTCAAGTGCCTGAGCCAGCTGATCAGGACAGGAAGTTGCTTTAAAACCGCACCTGATCCCTTTCAGCTTAGAGATAGCTTCGTCAATGCCCATGCCTGTGACCAGGCTGGCAATCCCTTTTAGATTTCCATTACATCCGCCAAAAAATTCTACAAATTTGATTTTACCTTCTTCTACTTCAAGATCAATGGAAGTAGAGCAGGTTCCTTTTGTCTGATATTTCATAGTGTTCCATCCTCCTTTATTTCATTAAGAGTATAGCAGAAATAAAAGCTGTTTTCCAGTCTGAAAGGCAGGAAAAGGCAAATATAGGGAAAATTTGCAGGAAAATGGCGAGGAGTTATCCTGGCCAGGTTATTGAGTCAGCAAAATCATTCCTCTATAATATATATAGTATATGGCAATGGATTTTGCCGTTTATATATAAATGGCTGAAAGGAGAAAATATGTTTACCATATTGTCAGACCACATAATACTCACAGGATTAATTTTGCTGTTTCTGCTTTTTAGTATTATATGTCAGATCATATCGGCTGTGATATATCAGAATATGATTAATCAGGCCGATAATATGTCTTCTACGGAAAATAAATTATTAAAGCAGTGTAAGCAAAAATATACGAGCCATTATAAGCTGAATGGGAAAATGATCAATACCTCTGTTTTTGTGGACAAGTTCCTGCAAAAAATCAGTGTTGGAGGAATTTATTTGTTCCGCCTGTCCCATATTTCCGGGCAGTTGATGATGCTTTCTGTATTAATTACAGGGATTACCATCTGTTACTTATTATCAGAAGGAAATTCCTTATTTCAGATTATGCCCTATTATATGATCAGTATACTGGGATTGTATTTGTATTTTTCAACTTCAGGTATTTTGGGCATACAGGAAAAAAAGGATATATTAAAGACAAACCTGATTGATTATCTGGAAAATCATTATGCTCCAAGACTGGAGATTGAAAAAGAGAACGCTTTGGAAGAAGGGATCAGGAAACGGGAGGTCTATGCAAAAGAACTGTTAAAAGAAGAACCGGAAAAAAAGGAAAACCATGCGGAAGAGTTAGAAAATTTATTGGAAGAATTTTTTGCATAAATATGGTATCATAGGTATCGGAATAATTCCTTTCTTGACTGGGGCAAGATTGGGATTAACTATGTGGATATGCTGAACCGTGTCCTGATACAGCTGATTCGGACTATCATCTGGGCCGGAAGGCAGAACGTGCGATGCGTGAACAGGCTGAAGAGAACCGGCGTGAGGTTTGAGTTTCCCCATTTTTCAACTGAGTGTGTTTTCTCTCCAAATAAAATAAAAATGCAAAAACACTGGATCTTTGTTATAATTGAAACACTACAAACAACCATACAAAGGAGTGTTTTGTCTCCAGTTCAAGAAACAACAGTTTGAGCTGGAGGATCTGAGGGTAATGTCGTTATCGTCCATCCGCAGTCTGAACCTGTTTGCAATGCTGGCAGTTGGCTATATCAGCCTTACCACAGTTATCCATAAAGACCGTATTTTTCTTGCGGAATTAAAAGAATGTTCCAAAATAATTTATAAAATGCCGCAATTTATTTCCTATACCATCGGATGTGCCTTGGAACAAGTCTTTAAAATATCGGATTGCGGAACTTGAGAACTAAAAAAATGGGAACTCAAATTTTGTATCTCTTGTATATGCCAGAATATCTGATACAATAATGGGGTAAGTTAATGGGGTAAGTTAGTGGGGTAAGTTAATGAGGATGTTCCCCATCTGTCAGGAGGTTATTATGGCACTGCCAATCAATGTATCAGATTTAATTAACCGGCGTGTGATTGAGAGCGCGCGTATTGAATATAAGGGAGATTGGAATCCTGAACCAATTCTGCACTCTATTTGTGCTTTTGCAAATGATATTGACAACTGGGGTGGCGGCTACATCATTATTGGAATTGAGGAAGAAAGCGGAATGCCGAAACTCCCGGTCAAAGGCTTAACCAAAAGTTCCATTAACCGGATCAATAAAGAATTGCTGCAAAAATGTAATCTGATTGAGCCACGCTATATTCCGATTGTAGAGCAAGCTTCTTATGAAGGAAAAGAGATCATTGTTTTATGGATACCAGGTGGAGCTGACCGGCCTTATAAATGTCCTATCGCTTTCCCAACAGAAAAAGCCGCAAAATCAGAAAAGGTATACTATATCCGCAAAATGTCCAACAGCATTCGGGCAAATCAGCTGGAGGAAAAAGAGCTGTTTATGCTGGCGAATAACCAGCCATATGATGACCGCCCAAATCCAGCAGCCAAGCCAGAGGATTTGAAGTCCAGTTTGATTTCGGAATTCCTTTATGCGGTAAAGAGTGATCTGTATGAACGCTCGCTTACCCAGCCGGTTACGGAAACCGCAGCTTCCATGCGCCTGATTGGCGGGCCTTCGGAATGGAAACGGCCATTGAATGTAGGCTTGATGTTCTTCCATGAGCGCCCGGATGATTTTTTCCCGTATGCCCGGATTGAGGTGGTAGATAAGCCCGACCCAACTGGCATTGGAATGACAGAAAAAATTTTTGCGGGTCCTCTCGACCGCCAGCTGCGGGATGCGCTCAGTTATATTAAAAACTACATCATTAAGGAAAAAGTAATCAAACTTCCCGATCGGGCAGAAGCAGTACGCATTTTTAACCTGCCGTATGCGGCAGTAGAAGAAAGCTTGTCCAATGCCATCTACCACAAGTCATATCAAATCGGGGAACCGATTACGGTTACTGTCACGCCGGACCGGATGGAAATTACCAGCCTGCCGGGACCGGACCGTACGATCAGTAATGATGATTTGATGAATCGTCGCCTGATTTCCCGGCGTTATCGGAACCGAAGAATCGGAGATTTTCTAAAAGAGCTGAAGCTGGTGGAAGGACGCAATACAGGAATCCCCACAATTCTCCATGCTATGGAAGCAAACGGTTCGGATATGCCATTATTTGAAACAGATGAAGGCAGGACTTATTTTACGGTGATTTTGCCCATTCATAAGAATTTTCTTATGCCGGAAACTGCTGCCGCCCCAAAGAAAAAGCAGCGCCGCAGTCTGCCGGAGCTGAAAGAGCTTGTGGTGGTCACTTTGACGGAAAACGGAAATCTTTCCACTTCGGAGCTGGCATCCGAACTTGGTTATACGAAAGTAACCTCCACCCTGTCCAAAGCATTAAAAGAGCTGATGGCAGAAGGAATTGCTCAGTATTTAGAGCCGGAGAAAGTGCATTCTAGAAATCAAAAACTGTATCTTGTAAAGGAACATGGAAATGAATGACAAAGAACTGATTGGAAAAGTACATTCGGCTGTCTATTACCAATGCCAGCGGCGGGTGTACGCACAGAAAACAGGACTAACGATGAACATAAAACAGACAGATCCGTGATCACGACAGTAACAGGTGCAACGAACAGTACGATTAATTATGTTGCTTATGCGGAAGGGATTATAGAAATCGGTTTGGAATTTGGGCTTTCCGAGAAAGATATTTTGGAAAGGTTGCAAAATAAACTGAATATATCTTTGCAGGCTGCACAGGATTATATGGAAAGATTTGGGAAGTAAATCATATAGATGGACGGGAAGGACAGCTTATGGCAAGAATCGTAGCGGTTGATATATATCCTGTATGCAATGGAAACTTGAGAGTAAAGAGTATATCCCAAAACATCTGCCCATAGGAGAGGGGGGTTCCATTCCCCCCAGTATTTAAAGTTGTGGTTTTACTGGCACCAGAGGTTCCCTGATTAAAAGTAACCAGGGATCGTGTATCTCCAGCCGCCATACAAATCGGCCATGAAAGTCGGATCGTCCTTCCATTCCGGATAATTTTCCTCCCAATCCGGATAATCTTCCTTCAGGTCCTCCTTGTAACCTGGAAGAGGAGGAATGTAACAAATTTCATAACCGGCTTTTTCTAACTCAACATAATCCCTCTGGCGGGTGCGGTCAGGGATATCAGGCAGAATCCTTCGATAGAATTCTGTTTTACTTACGGGCCCCCAGTCATCGTACCATTCGTCCTCGCCCAGGGGAAAGTGGAACAGATCCCGCATTTCTTTCATTAGGATGCAGCATCTGCGCAGCTTTTCCAGTAAATTCATAGTTACCTCTCCTGAAATTTGTTCGGCTGTATTTACGGGAAACATCATATCTTTTGCTTTATGACGTTTCCTGCAAAATATATCTGGTATCGAGTATATTTTTTATAGCAAATTTTCTATGAGAAATTCCGTTAACGCCTTTTGGTTGGATGCCTTTCGGATAGGGGTTGGCCTGTTGCGGTAGAAGATGAGGTGTTTTGCTCCGGAACCGGTCATATTGCTGATCACTGTATAGTTGCCTCTGGCGCTTAAAAAAAGCATTCGATTAAAGGTTTTGCCATACTCTCTGTCACGGAGGTTTGCTGCTCTGAAATCTACCTGATTCCATAAATAACTCTTTTCCAGATTATCTTTTCCAATGTGCTTGCGGATGTCTGCAAGCAGTAATAGGGTAGTATGAACTAGCTTTGCAGGTGCATCATCTCCGGAGAATTCAGGAGATAAGGAGACCCACTTTTCCCATCCGATTTTTTTGGCAAGCTCTTCAGTTGCCTTTTCTTTTCTTAATTCATAAATCTCTTTCAATATCATGCGGCCAAACTCCTTTCGTGTTCATTGATGGTTTTCTGCTTTTTAAGGTTCAGACATACAATTGGAAAGTATAGCATATGTTTTTGGAAATCAGAGACAATAGTCTGTCGTGTGGCATCTTTATAATATACAGATATCTGCGGGAAGCCGTTTAAGCTTCTCGGTGTCATAACGTCTCTTCGATCCCAGTAGATTTTCCACATCCGGGAGAGTCTCTTGATAACAATAAAATACGCATCAATCCTCCTTTTTTCGATAAAGTGAGTTACATATGAATCAGTTTTTAAGATTTGGGAAATCAGTGACGATTATTATAGCACATAATAATTTAAAAATAGGAGATATGGCGGTTTACTATAAAGTTTTTTTAAAAACGGTAAAACACAGATCACAAACATGTTGCAGACGCGACAGACTGATGTCTTCTTTTCCGGAGGCGAGATGTTATAATGTAACTCAAAGCAGGAATTTTCCAGAAGAAAGAGGAGGTTATTATGCCGGATTGTGTGGCGCAGGAGTCAGAGTACACAGGCAGGCTGGAAATCGCCAGTTTTCATACCTTTCTAAGAGAGTATATGGAATTGCTGAAACGGAACATTCAAAATTTCAGTTCCGGAGAAGGTGTTCTATACCGTTACAAAGTATACAGGAACGGGAAAGGCAAAGTTCAATATGGATGGTATAGTCAGGATGAGGTATTTTTTTCGAAGTATCATTTATGTGTTGACTACTGTAAGAAGCATGAGTGCTGTGAGCATGTGGATAAGATTATGATAACCAGAATAACCATTGATAAGGAAAGAAAAAATACGAAGGAAATATCATTTGTATTATCCCATATCAGGACATGGAATGCAGCAGAGATGAAGCGCAGAGGCTTTCGTGAGTATGAATGCCCTGACGTAAAGGGTTGGGATGAATTTGATAAAGAGGTGGCTGGGCGGGGATGGAGCCTGGCGGAACATTTATAAGAGATGCTAAAGGAAATTTGGAATCTGCCCGGTAGAAGAATGAAATGGTGATAGACTGTAAGAAAGTTGTTCGTATGTAATTTGAGGGAGGAAACAGAAATGCGTTATCTGATTTCAGATATACATGGATGCTATGAAGAATATAAAGAGTTACTTGATCAGATCCGGTTTTCGGACGGGGACGAACTTTTTATTTTGGGAGATGCAATGGACAGAGGGCCGCAGCCGATCAGAGTAATGCAGGATATCATGTTCCGCTCCAATGTCACTTATATTATTGGAAATCATGATTATGAGTTCTTTTATTTTGCGAAAAAGCTGATGGTGAGAAAAGAAGGGGAGAAGCGCAAGGACGATATGACGGAGGATGAACTATCTGCCTTTGTCGGTTGGCTGCAGGATGGAGGCGGTATAACGCTGCGCCAATTCTCAGAGTTATCTTTGAAAGATGGCAGGGCAATCCTGAAATATATGGCAGATGCGTCCGCATATGAGGTACTGGAGGATAAGGGGAAAAAGTATATATTGGTCCATGCGGGGATTGACGATTTTAGAGAGGACAGAGACTTGGAGGAATACGATCTCCTTGATTTTATTTCTTCCAGGCCTGATTATGCCAAAAGATATTATCAGGACGAAGCTGTCTGTGTGGTGACAGGACACACGCCGACTTCGCTGATACGGGAAGATGGGTTACCTCTGGTCTATCAGGAGAACGGTCATATCGCAATAGATTGCGGCTGTGTGTTTGGAGGCCGGCTTGCGGCTTATTGCATCGAGTCAGCGGAAATTAATTATGTCAAAAGTAAAAATAAACGCTGATACACTTTGCGAGTCAGCGTTTGTAATAAAAGTGGGAGGCTGAGGAGGATGAAGAGCTTTTGAAGGCGGTCTTTGATTATAAAGCGTGTGACGGTGTATTGTTTACCCATTATCATGGAGACCATGTAGGATTGTATAAGAAAATTCCACAGGATATTCCGCTTTATATTGGAACAACCGCAAAGAAAATTCTGGAGATCCTCACAGAAAAGCTTGATTCTATTCCCAATACAAGAGAGAAAGGACTGCCGCATATAAAAGGCATAAAGTGCTACTTACCTGACAGGCAGGAGATATTTGGTGATATAAAGATAACGCCGTTTGTGGTGGATCATTCCGCACTGGATTCCTATATGTTTCTAATTGAAACAGGCGGGAAAAAGATTCTGTTTACCGGAGATTTTCGGGAACACGGAATTATAGGGGAGAATAACACGCTTGAAAAGATGGTGCAGGCGTATATTGGAGAAGTTGATATTCTGATCACGGAGGGAACCATGCTTTTGCGCATGGACGAGGCAGGGCAGAATCCAATCCGTACAGAGGCGGATTTGGGAAGACGGGCGGAGGAACTGTTTCGGGCAAATAAGGAATCCGTGATTTTAGTATCTTCTACTAATCTGGATAGCATTATGGAATTTTACCATGCGGTTCCATGGGGAATGGATTTTGTCTGTGATGCATATCAGGCAAAGCTGATTCTGACAGCGATGAATGATAAAGGAAAATATTATGCCAAATACCGACCTGAGCTGATTCATGGAAAACCAAGGCGTTTCTACATTATTGGGAGTTTGGAAGGTCTTGGGGAGAAGCAGAACTGTTATAAGGCGGATTTTTCTCTCCTGGAAAAGAAAGGTTTTACCATGCTGGCCCGGGAGAATAAAATGAAGTTTCGGGAGCGCATGGAAACATTTGTAGATCCGTTGATTATTTATTCCAAGTGGACGGGATATTTGGAGGGGAAGCATGCTAATCCGAAGATTATTGATTTTATTGGAAATCATCGGATGGAGGTTTTACATACCAGCGGACATGCTTATGTGGAAACGATTGAAAAACTGATACGTCTGACAAATCCCCAAATTATCATTCCGATGCATACAGAGTGCGCAGAAATATTTGGAAGATTGCCGATGTTTGCCAAATATCGGAACAAGGTGATGGTGCTTCATGACGGAGATGAATACTGTTTTTAGGAAGGGATAAGAGAATATGAATGAAAAGCATTATGATTTTTATAACTTGATACAGGATTGGATAGTCAGTGATTTTCATACGCCTGGTATAAAAGCGGAAGTCATTGTGGATATGCTGATATCAGATTTTATAGAGGATTTGCTCCAATATCATTATTATGGAGGGAAAAAAGGTGGATTACCTGGTCAGTATTGGAGGTAAGGAATTGATTCTTGTCGAATTAAAAACCACGAATGACAGTTTTACTAAAAGGCAGCAAGGTAGAATGAAAAATGCTGTGAATGCCGGAACAGAAGAGCTGCTGAGGTTTTATAAGAAAATTGCTAATTTGGAAACCGGAAATTTGTCAGACAGGAAAAAGTACAAAAACGTATACCGGCAATATGAAAAGACATTGTCAGAGGCAAAATTAAGCGATCAAACGTTTGAAAAAGTGGATTATTTGTATATTTTTTTGACCGATTGTGAAGTTCCAGAAAAAAAGAAATTAGTATTGAGGGAGTATATAGGAGACGATAAATATAATGAATTTTGCAACTGGCTGGAGAAAGGGGAGAAAGGGGAACATAGAAGGCAGTTATGGGAACAAATCAGTAGTATTTTACAAGGGTGCGCAAAGAATCCGGAAGAGTAAAAAGTTTGTATTGTTTAAGAAGCTCATGAACCCCAGTAGGTTCCAGACTCATCCTGCTGTTCCTGAATTATGTCGTTATTATAATGAGGTTAAGAGATTTGGACGAAATAATCAGAAACTTGTATGAATATAGAGAATTGCAAAAAGGAATATTTTGGTTCACTTGCGAGTTTACAAGGGATGGAGAGGCTGATTTTTCAGAATCAGAAATTATTTATCTTTCTATACCGTGTAATTGCGATGGTGATTTGGAAGGCAGAGTTATCCTTAATTCGAGAAATGGAACCACCTTTACCCACAAAAAATCTTGGAAGGAACTTGTTTCTAATATAAAAGAGTTACGTAAACACCCTTGGAATTATTACCCTAGAGGTAGAGTTGAAATATTTAATGGGAAAGCAAAAATTTATTTAAATCTTATGATATTAGATTGTCCGAACTTTAAAGATATACTTAAAAGGAAATTCAATCTTAATGATGTTTACATTCAGGTTATTCCCGACAATTCCAGACATTATGCATGTTATGGGCAAGATTCATCTATAAAATAGAAGTTGATTGCGAAACAGTAAGTTGCTTAAATATTCTGCAAATCTACAAGTTTCTGTACTTGAGAGGTGCTAAATCGCTGAACATTTCCCACAAATACAGTATTTGCGCCATGTTGTAATGAATACTGATTCATGGTATCATAAATATGTGAACAATAGACTGTGGAAAGAAAATACGGAAGGATGAATTTATGAGTAAATTGTGGTATCAGCAGAGCGCCAGTAAGTGGGAGGAAGCGCTCCCTTTGGGGAACGGAAGCCTGGGGGCCATGGTATTTGGGGATGTGTCAGACGAACGGCTTCAGGTAAATGAAGAGAGCATGTGGTATGGGGGAAGAGTTGACCGTAATAATCCGGATGCAAGGAAAAATCTTCCCAAGATCAGGGAACTGATCTTTCAAGGTGAGATTAAAAAAGCGGAAAAATTGATCAAACTTGCAATGTCCGGATGTCCGGGCAGTATGCATCCCTATCAGACATTGGGTGATATTTATTTACAGTTTGAGGATGTTGACGGTTATACGGATTATCACAGGGAATTGGATCTGGAAAAGGCGGTATACCGCCAAAGCTTTATGTGTAAAGAAACACGGTATGAAAGGGAAATCTTTATTTCCAAGCCAGCCGGTATCATGGTAATGCATTTTACGGCAAAAGGAAATGGTAAATTAAATTTTACTGCGGCATTGAGCAGAGAGAGATTTTTCGACGGAGTAAAAAAGGCAGGAACCAGAGGAATCTGCCTGTATGGCAATCTTGGAAAAGGGGGATTTGATTTTTCCATGATGCTTATGGCGGATAGCCGGGATGGAAAAATTGAGGTGATCGGAGAGCATTTACTGGTCAGCGATGCGTCTGATGTCACATTGTATTTTTGCGGGGATACTTCTTATCACGTGCCTTCGTCTATGTTAGAGCCTTCTATCAGTGAAAGGATACAAAAAAGTGTAGAGAAATCTCTGGAAACATTATTGTCTGAACATGTGGAGGATTACCGCTCTTTCTATGGGAGGGTGGATTTTTCTCTTGGGGATTTGTCAGGATATGACAGTATCCCTACAGACAGGCGGATCATGGATGCTATGGAAAAACCTGCGGATATCGGGCTTTCTAAATTATATTTTGATTATGGGCGTTATCTGCTAATCTCCTGCAGCCGGGAGGGAGGACTTCCCGCTACTTTACAGGGAATCTGGAATCAGGATATGCTGCCGCCCTGGGATTCTAAGTATACGATCAATATCAATGCGGAAATGAATTATTGGCCGGCGGAGAGCTGTAACCTTTCGGAATGTCATATGCCTTTGTTTGAGCTGATCAAAAAGATTGTTCCCAATGGCAGGAAGACTGCAAGACTGATGTATGGCTGCGGCGGTTTTATGTGCCACCACAACACGGATATCCATGGTGACAGCGCAACGCAGGATCATTGGATTCCGGGATCTTATTGGGTAATGGGGGCGGCATGGCTGTGCACCCATCAGTGGATGCACTATCAATATACCCTGGATCAGGATTTTCTAAAAGAAAGCTTTCCTATTATGCGGGAAGCGGCACAGTTCTTTTTGGATTTTCTGGTAGAGCATGACGGTTATCTGGTCACCTGTCCTTCTGTTTCACCGGAAAATACCTTTATTCTCCCAAGTGGGGAAATGGGGGCTAATATTTATGGTGTGACTATGGATAATCAGATTTTGCGGGATCTGTTTACCCAGTGTATTGAAGCGGCAGAAATTTTGGGTGTGGACGATGAACTGACGGAACAAATAAAAGCGGCAAGGGAAAAACTGATTCCTACTAAAATCGGGAAGCATGGGGCGATCATGGAGTGGCCGGAAGATTATGAAGAATGGGAGCTGGGTCACCGGCATATTTCTCATTTGTACGGACTGCATCCATCGGGGCAGATCACAGTGGATGGTACGCCTGAACTTGCTGCTGCGGCACGGGTTACTTTGGAAAGAAGGCTGTCTGCGGGAGGCGGCCATACAGGATGGAGCCGGGCATGGATCACCAACCATTATGCCAGATTGTGGGATGGGGAGAAGGCTTATGAGAGTATTGAAAAGCTTTTTGCCAGTTCCACTTACCTGAATTTGTTTGATAAGCATCCGCCTTTCCAGATAGACGGTAATTTCGGAATCACGGCGGCTATTTCAGAAATGCTGGTGCAAAGCAGCATGGAAAGGATCCATCTGCTTCCGGCGCTGCCTGCGGCATGGAGTACCGGCCATATTAAAGGGATCCGTGTGAGAAACGGCGGGGAGGCAGACATTTACTGGAAAGATGGGGTACTTCATAAGTGTACGGTAAGGTCGGATAAAGGAATGGTCATGGACTTAAAGTACGGTGAAGTTTCTGTTCCCTTTAAGTGGAACCCAGGTGAAGAAAGAAGTTTCGTATGGGATGTAGAAAAAGGAACATTTCAGTAATATGTAATGGGAAGTCTTGAAAAAGAGCCCCCTATTTGGTACACTGACATTATATTTATTTACATTTGTGACAGGAAAAGGAGCGATAACTATGAGCAAAGTAACATTTGATTATTCCAAGGCAGCTTCCTTTATCAAGGATCATGAAGTGGAATCCATGAAGAAGCTGGCACTGGATGCAAAGGATCTGCTGGTTTCCAAAGAAGGCGCAGGGAATGATTTCCTTGGCTGGATCGATCTTCCGGTGGATTACGATAAGGAAGAGTTTGACAGGATTAAAAAAGCGGCATCCAAAATACAGGGTGATTCCGAAGTTTTATTGGTGATCGGTATTGGTGGGTCTTATCTTGGCGCCAGAGCAGCCATAGAGTTTTTACGCCACAGTTTTTATAATGTAGTGAGTAAGGAAGTAAGAAAGACTCCTGAAATTTATTTTGTAGGAAATTCTATCAGCTCCACTTACATCAGGCATTTGATGGACGTGATCGGGAACAGGGATTTTTCCATTAATATGATCAGTAAATCCGGCACCACCACAGAACCGGCTATTGCTTTCCGCGTATTTAAAGAAATGCTGGAGAAAAAATACGGTAAAGAAGAAGCGGCAAAGAGGATTTATGCTACCACGGATAAGGCAAGAGGTTCCCTTAAGAGCCTTGCTACGGAAGAAGGCTATGAAAGTTTCGTAGTGCCTGATGATGTAGGCGGTCGTTTTTCTGTGCTTACAGCGGTTGGCCTGCTTCCTATCGCAGTCAGCGGCGCGGATATTGACAAACTGATGGAAGGTGCGCAGACAGGACGCAAAGCGGCTTTGGAAGCTCCTTTCGAAGAAAATGATGCCGTGAAGTATGCGGCAGTCCGTAATATCCTTTTAAGAAAAGGAAAAGGGATTGAAATCCTTGCAAACTATGAACCCAGCGTTCATTATGTTTCCGAATGGTGGAAACAGCTTTACGGCGAGAGCGAGGGCAAGGATCAAAAGGGTATCTTCCCGGCAAGCGTAGATCTTACCACAGATTTGCATTCTATGGGGCAGTTCATTCAGGACGGTTCCAGGAATCTGTTTGAGACCGTCATCAATATTGAGACTAGCAGAGAAGAGATTATCCTGAATGAGGAGCCGGTGGATCTGGACGGGCTGAATTATCTGGCAGGAAAGAGCGTTGATTTTGTAAATAAGAGCGCAATGAACGGTACGATCCTTGCGCATACGGACGGGCAGGTTCCTAATCTGATGGTCAACGTTCCTGAAGTAAATGAGTTTTATTTAGGTGAATTATTCTATTTCTTTGAATTTGCCTGTGGGGTCAGCGGATATTTGCTTGGCGTGAATCCGTTTAACCAGCCTGGCGTGGAAAGCTATAAGAAGAACATGTTTGCCCTTCTCGGGAAACCAGGGTATGAGGCACAGAGGGAAGAGTTATTAAAGAGGCTGTAAAGAACTGATTGGAGTTAGAGATATTTATAAATAAAGATTTGCAAGGATTTAGGGCGTTTACTGTGGGTGGTAAATGCCCTTTTTCTGGAAATAGGGGCACGGGGTTTTTACAGGAAAATAAGAATGGTTCGAAGCACAATTCCCAGAAGAAGTAAATGTGCCGGATAAAAAAAGTAGAATAAGTATTTCCCCTTTTTGATGTATCGTTTTCCATTGCACCGATAGATCATCCAGAAAGAAAGAATCAACGTGTATTTTGATGTGAGCAGATACAGAAGTGTTTGGGAGAGCGATTCGTGCATTCCTGAATACCGGATTGTCATTGCCAGGCAGAAAAGAACAAATGAAACCGTGGACTGTAAAAGGGGATTGCTTCTAAGCAGATAGAGAGACACGATTAAAAGAACTCCCATCCAGGAATAATCTGTGCTTAATAATGCGCCCATGGCCATACCCATTATCGTTACGAGCATGATCAGAAAAATATTTGATTTTGCTTTTTCAATTCCCCAAAGTGTGAGCAGGCCAATAAAAAGCGTGAACATTACATTTAGGGAGGAGAAATCCAGCGGGTTGTAAAGCATGAAATCAAAGGGAAATTCAGACAGGAAAGCAAAGAAAAGAAGGCTTCCTGCATATTTTAACCTGCATTTCGTGTGGAGAAAGCCTTGTACCAGTAAAAAGCAGTAAAGGGGGAAGGAAATGCGGCCGATAAGACGCAGTACCTGATCTACATCTACCAGTATAATCCTTGCCTGTTCAGAAATAGAATCCAGCCACATTAAATATTCTAAGATTCCGGCGCCAATATGGTCGATCAGCATGGTAACCATAGCGGTTAATTTCAGCATATCGGTGGAAAACGTTCCGGTTTTTTGATCCCATAAAAAATAATTTGTTGTTTGTGATTGTGAATCAGAGCTTTCCATTTTTAAATGCTTCCTTTTTCATTGGATAAACACGTTTATATGGTCGTTGATGAATATTTTATCAGTAGAAATGCATTCTTGCAAGTATGAACCCGCAATATGTGCCGGAGAGGCTTAATGATTTCCTTTCCCATATGTTGTGCCAGAAGGTAAAGGTCTTGCCTGCGGATTTCGTGAGGATTGCAGATACAAGTTCTTTACAGACGATTGATAAGCAACAATGCAGTATCTTAAATTTTATAAAAGCACTTAGATTTTAAACCTAAGTGCTTTTGCGCTTTTATCAATCCATTTCAATTGCCGCCTTTCTGCTGTTGATATTTCGGATTATTTCCATGTCAAATTTAGCAGCCCTTTCGTAAGTATAAATCCCGTTTACTTCCTGCTCCACATCATATAATTGTGTATAGCAAAAACCAAACATTCTGGGATTATCAAGCAGGGTATCCGTCAGACGTTTATAGCGGTCAAGATACTCTTCTATTGATTGAGGGCTGTCTCCATATCCCCATCTTTTTTCATCTTTTTGGCCGTTTTGGGAAATATCCCACTTAATACCGCCGTATTCGCTGATAAAGACCGGTATCCCGCAGACGGGAGTCTGTCTGTGTGGATGGGTATCCCTCAAATTTCCTCCGCCGGCAAAATCCTTGTAATGGCTGGCAAACGTTTCCGGGTTTTGTTCGTAATCATGCAGGTCGTAGATATCCGTCAATACGTGGAAGTTGCCGCTTGTGTCAATGCAGGGGCGGGTGGTGTCATATTGTTTTGTCATCAGGTAGGTAATACGCAGAAGATCGTCATCCTGCTGTCTTCCATTGTAATCCCAGGTTTCATTAAACGGGCACCAGCCAATGATCGCCGGGTGGTTAAAATCTCTTTCCAAAACCTCCATCCATTCAGGCAGAAAGTGTTTCAGGCCGTCAGGGAGGCTGTGGTCAAGTCCCCAGTTGCCTTGCTCACCCCAAACCAGATATCCTAACCTGTCGCAATGGTACAAAAACCGTTCTTCAAACACTTTTTGATGGAGTCTTGCACCGTTAAAACCGGCGTCCAGTGATAACCGGATATCTTTTACTAATGCTTCGTCTGAAGGGGCTGTATAAATGCCGTCCGGATAAAATCCCTGATCCAGTACAAGACGCTGAAAAACGGGTTTTCCATTGATCAGTACTTTTTCCCCATCTATGTTGATTTCCCGCATACCAAAATAGCTGTTGACATGATCTTCCCTAAAGGAAAGTTTCAGGTCATATAAGCGCCCGTTACCCGTTTCCCATAAATGAAGCTCCGACAGAGTAATTTCCAGAAAGCCATTGCCGGAGGTGATTTCTGTTTCCCCACTGCCGCAGGCTTTATTTTCATAGTAAGCTTCTGCCCGTAAAACTCCGCTTCCCTTTGTCCGGGCTTTGATCGAAAGTGTTCCTTTTGCAATGTTCGGGTAGTACTGGACCTTTTCAATGTAATTAACTGGAACAAACTCCAGCCAGACAGTCTGCCAGATTCCGGTTGTCCTGGTGTAATCACAACCAAAGGAATGAAACAGGGTACTTTGTTTGCCCTTGCATTGTTTTCCGTTTCTTGTGTCATCGGCGGCATATACTGTTAAGTAATTTTCGCCCGCTGTGGATAAATCTGTAATATCAAACGTAAAGGACGCATAGCCGCCTTTATGGATACCGGCTTTTTTCCCGTTGACCCAGACATGACATTCATAATCCACAGCCCCAAAATGTAACAAAATGCGGCCGTTCCTCTGGGCATCCGTTAATGGAAAAGTGCGAAGATACCAGACTGCGGGAATAAAGTCTTTCTGTCCAATTCCGCTGAGCTCACTTTCCGGGCAGAATGGAACCGTGATCTTGTTATCCAATGTCCTTTTTTCATAAAATTTTCTGTCAATCCCACTTCTGCCAAAGTCAAAAGCAAAATCCCATTCCCCGTTTAAATTCATCCAGTCGTTACGCTGCATCTGAGGTTTCGGGTGTTCGCATCTAGGTATGCCGCTCATGATTTCTCCTCCTAAAGTTTTTATTGAAAACGACATTTGTTCTGCCGTTTGTGATATGTTTATATTATAACCGGGATTGATAAAAAACAATGGAGAAAACAGCTTGAAATGTGTAAAAAGCTGCTATATGATAAAGAAAAGAGGAAAGGACGGGCAAGATGAAAAATTCCAAGAGGAATAATTATGTTGGAAGTGAAAAGTATGCTGTTTACACGGGAACGAGCCTGCCTGCTTTTATTCCGCTGATGGCGGGCATTACGCTGCCCGATCCTGATTATATGATCTATCGCAGTAATGCGGATATTTTTGTTTTTGAATATTTATTGGACGGGAAGGGGTATATCTGCCAGGATGAAGAAGAAATAGAGGTCCGTTCGGGGGATGCCTATATCCTGCAGGCCGGAAAAAATCATTATTATTATGCGGATAAAGAGATGCCCTGGACTAAGATTTGGTTTAATGTGCGGGGCAGTCTGGTACGCCATCTGCTTTCAGATTATGGTTTAAGCCAGACGGTGGTGATTCCCCAGTTTGGACAGGGGCAGTACCTTCAAAGCATGTTAAGCACCATAGAAGAGGATCCTTCGGAATGCTACTCCAGATTGACGATTCAACTGCATGAATATATTCAGGCGCTTTCTTCTTATTATGCCAGTCATAGGAAGGAGCATACCTTTGCTTTTGCCATGAAAAATTATATAGAGCAGAATTTACTCCGGACGCTTTCTGTTGACGATATTGCTCAAAGCGCCCATTTATCCTCTTCCCGCGCAATTCATATTTTCAAAGAGGCGTTTGGGCTGCCGCCTTATCAGTATTATCTTGCTCAGCGTCTGGAACTTGTCCAGTCCATGCTCCTTTATACGTCACTTTCCATACAGGAGATTTCCGACCGGCTAGGGTTTTCGGACTATCACCATTTGTCAAATTCCTTTAAAAAGGCGTACGGTGTTTCTCCTGTAAAATTTCGAAATGATTCCAGGAGGTATAACAGTTATGGGAAAATTAAAGCTTCCAAGACTGATCAGTAACGGAGTGGTCTTACAGCAGAAAAAGAAAATCCATATATGGGGATTTGATGAGCCTTTAAGGAAGGTAAAAGTATCTTTTT
Source organism: uncultured Lachnospiraceae bacterium (assembly GCA_910587295.1). GTDB lineage: Bacteria > Bacillota > Clostridia > Lachnospirales > Lachnospiraceae > Suilimivivens. Next base: position 16,757 of record CAJULP010000017.1, on the reverse strand, counting down.
TGGGGGAGGATCATACCGCACTTACCAATGGGGAAGGCATCTGGGAGACCTGGCTTGGAGAACAGGGGGCAGGCGGTTCCTATACCATGCACATATCTGACGATGCAGGTGATGAGATTGAAGTGTCCGATATTCTGGTGGGGGATGTGTGGGTCTGTTCCGGGCAGTCTAATATGGAACTGCCTATGGAGCGGGTAAAAGACCGTTACCCGGAAGAGATCAAAACTTGTGAAAATTCTGCTATCCGGACATTTAAGATCGTGGAGAATCCGGAGTTTAATGCTCCTTTAAAGGAGCATGTTACCGGAGAATGGAAGCAGGTGAAGGCAGATACTATTTTGCAGTTTTCCGCCACGGCATATTTTTTTGCCCGGAAAATGTATGAGATAAGCGGAGTACCTGTTGGTCTTATCAATGCCAGTTTAGGCGGCTCTTTGATCGAATCCTGGATGAGCCGGGAAATGCTTGCAGGATGCAAAGAGGCATTGGATACGGCAGACCGGTATGGTAATAAAGAATTTGTGGAAAAGGTTCTTTGGCAAAACCAAAAGCAATCGGAGGAATGGCATAAAAACCTAGATGACTCAGACAAGGGCCTTAAAGAGAATTGGGAAAAAGAAGGAACGGATACTTCAAACTGGAAGAAAGTTGATATCCCCTTTTTCTTCCGGGATACGGATCTGAAAGACTTTATTGGAAGCGTATGGTTTAAACGCAGCTTCCGGATACCAAAGTCCATGGCAGGCAGGGAAGCAAAGCTCTGGCTGGGAACGATCGTGGACAGTGATACGGTGTACATAAATGGCGTATGGGCCGGGCATACCGATTATCAGTACCCTCCCAGAAAATACCGGGTTCCGGCAGGGGTTTTGCGGGAAGGGGAAAACACCATTACGATCCGTGTGAAATGTGAAAACGGAAAAGGAAGGTTTACAACCGGTAAAAAGTATGGGATCTGGAACGAAGGCGGTGAGGTTGATCTGGAAGGACAATGGCTTTATCGTGTGGGAGCTCATTGCGCACAGATTAAGCCCACGGATTTTGTCAGTTGGAAACCTACCGGACTGTTTAACGGGATGACGGCGCCCTGCCGTAATTTTGCCATTGCCGGATTTTTATGGTATCAGGGGGAATCCAACACCCATGTGCCGGATACTTATCTGGATTTGATGGAGAGGATGGTCAAAGGTTACCGGAAGGTCTGGCAGGATGATACGCTTCCGTTTCTCTATGTACAGCTTCCTAATTTTGCTATCAATATTTATGACAGTGACACGGACGAGACAGGAAGGGGATGGCCTGTTTTGCGGGAAATGCAAAGGCAGGCGCTTTCCCTGCCGGGGACAGGTATGGCAGTTGCTATGGATTTGGGAGAGGACAATGACCTGCATCCTTTAAATAAAAAAGAAGTGGGCAGCAGGCTTGCTCTGTTAGCGGCAAAGAAACTTTACAATCTGGAGACAGAGTGTGAAGGCCCGCAGATACAAAAGATTATTTCGGTAGATTCGGTAAGTGGGCAGGGATGGTTTGTGGAAATTTATTGTACCAACATAACAGAAGGAATGACTGCCAAAGGCAGGGATGGAGAAATCTTAGACTTTGAGCTGGGAGAACAATATCCGGATGGCGGACTTTGCTGGAAGCAGGCGGAAGCTGTTCTTGATGGGAAAAAGATCATATTAAGCTGTAAAGAGCTGTTGGGGAAACCGGCGGCAGTGCGGTACTGCTTTGCCAATACCAACAAAGGAGCATTGATTTACAATGGCGGCGGATTTCCTATGAGCCCATTTATTGAGCAGATCTGAGTCATTATTTTTCACTCTTGTTCAGATTCTTATATTCTGAAGGTGTGCAGTTTTTGGCAGCCTTGAAGATCCGGTTAAAGGTGGACAGGCTGTTAAAGCCGGAGCGCATTGCAACTTCCGTAATGGAAAGATTTGGCTCGATCAGGAGCTGTTCCGCATGGGCAATGCGTTTCTGGGTCAGATATTCATGATAGGACATGTTGGAAAACTGTTTGAACAGGCGGACAAAATGGAATTTGGAAAATCCGGCAATGCCGGCTAACTGTTCAACGGAAATGTTTTCCGTGCAATGTTCAGTGATATAGTTGCATACCATCATAAATTTCTCCACGTATTCGTGCTGCTTGCACCGGGTAACGCCGGGGAATTTGGTGTTGTCGTTAATGTTGGCGCGCCCTAACGCAACGAAGAAACGTATCATAAGAGAATAAATACATGCCTCTGTAAAAGGTGTGGGGTGGTCGTATTCTTTGGCAATTTCTTCTATATAAAACCTAAGGCTGCTGTTTAGATCCGGGTATTCCTCTTTTGTGATCAAGGCATAGGGGTGGAGCATATGCAGCAAAGAGCCCATGGCCTTCACATTACAAATCAGGCCGTAATCAAAAAGCATGATCAGACGTTCGCCGGAAGGCGGAGCAACTAATTTGTGAAGAGTGCCGGGAGGAGTGATCCAAATATCCCCTTCCTTAAAGGTGTGGGGAACGTCATCAATGACCACGGTATAGATTCCTTCCACAGGCATGATGATTTCTAATGGGGTATGCCAGTGGATAGGGTAATCCTCCGCTTCTCTATTATGATACAGATTTAAGCCGTTCATTGAATTATATGCTACTGTCTCATGAATGCCATTTAGTATTTTGATCATGGAGTCGGTTCCTTTGTGGTAAAAACATTTATTTTTATTATCATAATGCGCATGATTGATTTTGACAAGTAGTAAATCAAATTCCATGGCAAAATGCCATGGCAATATCTGGTCATAGAAGGACAAGAAATAGGGAGAAAAACCGTGTAAGGTAAAATATAATTCTATATATAAGAATTATGTTGGAAAAGCAGGCATTTACTTTAAAACAATTGGAGGGTAAAAATGGAACTGGTAAGAAATGTAGAAAAGATAAGTAAGTACAGGGAACGGGCCCGGGAGCTGGTGGGGCAGATGACACTGGAGGAGAAGGCGTTTCAGACTGTACACAGTGCGTCAGAAATTGAAAGGCTGGGGATTAAGGCATATAACTGGTGGAATGAGGCGCTGCATGGGGTAGCCAGAGCCGGGGTCGCAACGGTATTCCCACAGGCAATTTCTTTAGCGGCAACTTTTGACGAGGATTTTATCGAGCAGGTGGCGGATGCCATATCCACGGAAGGGCGCGCCAAATTTAACATGCAGCAAAAATACGATGATACGGATATTTACAAAGGGCTTACTTTCTGGTCCCCTAATGTAAATATTTTCAGGGATCCCAGGTGGGGAAGAGGCCATGAGACTTTTGGGGAAGATCCTTATTTAACGTCAAGGCTTGGGGTACGTTTTGTGGAAGGCCTGCAGGGCCATGACGAAAATTACATGAAAGCAGCGGCATGCGCAAAGCACTTTGCAGTACATAGCGGACCGGAAGATCTGCGCCATAGTTTTAATGCGGTGGCAAGTAAGCAGGATATGTATGAGACTTATCTGCCTGCGTTTAAAGCGTGTGTTAAGGAAGGAAAAGTGGAAGCGGTGATGGGAGCTTACAACCGTACCAATGGGGAACCTTGCTGCGGCAGTAAGACATTGCTTCTGGATATCCTTCGCAAAGAGTGGGGATTTGAAGGCCATGTGGTATCGGACTGCTGGGCGATCAAAGACTTCCATGAAGGCCACGGCGTTACCGGCGGCGCTTTGGAATCGGTGGCTATGGCAATGAACAATGGCTGTGACTTAAACTGCGGGCAGTTGTTTGCTTATCTGGCGGAAGCGGTAAAGCAGGGAATGGTATCTGAGGAACGGTTGGACGAGGCTTTGGTGAACCTGTTTACCACCAGGATGAAGTTAGGTGTATTTGATGAAAAAGGAAGCACCCCATATGATGATATTCCTTATACCGTAGTTGATTCTAAGGAAATGAAAGAGTTGAACCTGCAGGCAGCAGAAAAGTGTATCACACTGCTTAAAAATGAAGATAATCTGCTTCCCCTTGATCTGTCAAAGCTTACGACTATTGGCGTGATTGGTCCCAATGCGGACAACCGTAAAGCACTGGTAGGAAATTATGAGGGAACTGCATCCAGATATTATACAATCTCGGAAGGGATTCAGGATTATGCAGGGAATAAAGTAAGAGTTCTTTGCTCGGAAGGGTGCCATCTGTATAAGGATAAAGTCAGCGATTTAAGCAAAGGCAGTGATCGGCTTGCGGAGGTAAAGGGAATCTGTGATGCCAGCGACGTGGTGGTTTTGTGCCTGGGCCTTGACGCAGGGTTAGAAGGCGAGGAAGGCGACCAAGGCAATCAATATGCCAGCGGCGATAAACCGGGGCTTGACCTTCCCGGTAAGCAGCAGGAGCTTCTTGAAACGGTTTATGCCTGTGGGAAACCGGTCATTCTTGTACTTTTATCGGGAAGTGCGCTGGCCGTTACCTGGGCGGATGACCATATTCCGGCGATTATCCAGGGATGGTATCCCGGCGCTCAGGGTGGAAACGCCATTGCAAGGGTTTTGTTTGGGGATAAGAACCCGGAAGGAAGGCTGCCGGTAACATTTTACAGGTCAACGGATGAGCTTCCGGAGTTTACGGATTATTCCATGGCAGGAAGAACCTACCGTTATATGGAGCAGGAAGCTCTTTATCCATTTGGGTATGGTCTGTCTTACACGGACTTTACTTACAGCAATGCTGCCGTATCTTCAGAGATAGTAGTTGAAGAAGGGGTTACCGTTAAGGCTGTGGTCACCAACACCGGAGACAGGGAAGGAACGGAAACAGTTCAGGTTTATGTGAAGGCATGCAGGGAGAAAACCCCTAATGCACAGCTTAAGGGAATCCGTAAAGTATCCTTAAAGCCCGGTGAAAGCAAAGAAGTCAGCATTAGGCTTCCTCTTGAGGCATTTGCATTATATGATGAAGAGGCTGTAAACCGTGTGGCAGCAGGAGAGTATCTTGTTTCTGTTGGTGGGAGCCAGCCGGATAAAAGGAGTGTGGAATTAACCGGCAGGAAACCTGAGGAATTTAGTGTGAAAGCGGAAAAGGAATATATCTTGTAATAAATTTCCTTTGTCTGTGAGATTGAAACTGCTTGCAATATCATATTTCTGTGTTAAAATAAAATCTTAGTGAAAGACGGGAAACCCGTCGGCGGTTATGGTTCCGGATTAGATCCGGATGAAAAAGGAACTATGTGAAAATCATAGACAGCTTACTCTGAGGTAAGGTGGATGAGATTCCATGGCGCGGATGCCAGCCATTGCGCTTACGTGTGCGGGAAGGGATATTTCCTTCTTGCAGCAGGGTGTGAGAAGGCGGAAGATCAGGGGAAACCAAGTCCTAAGACTTGCCATAATCGTGATTTTTGTTTCTTTGGTAGGAAGGAAAGGAGAAAAAATGAACAAAAAACAGAAGATTATTTTAGTATCGGTATTTGCGGCGGTCATTGTAATTGCCGGAATACTGGCCGGGGCGCTCAACTACCGGGCAACGCAGGAAGGCAGGAAGGAGTTTCAGGTTGAGATCGTTTCGGAGCGGGATGGCTATTCCGATTCCAAGACTTACAAATCCGATGCGGATTATCTGGGAGAGTTTTTAAGGACTCTGGATAACTGCGAATGGGAGGAATCCGATTATGGCATTTACATCAAGGGTTTTGACGGCATGATGGAAGATTATGATAATCAATATTGGTGGTGCGTGACCGTCAATGGGGAATCCAGCATGACCGGTGCGGATGAGATCCCGCTTTTAGATGGTGATGTATATAACTTCACTTTAATGCAGGGGTGGTAAGATGCCTGTGAAGAAAATCACAAGGATAGCGCTTTTAAGCGCTATCCTTTATGTGTCTAAGGTGGTATTGGAATTTCTGCCTAACGTGGAACTGGTGTCTTTTCTGATCCTGATCTACACACTGGTCTTTGGTTCGGAAACACTGCTGGTCATAGCGGTCTTTAATTTGTTTGAATTTATACAATGGGGATTTGGGGTATGGTGGGTCAGTTATCTCTATGTCTGGCCGCTTTTGTGCCTGATTGTCTTAATATTAAAAAAGGCGGTAAAAGAAGAATTTTTGGTATGGGGAATTGTTTCGGGGGGATATGGCCTTTCCTTTGGGGGGCTGTTTGCTCTTGCTTATCTTCCGGTAGACCCGTCGTATGCTCTGGCGTATTGGATCTCCGGTCTTCCCTGGGATGTGTGGCATGGGGTATGGAATTTTGTTTTGGTCTTTGCTTTAGGAAAACCTCTTTATCGGGTACTTAAAATATGTTATGATAAAATGGACTACGGCGGGAGAAATGGATAAACGGACTTGCCAGGTGGTGGATAAAATACATATACAGGGGATCGGGATATGAAAATTGTGGTTTTGGAAAGAAACAGCGTAGGTTTGGATGTTTCGGTGGAAGGAATCCGGCAGCTTGGCGAGGTGACTGAGTATGCCAACACAACGGCAGAAAATGTGAAGGAGCGGATTAAAGAAGCGGAGATCATCGTGGCGAATAAAGCGCCTCTTAATGCGGAAGTGTTAAAGGAAGCCAGAGAGGTGAAGCTGATCTGCGAGTTTGCAACGGGTTATGACAATGTGGATTTAAACTATTGTAAGGACCGGGGTATCAAGGTTGCAAATGTGGTGAATTATTCCACGGATGCAGTGGCTCAGCATACGTTTGCGTTATGCTTTTATGTGCTTGAAAAACTCCGCCATTATGATGAATACGTGAAATCGGGCGCATATGCGGCCCAGGATCGTTTTTCCAATTTTGACATTCCTTACACAGAGCTTGCGGGGAAAACATGGGGAATCGTGGGCATGGGAAACATCGGAAAGAAGGTGGCCCGTATCGCGCAGGCATTTGGATGTAAGGTGATTTTTTATTCGGCTTCCGGAAACAGCACATGTACGGATTATGAGCGGGTGGATTTTGACGAACTTCTTGGCCGGTCTGATTTTCTTTCACTGCATTGCCCGTTAAGCGATAAGACCAGGAATCTGATCGATCTGGATGCGCTGAAAAAGATGAAAAAGAGCGCTGTCCTTATCAACGTTGCCAGAGGGCCTGTGGTAAATGACGAGGCGCTTTCCATTGCGTTAACGGAAGGGTATCTTGCAGGGGCAGGGTTGGATGTGACCGGTACGGAGCCGATGAAAGAAAGTAATCCTTTAAGCAGGATTTTAGACAGCAATAAGCTGATCATTACTCCCCATATGGCGTGGGCAAGCATAGAAGCCAGGCAGCGGTGTGTTTCTGAAACATGTAAAAATATCGAAGCGTTCCTTGACGGTAAAGACAGGAATATCGTACAGGGATAAGAATAAAACCAAGTAAAAGAAGGAGGGGCTTATGGGCGAGGCAAATTTAGTTTATGGTGAAATTGACGAGGTGATCGGGCAGTTTCAAATGGAAGGTAAGGCAGTAGAAAAGAAGCCTTATGGAAACGGGCACATCAACGACACGTTTTTGGTGGTGTGTGAAACCCCGGAGGGGAAAAAAAAGCGGTATATCCTGCAGAAAATGAACCATTCCATTTTCAAAGCGCCTGAGCAGTTGATGGAGAATGTGGTAAACGTTACGGAATATCTGCGTAAGGTAATCCTGGCACAGGGGGGGGATCCGGACAGGGAAACTTTAAATGTGGTAAAGGCCAAAAACGATTCCAGTTATTATGTGGATCAAAAAGGTGACTACTGGAGAATGTTTTTGTTTGTGGAAGGAACAGTCTGCCTGGAGATGGTAGAGAGCGCAAAGGATTTCTATGACAGCGGCGTGGCTTTTGGGAACTTCCAGAAAATGTTGGCCGACTATCCGGCAAAGACACTGCATGAAACGATTCCGAATTTCCATAATACTCCGTCACGCTTTAGGGATTTCCAAAAAGCGGTACAGGAGGATAAGATGGGAAGGGCGGCTTCGGCGCAGGAAGAAATTGCATTTGCGCTGGCAAGGGAAAATGATACCAAGGTATTGACAGACCTGTTAAAGGCGGGAGAACTGCCCTTGCGGGTTACCCATAATGACACGAAGTTAAATAATATCCTGTTTGATGAAAATACCAAAAAGGCGATCTGTATTATTGACTTGGATACCGTTATGCCCGGGCTTTCCCATTATGACTTTGGGGATTCCATCCGTTTTGGCGCAAGCACAGGTGCAGAGGATGAAAAGGATCTTAGCAAGATAGAGATGGATCTGGCTTTGTTTGAAGCTTTTACGAAAGGCTATCTGGAAGGCTGCGGCGGAAGTCTTACGGAAAAGGAAATTGAAATGCTCCCTATGGGCGCAAAGCTGATGACTTACGAATGCGGAATCCGGTTTTTGGCAGATTATCTGGAAGGCGACGTTTACTTTAAGATTCATCGGGAAGGACATAACCTTGACCGTGCCAGGACACAGTTTAAACTGGTAAAGGATATGGAGGACAAGTGGACGGAAATGGCAGCTATAGTAGAAAAGTATAAAAACAAATAGTGTGGGATCAATTAGTACAGGCGGCTTAATGAGCCGCCTGTTTTTTACAGCTTTTCCGATATGCGGAAGCAGTCATGCCGCAGCTTTTCAGAAAACTTTGGGCAAAATAGCTCTGGGAGGAGAACCCGGAAAATTGGGCTATCTCTGTAATGCTGTAGTTGGTGTTTGCCAAAAGCTCTTTGCTTGCCTTAATGCGGGTCTGGCATAAATAGCGGATCGGAGAGCAGCCGCAATGCATGGTAAAAGCATGGACCATGTAATACTTATTTAAGTGGGAAAGCTCCGCAAGGGAATCTAAAGTGATATCCTGTGCGTAATTGGCTTCAATGTACCGTCTGATCTTGACACACTCTTTATTGATCTGGACTGTAGGCGCCACTTCAAAGGCAAAGTTTGTCCGCCTGATAAGCTTGATGATCAGTACTTCCAGCAGATTTTGACAGACAACTTCACAATCCCTGTTTTTTTCTTCCATTTCATTTAACATGGCGGTCATATAAAAATACAGATCTTTTTGCTCATTCTTACAGCTGAAAATAATATAATCCTTATTTTCCTCAAAAGAAAAGCTAAGTCCCTCTATTCCGATGGTTACATATTCTAAAGGCATGGACGGGGAGGAGATCTCTGTATGTGAGATGCCGGCGTTGACGATCACGAAATCATCTTTTTCAATGGCATATTTTTCATCCTCGATCAGAAAACTCCCGGAACCGTCTTTTACATAAAATAATTCCGTAAAAGGATGGATGTGGGGCTGGCTGGGCCAATCGTTTTCATATTTAGAGTGTGTGATATAAAGAAGCTTATTCTGCGCTGCCTGCGTATTGCCCCGGGTCAATGGATATATGGAAGTTCCCATCTAAAATCACCTCCTAGAATAAATCATAACATGAAACAGCGAAAGGAGCAATATTTATAAAAAAAACAGCAAAATATTGATTAAATTGATTTTGTTGCAATATTCAAATATGCTGTTTTTGGTCATGCCGCTTTTTTTAGAAATACTGCGATAAGGAAAAATGGAAATTGACATGGATTTGGCGCTTTTATATTAAGTATGCACAAAAATAAGAGAGAAAGGTCCGATTTATATAAGGATATTGATAAAGCAACGCAGGGTAATGTTGTTGATTTTTATAAAATATAGATAAAAAATACGGTCAAATTGTCAAAAATAACAGAATAAAAGCAATATATATAAAAAATAAGACAAGATGTAAGATTGCTTCTTGATAGGAAAAAAGATATACTTAGCATACAAGGCAGTCAATAGATGATTGCCAGAAAAAAAGGAGGATAATAAATGAAAAAGAAATTTATTAGTTTACTGGTAACGGCAGCTATGGCAGCTACATTGCTCGCAGGCTGTGGCGGTAAGACTGAAGAGCCTGCAGCTCCTGCAGAGACTGAGACACCGGCAGAAGAAGAAACTCCTGCTGAACCTGAAGCTCCCGCAGAGGCTGAGACACCGGCAGAGGAAGAAGCTCCTGCTGACGGCGCTGCAAATTATGATGGCGTTACCTTAACAATGTGGTCCATGTGGTCTAACACCGAGCCTCAGGGCAAGGTTCTTCAGGAAGCAGCAGATGCGTTTTCCGCACAGACCGGCGCAACTGTAAACATTGAGTGGAAGGGCCGTGATCTTAAAACAATTATTGTAACAGCTCTGGAAGCAAACGAGAATGTTGACATTTTTGAAGAAGATTATCAGAGAATTGCATCAACTTATTCAGAGTTCTGCCTTGACGTAACTGATATGGCAGAGGCAGCAGGCTACAGCGATTTTGGTTTCCAGTGTTTTGTTGACCAGCAGAAAGAATGGTGCGGCGCTTTTAACAGTATCGCAGAACAGCCTCAGGTTGGCGGTATCTTCTATAACAAAGATATCTTTGAAGCAGCAGGAATTACTACTCTTCCTACAACATGGGATGAGTTCTTAACTGCTTGCCAGGCAATGGTAGACGCAGGCTTTGAGCCTATGGCACTTGACGACGCTTATTGTGATTTTGCTCTTGCATATCACTTATCCAGGCACGTAGGCCAGGAAGCTCTTGGCGAACTGTCCTTAAACGGCGGCTGGGGTGAGAACGAGCAGATCATCAAAGGCGCTCAGGAACTGATCGACTTCGTAAACGCAGGCTATCTTGAAAGCGGCGCACCGGGTGCATTCCCTGAAAGCCAGAACAAGATTGGTCTTACCGAAAAAGTTGCAATGATCGTATGTGCGAACTATGTATGTGCTGAGGTAAATAATAATACCGGCTCCAACATTAACTGGGGTCTTATGAATTACCCTGCAGTGGAAGGCGGCGCTGATTCTTCTAACGCATATGCAGGCGCTAACTCCCTTGCAATTTCCAAGAACTGTGCAAATCCTCAGGCAGCATTTGATTTCATCATGTTCTTAACAACTGGCGAATTTGACCAGAAGATGGCTGACGGCGCTTCTCAGATTCCTGCAGATTCCAGGAACACAGCACCTGCAATCATGGACGGTACCGTTGAGACTCTGCTTGCTACAAATGCTCCTTTGAAATGGAACATGGGTCTTACCGACAATTCCGATCTTGGTCCTCAGTTCAAAGATGTAGCTATTAAGTTATTTGAAGGCGGATTTAAGACAGGTGAAGAATTTGCAGCGGCAATGGATGCTCTGTACTAATCCTTTATGACAATAAAACAGGTTTTCTAAGGATAAGGTGGCACTACTGTGGTGCCACCTTATTTTCACGGGAGGGGTGACAGGAAAATGAAGAAAAATAAAGGTATGATTTTAGCTTTTTCATTACCATTGACTTTTGCCTTGATTATCATGTATTTATATCCGGTAGCAAGGACTGTTTTAATGAGTTTCTTTAAGATTGAAAGTGTTACGGCTAGTTTGTCCTCGTGGTCATTCTTCGGTTTTGGGAATTATGCCAAAATATATGGTTCCCCCACGTTTCAGGATTCTTTAAAGAATATGGGGGTTATCTGGTTGATAGGTGGGATCATCACCCTGACGCTGGCTCTTTTGTTTGCGGTAATCCTGACAAGTGGTGTCCGTTTTAAAAAGTTCTTTCGTGCGGCAATTTACCTGCCTAATGTAATCAGCGCTGTTGCGTTAGCAACCATGTGGGTACAATATGTATACAGCAATGATTATGGTATGTTAAACAAGTTACTGGAATTTTTCGGGTTGGATGGTGTGAAATGGCTTTCCAGTGATAACAAGTTCTGGGCAATGCTCTTTGCATATATTTTTGGTGCAGTGGGCTATTATATGCTGATCTTCATCAGTGGTATTGAGAGGATTCCCGGTGATTTGTATGAGGCAGCTACAATAGATGGCGCTAATAAAGTGCAGCAGTTTTTCAAAATTACCCTTCCTCTTTTAAAGGGTATCATCAAGACGAATATTACATTCTACAGCGTACATACAACGGCATTTTTCCTTTGGACGAAAATGTTCTCCCCTGTTGGCACAGAGGCTTCTACGATTGTTCCTGTAGTATATTTGTATGATACTGTTTTTGGATCTACGGGGAACACTGCCCGTGATGCCGGCGCCGGCGCTGCGGTTGGTGTTACGCTGACAATGATCATCGTTCTGGTTTACTTTGTGATGAACAAGGTATTAAAAGACGACGATCTGGAATTTTAGGGAGGTGACAATATGGCTAGGAGTAAAAAGGAAAGAAAAATGAGAGACCCTTGGAACTGGTCAAAAGAATTAAGGCTTTTGCCTGGTTACCTCATTGTGATCATTTGGATAGGGTTTACGGCAACTTTTTTATGTTGGATTTTGGGAGCCAGCTTATCAACTGCAAAAGAAATTTTCTCCGGCAAAGTATTTGCTTTTGAGTCAGGTATCCACTGGGAAAATTATGCAAGTGCATGGCAGGCGCAGAATGTTGCGAAATTCTTCGGGAACTCATTATTGTATGCGGTTACGGCCTGTATCGGCACACTCTTGATTTCCGCACCGGGTGCATATGTCCTGTCCCGATTTGAATTTTTTGCAAATAAGTCTTTAAAATCAAGTTTGATCATTGCCATGAGTGTTCCCGGTGTTATGATCATCATGCCCATCTTTGCATTGACCACACGGCTTGGTATTAAGGGCAGGATTTTACTTATTTTGTTATATATCCTTATGCATGTTCCGTCCACAACCACATATTTATTAAACTTTTTTGCAACGCTTTCCAAGACTTACGAAGAAGCGGCAGCCATTGACGGATGTCCACCCGGAAAAACATTTTGGGTGATTATGCTCCCGCTTGTTCAGCCGGCGATTATTACCGTTACCATCTTTAACTTCCTGGGTGTATGGAACGAGTTCTTTATGGCTTTGATCTTTGCAAGTTCTGCGGATATGACACCTGTTGGTGTAGGACTTTTGCAGATTGTAAATGCAATGAAGTACACAGGCGATTACGGCGGATTGTTTGCAGCGGTTGTCATCGTATTCCTGCCTACCTTCCTGCTTTATATCTTCCTGTCTGAGAAGATCATTGCAGGTGTTACAGGCGGCGGTATTAAAGGCTAAAATAGGAGGAATTGTTGAATGGATCAAATTAAAGGAAGAGTGACTATTCCTACGGATGTAGATGTGATTCCGGAAACTTTGGAATTGTCCAAACGCTGGGGAGCAGACGCAGTACGTGACTGCGACGGTACGGATTTCCCTGTTGAATTAAAAGATGCTGGTATGAAAGTGTATTCCACATATTATACTACCAGAAAAGACAATGCGTGGGCAAAGGCGAATCCCGATGAAATTCAGCAGATGTATGTGAGGACGCCTATTTATACGGCAACGGAAAAAACCTTGCGTGTTCAGTTGATGAAAGGGTTGTATCCTGACATGCTGACGCCAAACAGCCGGGATGATATTACACGCTGGTGGGAAGTGATCGACAGGTCCACGGGGGAAGTTGTTCCTGTGGCAGACTGGACATATGATGAAGCAAAGGGTGAGGTTACCGTTAAGACAGTGCCGTTCCATGATTACACAGTAAGCTTTTTGGCCTATATTATGTGGGATCCCGTGCATATGTACAATGCGGTGGTAAATGAGTGGAAGGACGTGGAGCATCAGATCACTTTTGATGTAAGGCAGCCTAAGACCCATGCTTATACGCTGGATCGTCTGCGGAAATTTATTGAGGAGCATCCTTATGTAAACGTACTTCGTTTTACCACGTTTTTCCATCAGTTTACGTTGATGTTTGATGAACTTGCAAGGGAAAAGTACGTGGACTGGTATGGGTATTCCGCTTCTGTGAGTCCGTATATCTTAAAGCAGTTTGAGCAGGAAGTGGGATATCCCTTCCGGCCGGAATATATTATTGACGAGGGTTATTACAATAACCAATACCGGGTTCCGTCTAAAGAATTTCAGGATTTCCAGGCTTTCCAGAGAAGGGAAGTACGAAAGATCGTGAAGGAAATGGTGGATATCACTCATGAATATGGCAAGGAAGCCATGATGTTCTTGGGAGATCACTGGATTGGAACAGAGCCCTTTATGGAAGAGTTCAAAGAAATGGGCTTAGACGCTATTGTAGGCAGTGTGGGTAACGGATCTACACTCCGGCTTATCAGCGATATTGAAGGGGTGTCTTACCGTGAAGGAAGGCTTTTACCGTACTTTTTCCCGGATACCTTCCATGAGGGCGGCGACCCTGTAAAAGAAGCAAAGGTCAACTGGGTGACTGCGAGACGCGCAATCCTCCGTAAGCCTATTGACAGGATTGGTTATGGCGGCTACTTGAAGCTTACATTGGATTTCCCGGAGTTTGTGGATTACGTGGAAGCTGTCTGCAACGAGTTCCGGGAGCTGTATGACAATATTAAAGGATGCGTGCCATATTGTGTGAAAAAAGTAGCAGTGTTAAACTGCTGGGGTAAAATGCGTGCCTGGGGCTGCCATATGGTACACCATGCCATTTACTTTAAGCAGAACTACTCCTATGCGGGAGTAATTGAAGCTCTTTCCGGTGCACCTTTTGACGTACAGTTTATCAGTTTTGATGACCTGAAAGAAAATCCTGATATCTTAAAAGGAATTGATGTGCTGATCAATGTGGGCGATGCTGATACTGCCCATACCGGCGGCCAGTGGTGGTGTGATCCGGAGATTTCTTCCGCAGTAAAACAGTTTGTATACGAAGGCGGCGGTATCATCGGAGTAGGAGAGCCCTGCGCACATCAGGCTAACGGGCATTTCTTCCAGCTTTCTAACGTGTTTGGCGTAGAAGAGGAACTTGGATTTACGTTAGGCTATGACAAATATAACTGGGAAAGCCACAGCCATTTTATTACCGAGGATGTAAAGGATGAGATAGACTTTGGTGAAGGGAAGAAGAACATTTACGCGCTGGAAGGTACCACGATCCTTGTTGAAAAAGATAAGGAAGTACAGCTTGCGGTAAACAGCTTTGGAAAGGGGCGTGCGGTCTATATCAGCGGTCTTCCTTACAGTTTTGAAAACAGCAGGCTATTGTACCGGGCTATCCTTTGGAGTGCAGGAGATGAGGAAAATCTTCACCAGTGGTTTTCAAGTAATTATAATGTGGACGTACATGCTTATCCGGAAAGCGGAAAGTATTGTGTAGTGAATAATACCTATGAGTCTCAGAGTACTATCGTCTATAAAGGAGATGGGGAAAGCTTTTCGCTGGATCTTGAGGCGAACCAGATTATCTGGTATGAGATAGGGTAATACCAGTTTCAGAAATCAAGGAATGATTAAATAAGGCAGACACCAGTATTGCAGGTGTTTGCCTTATTTACTTGAACATGATATAATCGAAACAATAAACTGATGAGATAATCTGGAAGAGAAAATATAAAATAAAGAGAGGATAAATTTATGGGCATTGTATTAAAAAATATTCTGGCACTTTTGCCGGAAGGGAATGCAGGAGGAGCCCGGGATGTGCTCCGTGAAACGGATATTTATATTGAAGGTACCAGAATTACGGCAATGGGAAAGAAACCGGAAGGTTTTCTGGAAGAAAAGGTGATTGACGGGAAGGACAGGCTTGCGATACCGGGTCTTGTAAATTGTCATACACATTCTTATATGTCTTTTATGCGGAATGTTGCGGATGATTTAAGTTTTATGGATTGGCTGTTTGGGAGTATTGACCCCATTGAACAGCAGATGACGGATGAAGATACTTATTGGGGAGCCTGCCTTGCCATCATTGAGATGATGAAAAGCGGAACTACTTGTTTTAATGACATGCAGATGAATATTCATCAAACTACAAGGGCTGTGAAAGAATCCGGTATGCGTGCCGTGATCAGCCGTGGACTGATTGGAAGCGGTAATGATGAGGCGGGGCAGATGCGTCTTCGCCAGGCATATGAGGAAAGAGACGCTGCGGCAGACTGTGAAAGGCTCAGCTTTATGTTAGCTCCTCATGCGCCATATACCTGCGATGAAGGCTTTATGCGGATCGTATCTGAGGAAGCAAAAAAGAACCATATGGGAATCCACGTGCATTTATCTGAAAGTGAAAGTGAGATAGAACAGATTAAGGAGAAGTATGGATGTTCGCCTATTGAGATGGCGGACAGGAACGGGCTTTTTGATGTGCCTGCCATAGCTGCCCATTGTGTACAGATTACAAAAAGCGATATGGAGATATTAAAAGCAAAAAATGTCAGCGTTGTCACAAACCCTGCAAGTAACATGAAGCTAGGGAACGGGTTCGCCCCTGTGCCGGAAATGCTGGATATGGGAATCAACGTGTGTATCGGAACGGATGGAGCCGCTTCTAATAACAGCTTGAACCTGTTCCATGAGATGAGCCTCCTGGCATTGATTCATAAGGGAGTTAAGAGAACGCCCCAATGTATCAGCGCAAAAGAAAATATCCGTATTGCTACGATAAATGGTGCAAAGGCACTTGGGTTAGAGAAGGAGATTGGCAGCCTTGAAGTTGGGAAGAAGGCAGATATTGCCATTTTAAATTTAAATTCTCCTTCTTTGACTCCCAGAAACAATCTGATTGCCGGGCTTTCTTATTCTGCAAATGGTTCAGAGGTGGAGACAGTTATCATTGACGGAAAAATAACTATGGAAAATAGAAAAATATTGACGATGGATGAGGATTTGGTGTATAAAAAGATTAATGAGATCATCGTCAGAGTTAGTGTATAATTTTAATTGGCAAAAGAAATAAAAAGGGAAGAAGAGAAAATCCCCCCTTCCCAACCACACAGTTTTTCTTTATGATGTTAATTGCAAAACAAACAGATAAAGGAGACTGTGTGATGAGTACTATTGT
>CAJULP010000016.1 GCA_910587295.1 uncultured Lachnospiraceae bacterium | reverse complement strand
TGCGTCTTTTGGTATCAGCCATAGCCGACTAAATTTTGCTACACCCGGTATGCGGTTTTCCTCACATAGCTTTTGCACCCGTCTTTCTGAAATGCCCCATTTTTGTGCCGCTTCCGGGGCAGAAATATACTCTAACATTTTCAGTCTCTCTCGCTTTCTATAAGTTTTATCACCATAATTATATACGGTTAACCGAATAAATTCAAGAAATTAAATAATACTTGGTATTTCCCAAACTTCTTTATAGATAGATTAAAAAAATTTTTTGAGAAATTTTTCTCAAAGCTTCGTTAAAATCGCCTTGTACGGGGTTGTAGGTAGTGAGAGAACTATCAAGAGGGTTTGGGATACTTCCCAACAAGCAAATCTGTCCGGCAAGCTATACGTGCGGGTAGATTTACGGAAAAGGGTACTCTTTTCCTATGCTTGCTCCGAAACTTATTTTTTCTTTGGTAGTCTAATCTTATAATTGATATACTTCCACTAATACAAGAAAAACCAATGATTCTGTCATTAGTTTTGTCTATTTTCGGGGAATAAAAGCTCTTAGCATTCATCATGCTGAAATTAAAAGTGCGAATTACCCGTATTCTAATTGATTTTGCGATAATTGCGACGTATAATTTGTAAATGATCAAGGCACAAATGATGGGGGATTTTTATGGAATCTTAAAAAAATTATATTTATATGGATATGGTCGGAATAGATAGCTTGTTATCTCAAATCACATCAGAACTAGTAGAAACAAGCCATATTCAGACAACAAGTAGAAAAGCCGGCAATGCAAATGGAAGCATTGGGTTTTCGGAAGTTGTCAAAAAAATATTTAAGGCAGATGTAAGTGTTTCTGGTGAAATGGAATCTGTACAAACAATTGATAAAACCACAACACAACCTTATGAAGCAAAAATACAGCAGATTATTCAGTATGTCGAAAAGTGCGAAGCAGTATTGAAAAATAGGGCAGAAATACATAAAAACTATCAAGAGGATAAACAAAACTTTGTGTTACTTACAATGCCTTTTGATACAGATTTCTATCATAACGATTGGTTTAAAACAGTAGATTTAGCAAATCAATGTGGATATATTCCATTCTATAAAGGTGGAGATGCCACTAATAAATTTAAAGATACATATCAGTATGATGATTCTTATTATAAGACAATGGCTTTGAAAAAAATCAAGTTA
This sequence comes from uncultured Lachnospiraceae bacterium, assembly GCA_910587295.1. GTDB lineage: Bacteria > Bacillota > Clostridia > Lachnospirales > Lachnospiraceae > Suilimivivens. The sequence goes on along the minus strand of CAJULP010000016.1, from coordinate 43,045 downwards.
ACCATGAACCTAAGTATAAAGAAAATGGAACCCTTAGGTGGTTTCTCATCTCATTTGGCAACTTTATTTAGAGTAACAAAAGGAACAAATATTCGTTTGGGAGTATTTGGTCATGTATATAAATTAACGGAATCCGTTTATCAAATAAAACCTTATGCTGTATGGAGAGGTTGATATTTGTGGCTTTATTCTTGCTATGCTCAGAGCAATAAATAATGTGTAATAATTGCTGATTACCGACGAGACGTTAAAAGCATGGCACATAAGTACTGCTTGATATTGCGAATTGTGACCAGATTCTCCAACATACAGTCTAATACAAAACTGATATACTTTATCCGGCAAATTATAAATACGTTTTGTATATTTTACCTTTCCATTCTGGTGGCTTTACTGTTTCTTAGCCAAAGAGACGGGGAAAAAGATAGGAAGGGAAAGGAATAGATATTTTGTAAATCAGTATTTAGTATATCTTTATTTAATTGCATTGGATTTTCCGACGTCGGATAATCCGGTATCGGAAAATCCAATATCGGGTTATCCGGTGTCGGGTTCCCAATATCGAGCAATATCGGTTGAGGTTCTTTTGGAAAACAGCCATAGCTTCAGCACTCCTTTTGCTGTGGGTATGTTACGCAATAGAATGCCATTTTGGCGGGGATAGGCATAAATCCTTATCTCCGGCAGAAACACACCCGCAAAACCGCTTGTAGCAAGTCTCTTTTTGCTTCTATCGCGTAACATGAGGGTATATAAAGCGGCGTTCCCGTTTTCCCTGTTATGGGATAGAGAAACGCCGTGTCTGTGTCGTATTCAGTTTTCATTTATTCTTTCAATGTCGTACTGATATTGTTTGCAAGTGCATAAAGGAAAATGTTTTTGGCATATGCGGTATGAAAGCAACGGGGTATTATGAGTTAGACAGGCTGCCGGCAAAGTGCGCTAATAACTATATTTATTGCGCTGATACAAAGGATTATCGCACAAATATATTTTCTGTGGATGCGAAATGCACCGGTGCGGGAGGGGCATTTATAACGGTAAGAGAAATTGTTATTTTTTGGACTAATCTACTGGAAGGAAATTTAGTTTCAAAGGAATTTGTTTCAGATATGCTTAGTAAGCAGAGCGGAGATGGGGATGATGCAGAAGAAGGATATTATGGCTATGGTATGTGGATAATTGATAATCCGAGTGGTAAAGATTTTGCGTATTTTCAAGGTTGTGATCCGGGTGTAAGTTTTATATCCGAGTATAATCCAAATAATGGGATTGTTTCCGTTTTGGTGAGCAACTATGGAGATAATGTTTGGAGGGAAATGCGAAAAGTTAGAGAAGTTCTTTACTGATGATAAATAACAGATTTTGGAGAGAAACATAAATGAAGAAACCTAAGATGATTTTATTTGATTATGGACAAACTTTGGTAAACGAATAATTATTTAACGGCGTAAAAGGAACAGAGGCGGTTCTTAGATATGCCACAAAAAATAAATATAATAGATCGGCTGAGGAAGTGCAGGCTCATGCAAATAAACTGAATCAGGAGTTAGGACGATTTGACCCGGAAAAGAGACACCATTTTCAAGTGGAAGTTCCAAACCATATGTTTACAAAATATTTATATGAGTCGCAGGGAATTGAAATTCCATTAAGCCCGGAAGAAATTGACAGCGTGTTTTGGGATGCGGCAGGATTATTCCCGGTGTGGTATATCGGGGCAATTGATTTGAAATATGAACCAAAGGAAGACGTACTTACAATAGAAAATTGGAAAGATATGGTGGAGAGGTTGAAGGATGGAAATAACTGAAAGAGATTGGAAAATATTTCGAAAAAATATACCGGAATGGCAAGAACGTTATATGGAAAGATTGACAACGGAATACATAGCACTGTTGCAAAGTGAGAGAACAGCTTCCGGTAAATTCTGGGAACTTGAAAAGCGTATTAAAAAGGATAAGAAATGTCCAGGCGTTTTAATTGATATGCGAAGATCAACGGCGATAAATAATATCATACGTTTGGTTTTGGATGAGGTCATATCGCTGGATGATTTGGAAGTATTCAGCGATGATTTAAGGGAAGCCGTGAAATACATAGTAGAGAAATGGTAAAATAGCAGCTTCATTAAGTTAAAAGTTATGGGAGAAAAGGAATGAAGTATTTAACAGCGACAGTGGAAATGGCGGATGCAATACATCATATTTTGCATACAACAATAAGAACGGTATATCCAAAGTATTATCCTGAGGAGGTGGCAGATTTCTTTTGCCAACATCATAGCAGAGAACATATTCTAGAAGGGATAGCGTCTGGAAATATGGGGGTATTGACAGATGAAGATCTTATTATCGGTACGGGCTGTTATGACGGTAATCATATTACAGGAGTATATGTGCTGCCGGATTATCAGAAACAAGGCTGTGGTTCAAAGATTATGGATTATCTGGAAATGGTAATATCAAAAAAACATGATACAGTTCTCTTGGACGCTTCGCTTTCGGCAGTGTGTTTATATGAACATAGGGGGTATAAAACGGTAGGGCATGGAATTTATGAATTACCAAATGATGTCAAACTGGTTTATGAAATTATGGAAAAGAAATTAAAAGTCGGTTAAATCCCGTTTGTGAGGTAAATTTTTCAAACTGTCTCATTGCATATATTTTTTCTTTGGATTATGCTTTCATACAGGAGGTGCTTATTTATGTCTGATGAAAATAAAAAAGACTTTAATGCGATGTTGAACGATAGTAAGGATATGCCTAAGTTTCAAACTATTACAGATGAAAAAAGCATTGAGAAATATGGGGGAAACAGAATGTATTTTGCCCCGCCGATTGATTATGACAAAGTAATGCGGCTTGTGCCATTTGGGAAGCTGCTTACGGTAGGAACTATAAGAGAATATTTTGCAAAGCAAAGTGGAGCCGATTTTACAGAGCCGATAACGGCAGGAATATTTGTTTCAATTGTTGCATGGGCGAGTTATCAGCGTGTAGATAATAAAACGCCGTTTTGGAGAACGCTAAAAGCAAATGGGGAATTAAATGCAAAGTATCCGGGGGGTGTTGAGGAACAGAAGAAAATGCTTGAGAAAGAAGGACATACAATTATTCAGAAAGGCAGGAAGAATATCAGATATTATGTGAAGGATTATGAAGACGCATTATTTTCATTGTAAGTTAATTGGGCAGGATAGAACGTGCTTTTTGGGGAGCAGTACCATGATTGATAAGGGAAAACTATAATTGGTTACTCACCGGATAAAAAGGGGGGTTTAGATGAAGAATTGGAGGGGGAATAATGTCAAGAGTTTTAATTTGGGATATCGTGGCTCCTGTATATAATATAGAAGTTGATTGACGTTCATATATATTCGAATTACCAAACGTATGCAGAAGGTGCCCGTGTCAGGAGGGCAGCCTTACGAGTTTATGAAAACCGGCGTGCAGGAACCGCATTTAGATTTTTCGGGTTTAAATTATGTTTAGAAGTTTGTAGGTGTGTTTTATGGAAAATATAAAGTTAAATAGAGATATTATAGAAAATTCTTGTCAAAGGAAATCGGGCTGATTCTTGGAAATATAGCGATAAAATTGATGAAATCGCAACAAAACTTGCATTAAAATACTTTGCAATAGTAAATTTTGTTCTCCTTCCTTATGACGAATTTGAGGAAAAAAAAGGGTGGTATGGTTACTTCAAAAATATTGATAGAGAAGGAGTAAAACTGTATGGATGAAAAACATCCTAAATATACTCTTGATTCCGATGAAGCCAAGACCACTGGCTTAGCCGGCAGTCTTGACTGTACTGGTTCACCGGAATGATGTTGATCTTTTCTGAGCAGTGCGCACATTCAGAAGTCAAAACAAAGTTCCTCTTTACGCTCTATCAGTCTCATCAGTATGTGCTCATTGATTTTGGCCAGATCAGCATACTTCTCTTTCCCGGAAAAGTATGCCGTACAGATCAGCTGAATGGAAAACACTACATAAGGAACGGCTTTTTTCTCTTCCTCTGTCAGATGAACCACATCATCATATCCTTTGAGAATCTTCCTGTACAGAGGCAGCCATCGGGAGATACATTCCTCCTGGTCTGTAAAATTTTCAGTCAGAATCCCTGTGGCCGCATAACAGGGATCGAACAAACGGATACCATATTCTGAAAGTTCAAAATCTGTGACCCCGGTCATACTCCCTTGCTCCACGAGAATATAGTTTAAATTCATATTTCGATGAATCACCTGCTTCGGCAGCCTCTTATAAATTTCTCCGAAATTCTGCTCATACTCTTTCTCAAAAGAAGCGGGTAATCGTAATCCTGCTTTTTCTCGTATTTCCTGAAATGCCTGGGTGCGGACAGAATCGTACAGATGATTCTCCTGACAGATATCCTGTTCCAGTCTGCTAAGAGCCAAATGAAGCTTTCCTGTTATTTCGCCGAAACGGTAAGCCATTTCCTCATCTCCATGGGCAAAAAGCTTTCTGGAATCCAGACGGTTCCCTTTCATTCTGTGGCAAAGAATACAATATATTTCTCCTTCCTGTACGAGCAGCTTTCCATCTTTTGCGGGAACCGGTTCGGAAACGTGAATATATGACTCCTTCAACGCCTGAGATATTTCGATATGACGTTTCAATCCTCCGGACAGGGCGGAGGTTTTCAGCATATATTCTTCTCCAACCTGAAAATTACTTTCACTGCTTTGACCGCTCCCTTCATAATAAATTTCACCGACGACTTCCTGTTCCATTTCCCAATGTGCCAATATTCCTTTGATCGCTTTCTTTGACAGCATTATTTTTTCCTCCTGCTTTAAATTGATTCTGTAGGGTCTGACAGGATTATGGTCTTTCAGGTAAACGGCCGGACTGCAACCGTATTCCCGGCAAAAAGCCCTGTAGAAACCGGCATACGTATCAAAGCCATATTCCAGTGCGGTTTCCAGCATCCTTCTGCCCGCTGCAATTTCACAGATGGCATGAGCAAGCTTTCTGCGTGTCAGATACTGCCCCATGGGTATACCGGTTACTTTTTTAAAAAGCTCGCTGTAATAAACCTCAGAATAACCAGCTATTTTGCTCAGTTCTTTTACCTGTATTTCTGCTTTCAGATTTTGTTCCATATAGTCCAGCGTAAGCTGTACTTTGTCGAGAGTATCCAAAACCATATTTGCCGCCTTTTTGTCAGTTCCCTTTCATGTTGTTTGAAATGTATTTCTGCAGAACTCGGTATAGATAAAAGGAACAAGGAATTGTTGGAAAAAAACATATGTTGTGGTATTCTACAAGAGGTGGAGCCTGTTCTGGAGATATTGACGGAGGATATCAAGTGAAAGAGAATATACATAAAATATTTGAAGATTGGAATGAAACAATTGTATGGTCCTGTCTGCAGGGGATAATGGGAGAAATACACACTAACTTGTCTGAGGATGCGGCAATGGCAATATTGGGAGACTTTGCGTTTTTTGCCGGAAATCCGAGTGAGGAATTAATTCGATTTAAGCCTGAAAGCAGCAAGCGGGATTTTATTATTATGGTTCCGCGAAATGCCATGTGGGCTGATTTGATCGAGAAGTGTTACAAAGATAAAGCGGAGAAAGTTATAAGGTATGCAATTAAGAAGGAAGCGGATATATTTGACGTGGAAAAATTAAAACAGGCAGCAGCCAGCCTGCCGGATGGTTATGAACTAAAGGTAATACAAGAGGCAGAATATAATATGTGTCAGGAAAATGGCTGGGCGAATGATCTGGTATCCCAGTATAAGGATTATAAATACTTACAAAGAGTTAGGCTTGGGTGCGGTTATTTTAAAGGATTGGCATATGTGAGTGGTGCAAAGCTGATCCTGGAGTGCTTAAAGAGAGACTTATATCCAAGCTGGGATGCGCAAAATAAATGGTCGGCAGCTTTAGCGGAAAAGCTGGGATATCACTTTAGTCATGAATATGCAGCCTATGAGGTAACGGGATACTAAGTGCTGCTTGGATTCAGTTTTAGTAAAAAGGTGCAGGTGGAAATGGTTTTTTTATTGGCTGAGGTGTGAAATGTTAGAAAAATTTAAATATAGAAAAGCGGCATTGGAAGATATTGATGAACTGGTAAGAACAAGGATTATTGTCCTTCGGGCAGCAAATAAGCTGTCAGATGATGTGGATATGGATGCAGTAGAGCATGAATCGTACGCATATTATAAGCGGGCTTTGGAAAAAGTTGAGCATATTGCATATGAAGAAACAGGGCGTGTCACAGATTGCGTTAGAAGCAACGGATATGGGCCGCCCCTTATATGAGAGATATGGATTTGTAAAGATGGAAGATGAAATGGAGTTGGTACAGTGAGCAAGTTAGATTACAGGGTTCAAAATAAAAAAGCGTGGGAATATAATGCGTATGAGTTTTGGGTGAAACAATCGGGCGCACCAGCTGAACGGGCAAAAAAGATTTAAAAGATCCTATAGGAATGTTGAAAAGATATTCTGATTACTTTGATACTTACGAAGGTGTTAAAGTAGCAAACATATGCGGTTGAAACCGCGGCTGCCGCAGAAGCTGATTTGAATTTTGAACAACCGACTATGAGCTGCTTTTCAAAAGAAATATTCGAAGGAGAAATGGCACATGCCCGCTTTTTTGAAGAAAATGTCCGGGAGCAGATGCCTGAATGCAGTTATAGAAAATATACGATTAGTGAGATCATCAATTCAGTCATAAATAGCGGCTTTACGTTAAGCAGGTTTGATGAACATCCTGCATGGACAAATGAAAAGATACCGGGCGAATTTACGATTACGGAGATGAAATAACGTGAATGACAAAGCGGAATAATCAAGAATTTTTGAGTATGGGTGACGTGGTTCTTGATGTTGCATGTGGAAACCTTTTACGATTGTGAGTTTAAAACCGTACAGGCTTATAAAAAAGGAAAAGGAGTGTTTCTGAAAGCTAAAAAATAGGTTTTATATTTCGTGCATATAAATTTTTTCGATTTCTCCCCAAGGCGCTATTTTTCGGTCAATGACTTTGAAGCCATACTTTTCGTAAAGGTTTTCGTGGTCACTTACCAAATACACTTGATGAAATCCTAATGTTTGCAGATACGACATTGCATAAGAAATGAGTTTTTGGCTTAGGCGTTGTCCTCTATACTTTTCATCCACGAACAGATAACCAATGTAAGGTGTGTAGGGAACATCTGGAATACAATCACTTTTGGCAGCGGTACAGTAGCCCGCAATATCATTTTCATGGAGAGCGACGATCACACGTTCCCAATCTGTAAAAGTATGGTTGGACATATTTTGGGATAAAGATTTTCCGGCTTTCCATGAGCAGTTTTGTGCAAATTGACTTACTTCTTTCCACATGTCGTCGGATGATGTGAGTAACAGAAAATTCATGGTGATTCCTCCGATTTCTTTTATTTGGAGGATTGATTTCCAGACATCCCCCGAAGCAATGATGATTTTACTTGTTGCTAATATTCTAGCATAATTTGGAGGAAATTTCTATGAAAGCATTGATCATTGGCGGAAGCGGAAGCTTAAGCGGCTTTCTGGCGCAAAAAGTCATGAAACAATATGAGGTCTGGGCGGTGACCCGGGGGCAGAGAAGGCAGGAGGGCCTTCAGGAACAGATTCTTCGGGGAGAGGCGCTGCGGCTTGTGGCGGAGGGGATATACCTGACCCAGCCGATCTTCGTTGGGGATCTGGCGGATGCTATGCTGGACTGTGTGGACAAGCCGGCAAGTTTTCAGGAAATTTTTTGTATCTGCGGCCCTGATATCATGGAGAACCGCCAGTACCATGAGATCATGGGAGAACTATTGAGAACAAGAGTGGTTATCGAAGAAATTCCGCTGCATGTGTATTTTGACAGCCATCCGGAATTTCAGGGGTAGTTTTTACACTGGAAACAGTATGCTGGATTTTCATGCTGTAAACTGCACTTTGCAATGGGACAGGATTGGTTTCCCTCTCCGCCGCAGCAGCCGGGGCAATATTGGCCTAAATTCATGGAACATAAGCCGCAGTTTAATACACAGGGAAAATAGTAAATCTTCTCTTTTGAGATTTTTCATAGGAGCCTTTCTCAGCCTTACAGGCATGTTATCATAATATAGGAACCAACTGTGCCGCTTCCCTTATTCTAACATAAGTCAGATGGTACGGTAACAAAATTTATTGAAAGAGGTGCAACATGGTTTATTTATCTAATTTTAAGTTCCCGGATGTGGGACGGGAAGATGACTTTATATTTGGGCAGAAAAGGACGTGCTATGATACCTATTACCCGTTTCAGATCTTATCGAAACATAACCTGACAAGGCTTGACTTTGAACCGGTCACGATCTTGTATGGCGGCAACGGTTCCGGAAAGACTACTGCCTTAAATGTGATCGCGGAAAAACTGGGGCTGGACCGTGACACCTTATACAACCGTTCCAATTTTTTTGAAGACTATACAAAGCTGTGTAGTTATGAAGAGGAACTTAAGATCCCTGCGGACAGCAGGATCATCACCAGCGATGACGTGTTTGATTTTATGCTGAACTTAAGGAGTATCAATGACGGTATCAACAGAAAAAGAGAGGATTTGTTTGAAGATTATCTGGAAGCGAAGTATGCCCGTTTTCAGATGAAGTCGTTAGATGACTATGAGCAGTTAAAAAAGGTGGTCCAGGCAAGGGGCAATACACAGTCGAAGTATATCCGGAAGAATATCATGGATAATGTCCGGGAGCATTCCAATGGTGAGAGTGCATTCCTTTATTTTGCGGATAAGATCAAGGAAAACGGGCTTTATCTGCTTGACGAGCCGGAAAACAGCCTGTCGCCGGAAAAGCAGCAGGAGCTGCTTAAGTTTCTGGAAGATTCGGTAAGATTTTTTGGCTGCCAGTTCGTGATAGCCACACATTCCCCCTTCCTGCTATCCATGAGGGGAGCAAAGATCTATGATATGGATGAGGAAGTAGTGGATGTAAAGCGTTGGAGCGAGCTTGGAAATGTGAGGGCCTATTTCAATTTCTTTAAGAAGCATGAAGCAGAATTTGAATGATTTTATCTGACCGGCGAAGAGGGAAATGTTTGAAAAACCGGGTGTTTCAAAATTATTACATAATTTGAACTTAAAATTCCGTAAATTTATTTCCCTGAAAGGGTGATAGAATGGCGGTTAATAAGGGAGTGAGCACATGGAGATCAGGTACGTAAAAGCTGAGGATAAGGATTTTTGGTTCCGCTTAGACCGGCACCTGCCGGAAACAGAATTTGACCGGAAGGTCCGAGACCGGATGGGGTATATATTATCAGAAGACGATAGTCCGGCTGCCTTATTGAGGTATCATTTATTTTGGGATAATACGCCCTTTTGCACCATGTTGTTTGTGGATTGGGAGCATCAGGGAAAGGGATATGGCAGGGAACTTATGTCACGTTGGGAAGAGGATATGAAAAAAGCCGGGTATGGGATGGTCATGGTTTCCACCCAGGTTGATGAACAGGCCCAGCATTTTTACCGAAAGCTCGGATATCAGGATGCAGGAGGCCTGGTCATAACGATTCCCGGGTATGAGCAGCCTATGGAACTGTTTTTGATCAAAAAGATATAATAAGCGGCCGGCATCGGCCCGGGCGGTTCTGGGAGTCCTGACCGGTGCCGGATACAAGATTCTGTCAGGTGTTACACTGACGCCACATATTTTTTATGGTGCAGCGGTAGACCAGATAATAGATCGCCGCAATCCCGGAAAGGATAACGAAGCAGACAGCCATCCCTCCAAGCTCGCCGCTGGTGATCCTTCCGTCGTTACCAAAGATAAGAAGCCCGTAAAGAAGATACATGGCGATCATCCCGACTAAGGCAGGGATTCTAAACACCGGCGCTGCCTGTGCCCGGATCTCCTTTTGTAAAAAGGCGGGAGAAGCGCCAAGCCGCTTTAAATCTTCAAACACATAGCGGTTATTTAAGGTGATCGTCATGCAGCGGGTATAACTGATGACCATCGCCGCAAGGGAACAGATTATGGCGATGAACAGGAACATCATAAGGAACACGGAAAATGTCCTGGTGAAGTCGGTCTGGTCCAGGATCCGGCATTTGGGCATATAGGTCCAGTAAGTGCGGAATTCGCTGGTGTCGGGTTCGGAGAAACTAAGTTGTGTCATTCGAGGCGTATCTCCCCAATAGACTTCCCCGTTTTGGTTAGCATAGTATTTGGTTACCCGGTCATAATAAATGGGCGTTTCACATTCCGGTCCAAAGGAAGAGATCAACGTATAGAAAAAGTCTTCCGCAAATTCATAACTGTCTTCTCCGTCCATGTTAAAAAAGGCGGCGGTTCCCATCCAGTCAGGGGTAAGCCCTGAGGCGATGGTGTCATAATCTTCATTATTCAGTACATAATACCCCGGGTCGCTTACCAGAGAGTTATAGTGGGCGTATCCGGTGAAGCTGACAGGCAGGCTTTCCAATGTGATCATATTGGTAAGCACATTGGCAGTGTCATTAAAACGGTAGGTTCCGGTCTCATCATCGTTGGAAATTGGCATGTAACTGCCCTTTTCCACACAAATCTTTTTCCCGGTAAGGATCTCAAAGGAATTTTCCGATAAAAATTTTCCTTCTATAAAAAAGGGAATCCGTTCATAGTGAAAAGCATTGCCCTCATCCTCCACTTCTGTGATGCCGTCCATGGCAAGGGTTAAGTAGGGGGCGCTTTTGTAATCTTTGATCTTAAGGCCATAGTCGGCGGCAAGGGCGGCTATCTCCTCTTCCCCGGGGATGGCCTGGTCGGCCCGGTAATGATAATAGTAGTCATAAGAGCGGGCGTTTATTTCCATGGATGAACCGACGCTGATCATAGGGATATAAAAGATGGCAAAAGCGCTTCCTGCGATCAGTACGGTACTTACAAGGAGATTGTTCACCGTCTGTTTTCCCTGGAATTTCATCATGCTTCTGGCAATCAGGTTTTTGTAAGGATTCTTTTTGTGGGAACGCCAGCCGTGTACCACGGTATGGAGCATGATCATATAAAGTCCGACAAAAACAGGGGCATACAAAATGTTGATCCATGCCGGGGAATAGGCGCTGAACAATTTCGCATAAAGTCCAGGGGCATTGTAGCCAAGGACGGCGCCAACAAGCACCAACAGCATACCCACAGGGCCGCACCAGATGCCCGGTTTTCTGACAGGTTCATTCCGGTGTTCTTCATGCATGACTTCCATGATGTTGGTCTTTTTCAGATAACGGTATGCGGTAAGGCAGGAAAAGGTCACCACGATGACAAAAAATACGACTGATAAGTACAGGCATTTAAAGTCAAAGGTCAAAGCCATCTGGGTGCTGTCTGTGATCAAGAGCCGAAAGCTGTTCCACAAAGTCATGACAAAGGGAAATCCGGCCAGGATACCGGCAAAAGCGGAAGCGGAGCTTAAGATCAACACTTCCCTTAGCAGGCCGGGAAGGAGACGCTGCCCGGATGCCCCGAGGGCCATAAGCGTTCCAAGCTGTCTGGCTTTTTTTCGGAAAAAGAGACTTGCGGCATAAACGGTAAAGACCACACAGCCAAACAGTGCAAGGACAAAGACGGCCACCATCTGTTTGCGGCTGTCACCCCCTTCCGGGAGCACCAAAAGCACGGTGGGAGAAAACATCATGGCGGAATAAGCGGTGATCAGCAGCAGGGAGACAAAATTGCAGAACAAGTATAGTTTTGCCTGTGCCAGGTCTGCTTTTTGTAATTTTTTTTCTAAAAACCGTAATGTCATAAGATCACTTCCTTCCCTTGTTCTGGCTATTGGTTTCAGGTTCCATGCTGCTCATTTTCCGGATTGCGTCTAAAAGGCGGTCTTGAAAAGCACTCCGTTTTTCTTCTGGGGCTATGCCGGAAAGGGCGGTATCGGCAGTTAATGTGTCGTATACCATCCCGTCCTTAAGCAAAATCACGCGGTCGCAGAAGGAAGCGGCAAAGCTGTCATGGGTGACCATAAAAATAGAAGCCCCCAATTTTTCCCGGGCATTTTCAAAAGATTCAATGACGGCCCGGCTGGATTTACTGTCAAGGTTCCCGGTAGGCTCATCCGCAAGGATCAAAAGGGGCTGATTGATAAGGCTTCGTGCCACCGCAGTCCGCTGCCGTTCCCCACCGGAGACCTCAGCAGGATATTTTCCGGCAATATGGTCAATGCCAAAAAGGGCTAAAAGTCTGTCGGCAAGACGTTCCGCCTCTGAATCCACCTTCCCCTGGATGATCCGGGGAACCAAAATATTTTCCCTTACGGTCAGGCCGTCAAGAAGCATGAAATCCTGGAACACAAAACCCAGCTTTTCATTGCGGGTCTTGGCAAGGCCGTTTTCGGAAAGTCCTTTCAGTTCCTGCCCGCCTAAGGTAATGGTTCCCTCTTCAAAGGGAATATAGCAGGAAATGCAGTTTAGCAGTGTGCTTTTGCCGGAACCGGAAGGCCCCATGACCGCTACAAATTCCTGATCGGCAACGGACAGGTCAATTCCCTTAAGCACGGGATAAGATTTGTTTCCACTCTGGTATGATTTGTGAAGATTTTTTACATATAACATGGTTTATTTCTCCTTTAACTTTCTTTTTTATTAGTGTAGCAAAGAAAAAGAAAGCCGGAAAAAGGGTTGTCATATTAAGCGGTATTTTTGTAATGTTTGGAAAGAGATTGCAGGGATTGTAAAGTTTTGCAGGGATTTTGTAACGTTTGGCGGAGTGAAAAAATTTCTCTTGGCCGGCAGGATTGTTTGAGGTTTTAAATCATGTTATGATGATAAAAAATGTTTTGCGGGCAGCTTTAGTGGGATGCGTGCAAAAAGCATGTGCGGAAATGAGGGATAATATGCTTCGGATCGGAATTTGTGATGACCAGCAGGAGGCCAGGGATGCCTTGCGTTTCGGGCTGGAAAAGGTGATCAGGGAAGAATCAGAACAGATTGTTTATGAGTTTTCAACAGGGGAGAGCGCAGTGCGCTGGCTGAAGAAGCACCCGGGTGAAATTGACTTGTTATTCCTTGACGTGGAGATGAAGGGCATGAACGGAATGGAAGCAGCGGAGCAGATCCGGGAATTTGACCGGGAAATCTGTCTTGTATTTGTGACTGGGTATCCCGATTATGTGTTTGAAGGCTACAAGGTAAATGCCCTTGACTATGTGATCAAGCCGGCGGAAACGCAGAAGCTTTCGGAGGTGTTAAAGCGGGTGCGCAGGCAGATCTTTGACGGAAGGGAAAGAACCTTTTCCTTTAAAAACCCGGAAGGAACTTACCGCCTTCCGTTATCGGGAATTTCCTATTTTTACAGTGATAAAAGAAAGGTGAATGTAGTCTGTGCAGGACAGGAAGGACGTCTTACCCATACCTTTTACGGAAAGCTGGATGAAGTGGAGGAGCAGCTTTTTGGCGTGTTTGTGCGGGTACACCAGCGGTATCTGGTAAACCCGGGGCGGGTTACCCGCATTGGCGGGGAAAGCGTCACCATGGATGGGGAAGATATCCCCATGAGCCGAGCCATGAAAGAGGAAGCTGTGGTAAAGCTGGCAAAAGCCATGCTGGAAGGAGATAAAGGATGAGCGCCGGGGAATCCGTTAAAAATCTTATGCTCAGCGGCCTGGGAGTAGCTGCAGCGTTTTTTCTATACTTTGTCTTGACCAGGCTGATCCGGGTAAAAGAAAAATGGTGGTGCAAGGCCCTGCTGCATTTCAACTGCTGGCAGGCATGCATCATGATCATTTTTGTCGGTGATATCGATAATCTTTCTCTCAGTCTTCTGATCTTTCTGCTGCTTTTGTGGATTACCTGCAGGGGAACCGGACTTAAGAAACTGACGCTGGGACTGATGTTTTCCAGCACGGTTTATGCGTTTAACGGGTTTTGGGATAATTGTGTGGCGTATTGGGCCCATATATTTGGAATGGATCGGTTTTATGCGGACATGTATCTGGCAGGCAGGCTGTTTTTTGCAGTGGTTCTGTATCTGACCATTCGTTTCCGGAAGACGGATAAAGACTTTGAACTTTCTAAACCGCTCTGGAGGCTTATGCTGTTTTTGACATTTTCCCCCATAGGGATCATGTTTTCCGTGATTTTGTTGACCAGTCCGTTTGTGAAGTTTGAAAGCATCCTGGTTGCAGATTCGGTCTTGTTTTTGGTGGTGATCGTGTCCTTTATAGGGCTTTTGCGTGCGCTGACGGTTTTGGAGAAGCAACAGAGGCTGGAAAGGAAAAATCTGCTGGCAAATCAAAACCAAAGATATTATGAAGCCATGGAACAGCAGCAATTTGAGATCCGCAGGCTGCGCCATGACTTAGCAAACCACCTCCAGACCCTTCTTGCTCTGCCGGCTTCTCAAAAAGATGACTATGTGAAGGGCATGATGGATCAGCCTGCCTTCGGCCAGGTGGTCACCTGGTGCGGAGATGTGACGGTGAATGCGGTGCTGACGGCCAAGGAAGGGCTGATGCGGCAAAAGGGGATCCGGTTTCACGCTAAGGCGGATATCCCGGGGGAACTTCCCTTTGAAAAGGCGGATCTTTGTGCGGTCTTTGCCAATGCGCTGGATAATGCGGTGGAGGGGTGCGGGGCGCTGGAGGAATCCATGAGGGAAATTTACTTAGATGCCAGGGCTGGAAAAGGAATCCTGGCAGTAAATATTAAGAATGCCTGTCCGGTCAGGGAATTGGTACCCGGCGGGAAAGGCGTGCTGCCGGGTACCACGAAAAAGGATGCCCGAAATCACGGGTTTGGCTTAAGGAGTATACAGGAAATCGTGAAAAAGTATGGCGGGAGCATGGAGATTGAGCAAAGGGAAGGGGAGTTTAACCTGTTTTTGTATCTGCCCGTTCCGGAATGATCTTGATAGATTAATTCTACTAATTTTGCCCGAACAGTTTGAAAATCTTAGATCTTCATTTACGATGAACCCGCGGAAAAGATTTCGGCATATAGAATTGGAATCTGCACGCAGGCTATGCTATAATCGTTTTGTATAGAATAAAATAGGCAGGTGGAAACCTTTATCATAAAGGATATGATTACGGTATGGAAAATTTAAAGCTTGTGAAAGAACAAAAACAGCAGATTGAGGATTTGGAGAGACAGATAAAGATCCTGGAGGAAAAGCTGCATTCGGCGGAAGAAGTGAACCGGTCAAAGAGCCGTTTTTTATCCAATATGTCCCACGATATCCGGACACCCATGAATGCGATCATGGGTATGACGTCTATTGGTTTGTCACATATTGATGAAAAATCCCGGGTACAGGACTGTTTAAATAAAATACACACGGCGTCCGCGCATCTGATGAGTTTAGTGAATGACGTACTGGATATGTCGAGGATCGACAGCGGAAGGCTGGTATTGAACGAGGAGCTGTTTTCCCTTGCGGACCTGATCCACGATGTTTCGGTGATCGTTCGGCCGCAGGCAGTCCAGAAGGAACAGGATCTGCGGATTGAGATTGGGCGGATCGAGGAGGAGGCTCTGCTTGGCGATCCGCTTCATCTGCGCCAGATCTTGGTGAATATCATTGGCAATGCGGTAAAGTACACGCAGGAAAAAGGTGAGATCATAGCGCGGTTTTCCCAGTATCCGGAGGAAGGCGGCATGGCGGAGAAAACAGCCCTTCCATATGTGTGGCTGGATTTCCAGTGCCAGGATAACGGGATCGGTATGAGCAGTGAATTTCTGGAGCGCATCTTTGTGCCTTTTGAGCGGGTGCACAATGATGTTACCAGTAAAATAGAAGGCACCGGGCTTGGTATGTCCATTGTGAAAAATTTGGTGGAACGGATGGGCGGACAGATTACGGTGGAAAGCGAGGAAGGCGCAGGGAGCTGCTTTACCGTGAAGGTTCCGATCGCCATTTCTCCGAAGAAAGAAGCGCTGTTAAATCTGCCTGTTGGAGAGACGGTGCTGATTGTGGAAAGTGAAAAAGTAAAAGCGCTGCAGATCGCGGAGTATTTAAAAGAAGGCGGGCTTTCCCCGGTACATCAGGAGAGCGGCTCCCAGGCGGTCACATGGCTGACGGAGGCTCAGTATGAAGAACATATGCCCTGTGCCATGCTTGTAGGGGATGAGCTGCCGGATATGCCGTCATTAAATCTGGTTTCCCATGTACGCCAGCTGGCAGGGCGGGAGTTCCCGGTGATCCTGGTATCGGAAGCGGATTGGGCGCAGATTGAATACCGGGCCACAAGGGCTGGCGTGAATGCCTTTGTTCCCTGTCCGTTATTTAAAAGCAGGCTGTTAGGCGCTTTGTCTGACCTGGTGGGCAGCGTCCAGGGAGATGACAGGAGTGCGGACCGGAAAAAGGACTACAGTGCATACAGAGTCCTTTTGGTGGAAGATATTGCACTGAATCAGGAAATTGCCGTGGAGCTTTTGTCGATGACGGGTGTGCAGGTAGAAGTAGCGGATGACGGAGCTCAGGCTGTGGAGAAGTTTGGAAATTCTCCGGAGGGTTATTTTGACATCATTTTTATGGATATCCATATGCCGGTGATGGACGGGTATGAGGCGGCCAGACGGATCCGGCAGATGAGCAGGGAAGATGCGGCAAAGGTGTGGATTGTTGCCATGACGGCGGATGCTTTTGTGGAGGACGTGCGGATGGCGAAGGAAGCAGGGATGAACGAGCACATTTCAAAGCCCGTGGAGCCGGAACATCTGCAGGAGATCTTGTACCGGCAGCTTCAATAGAGACGACAGATCCGACAGGGTGGGGGATAAGGATGATTGGGTTGACGAACCGTCAGGCACGGCAGTTTATGCTTTTAAAGCAGGGATTATTGGGGGAGTACAGATTTATCGGGAAACAGGGGGCGTATGAGTATGTACGCCAGGCGGGATGCATCCAGTTTGATCCTGTAGACGCATGTGGAAAAAATGCGGAGCTTACCTTACAGTCAAGAGTAAAGGGGTTTACTAAGAAAATGTTATATGAACTGCTTTATGAGGACCGTCTGCTTCTGGATTTTCCGGATAAAAACCTTTCCATCCTTCCGATGGAAGACTGGCCGTACTTTGAACGGTACCGGGAGGCGGCAAGAAAGTGCGGGAAGCAGTTTCCGGAGCTTCCAAAGTTAGAGGAACAGGCAAAAAATTACATTGCCGGAAACGGACCGGTCAGCTCCGATGACCTTCCCATAGAGGGGGATATCCACTGGCATTCTGCTATTCATTGGAGTGGTGAATGGCACGGGAAGACTAAGGCGGCGAGAGCGGTTTTAGAGCAGTTGTACTCTGCCGGGGAGCTGGTGATCCATCATAAACAGGGGGCCCGGAAATACTATGCCCTTGCGGGGGATCATGTGCCGGCAAAGATTTTAGATGCGCCGGATCCTTTGCCGGATGAGTTTGAGCATTTGAAATGGAGAGTGCTGCGCCGGATCTCGGCAACAGGGCTTTTGTGGAACCGTCCGTCGGATGCGTGGCTGAACATCTGGGGATTAAAAAGCCCGGAGCGCAACAGGGCCTTCAGGGAGTTATTGGAAGAAGGAAAGATTCTGGAAATTCAGGTGGAGGGGATCAAAAACTGCCTTTACTGCAATGCCGGGGATCTGCCGCTTATGGATCAGGTCCTTATGGATGGAACATACAAATCCCGCTGTGAGTTCCTTGCCCCGCTGGATTGTTTTTTGTGGGACAGGAATCTGGTCAAAGAGCTGTTTGGCTTTGATTACCGGTGGGAAATCTATACCCCTGCCGTAAAACGCAAATACGGGTTTTATGTGCTGCCTATTTTGTGTGGAGAGCGGTTTGTGGGGCGGATCGAGGCGGTTGCGGAAAAAAAGGCGGGTGTACTCACTGTGAAAAACATCTGGTTTGAGGATGGGATAAGGCAGACGAAGAAGCTGTCTCATGAGATCGATCAGTGCGTGAAAAGGTTTGCCAAGTTTAATGAGTGTAAAGAGATATGGCGAGGATAGACAGCATGAAAAATAAGGTATTCCACAGGTTGTTTGACTGCGGCACGCTCATCGCGATCCTTGCGCTGGCCTGGCCGACGATGTTAGAGCAGCTTATGCAGACGGCTGTCCAGTACATTGACACGGCTATGGTGGGAACGCTTGGAACACAGGCGACTGCGGCGGTAGGTTCCACGGGAACGGTCAATTGGCTCATCGGCAGTACAATTTCCGCGGTGGGCGTAGGATTTCTTTCCTACATAGCAAAAGCATACGGAGCAAAAGACCAGGCCGCCGCAAAACGCGCAGTTGCACAGGCGGCCTTGCTTACATGCGTTTTGGGAGTTGTCTTTACGGTGCTGACTGTGTCGTTAAGCGGCGTTATTCCTGTCTGGATGCGGGTGGATCCCGGGATACGGAAAATGGCATCCACATATTTCCTGATCTTATATCTGCCTATGCTGCCAAGGACGGCAAGTATCATTTTTGGCACGGTGCTGCGTTCGGCGGGGGATACCAAATCGCCGATGAAGATTGGCCTTCTGGTGAACCTGGTCAATGTGGCGCTTAATTTCCTTTTGATCTATCCTGTACGGCAGATAAAAGTAGCTTCCCTTCATGTTACCATGTGGGGGGCAGGGCTTGGCGTGGTGGGTGCGGCGGCTGCCAGCGCCATTGCGTTTACGGTCGGCGGGATCTGTATCACATGGGTTCTTTGGAAGCATCCGGCAATCTCTCCGAAAGGTCAGAGGTTTGCTCCGGACATGGAAATCCTAAGGCCTTGTATGAGGGTGGCTTTCCCTAATATGCTGCAGCGCTTCGGAACTTCTCTTGGGTATGTGGCGTTTGCCGCTATGATCAATTCTCTGGGGGAGGTGTCCACGGCGGCCCATACCATCGCCAATACAGTAGAGTCCTTATTTTATATTCCGGGATATGGGATGCAGACTGCGGCGGCAACCCTGGCCGGCAATGCATACGGAGCTAATGACGGGAAGCGCATGAAACGGCTTGCCGCCATGTTTATCCCGCTTGAGACTGTTTTGATGATAGGCTCCGGCGCCTGCCTGTTTTTAGCGGCGCCGGTTTTGATGGGGCTGTTTTCCGCACATGATGCAGTGATCGCATTGGGAACAACGGTTTTGCGCATGGTGGCGGTATCGGAGCCTTTTTACGGCTTTTCTATTATAATTGAAGGGCTTATGATGGGCGTAGGGAAAACAAAAGCGCCTTTTGTATACAATATCATTGGTATGTGGTTTGTCCGCATTGTGGGAACGTTTATCTGCACACAGCTTCTTGGACTTGGGCTTATTTCAGCTTGGGCGTGCATGATCGCTCACAATCTGCTGTTGTTTGCGCTGTTTTTGATCTGCTATGTGAAGGGCGTGTGGAATCCTCTGGAAAAAAGGTATGTGTGAGATCGGCGTTTTACTATATGCAAAACGCCGCGTACAGCGGGATAGCCTCAATTTCCCCGTCGCATCCGAAATTCTTACGGGAAAGCCGGATCATTTTTTTTGGCTGTGCCATTTTGATGAAATGCTTCAGGCTTTTGGCATTTACATGTTCCCCTGATTTTACCTCCACAGGGATTATGTTTCCTTCTTTTTGTATCAGGAAGTCTATTTCAGCCGCAGGGGATTCCGAGGTCCAGTAATACAGATGGTATCCGCCTGCTGTGAGAGTTTGGGCCACATAATTTTCGTTAAGCGCCCCTTTATAGAGCTCTGAAATTCTATGTATGAATTATAACTTGCAAGTGACTTTTGTTCGAGAAAAGATCATTTCAAAATGATTTTTATATATAAAACATCATAGCCGTTGCCGTAAACCGCCCATCCGTCATCTCCAAAGAAAGAGAGCCATTGTATTTGTGCACCGTTTTGCGCACGCTCTTAAGCCCCCAACCATGGTGTATGTTATCCTTCTTGGAGGTAAGAAAAAGCCGTGGCCCTATTGGGGAGTGGCCGATGCAGGGATTGGAGACATTGATCACAAGGAAGTGGTGGATGCTCCTTAAAGTGATCCGGATGACAGGGGTATCCCCGGGCAGGTTTTCTTTTTCCCGATCCATGGACTCTATTGCGTTGTCGAGGAGGTTTGTCAGCACCGTGCACAGGTCGTCCTCCGCAATCCCCGTGTTGGCGGGGAGCTGGGCATTGATGTCCATGGCATAGCCCTTTTCCGTGGCAAGCTGTTTTTTGGCGTTCAGCACGGCATCCACGATCCCCACGCCTGTCCACAGGACTTCCGAAAGCTGCTCTACGGGTTTGCTGATGTGGGAAATATACCGGCGTATTTCTTCGCATTTCCCTTCCCCTGCCAGATGGTAAATGGTCTGCAGGTGGTTTTCCATGTCGTGGAACAGCATGGCGTTTTCGGACCATGCCTGCAGGAGCAGCCGGTATTGGCTGCCCAGCATTTTGACTTTTTCCGCTTCTTTCTCTTTTTTCAGTAATTTCCGATTCCACATACCGATACCTTCCGCCTGTTGGTGGGACGTTTGCTGCGCCGCGGGCTCAGATACGCCGTTTCCAAAATTCCAGGAGCTTTTCCTTTAGGGCCGGGAGTCTGGCCTGACTCACCGGCAGGCGGGTGCCGTCTTTCAGGAGGGCCTGGTTTTCCCGGATGCCCATGACTTTGGACAGGTTCACGATGCAGCCCCTGTCGATAAAAAAGAACTGCTCCCCGCCTAACTCCCCGTAAACCTGGGCAAGGGTGCGGCGTACCCGGCGGCAGGAGTTTTTCCCCTCCGGCCCGCCGGGAAGGTCCGTCACCAGCAGGGCGTTTTTGCCCTCGTGGGTGATGTATAGGAGGTTCTGCAGGGGAATCCGTTCTAATCGGTTCTGGCTCTCTATCACGTAGCTTTCCCGAAGCTGAACCTCCACCATGGCCGCGGCGTCCAAAAGGGCGTGGGTGAGCCTTGCCCCAGGGTCTGTCTTCGGGATATAGCGGAACACCGAAAGTTCGTAGGCGTCCAGCACATATTCCATATGGGAAGTGATGAAAATGACCAGCACATCGGGCAAAAATTCCTTCGCCCGGGCGGCAAGCGCCATGCCGCCCAAGCCTGGCATCTCGATGTCCAGAAGGAGAAGGTCGAACACCGTGCCGTCTTCAATCTCGTAAAGCAGGGCCTGCCCGTTTTCAAATGATTGTGTCCGGACAAAAACCTGATGGCCCGCGTAACAGTCCGATACGAAGTTATTCAGTTTTTCCAGTAAAACCGGTTCGTCGTCACAAAGCCCCACTCTGATCATAGTTTCCCGCCTGTCGTTTAAAATTTCTAATCTTATTATAAACAGTATCCCCGTCTGCAACAATATTTTTTAAAGGACAAAAATTTTTTTGAGGGACAAAAAATGGGTTTTGGAGGACAGGTTGGATTTTTCCTTTTTTAACAGCTATACTAGTGTCAGAGAGAAGAAAGGGGCGGTTTCCGGTATGGAGAAGAAAACTGCCGGGAAAGGAACGGCTTTCCGGGCGATCAAAAACAATTTATATATTATGGGTTTTGCGTGGCGTATCTGCCCGTTGCGGGTGGCTTCCAACGGGATTTATTATGGGCTTGAGCAGTTTGAGTATCTGTTTTTTTCGGGATTTTTTATGAAAAAGGTGCTGTCCTTAATTGAAAACGGAGGCAGTTTTCAGGAAATCCTTGCCTTTGCGCTGATTACGGCCGGGCTGTTTGGCGCTGTCTGTCTGTTCAACGGCTGGTATGTCAATTATCTGACCCCGGTGACGGATGTGAAGGTTTATCAGGGGCTTTACCACGCCCTGTATCAAAAGGTGGGGAACGCAGATCTGTCCTGCTTTGAGGACAGCGATTTTTACAACCGCTATATGATGGCCATGGCGGACAGCGACAAGCGGCTGACCCAGACCATTGATAATGGGTGGCATATCCTGATCGGTACGATAGCGGTGGCGGTCTCCTGGGTGATGATGTTCCGGATCGACCATTACGTGATCATTTTTGCGCTGGCGCCCATCATCGGCAACTTCGTGTTTGCCAACGCCCTGAATAAGCTGACCTACCGGATCTATGAGGAGTCCATGATTTTCCGCCGGATCGCGGACTATGTGAACCGGGTCATCCATCTGGTTGATTACGCCAAGGAATTGCGTATGACGGATATTTTCCATGTGATGGAGAAAAAACAGGAGGACGCCAAGGCGGGGATTACCGGAACCATGGACAAGTATCTGGTGAAAAACGTGCTGCTTGGCTGGGGCTACCTGTACATTACCTTCGTGGTCATATTCGAGGGCGTGATTTTTTACGGGGCCTGCCGCACCATGGTGGCGAAGGCCATGCCCCTGTCGGATTTCGCGGTGCTCACCACCCTTATGACCTCCGTTTCCTGGATCTTGATCCGATACACGAAAGCGCTTCTGGAGAGCATGAAGAACAGCCTTTTCATCCAAAATCTCCGGGATTTCCTGGACTATGAGCCCGCCATCCCCGAGGATGCGGACGGGATCATGCCGGATGGGGAAATCAAGAGCCTCGAGTTTCGGGATGTGGGGTTTGCCTACAAGCCCGGCAGGATGACGCTTAAGCATATCAGCTTTACCCTGAGGGAAAAGGAAGCCTGTGCGCTGGTGGGTTATAACGGGGCGGGCAAGTCCACGCTGGTAAAGCTGCTCCTGCGGTTTTATGACCCCACGGAAGGGGAGATTTTGTTAAACGGCGTCAATATCAAAGAATATAACCTGAAAGCTTACCGGGGCCTGTTTGCCGCCGCTTTTCAGGACGGGAAGATTTTTGCAAGGAGCATCCGGGATAACCTGGAGATGGGAAACGGGGAAAAGGAAGAGGGCTGCCTTCGGGATGTCCTTTCCCGGGCAGGGCTTGGCCCTGTGGCGGAGGGGCTTCCCGGCGGCATGGATGCGGTCATGACCCGGGAATTTGCCCCGGAAGGCGTGGTCTTATCCGGCGGCCAAAGTCAGAAGCTGGTGGCGGCCCGGGCATTTTTGCAGGATGCCCCGGTGGGCATCTTTGACGAGCCCTCCAGCGCCTTAGACCCCATTGCGGAACATGAATTGATGGAGAATATTAAAAAGGACAGCGCCGGGCGGATCCTTCTTTTGATCTCCCACCGGCTTTCCTGCGTGCAGGATATGGAAAAGATCATTGTTTTGAAGGATGGGCGGATTGCGGAACAGGGAACCCACGGGCAGTTGATGGAAGCCGGGGGAGAGTACGCCGCGCTTTACCGGATGCAGGCGGAGCGGTACCGGATGGAAAAGGCGTTTGCCGACCCGCAGGAAGCGCTTGCGGAACCGCTGCCTGCGGGAAAAGGAGGAATGATGGGATGAAAAAACAATTTTCCAACCAGTTCTGGCTGCTTTCTTTTTGCTTTAAGACAGCGCCTAAGTTGATGCTGTTCAACCTGCTGATACCTGCTGAACAGAGCGTTTTTGTCTTTTTTGAATACACGGTCTGGATTGGGTACAACCTGAATGCGGCGGAAAACGGCGCTTCCTTTCCGCGTTTGGCGCTCCTTACGCTGGGGGTCTTCCTCGTATATCTGGTCCACCAGTTTATTGACAGCGTTTATTTCCATTGGTCTTTTGAGAGGGTAAAGCCGATGCTGACTTTTAAGCTCAGGGGGAAGATCTATGAAAAGGCAAAAGGGATGGATTTATCCTGCTATGACGACCCGGAATTTTATAATGACTTCGTGCTCTCCACCACCCAGACCGACCAATGTGTGGAGCGCTTTATGAATGACGGCAGGGATTTCGTGTCCACCCTCACCATTTGTGTCCTGTATTTTTCTTATCTGCTGGTCATGGATAAGACGGGGCTTCTCCTGGCGCTTTTTGGCAGCTTTTTCAATCTGTGGGCGGGGAAAGCTTACTTCCGGTTACAGGAAAAAGCAAGGCTTGAGAAGCTGCCCTTCGAGCGGCAGCGGGATTACCAGCACCGGGTGTTTTATCTCCACGATTATGCTAAGGAACTGCGGCTCCACCCGGAGATGAAGGGGCTGCTGCTTCAGGATTTTGACCGCTGTAATGAGACGGTCAATGGGATCAACAAAAAGTATGGCTTCAAGCTATGGGCGCTTGGGTTTGCCCGGGGGTACCTGCCGGTTTATTTCCTGCTTTATGCCGTGTACCTTCCGCTGCTGCTTTATAAGGCGATGGTACTGAAAGCTATTTCCCTGGCCGACGTGGTGGTCCTTTTGGCGGCGGTCCGCAGGATGATCGGCCGTTTCGGGGAGTTGGTGGGGTATTTCCCGAGTTTTGCCTATAATGGTGCGTTTATTGAAAAGATACGCCGTTTTCTGGCCTTTGAGCCGAAGATCATAAGCGGGGATAAGGGGGTGGAGGGAGAGTTTGAAAGTCTTGCCCTTTTCCATGTGGATTTTTCCTACGGCAGTGGCCATGAGATTCTCCGCGACATCAACCTGGAGATCAAGAAGGGGCAGAAGATTGCCCTAGTGGGGTATAACGGTGCGGGAAAGACCACGCTGGTAAAGCTCTTAATGCGGCTTTACGATCCATGCGGCGGGGTAATTTTACGTAACGGCGTGGATATCCGTTCCCTGCGGCTGGATGAATACCGGAAAGGGATCGGGGCGGTTTTTCAGGATTACAAGATTTATGCCGCGACCCTTCGGGAAAACGTGGTGATGGATCTTTGTGGGGGAACAAAGCAGGAGACCTATGAGGTGGAGAGCGCCCTGCACCGGGCAAAGTTTAATCTTTCGGAGCGGAAGCTGAGATATCAGATTGAGACGCCCCTTACCACGGAATTTGAAAAGGACGGGATCAATTTATCCGGCGGCGAGAGCCAGAAAGTGGCCATCGCAAGGACTCTTTACCGTGGGCATGACCTGATCATCATGGATGAGCCGTCAAGCGCCTTAGACCCCGCTTCCGAGTATCAGTTGAATCAGGAACTGCGGCAGATTGCGGAGGACAAGACGGTGGTTTTTATTTCCCACCGCCTTGCCACCGCCCGGGACGCGGACTGTATTTATATGATGAAGGATGGCCGGATCGTGGAACAGGGAACCCATGACGAGCTTCTTAAATTGGGCGGCGAATACAGCCGGATGTGGGAGCTGCAGGCGCAGGCCTACCGGTAAAAAGTTTCTCCTTAAGGATTTTCACTTTTAAATAACAGTTAAAAAAAGTTACCAAAAGTTAACTCTCCTTCAATTGTGCATTTCTCATAAGGCTGATAAGATAAAGACAGCAAAGGCCGATGCGGAAATCATGGAAGGATGGTTATCGTTATGCAGATAGGTGAAGTGATCAGGAAATACCGAAAAAGTAAAAACATGACTCAGGAGGAGATGGCATGCCGCCTTGGGATAAGCGCCCCGGCTGTAAATAAGTGGGAGAACGGAAATTCTCTGCCGGATATCACGCTGCTTGCGCCGATAGCAAGGCTTTTGGGCATCACCCTGGATGAGCTGCTTTCATTTCGGGAGGAGCTTACCAATGAGGAAATAAGGAATCTGGTAAAGGAAGCGGACGACAGATTTAAGACGGAATCTTATGAGGAAGTGCATTCATGGGTCAGGGGGATCCTGGGGCAGTACCCGAACTGTGAGTGGCTGATCTGGCAGATGGCGGTGATCTTGGACGCCCGCCGGTCAGGCCAGATACCGGACGCAGATCAGTATGATGAAGAAATCTGCGGCTATTATAACCGGATTTTGGAAAGTAAGGATGAGGAGCTAAGGGTACATGCCGCGGATTCCCTGTTTATGCATTATGCCAGAAAAGAGCAGTGGGATAAGGCGGAAGGATACCTGGTATATTATGCCAAGGATAACCCGGAGCGGAAACGGAAGCAGGCGTACCTTTACAGTAAGACCGGGCGGATACAGGAAGCATATAAGACCTATGAAGAAATTTTGTTTTCCGGTTATATGATGTTTAGTGTGGTGATGCACGGCATATATCTGCTTGCCATGGAGGAAGGAAACTTGCCGAAAGCACGTCAGCTTGTGGAGAAACAGCAGCAGATGGCAAAGCTGTTTGAGATGGGCGGGTATCATGAGGTTTCTGCGGGCCTGGAGCTGGCAGTGCTGGAAAAGAATGCAGACAAAACGCTGAAGATCATAGAAGAGATGCTTAAGAATATAGGATCGGTCAGCGCATGGGTGGAATCACCTCTTTATGAACATATGGCGTTTTGCAGGGAGGGCAGGGAAGAGTTTACCGCTCAGCTTCGCAGGAATCTGTTGGATGAATTTAAGAATGATAAGGAAAGCTTTGGGTTCCTGGAAGGGAATCCCCAATTTCAGGAACTTGTGAAGTAGAAGCTATTGTAAAGAGCTGCCGGCTGGCAGCTCTTTGAGGTTAAAATAAAGGCAGATATTTAAACTTTATTTAACGATTTTTAGTACATAAAGAACATGAGCGCAACCAGACAAATAAATAAACGGGAAGCAGTGGAGCCAGCTCATATGTTTGCTTTCAAAATGTAAGGCGACATAATTGTCCAGGGCAGCATCCACGCTTCCGGCTCCAAGCAGGGAGTCGGGAAGGCCGAGGCTGATAAATGCAAGGTAAATGACAGCTGAAAGTAACTGGATCATAATAAGCCCCTTTGCAAAATGATTGTTCAAACTTCCCCAATATAGCATAAAAGGATGGGGATGTCCAGGCACACTTTTTAAGGGGAGCTTGGTTGGGGAAAGGATTCCGTCTTGAAAACACCCTCCGGATTTTGTATGATATTAAATGTAGGGAATGAAAGCCTTGCGTCATGTGTGCATGGCAGTAAGAGATGGCATGGGGGAGCGGGATGGAGTATCATTACAGCATTAAAGAAGGAGAGCTTCTTTTAAATAACAGGATAGAAAACAGGCTGGCCGCCATAGCTGAATTTTTGTTCCGGTTGTTAAAACTGGTTATGCTGATGCTTTCTTTTTGCATTACGGTGTATGTGACCTACCTTATCTTCAGGGAATGTATTGTGGAGGCTACTCTGAGCAGCTGCATTCCCTTAGGCTCTATTTTTGCCACCTTTGGTTCTGCGGTTATTTCCGTGATCTCTCTTTACTGTAATAAACAGATCAGTTTTTTCCAGGAAAACCTTTCCGCTTTGCATGAACAGATCACGGATTTATCATCCTGGAAAAGATGGCCTTTTCTAAAAAGGCACAGCAGGGAGAAGGTCAGCTTTTGGAAATATAATTATTACACCTTGCATAATCCCCAGATCACATTTAAAAGTGAGGAGTTGTGCCTGACCGTAGCGCTGCCTACCTGCACCGCCGATTTTTATGATATCCCGATATTGTTCAACACGGTGAAAATGTTTGGTTTTCACAAGCGTTTTTCGAGGTCTTTGGTGGGGCATCGTGACAGGCAGGATCAGAAGGATATCTTCGTATTTTACTGCACCGTGATGATCTACAGGAATATCGTCCGTTATAAAGCAGGCACATTCTTTATACTGATCGGTTCTGAATTTGTATTGGCAAGCATCATTTTTTCATTCTTTTATGCGCCGGCCCATGAGGTTATGTTAAGAGTGGCGGATTATGTGCGGATGATATTTGCCGGTATGTGAAAGAGGGTGTCGGTGCCATTTGACAATTTCCTTTCTTTTTGATATGCTTAATTCATTATTAACAAAGGTGGCTTACACATGGGCGTTTGTATTTGGTGTGCACGTACCCGTTTTATCGGGGAATAAAAAGCAGATTCATAATCTCATGATAAATGGGCTTTTTTCGTGTGCAAATAAAAACGCAGCCAGGCGTGTTTCTGTGGAAGCATAGCTTTGTCAAAATGTTGCAGGAAATACTCATTTGTCTGAGTATGGCCTGCTTTTTTTGATGGACAAAAATACGTGTGGCGCAAAAGAGCGCAGATGGGAGCGGCCTATGCAAAAAAGCAGGATACCAAGCTATAACTATGCGGAACATGTTTCCGATTCTCAAAATTTCTTAACAAAGCGGCAGCTGATCCGCAAGATTTTGAATCTAAGCAGTATTACGAAAGAGGATACCGTTTTAGAGATTGGTGCAGGGAAAGGACATTTAACGGAAGCCCTTTGTGAAAAAAGCGGATATGTCTATTCCGTGGAGATCGACCAAAAACTGTATGAAAGTACCAGCGTGAAACTGTCGCAATGTACCAATTTGAAATTGATTCTGGGCGATTTCCTGAAATATTCGCTGCCTGGTCAGGGCAGCTATAAGGTTTTTGCCAATATTCCTTTTTTTATCACCACGCAGATCATAGATAAACTTACCAATGCTTCCAACCCGCCCTCGGAAGCCTGGCTGGTCATGGAAAAAGGCGCAGCCAGGCGGTTTGCCGGGTTTCCCAAAGAAAATAAAAGATCATTGCTGCTTAAAGTGGGATGGGAGACAGAAGTGGTTTACCATTTCCGCAGAGAAGATTTCCATCCAATGCCTTGTGTGGATTCTGTGTTGCTGCACTTAAAGAAAAAAGAAACTCCTGACCTGTCAAAGAAAGAGGCCCTTTCTTTTCAAAAATTCATTGAGCATTCCATGCGGCATGGCCTTAGCGGTAAGCAGGGGCTTCTTACCCAAAAGCAAGTTTCTACGGCCTTAAAGTGCGCAGGCCTGCCCCCGGCTTATCGAGATGGTGTTACGCTGTATATTCAATGGCTGTGTTTATTTCGATGCTATCTGTGCTTTAACGGCTCAGGCAGACGGGGCAATTAAAGTGCGGATGACGGATGCGCCTTATCGAAGGCATCCGCTGCCGCTTCTTCCTGAAATTGCCTGGTATATAGGTTATAGTAAGCGCCTTTTTTGGCGATCAGCTCAGGATGCGTGCCCTGTTCAATGATTTTGCCGTCGTGTACCACCAAGATCACGTCGGCCTGGCGGATGGTGGACAGGCGGTGGGCAATGACAAAGGAGGTGCGTCCTTCCATCAGATGTTCAATGGCATCCTGAATCAGCTTTTCGGTTACGGTATCAATGGAGGAGGTAGCCTCGTCCAGTACAAAAATACGGGGATCGGCTAAAATAGCCCTGGCAAAGGAAAGAAGCTGCTTTTCTCCGGTGGAAAGAAGGTCTCCGCCCTCTCCAACGTCACTGTCATAGCCTTTGTCCATGCGGGCGATAACAGAATCAGCCGATACGCTTTTGACGGCGGCTTTGATCTGCTCCATGGAAGCGTCCGGGTTTCCGTAGCGCAGGTTTTCCAATACCGTGCCGGAAAACAGGTGGGGAGTCTGCAGCACGTAACCGATGTTGCTGTGGAGCCATAGCTGGGAACGCTCCCTGGCGTCCTTGCCGTCGATCAGGATACGTCCTGACGTGGGCTCAAAAAAGCGGCAGACCAGATTGACTAAAGTGGATTTCCCGGCTCCGGTTTCCCCCACGATGGCAACGTTAGTTCCCTGGGGCACATGGAGATTAAAGTGTTCCAGCACGTATTCATCGCCGTCCGGGTATTGAAAGGATACGTCTTCGAAAGTGATATCTCCGTGCAGCGGTTCCCAGTTTTCTTTTTTCGGCTGGAAAGAATCCCCGTATTTTTCAACCACCTCCGGCAGATCCCGGACATCGGACTCGGTTTCCATCAGCCTGGTAAAGCGCTCTACGTTGACCTGGACGGTGATCAGGTCAGAGATAGCCCGGACGACCCACTGGATCGGTTCCATTAATCCCAGTGCATAGGACATAAATACGGAAAGGGTTCCGATTTCTATCACGCCCTGCCGGGTAATGATACCGCCTTTCCATAATACCAGCGCCAGTGCCAGCGAGGAAGAAAAAGAGATCATGGAAGAAAACATGGCCCGGTAATGCATGGCATGTACGGAGGTATGCTTCATTTCTAAAGTGGATTTATTAAAATCCTCTTCCATTTTTTCTTCGATCACCAGTGTTTTCGTGGTCTTGGCACCGGTAATGCCCTCGTTAAAGTTGCCGGTGATCTTTGAGTTGATCTCACGGATGCGCCGGTTCAAGACCACCAGCTTTTTTTGGAAAAAGGCAGCGGCCAATGCGGTCAGCGGCACAATAGCCAGCACCCACAACGCCAGTTGAAAATGAATGGACAGCATGACCGCGACGGCCCCCAGAATATAGGACATATTCCAGATACCGTCCATCATCCCCCAGGAAACCAGGCTGCCGATACGATTGGTATCGCTCATGACTCTGGCATGGATATAGCCTACACTGTTCTGATTATAATAGGAAAAGGCCAGCGTCTGTAAGTGATTAAAGCTTGCCCGTTTCATATCCCGCCCCACATACAGTTCTACCTGACAGGCCTGGTAGGCGGAGATGGTATTGGCAATTACCTGAAAGGCCAGGACAGCCAGGTAAGCGGTGATAAAGCGCCCCAGGGTTTCTAATGTTCCAAGGGCAATAAAATGGTTCAGCGCATAACGCTGAAAGAGCGGCAGGG
Source organism: uncultured Lachnospiraceae bacterium (assembly GCA_910587295.1). Classification (GTDB taxonomy): domain Bacteria; phylum Bacillota; class Clostridia; order Lachnospirales; family Lachnospiraceae; genus Suilimivivens. Next base: position 12,723 of record CAJULP010000016.1, on the reverse strand, counting down.
CAATATCCACCGCACCGCCTGCCAGCCCTAAAAGTACCATACACAGGATGATCCTGCGGTAGGGCTTTAAATAAGGAAGAAGCTTATTGATGCCAAAATAAGGAAGGGATACATATTCCTTTTGTTCGTCTTTTTCATGCGCCATGTCCAGATACCTCCTCAGGTAAAGTCATCTGCATATTGTAAACGCGGCGGTAGATGCCGCCTTTTTCCATCAGTTCGTCATGGGAGCCAAGCTCCGCCACCCGCCCGTTATCTAATACCAGAATGCATTCAGCCTGCATCAGCGTGGTGACCCGGTGGGAAATCAGGATTACGGTAGAACCGCCCAGATTCTTTCTAAGGGCCTGACGGATCTTGGCATCCGTCTCGGAATCCACGGCAGAAAGGGAATCATCAAATATCATGATCGGTGTCCGCTGGGTCAGCATACGGGCGATTGCTGTCCGTTGTTTCTGGCCGCCTGAGAGGGTAACGCCCCGTTCGCCTACAATGGTATCATATCCCTTGCTAAATTCGCGGACAGCGTCGTCCACACAGGCAATGGAGGCTGCCCACCGGATATCGTCAAGGCTCATGTCACGACAGGTAATGCCAATATTCTCCGCAATCGTACGGGAAAATAAAAATGATTCCTGGAGTACCATTCCGATATGAGAGCGGACCCAGCTTCCTTTCATATCCGCAATATCCACACCGCCAATGGTGATGCGCCCGTTTTGGGCAGGAAGGTCATAAAGCCGGTTCAAAAGGTGCATCAGCGTGGATTTACCGGAGCCTGTGCCGCCTAAGATACCGAAGGTAGTTCCCTGGGGGATTTTAAAGCTGATATCGGAAAGAACCGGTATATCCCCATAAGAAAAGGAAACGTTTTGAAATTCAATGTCGCCGTGCATGTCCGGCGTGACGGCATCAGGCTTATCCTGCTCAGCGGAAGAATTCATGATATAGCGGATACGTTCAATGGAGACTCCTGCCTTGCTCATCTCGGAGATCATCCGCCCCAGAGACCGGACCGGCCAGGTCAGCATAGCGTTATAGGAAATAAATGCAATAAATTCCCCTGCCGTCATACTGCCCCTGACACAGAATACAGACCCCAGGATGACGATCAGCATGATTTGAAGACCGGAGATCAGGTCGCCGGCACCCCAAAACAAAGCCATGAATCCGCACAGTTTGATCCACATGTTGGTGTAAATGTTATTCTGCTTTTCAAACCGGTCTTTTTCATACTTTTCCCGGCCGAAAGCGCGCACTACCCGGACGCCGGTCAGGTTTTCCTGTGCTATGGTGGATAAAATCCCTTCGTTCTCGTCGCATTTTAAAAACTGGCTGCCAATCTTAGTGTGGAAATAAGCGGAATAAGTGACAATAATGGGGATGGATGCCAAGGCCACAAGGGTCAGCGCCGGATTCATGGAAAACATAAATAACAAAGACAAAACGATCAATATGACAATACGGAAAACCGATGTCAGCTGTTCCGACACAAAGTTTTTGATCATATCCACATCCGAGGTACAGCGCTGGATGATATCTCCGGTCTGGTTTTGCATATGCCAGGAAAAGGGAAGCCTTTGGATATGGGAAAACAGACGGTTGCGCATGGTCTCCACCAGACTTTCCGCTCCTTTTGCGTTAAAGAGCATGAACAGGTATCGAAAGACCACGGAAAACAGCGCCAAAAAGACAAGCAGGCACCCAATCAGCCAGAGGTGGCTGCGAAGGTACTCCACGCCGCCGGCAGAGGCAGCCCAATTCATCAGGAACGATGGAAGTTTCAGTTCATTTCCTCCCAGGATACTGTCAACGGTAGTCCGTATCAACTGGGGCGAGAGCATATCCAGCCCCGTTACGCACAGTGCGGAAAGGATACTGATCACGAAATACGGAATGCTTCCCCGCAGAAAATAAAGGATCAGGGAAACTTTTGTATAGGGCGGCCGCCCGGTTTCGGGCTTTTTAGTAGTCATGGACGTATCCTCCTTACGTGGCAATCTGTACAAATGAATAAGATGCTTACTATTCTATAGTGAAAATCTCCAAAAAACAAGTGAAATTATTGACAGTCCGGTTTTTAGCCGTGGAGGCTCATCCAATGTTGACGGACTTACCGCCTAATGGTAAAATAGATATATTCTAACGTATCAGATTGACATATTTTTGGTGAATTTTCCTAAAGAGGCATAAGAATGAAAGAAGTAAGGATTTTAGAGATCAAGCAGAGTGTTTTTGCGGATAACGACCGTCAGGCGGATCTTCTCCGGGCGGATCTTAGGAAGAAGGGGGTATTTCTCTTAAACCTGATGTCTTCTCCCGGTTCCGGTAAGACGACGACCTTGATGCGTACCATCGAGGCGCTGAAGGATGATTTTAAGATTGGCGTGATGGAGGCGGACATTGATTCGGACGTGGATGCCAGGACGATTTCGGAATCCGGGGCAAAGGTGATCCAGCTTCACACAGGCGGTATGTGCCATTTGGATGCGGAGATGACAAAGCAGGGGCTTGAAGGATTGGAAACGGGCGATGTGGATCTTGTAGTCCTTGAAAATGTGGGGAATCTGGTCTGCCCGGCGGAGTTTGACACGGGGGCGTCAAAGAATGCCATGATCTTATCCGTGCCGGAGGGGCATGACAAGCCGCTGAAATATCCGCTGATGTTTTCCATCTGTGATGTGGTGCTGGTCAATAAGATTGATGTGCTTCCTTATTTTGATTTTGATATGGACAAATGCACAGAGTATATCCATATGCGAAATCCCAGGGCCAAGATCATTCCTATCTGCGCCAGGACCGGAGAGGGGATGGAAGAATGGGCGGACTGGCTGAGAGAAGAAGTAAAAAATTGGAAAAACCACTGTTGAGAGACCATGCTTTTGACAGTGTAATATAGAGACGAGGGAGAAAGGTATGGAGAAACAGTTAGACAAGGAATTATATCCGGAGTATGTTTACCCGGATCACTCACTTTTTGAGGGTGAAGCGGAAGACAGCGGGCCGCCCCGTGAGAGCATTTTAAAGTTGGGGAAAATGATCACGGACAGGATTCCCCAGAAGCTGGGGATCAAAAAGATCACCAAGGAGGATCCTGAGTATTGGGGGCTGGCAGGTGTGCTTACCGATGAAGAGGCGGAAATTGCGCTGAAAATGGGGGTGCGTAAGCCCAAGACGCTGCCGGAGATCGCAAAGCTCACCGGTATCCCGGAAAAGGAATTAGAGCCTAAGCTTCAGGAAATGTCCGTAAAAGGCATTCTGGAATACAATTGGGAAAACCCGAAGCATGAGAAGCAGTATCTTCTTCCCATGTATGTGCCTGGGTCGGCGGAATTCTTTAACATGAACAACAAGATAATTGAGGAACACCCTGAGGTTACTTTGTTTTTTGAACATATGTCAAGGCTGCCTTTGGAGCATGTGACCCCCTTTGTAGGGGAGGGCGGCAATGGGATCGGTATGCATGTGATCCCGGTGGAAAAAGCCATTGAAATGGAAAGTGAATCTATCGATCTGGAGCATATTTCTTACTGGCTTACCAAGTACGAGGGGAAATATGCGGCAAGCCCCTGCTCCTGCAGGCGTTCCCGTCTGCATCATGACGAGGGATGCGGGGATGACCCGGAGGGCTGGTGCGTGGCAGTGGGGGATATGGCTGATTATGTGGTGGAGACTCAGAAGGATGGCCGCTATATCACCAGGGAGGAAGCCCTTGAGATCTTCAAGCAGGCGGAGGATAACGGTTTTGTCCATCAGATCACCAATATTGACGGGGCGAACAAGATTTTTGCCATCTGCAATTGTAACGTAAATGTATGTTACGCCCTGCGTACTTCCCAGCTTTTCAACACGCCCAACATGTCCCGTTCCGCTTATGTGGCAAAGGTGGACAAATCCAAGTGTGTTGCCTGCGGTAAATGCGTGGAATCCTGTCCGGCCGGAGCTGTAAAATTGGGGCAGAAGCTTTGCAAAAAGGACGGGAGTGAAGTGACTTATCCTAAAATGCCCCTTCCTACGGAACAGAAGTGGGGCGAACATATGTGGACCCACAATTACCGGGACGTGAACCGGATCAATTGTTATGATACGGGGACAGCGCCTTGTAAGACGGCCTGCCCGGCCCACATTGCCATACAGGGGTATCTGCAGCTTGCCAAGGAAGGACGCTACGAGGAAGCGTTAGCGCTGATCAAAAAGGACAATCCGCTTCCGGCAATCTGCGGACGGATCTGTAACCGCCGCTGTGAGGATGCCTGCACCAGAGGGACCATTGACGAGGCGGTTGCCATTGACGCGGTGAAGCGGTTCGTGGCGGAGCGGGATTTAGATGCCAAGACACGGTATATCCCGAAGCCCACCGTTCCTTCCTTAAAAGGACATTTTGATGAAAAGATCGCTATCATAGGGGCAGGCCCGGCTGGGCTTTCCTGTGCCTATTATCTGGCGGATAAGGGCTATCGGCCTACCATTTTTGAAAAAAACGAGAAACCCGGCGGGATGCTGACTTATGGAGTTCCCTCCTATAAATTGGAAAAAGACCTGATTCAGGCGGAAGTTGACGTGATAAGGGCCATGGGGGTGGAGATCAAATGCGGTGTGGAAGTGGGGAAGGATGTCACCATTTCCCAGCTTAGGGAGCAGGGGTATAAAGGATTTTACGTTGCGGTGGGCTGCCAGGGCGGCAGGAAAGCGGGGGTACCCGGCGAGGATGCCAAAGGTGTTTACACGGCTGTTGAGTTTCTTAGGGAGGCGAATGCGAAAGAAGCCTTTGACCTTGGCGGGGATGTGGTTGTGATCGGCGGCGGAAACGTTGCTATTGACGCAGCAAGGACGGCGGCCCGCTGTGGCGGCGGGGCGGTCTCCATGTTCTGCTTGGAGAGCCGGGATGAAATGCCTGCAAGCCGTGAGGAGATTTTGGAGGCTTCCGAGGAGAAGATCTCTATTCATAACGGCTGGGGTCCTAAGGAAATCCTGACGGAGAACGGAAAGGCGATAGCGGTGGTATTTAAAAAATGTACTCGCGTGTACGATGAAAATCACCGGTTTGCGCCTTTGTACAATGAAGGCGAAACGAAGACAGTGCTTTGCTCCGACGTGATCTTCAGCGTAGGCCAGGGAATCGTCTGGGGAGATCTGTTAAAAGGAACGAAGGTGGAGCTTCGCCCCAACGGCGGCGCCATTGCCGATAAGCTGACTTATCAGACGGCGGAGCCGGATATTTTCGTAGGCGGCGACGTGTATACCGGACCTAAATTTGCCATTGACGCCATTGCGGCAGGTCGGGAAGGCGCAATATCCCTTCATCGGTTTGTCCATGAGCACTGTACGCTGACCATCGGAAGGAACCGCCGGGATTTCACGGAACTGGATAAGGACGATATCTTTATCGCCAATTATGATAATACCGACAGGCAGCGGCCGGAAAAAGCGGAGGAAGCACAGGCTATGTCCTTCCGGGATTTATCCCATACTCTGACGGAAGAACAGGTGAAGGCGGAAACTTCCCGGTGCCTGGGATGCGGTGCATCCGTGGTGGATCCGAATAAGTGTATCGGGTGCGGGATCTGTACCACGAAGTGCGTATTTGACGCTATTACCCTTCACCGGGAACTGCCGGGATGCTCGACCATGATCAAATCGGAAGACAAGCTGAAATATGTGCTGCCTAATATGATCAAGCAGTCTCTTAAGGTGAAATTCGCACCGAAGAAAAAGTAAAGGAACGAACCTGCTAAATGACAGGGAACAGGGAAATATCATGCATGAATTAGGCGTTGTATTTCATATTATGGACAATCTGGAAAAGGTTGCAAAAGAAAATAAAGCGGAGGGCATTTCCAAAGTGGTCTTAGAGCTTGGGGAAGTGTCCACCGTGATAGAGTCCTATCTTCAAAACTGCTGGAAATGGGCGGCTAAGAAGCGGGAATTATTCGAAGGAGCGGAGCTGGTGGTAGAAAAGCTCCCGGCCGTCACCTACTGCGAAGGGTGTGGGCAGACCTACCCCACAGTGGAGCACGGGAAAATTTGTCCCTACTGTCAAAGCCCGGAAACGTGGTTATTGCAGGGGAATGAATTTAATATAAAAGAAATAGAAGTATTCTAAAGAAAAAGGGGGAGAGATTATGATTTTTCAAATTTATGACGGAAGGACGCTTTGGCAGATTTTAGGCTGGGTCATGGTGTTTGCGGGGCTGATCATTATGAATGAGATTGCCCGCCGCACCAAAGCAGGAGGGGCTGTCTGCTTTTTTGCAATTCCGGCCGTGTTGACGATCTATTTTATTTCTATTTATGTAGGAGCTGCAAAAGGTGCGGAGTGGGCTCTTAATAACCAGACCTATGTGCATATGAACAGCTGGTTCCACTATGCAAAACTTTATGCGGCGCTTGCCGGATGTATCGGTTTTATGATCATCAAATACCATTGGGGGAAGCTGGGGAAATCCCATGGGTTTAAGGTGTTCCCCTTCGTGATCGTGGCGATCAACATTTTGATCGCAGTGGTATCGGACTTTGAGTCCGTGGTAAGGGCCGGCAGCGTGATGGGCGGCTGGTGGAAGTCCTCTGAGGGCGTGTGGCTTTACGGCGGCTGGTGGAATATCTTAAACGGAATCGCAGGTATCCTGAATATCCTTTGTATGACCGGATGGTGGGGAATTTATTCCTCCAAGGATAAAAAGGATATGCTTTGGCCGGATATGACCTGGTATTTTATTTTGGCTTATGATATCTGGAACTTCCAGTATACCTACTTAAATCTTCCCACCCATTCCTGGTATTGCGGGTTTGCCCTTTTGCTGGCTCCTACGGTTGCCAATGCTCTTTGGAATAAGGGCGGGTGGATCCAGAACCGTGCCAACACACTGGCGCTTTGGTGCATGTTTGCACAGGTATTCCCTCTTTTCCAGGACGGGAGCCGTTTTACCACCGTGTCTTCCGTGTATGGTGCGGGAGGCGCTGCGGCAGCCTTTGGCGAGGCAATGCCGACTACGGCAAATCCGGCGGCCCAGGGAGTGATTTCCGTGCTTTCCATCGTGGTGAACCTTGTAGTGTTTGTCATTATCTTAAAGCGCGCGAAGACCCAGAAGAAGAATCCGTATACCAATGAGATCTTTACGGATCAGAAGGACTTCAAACAGGCAATGGCAAGGGCGGAATAAGAATGAATTGGCTATTGTATACTTGGCGTTTATAGTATACAATAGCATTACGGAAGCATAGCTCAGCTGGGATGAGCGCTCGCCTGACTAGCGGGAGGCCATGGGTTCGAGCCCCATTGCTTCCATTTTTTTGCTTTTGCGATAAAGATTCAGTGAACATGGAGCGATATGATGGAAAGGGAAGAGAGGAGAAATGCGATGAAAATGATTTTTAAGTCCCCGGCAAATGGCTGGCATGAAGCCTTTATCCTGGGAAACGGGAGGATTGGCGCAGCGGTCTATGGCGGAACGAAGCGGGAGCAGATTGCCTTAAATGAGGACACACTTTGGTCTGGCTATCCGGCTAAGACCCAGAAAGAAATGCCAAAGGGGTATCTGGAGAAGGTCAGGGAATTGACTTTGGCAAAGGACTATGTGGGCGCTATGGAGCTGACGGAAAGCCTATTGGGGGAATCGGAAGATACTCAGATGTATATGCCCTTTGGAAATCTGTTTTTGGAGATTGAGGGGGAAGACGAGGTAACGGAATATAACAGGGAATTAAACCTGGAAACGGCAGAAATGACCGTTACATATCGAAATGCCGGAAACCGGGTGGAGAAACGCTGTCTGGTCAGTGAGCCGGATCAGATTTTGGTCTATCAGATCAGATCGGAGCGGCCAATCACCGTCCGCATCTGGGCGGAAGGGGGATGCCTGAATGGAAGTGTGGTGGAAGATGGTATTCTGAAATCCGGCGGACGCTGCCCGGGAAGGAGTAAGATCAAGAAAGGCGGGGCTGATGGAGCAGTCCTTACTTTTTCCCACAAGCCGGAAGAAATGGGGATGCGCTATGAGGGCTGGGCGAAGGCAGTAACTCCGGACGGTACGGTAGAAACCATCCAGGGTGCAGATACCGTATCCGCTGCAGGCGGTCTCCAGGCAGGGCTTCTCGTAAGGGATGCTGCGGAGATCACCCTTTACTATGCTATCCGTTCCAGTTTTGCAGGGTATGACAAACATCCGGAACTGGAGGGGATCGACCTGCGGCCAAGGCTGGAAAAGGATCTGAATCATGACGCTGCTTACCAGATGTTACGGGAAAGGCACCTGAAAGAATACCAGCCTTATTATGATCGGGTTTCCTTATACTTACAGGGAGAGGTTTCTGAGGATGAGGATCTGAAAAAGCGGCTTTTGGATGTGCAGGATGGAAAAAAGGACCCGGGGCTGTCGGCGCTTCTTTTCCATTATGGAAGATATCTGTTGATCAGTTCCTCCCGGCCGGGAACCCAGGCAGCCAACCTGCAGGGAATCTGGAATAAGGAGATGGTTCCGCCATGGTTTTGCGATTATACCATCAACATCAACACGCAGATGAACTATTGGCCTGCCGGGCCCTGCAATCTGGATGAAATGGCACAGCCGCTTACGGTAATGTGCCGGGAAATGCTGCAAGACGGGAGGAAGACAGCGGAAACTTATTTCGGCTGTGAAGGCGCCTGCGCTTTCCACAATGTGGATCTTTGGAGAAAGACTTCCCCGGCGGATGGGAAGGCGATGTGGAATTTCTGGCCCATGGGCTATGCGTGGCTTTGCAGGAACCTGTATGACCAGTATCTTTTTAGCCAGGATAAGGAATATCTGAAAGAGATTTACCCTGTGCTGAAAGAAAATGTGCGGTTCTGCCTGCAGGCAGTGCGGGATACGGAAAAAGGGTATGTACTTTCTCCCGCAACTTCGCCGGAAAATGAATTTCTGTGTGAAGGGGAAAAGGTGTCGGTGGCTGCTTACAGCGAAAACTGCAATGCCATCATCAGGAATCTTTTTAAAGATTATCTGGAGTGCTGCAGGGAATTGGAAATAGATGATGAACTGAAAGCGGAAGCGGGAAAAGTTTTAAGTAATATGGCGCCTGTGGCATTGGATTCAAAAGGGCGCATCATGGAATGGAATGAGGAAGTGGAAGAAGCGGACGTCCATCACCGACACTTATCTCATCTTTATGAGCTTCATCCCGGAAGGGGAATCCTTCCGGATACACCGGAACTGATGGACGGTGCAAGAAAGAGCCTGGTAAGCCGCGGGGATGATGGAACCGGCTGGAGCCTTGCATGGAAGACTCTGATGTGGGCAAGATTAAAGGATGGGGAACATGTGGGGAAGATCGTTAACGATCTATTCCATCTGGTGGACCCGGATCAGCCCGGATCGGTTCATGGGGGCGGGGTCTATCCGAATCTTTTGTGTGCCCATCCGCCTTATCAGATTGACGGGAATTTTGGTTATACCGCCGGTGTCGCCGAGATGCTTTTGCAGAGCCATGAAGGGGAAGTCCATATCCTTCCGGCGCTGCCCCCCGAGTGGAAGGAAGGAAGCGTGAGCGGGCTTCGGGCAAGGGGCGGCATTTTCGTGGGAATAGATTGGAAGGGGCCTGAGGTGAAAGCGGTCCTTTTAAGTGGTAAGGATCAGGAAGCCGTGGTACGGGTCGGGAAACAGGAAGCAGTCAGGGTAAGGCTGGAAGCGGGAAAAGAGACGGAACTGTCCGTGACGGCAACGCGGACAATTTAAGGCACAAAAAGGCAGGATTTTCGCATTTCGATAAGCTATACTGTTTTCAAGGAGCAGGAAACGATGGAATGGATGGCAAGTTTAAGAAAATCAATTGATTATATGGAGGAGCATCTGCTTGCGGATATTGGCGCCAAGGAAGTGGCGGATGCGGTACATATATCCCCTTTTTATTTTCAGAAGGGATTTAAAATTGTGACAGGCTATTCCATCGGGGAATACTTGAGGAACCGCAGGCTGTATCTGGCAGGTCTGGACGTGATAAAAGGGGGGAACGATTCCCAGAAAAATAACCCATGCAAGGAAAAGGGCAAAGGATGTGCCGAAGAGAAGATTATCGATCTGGCATATAAATACGGGTATGATACCCCGGAAAGCTTTACAAGGGCTTTCTCCCGCTTTCATGGAATATCTCCTATCCGGCTTCGGGAACAGCCTCATTTCATAAAGGTATTCCTGCCTCTGGTAATAGAAATTTCCATCAAAGGAGGAAACAAAATGGATTTTATCATCGAAAAAAGGGAAAGCGTGAAAATGATTGGGTTTGAAAGGGAATTTTCTTATGACACTTCCTATCGGGAAATCCCCCAATTCTGGAATGAATTTTGTGAGCGGTATTGTGGGAATGGCCGCAAAGGAGACACCGCGCCCGGACAGATGGAGAGTGAAATCAGGCAGACCATTGCGGAGTGTATGGTAGGGGAATTTGGAGTCTGCGTTGATGATATTGAGGACGGGAAACATTTTCGCTATTATATTGCGGGTGCGTACCAGGGAGGAAAAGTGCCGGAGGGGATGAAAGTTTTTGAAATCCCTGCCAGTGAATGGGCTAAATTTAAGTGCACTGGCGCTTTGCCGGAAGCCTTGCAGGCGGTCAATACCCGGATTTTTTCGGAGTGGCTTCCCGGAAACCAGGATTTTGAAATGGCGTTTCCGATCAATGTGGAATGGTACTCCGGCGGGAACACGGGGAGTAGTGATTACGAAAGCGGGATCTGGATACCAGTGCAGCGATTGGGCTTTTCGGAGTAATGAAAATTCACAAAACAAGGGATTCCTTTTGCGGGAATCCCTTGTTTTGTTAGTGAGTGCCTTTCCCTTGCCTGCCTTAGAGGTGATATTCCCTGGGCTGGTAGAAAAAGGTCCGCATCCTGCCCTCACGCCCATAGGTGGTAGTGACACAGCTCATGGGAGCTTCCTTCGCGTCTTCCTGGGCACACTCTAAAACCTGTGCGAAGGTACCGTTGGAAGAATGCCCCATGCTTTCTGAATAAGCAGGGGAGCGGCGTTCACGTTTGATCTTGCCGACACTGGGAACAGCCACCACTGAATGCACCATAAAAATACCAGTAAATCCTTTTTCTGCGATGATCCCTCCTTGGATGCGTATTTCAATAGTGAATAGGTTGTTATCATATATATCGGAGAATTGTCTGAAAATTTAATCTATTTGTAAATAATTTTTCTGATCGTTTCTATGGACAAATGGTATTCCCCGGCAAGACGTTCCATGCTGATCTTTCCATGGAAGTATTTATTGCGGATTTCTTCGTTGCGCTGTACATAAAAGGCTTTTGCGCCGGAATCAGAGCCCCAATTCCGGCGGTCTTGCGCTTTCGGGATATAGACCAGTTCCCCGGAGGAATATTTCTGGATTTCCTTTAAAAGCTCGTCAGGAAAAATTTCCGATGCTTTGCGGTACTTCATCTTGCTGCCAGGCCTTTCTCTAATTCGTCCAATGATTGGTATTCTGCCAGGCAGACCTGATGGTCTGCCAGGATTTTGCGGATTGCCTGCTCAATCTTTTGGCTGCGCAGTGAGAGATAGCCCAGCGAGCCGGGGGAGAAGGAATCCAGCAGGTTAAATTCCTCTATCTGAAATTCTTCCCCGATCGCGATCAGTTCGCTTTGGAGATTGCAGGCGTCCTCGTAGGCTTCTTCCGGCATATTTTCTTTGCAGAAAAAGCGGATGCGGCGGAAGGTTAAGCTTAGTTCCTGGTACCAGTCGGCAAGCCCCCGGTAATCAGGCTTCCCATCCTTCACTGCCTGGTTTTCCGGTTCCCGGCAGTGGACATTTTGGCACGGCTTTTTCCCAAGGATGAATTTACGGGTAACGATAAGCAGTGTGTCAATGGTCTCCCTGATCTCCTTTGGTGTTTCCGCCGTGAGAAGACGGCGGCAGTAGGTAAAGAAGGAATCGGGAACGGAAACAAGCTCCGGGCAGTGGTACATGCGGCTCTGGCAGGAACTGTCGTAGGCCTGCTTTTCGCTGAAAATGGCGGAATCCGTGTAGGTATGGTTCAAGTATGCCACGGCCTGGGACAGGTACAGGTGGATATAGGCGGCCTGGGAACGCGCCCGATAGGACTTTTCTTCAAATAGAAGGTTCCGGTACAGATCCATGGCGGCGTCCATGCGCTCTAACGCTTTGCGGTAGACAAATTCGGGTTTATCTACTAACTGTCTTAACTTTCCTTTATTTTCAAGGCTTTACGGTATACCTAACCTTAAAATATGTATCCTTTTCCCTTGTTTTTGCCCTTATGAGCAGGTTACAAGGGAAAGTTTTTGTTATTCAGTTTTCATTGCTTAATTCATTCCCACAACATTATCCAAGAGTTTAGCGGAATCCCGCTTAGCCTCCCTTGTAGCGTGCGCATAGACATTCATTGTAGTGCTTACGTCCGAATGTCCTAAAAGCTCCTGCACGTCTTTTGGCTGCGCCCCGTTTGATAACAGGTTCGTTGTGTAGGTATGCCTTAGTGTGTGGAAGTGGAAACCCTCTAACTCCGGTACTTTCCTTGCCGCTGTCCAGCAGGCTGTTTCTACGGTGGCGGGAAGTTCAAGACAGCCATCTTCCCTCAAACATACAAAGGAGATTTCCGTATAATCCTCCGGCGCATCTTCTGTCATTGACAGGTTGTAATACTCATAATGCACTCTGTTTTTCTCTGTAACTTCCCTGTAGAAATTTCTGTGATAGAGTTCGCCATACTGCATACGGTTTTTAAGCT
>CAJULP010000015.1 GCA_910587295.1 uncultured Lachnospiraceae bacterium | reverse complement strand
TGAGCCAATAAACCAGCCCTAATATGATGAAAAATCTTAAGGAACCATTTCGCGAATGCTTTATCCGAGCGTGGTGACGTAGATTTTTCATCTTATTAGGGCGGTACTGTTAACCATGTAACCCAACTAAACGGGAATTTATTACACTTCAAAAATAAGATCCGCATAAGTAGGTATCGGCCACATCTGCCGATCCACCAGCATTTCCGCCTCGTCTACCGGTGCCCGGAGTTCGTCCATAGCCTTCTTTACCGCATCCTTATAATAAAATGCCTGTTCTTTTGCATCTGCGATCGCACTTGCCGCCGTCTCCACTTCCTTAAGCTTGGAAAGCGCTGCCTTCATGGCTGCAAGTTTGTCGGAAATCTCCTTTAAAAGATCTGCCGCAACAGAAGCATCCGCTCCCGCTTCCCTTACCGCGATCACGGTATCCGCAAGGGATTTGCTGTATCTGATCACAGCCGGGATGATCTGTTTAGACGCCATGTCAATCATGGTCAGTGCTTCAATGTTAATGGTCTTTGCGTAAATTTCATAAAGGACCTCTTCCCGGGACTCCAATTCTGCCTTTGTAAAAATCCCAAACTTTTCAAAAAGCTTTACAGACTTATCGGTGGTCAGAGTATCCACTGCCTCCACCATGGACTTAATATTGGGCAGACCTCTCCTTTTGGCCTCTGCAACCCATTCAGGCGCATAGCCGTTACCATTAAAGATGATTCTCTGGTGCTTGGTCAAATATTCCTTGATCAGGTCATGTACCGCCAGATCAAAGTCATCCGCCTTTTCCAGAATATCCGCCGCTTCACAGAAAGCTTCCGCAGCAATGGCATTTAAAATGGTGTTGGGGCTTGCAACGGAATCTGCCGAACCCACCATACGGAACTCAAATTTATTGCCGGTAAACGCAAAAGGCGACGTCCTGTTTCTATCCGTAGCGTCTTTTTCAAAATCAGGGAGAGTGGAAACGCCGGTAGCAAGCTTCCCCCCCTGCAGTACATGAGCCGCCTCGCCAGTCTCAACCAGCTGCCGCACCACGTCTTCAAGCTGCTCCCCAAGAAAAACGGAAATGATTGCCGGGGGAGCCTCATTCGCCCCCAGCCTGTGGTCATTTCCCACATCCGAAGCACTCTGGCGGAGCAAGTCCGCATGGATATCCACTGCTTTTATCATACAAGCCAAAACCAGCAGGAACTGTATATTTTCATTAGGCGTGTCGCCAGGGTCTAAAAGGTTTACGCCGTTATCTGTAGTCAATGACCAGTTGTTATGTTTGCCCGACCCGTTTACCCCCGCAAAAGGCTTTTCATGCAGCAGGCAGGTCAGCCCGTGACGGCCCGCCACCTTTTTCATGGTCTCCATTACCAATTGGTTGTGATCAACCGCAATATTAGCCGTCTCATAAATAGGAGCCAGCTCATGCTGGGCAGGGGCAACCTCATTATGCTGTGTCTTTGCAGTAACACCCAGCTTCCACAATTCAATGTTCAAATCTTTCATGTATGCGCCAATCCGCTCCCGAATGGTTCCAAAATAATGATCCTCCATCTCCTGCCCTTTCGGTGCCGGCGCCCCAAATAAAGTACGTCCCGCAAAAATCAGGTCAGCCCTTTTTAAATATTTCTCCCTGTCCACCAGAAAGTATTCCTGCTCCGGCCCTACACTGGCAACCACTTTCGTGGCTCCTGTATTGCCAAACAAACGGACGATACGCAGCGCCTGATCACTGATCGCTTCCATGGAGCGCAATAGCGGCGTCTTTTTATCCAAAGCCTCGCCCTTATAAGAGCAAAACGCCGTGGGGATACAAAGGATCACGCCAGTGGCATCTTCCTTTAAAAAGGCCGGTGAGGTGATATCCCATGCGGTATACCCTCTTGCCTCAAAAGTGGCGCGGAGCCCCCCTGAAGGAAAAGAAGAAGCATCCGGTTCCCCTTTGATCAGCTCTTTGCCGGAAAAATCCATCAACATCCTTCCGCTTTCATCCGGATGGGAAACAAATGAATCGTGCTTTTCCGCTGTAATACCCGTCAAAGGCTGGAACCAATGGGTATAATGGGTCGCACCATTTTCTACCGCCCAGTCTTTCATTGCTTTTGCAACCACATCCGCGGCAGCCGGTGATAATTCCCCACCATTATCCATCACATTGACCACTTCCTTATAAACATCCTTAGGAAGCCGTTCCCTCATGGTAGTACGGGTAAATACCTTACTCGCAAAAATCTCTTCCACATTAATCAGTTCACCCATTTTCATAACTCCTCTCCCGCCTAAGTGCGGTCATTTTTCATTGCACATCCTTACCCACCCGCAGAATATCAAATTGATCTGCCTCTTTACTTAGCTCCACCCACAATACCTGCCCGGGGTGAGGCGCACTTTCCACTGCCTGCCCCTCCTGGGTTATCATGGACAGAACCTGCACCGAAAGATTCCTTCCGCCGGGCTGCATGACTTCAATCCAATCTCCCACACAAAACTTGTTCTTCTGCTCAATCTTTACAAAAAAGCCTTTCCTTTTCCCGAAAGACGCATCTTCTACCCATTCCGAGGTTTCCTTTACTATCCCTAAATACACATATTCGCTGATATAGGTATTACTGTCATAAATCTGGGTATCCTCATCCGGTTTATGGAAATAAAAACCAGTGGTAAACTGGCGGTAAGTGCACTTGGAAATTTCAGACTGATACCACTCCATATGAGAACGGTATTTTTCTTCCGATTCCAGATAATCGTCAATCGCCTTCCTGTAAGTCCTTGCCACCGTGGCGACATAAAGGGCCGTCTTCATTCTTCCTTCTATTTTGAAGCTGTCGATCCCCGCTTCTATCAGTTCCGGGATATGCCCGATCATACACAAATCTTTGGAATTAAAAATAAAGGTTCCCCGTTCGTTTTCATAAACCGGCAGATATTCCCCCGGCCGCTTTTCCTCTACCACCGCGTATTTCCATCGGCAGGGATGGGTACAAGCTCCATGATTGGCATCCCTGCCTGTAAAATAATTACTAAGAAGGCACCTGCCGGAATAAGAAATGCACATAGCCCCATGGATAAAGCTTTCCATTTCCATGTCATCAGGAATCTTCCTGCGAATCTCCTTGATCTCCGTAAGAGAGAGCTCCCTGGCACAGACCACCCGTTTCGCCCCCTGCTTTTGCCAAAACAGATAAGTAAGATAATTAGTATTATTGGCCTGCGTGGAAATATGGATATCAATTTCCGGGCAGATTTCCCTTGCCAACATAAACATGCCCGGATCCGCAATGATCAACGCATCAGGAGCCAGCTCCTTAAGCTCCCTGAAATATCTCTCTGCACCTGAAAGATCCGAATTATGCGCAAGGATATTTGCCGTCACATGCACCCTGACCCCATGAAAGTGAGCAAAGGCAATACCCTCCTCCATTTCTTTTGGCGTAAAATTTTTTGCTTTGGCGCGGAGCCCGAAGGCTTCCCCGCCAATATAAACGGCATCTGCCCCAAACAAAACTGCCGTCTTTAAGACCTCCAGCGAGCTGGCAGGTATCAATAATTCCGGTTTCTTCATTCCCTAATCTGCCTCCAAACTTAGCCCCATCATTTCATCCTGACACTTACCGTAATGCCATCTCCTATTGGCAGTATATCCGTCCGGAGCTGGTCATGGTGCTTTATGGTATATAGATATTCCCTCATCCTGCCATGAATCGTACGATCCCTTCTCGTCACCGCATACCGGGATTCCAAAATATCCCCATCCTGCAGTATATTATCAGAGACTAACAATCCCCCTATCGGCATCAGCCTCAAAATATCCGGCAGGAAATGAATGTACTGCCCCTTTGCCGCATCCATAAAAATAAAGTCATACGGACCTTCTAAGTCTTTAAGGGCCTCCAGGGCATCCCCTTCCACCAGACGGATCTTATCTTCCCGTCCTGCTTTTTTAAAGTTCTCTTTCGCAATAAGAATCCTTTTTTCATATTTTTCAATGGTCGTGACCCGGCAGTCCGAAGGTCCGTATTCACTCATCAAAAGCGCAGAAAAACCAATAGCCGTTCCTACCTCCAAAATTTCCTTTGGCTGTTTGACCGCCAAAAGCAGCTTTAAGAAACTTTGTGTCTGAGGCCTTATGACCGGTACATTGGTTTTCAATGCAAATTGTTCTATTTGGTTTAAAAATTCCGTATTCCCAGTGTCAAAAGACTGGATAAACGTATGGATTCTCTCTTGCGTGATCACGATTCCCCACCTTCTCCATCCTCTTCCTCTTCACCGGAAGGAGCAGACATGACCGCAATCATTTCCTGCGCCGTCATGGATGTACTAAGATCGTAAATGCCGGGAACAATTTCATTGTGATGAGCTGATAAAAGCTCCTGCACGATAAACAGGTTTGCATCCTCGATCAATCCCTTTTCTTCCAGCATCTTGGCAATATCTTTAATTTTCATGGCCTCGGAAATGCCTACCGTTATGGTACGCCCCCCCGTGACCGACATGGGTTCGTCCGCAAACACCCGATACCCAAATTCGTAGGCCCCTGTTGCGCCGCGGAAAATAAATATGATTGCTGCAGCGATCACTACGACTTTAATGACCATTTCAATCGCTGCAGCGATCAAATGTCCTGCTTTCATACCAATAACCTCTTATCTTTTTCCTTATTCAAATTCAAGTTCCTTTGTGATAAAAACATTGATTTCCTGCATCATCCTGCAAAAAGCAAGCTCCGCATTCAGGAAATCATCCACCATGGGATTTTCCCTGAATGCCGCATACTCTTTTTCAAAGGCTTCCATCCTGTCAAACAGCTGATCCACCTGGCTGGTATTATGCAGCTCATAATTTTTCCAGCGGTACTCATTTACCCTCTGAAAAAGTTCCGGATCCGTTTTGATCCTCGCCAGTTGGACATGGTACTTCCAATAAATATCCGTTTCCTTTATGGTCTGGACAAATTTTACAGTGTCTGATTCCAACTTTTTTTCCAACAATGTACTTCACCTCTGTATTGATCGCTTTTTCTCAAACTTCCATAATAATCGGCAGAATCATAGGCCGGCGCTTTGTCTTTTTCCAGACATATTCCCCTAAGGCGTCCTTGATCGCACTCTTTAATTTGCCCCAGTCGGCAATTCCCCTTGACAGGCATCCTTCCACTGCCTCATTTACCAGGATCCGGGCTTCTTCCATCAGCTCATCGGACTCTCTGACATAGACAAATCCTCTGGAAACAATATCTGGCCCGCTTACCAGCTCGTCCGTAGCGCCATCCAGCCCCAGCACCACGATCAGAATACCGTCTTCCGCCAAATGCTGCCTGTCGCGCAGCACAATATTCCCTACGTCTCCAACGCCAAGCCCGTCCACAAGGATATCGCCTACGGGAACTTTTCCGGTAATCTGGGCTTTTTCCTCGGAAACTTCCAAAACATCTCCGGATGAAAGGATAAAGATACGATCCTTGGGGATTCCAAGATCCTGAGCAATTTTCGCCTGGGCTTTCAAATGCTTATATTCCCCATGGACAGGGATTGCATATCTGGGATGGACTAATGTATAGATCAACTTGATTTCTTCCTGACAGGCATGTCCGGAAACATGCACATCCTGAAAGATTACGTCCGCCCCTTTCAAAAGCAGTTCATTGATTACATTGGTCACTGCCTTTTCATTTCCCGGAATAGGATGGGAAGAAAAAATGACTGTGTCAGTAGGACCTATGGAAATCTTCCTGTGGTTGTCTTCTGCCATCCGGCTTAAAGCCGCCATACTTTCTCCCTGGCTTCCGGTGGTGATGATGACTGTCTTTTCATCCGGATAATTTTTTAACTGTTCAATATCAATCAACGTATTATCCGGAATGCTTAAATACCCTAGATTAGTAGCCGTCTCAATGACATTAACCATGCTCCGGCCTTCCACCACTACTTTTCTCCCAAATTTATAGGCCGTATTAATGATCTGCTGCACTCTGTCCACATTAGAGGCAAAGGTAGCAATGATAATACGGGTATTTTTATGTTCCTGAAAAAGAATGTCAAAGGTCTTCCCCACCGTACGCTCTGATGGCGTAAAGCCCGGACGCTCCGCATTGGTGGAATCACACATAAGCCCCAAAACTCCCTTTTTCCCAATTTCCGCAAAACGCTGCAGATCAATGGCATCCCCGAACACAGGCGTATAATCCACTTTGAAATCCCCTGTATGCACAATGATTCCCGCCGGGGAATAAATGGCAAGGGCTGCCGCATCCACAATGCTGTGATTTGTCTTGATAAATTCAATCCGAAACTGGCCCAAATTAATAGACTGGCCAAATTTTACCACTTTTCGTTTCGTGTTCCCTGTTAAGTTGTGTTCTTTCAGCTTGTTCTCAATAATCCCCATGGTCAGCTTCGTCGCATAAATGGGAATATTAATTTCACGGAGCACATAAGGCAGCGCCCCGATATGATCCTCATGTCCGTGAGTGATCACAAGCCCCTTTACCTTATCAATGTTATTTTTCAGGTAAGTCACGTCCGGAATGACCAGATCGATCCCCAGCATGTCGTCCTCTGGAAAAGACAATCCGCAATCCACGACAATAATACTGTCTTCATACTCGAAAGCAGTAATGTTCATGCCGATCTGCTCAAGTCCCCCAAGGGGGATGATCTTCAGCCCCACGGCATTTTTCTGTTCAGTTTTTTTCAATCAATTTCCCTCCATACTACGAAAACTCTATGTCTTCCAGCAGGCTCTCAAATACGGCAGCTACCGCGCCCAGCTCCATATCGTCCTCTACCACCTCATAGACATTTTCTTTTTTTTCTTCTCCTGTTGCTATTTCTTTTAAAATCAAAGCGTTCCCGTCACCTTCTTCCACATCGCTCACCAGAAGGTATTGATTCCCTGAAAGCTTTGTTTGTTCCAGCACAAAAAATTCCACGCTCTCCTTTTCATCAAGCATAAATTTCACTTTTTCCAAATTATTCTTCCTGCTTTCTTTTCCTGTAATCCAAAAATCCCTGTAAAATGAAAACCGCCGCTATCTTGTCCACATATTCTTTACGGTTTTCACGCCGTATCCCCGCTTCCATCATTGCCTTGTCCGCAGCAACCGTGGTAAGCCTCTCATCCCAGGTATGTACCATAAGACCGGTGCGCCGTTCCAGCTTTTCTTTAAATTCCATCGTAATCACTGCTCTCGGCCCTGCCGTATCATTCATGTTTTTCGGCAGCCCAAGGACAATTTCTTCCACTTCGTATTCCTGTATCAGCTCTTCAATCCTCGCAAGGGTTTGGCGCAGCTTATTTTCGTCTTTTCTCCTAATGATCTCAATTCCCTGAGCCGTGATAAACAGCGGGTCACTGATCGCCACGCCTACCGTTTTTGAACCAAAATCCAATCCCATAATCCGCATATCGTATCTCACCCTTACTTAAGACTGCATTTGATATACTCTGTCAGCATCTCTTCCACCAGTTCATCCCGCTCCACCTTCATGATCAGACTTCTTGCATTTTTGTAACTGGTAATATACGTGGGGTCGCCTGACATGATGTATCCCACGATCTGGTTGACTGGATTATACCCCTTCTCTGTCAGTGCGGCATACACCTGCGCCAGGATTTCCTTTACTGTCGTCTTATCCGTTTCCACCTTAAAAAATCGTGTATTCCCCAAATCCTGCATAAATTACACCTCGCCCAAAGCATTCGTTAACCTTTATCATACTCCAATTTGTCAGAAAATTCAATGAGTTTTTTGACCTAGACTCTTAATTCATTGTAACAAGTCATCCTGAAGAAACCGGGAAGGTGTAATAGGCATGATCTTCCCCGAAAGCCTTTGGCCGCTTTCGCATGCCACACGGATATATTCCCTTGTATGGCCGACCTGATAAATTTTTCCGTCAATGACTTTATCTTCCTCAAACAGAACTTCCACTTCTTTATGTAAAAACCTTTCCCTGTAACGCTTTGACATTTCCGCTTCCAGTTCCATGAGTACGGCGCTGCGCTCTCCCTTAACGGATTCTTCCACCTGCCCTTCCATTGCGGCTGCCAGGGTTCCCTTCCGCATAGAATATTTAAAAATATGCATCTCGTAAAATTCTGTCTTTTCAAGGAACTTTACCGTCTCTTCAAATTCCTGCGGGCTTTCCCCCGGAAATCCCACGATCACGTCGGTGGTAATGGCGGGATCTTTAAAATATTCCCGCAGGACACATACCTTTTCATAGTATTCCTCTGATGTATACTTTCTATTCATCCTTTTTAAAACACTGTCACTTCCGCTTTGCAGGGAAAGATGAAAGTGGGGGCACAGCTTTTTACAGCCTGCCAGCCCTTTTGCAAAATCTGAAGTTATGATCCGCGGCTCCAAAGAGCCTAAACGGATCCTCTCGATTCCCGGCACCTTTGCCGCCTCCTGTATCAGAGAAAGCAGTTTGCTTTGGGAAAAATCCTCCCCGCTTGCTGATTCCATCCCGTAAGAGCTTAAGTGGATTCCGGTAAGTACAATCTCCCTGT
Organism: uncultured Lachnospiraceae bacterium; assembly: GCA_910587295.1. Taxonomy (GTDB): domain Bacteria; phylum Bacillota; class Clostridia; order Lachnospirales; family Lachnospiraceae; genus Suilimivivens. The sequence goes on along the minus strand of CAJULP010000015.1, from coordinate 37,693 downwards.
ATCCGTTCTTAGAAAGCGCCTTTACTTCTTCCACCACTTCCTCTGCCTGCCGGCTCCTGATCCGCCCCCTTGCGTAGGGGATGATACAATAGGAACAGAACTGGTCACAGCCATCCTGCACCTTGATAAACGCTCTGGTATGTTTCCCGGTGCCTTTTAGCTGCATGGATTCAAACTCCCCGGTATGCCCGATGTCAATGATAGTCTCCCCCGAAAGGGTCTTGTCACAAAATGTGTTTCCCTGCTCTCTGCACCTTATAAACTCTCCCAAAATGGCTGCGAGATCCTTTTTTTTATTATTCCCGATTGCCAGATCAATCCCCTTGTCCTTTAATATTTCTTCATCTCCGACCTGCACATAGCAGCCCACAGCCACCACAATTGCGTCAGGATTCTGCTTTCTTGCGCGATGGATCATCTGCCTGCTTTTTTTATCCGCAACATTGGTCACCGTACAGGTATTGATAACATAAATGTCAGCTTTTGCATCAAAAGGAACAATTCTATATCCCTGTTCCTCCAATGTTTGTTGCATAAAGTCCATCTCATATCCATTTACTTTACATCCAAGATTATGAAGTGCTACACTTTTCATATGATCCACCATTATTTTTTGTGTTGTTTCATCATTGACTTTTCAGATTTTACCATTTACTATAATAGCAAAGAAAATGAACAATCTTGAAGGAGGTAATTACAATGAAAACAGTTCAAATTTCATTAAATTCAATTGACAAGGTAAAATCTTTTGTAAATGATATTACAAAGTTCGATTATGATTTTGACTTAGTATCCGGAAGGTACGTCATCGACGCTAAATCCATTATGGGCATTTTCAGTCTTGACTTATCCAAGCCTATTGACTTAAATATTCATGTAGAAGAAAATATTGATGAAGTGCTGGATACTTTAAAACCTTATCTAATCTAGCGGCTGCCCGTAAAGCAGGTTACATCATAGGGCTGGCCAAAAGGTCAGCTCTTTTGTGTTTATCCTATTTCCTATCCTCTTTCCACTTTGCAACCACCACTTCATCGGAATCAATTGCCTGTTTTACCAATTCATCAATCTTCTCTTCCAGATTTTTCTCATGACGCTTGACCACATTTAAGTTCGGCTTAGTGACCGGATGCTTCGCCACAAAAATCGTGCAGCAGTCCTCATAAGGCAGAATCGAGGTTTCATAAGCGCCAATCTTTTCCGATACCGCCACAATCTCCATCTTATCAAACCCTATCAACGGCCGGAACACCGGAAGGGTACATACTTCATTGGTCACCGCTAAAGACTGCACCGTCTGGGATGCTACCTGTCCGATGCTCTCACCGGTGATAAGCCCAAGACAGCCTGTTTCTTTTGCTATCATCTCCGCAATCTTCATCATATAACGCCGCATGATAATGGTCAGTTCTTCGTGAGGGCACTTTTCGTAAATATAAAGCTGGATATCCGTAAAATTAATGATATGCAGATAAACCGGCCCTGCATAACGGGAAACCTGCTTCGCTAAATCAATCACCTTTTGCTTTGCCCGGTCACTGGTATAAGGCGGCGCATGGAAATAAACCGCATCGATCTTAACCCCTCTTTTGGCGATCATGTACCCGGCCACCGGAGAATCGATCCCCCCCGATAAGAGGAGCATTGCTTTTCCGTTGCTCCCTACAGGCATACCGCCGGGCCCGGGGATCTCCATGGAATAGATATAAATTTTTTCCCTGATTTCCACATGGAGCATCACATCCGGCTTATGCACGTCCACCCTTATCTCCGGGAACGCATTCAGGATAGCTTCCCCAAGAGCCATATTGATCTCCATGGAATCCATGGGATAGTTTTTCCTCGCCCTTCTGGTCTGTACCTTAAATGTCATATTCTTATCCGGATAGGTCTCATCCATATAAGAAACCACCACTTTTGAAAGCTTTTCAAACCCCTCATCCGCCACATGGATCACCGGGCAGATCCCCGATATTCCAAACACGGTCTTTAAATTATCCACTGTTTCTTCATAATCAAAATCAGACAGGGCATGTACATAGATCCGCCCCTCCGTCCTTGTCACTTTAAATTCCCCTTCACACCGCTTTAACGCATACTTTACCTGCTGTGCCAGCGCCTCTTCAAACAGGTATTTATTTTTCCCTTTTACGCCAATCTCGGCGTACTTGATCAAAAACGCAGTAAACATATTTTTTCCTCTTCAAAAAAGCGCCGCCAGAGGGCGGCACTTTTTTACTTTCTTGTATACCTTCTAAGCATTGGAATTATATCATACATTGTCTGTAAAGTATAGTTAATTTCATCCATGGTCGTAAAAACTGAAAAACTGAAGCGGATGGTCGATCCCAGCAGCTCCTTATTAATCCCCATTGCCTGCAATGTGGCGGAAGGCTGTGGCTTACGGGCAGAACATGCACTTCCGGCAGAAACGTAAATGCCCTTATCCTCCAGTGCGTGAAGAATCACTTCGCTGCGCACTCCCTGGAATGAAACGCTGACTACATGAGGAGCGCCTGACTCATCACAGTGGCCGTTTACCACCACATGGTCAATTTTCCTGACCCCGTCCACAAATGCTTTCTTAATCCGGTACATCCTTTCCACATCCTGATCCAGGTTTTGGTAGACCAGCTCTACTGCCTTGGCAAGCCCTGCCACACCGGGCACATTTTCCGTTCCCGACCGCATACCGCCTTGCTGGCCGCCGCCATAAGATATGGGCCTGATCTTCACTTTTTCATCTACATAAAGAAAACCTACCCCTTTGGGGCCGTGTATCTTATGACCACTGGCGGAAAGAAGGTCTATATTCATTCTTTTCGGATAAATCCTGAATTTTCCGTAACCCTGCACCGCATCCACATGGAATAAAATCCTTGGACTCATCTTCTTGATAAGCGCCCCTGCCTGTGCGATAGGCTGCATACTCCCTACTTCATTGCTGGTATGCATAATGGAGACCAGTATAGTCTCCCCCGTAATTGCCCTTTCCAGATCCTCCAGCCGGATACAGCCTTTTTCATTTACCGGAAGATAGGTTACTCGAAACCCTTCTTCTTCCAAGTATTTCATAGCCTGCAAAATGGCAGGATGCTCAATCCGGGTAGTGATCAAATGCCGTCCACTGCGGCAGTTTGCCCGGGCGCATCCGATCAATGCCAGATTGTCTGATTCGGTTCCTCCTGATGTAAATAATATTTCTTTTTCATTTACTTTCAAATTATCGGCAACAACCTCTTTTGCATAACGAGTGTATTTTTCTGCCTGGACACCCTTGCGATGGAGACTTGAGGGATTACCGTAGTCTTCACACATAATATGGGACGTCAGTTCCGCCACCTGGTCAAAACACCGGGTAGTTGCCGAATTATCTAAATATACCTCCATACGATCACTGGCCTTTCTGAACAAAGTATCTTTGCTTATTCTTCTATTCTATTTTATACTATGTCAACCGCTCTCCAAATGGTACATTATAAGGGAAAGAACTGTCATGCCGGCGGTTTCTGTCCTTAAGATCCGCTTTCCCAATGTGATAGGCAAAACCCCGTCCTCCATTGCCATTTGAATCTCTTCTTCACTAAAACCGCCTTCCGGTCCAATAAAGACCGCCACGTCCTCCGCCGGCTGTAAGCCGCCCATGATTTTTCGGGTCTGTTCCATCCCTTCCCATAATTCATACGGGATCATCCTGACTTTGGCGCATCGGCTGTAGAAAATGGCATCCTGGAAGCTCATTACGTTTATTACCTGAGGAATCGTTTCCCGTTTACTCTGCTTTGCTGCGGCTTCCGCAATCCCCTGCCATCTAGCCAGTCTGACCTTTTCTTTCTTTTCGTCCAGCCTCACCACCGACCGCCTGCACATCACAGGGATGATCTCATACACGCCCAGCTCTACGGCTTTTTGGATGATCAGCTCCATCTTATCCGATTTCGGCAATCCCTGAAAAAGATATATTTTAGAGGGCAGTTCTCCGCTGCCCTCTTCCACGCTGCAGACATTACAGCCTATCCCGCTTTCGTCCATCGCCGCGACCTGGCAAATGTAACGCCTGTTATCGCACCCGTTTTTCAGAATAATCTTATCTCCCGGCTTCATCCGCAGCACATTTTTAATATGATTAACGTCCTTCCCTATGACCACTGCCCGATCCCCTTTAATCTGGGAAGGCTCCACAAAAAACTGATACATGTCCGTCTCCAAAGCGCTTAATTTTTCTGCGCAGTCACGCTTACCCATTCTCCCTGATAGGTCACCTCTAAGATTTCCAGCCCCGCCGCTTCCACGGCTTCTCTGACCGTGTCTTCCTTATCATCTATAATCCCGGAAGTGATGTAGATACCGCCTTTCTTTAACTGGCTTACAATGACCGGCGTCAAAGACACCAGCACTTCCGCCAAAATATTAGCCACAACAATATCATAACACCCGTAACCTACCCTGTCCTGGACCTCTTTTTCCGTAATGATATTCCCGATCATCATCTGAAAATCCGCAAGAGCAATCCCGTTTGCTTCCATGTTTTCCCGGACCGCTTCCCTGGAACAGGGATCTAAGTCCGTTCCAACCGCCTTCTTTGCGCCAAACATAAGGGAAAGGATTGCAAGGATCCCGCTTCCGGTTCCCACATCCAAAAGCACCGTTTCCGGCGTAATGTATTTGCGCAGCTGCCGGATGCAAAGCTGGGTGGTGTCATGCATCCCGGTTCCAAAAGCAGTCCCCGGGTCAATATGCAAAATGATCTTATCCTGATCGCACTGCTCCACCTCTTCCCAAGAAGGAATGACCAGCACATCGTCAATGGTAAACTGATGGAAATACTGTTTCCAGTTGTTGATCCAGTCTACATCTTCCGTCTCTGCAATCTCTACCGTTCCTTCCCCGATGTCCATAAATTCCCTGAGACCGTCCAGCTCCTCATGGATGCGGCAAAGCAGCTCCGCTGCGCTGACCTCCCCATCCTCTTCCACAAAGAAGTTCAGGTAGGCAATGCCGTCATCCTCCGGGCCTTCCGGCAGGATATCCACAAACATCTGCTCCTTTTCCCATGCACTTAGGGGCACCTTATCCTCAATTTGCGCCCCTTCAAGCCCGATATCGTACAGCGTGCTGATAATGATATCCTCCGCCTCCGTGATCGTTTTTATCCTGAATTTCAGCCATTTCATGTGTCCTGCCTCACTCTCTTCCGTTTCCCGTTTTCTAAACGAACTCCGTGATCTTATCAATCCTGTCGCATTCTTCCTTAGAAAAACTGGTGTTATCCAGTGCCTTGATATTTTCTAATATCTGTTCCGGCTTGCTGGCGCCGATCAGCACAGAGGTTACCTTATCATCCCTTAAAACCCATGCCAGTGCCATCTGTGTCAGCGACTGCCCTCTTTGCGCCGCAATGTCATTTAAAGCCTGCACCTTTTGCAGTTTTTCTTCCGTGATACTTTCTTTCCGGAGATATGGACTCTTTCCGCTGCCTATCCGGGAGTCTGACGGAATTCCGTTTAAATACTTTCCTGTAAGGATTCCCTGCGCCAAAGGGCTGAACACAATACACCCTATCCCGTTGTCATACAAAAAGTCCTTTAGGCCGTCTGTTTCTATCCAGCGGTCCAGCATGGAATAGCGGGGCTGATGGATGATAAAGGGCGTTTTCTGCTCTTTCAAAATACGATATGCTTCTTTGGCCTGCTCCCGTTTATAGTTGGAAATCCCCACATAAAGTGCTTTTCCGGATTTTACGATCTGATCCAATGCCTGCATGGTCTCCTCGATTGGCGTATCCGGATCCGGCCGGTGATGGTAAAAGATATCAACATAGTCAAGCCCCAGCTTCTTTAAACTCTCATCCAGACTGGAGATCAGGTATTTTTTGGAACCGCCATCCCCGTAAGGGCCCTTCCACATATCATACCCTGCCTTGCTGGAGATGACCATTTCCTTCCTGTAAGGCATCAGGTCCGATTTTAAGATCCGCCCCATATTTTCTTCCGCACTGCCGTACACAGGCCCATAATTATTGGCAAGGTCAAAATGCGTGATCCCGTTATCAAAAGCCGTAAACAGGATCTTCTTCATATTTTCCATGTCATTCACGGAACCAAAATTATGCCACATGCCAAGAGAAACGGCCGGAAGCTTCAACCCGCTTTTCCCACATCTTCTATAGATCATCTTATCATATCTCGTCTCACTTGCTGTATACATATGATCCTCCATATTCTTTTATCCGCCACACCCCAGTGTGCCCTATCTGTTAACAGAAACCGCCATCCGGTGGTAGGTATGCCGTATCCCTCTTACCGCCACGGAATACGCCATAATATTTTCCGGCAGCGCCATTCCCGGAAATCCGGTGTCTCCGATATGATGGATATCCGTGCCCGCCATCTTACACATAAGAGCAATCCGCCGGATGGTGTCCACATCCGCACCTTCTTGAGAAGTTCCGATGGCCGTGATCGTCAACGCGCCTTTGCCATGGGCATATGCGATCAGCTCCCGTACATACTCCATAGTGATCCCCGGCACCGTTCCCGGGGCAGGAAGCAGAATGATATCCGCTCCGGCATCTATAAACTCTTTGATATCCTTTTTCGTAATGATATTTTCGCCGCCTTCCCCGGCCACCCCGGAAGCATGCATCTTTCCTGCCGCAAGAATCACTTTATCATTAAGCCTTGCGGAAATGGCTTTCAGGGAATCCGTGATCGCCTGGTTGCTCACCCCGTTTCCCGGATTTCCGGTAAGCAGCACCATATCCACGCCCATTTCCGACGCTTTTAGCGCATTTTCCACCGTGGCCAGCCTTCCTGCGGACATTTCCCACAAAGTACCCGCATTTTCTGCCGCATAAGAGGATTCCACCGGCTCTAAATTGATCCCGATCATCCTGCCGGTAAGCCGCTTTAACTCCCTTACCGTTTCCTCCGGAACGCTTCCCGGCAAACCGTTTACCACCGGTTTTTCCACATCAAACATATTCAGCAGTAAAATATCCGCTCCAAAAGCTGATGCAAACTCCGCATTGGTCACGTCCATCAGCATTGGCATGGTGATGCCGATACACTCACAGGCGATCACCCTGCCTTCGCTGCCTGCGATGGAACTTAAATAATCCTCTTTGGTAAATTTCCTTAAATCCGATGCCGTACAATCCAACATTCTTTTTGCCATATTCTACTCCAAATCTTCGATGGAAGGAACATCCTCCGTAAAGGTCTCCTCCCCAAGCTCATTAATGGTTGTTTTCCCCACCTTTCCGTACTGGTAAAGCTGATCCAAAAACTCAATTGCCGCCCGGATCTTGGTGCGAAGCAAAAATCCTCCAAACTGCGTCGCCTCCGACAGGGATTCCACGGAAAGATTCGGTGTCCACTCATACGCTTTCCCATGGAAATCCTGTATTTTACGCAAGACCTCATTGATCTCCTCTTTCGTAAGGGGCAGTAATTGGGGTGCTTTGGAAAGCAGATCCAAAACAGATTTGGCAGGCTCTTGTTCATCCGGATAGATTACCGCAAGATTTTCATACTCATGCTTTGCTTCAATCACATCCTCTATATAAGATGCGCTGAGGGCAAAGATACTAAACGTAGATTCCGGACATTTTTCAGGAAAAAGGAAATCCGCCATATTTCGGTATGCGTTCAGCCGGGCTTTTTTTCCAAGACGCCCGGTCAGTTCCGCCTCATCAACCAGGATGACCCAGCCATGATAACCCATCTGTAAAAATAAGTGGCTCATAAACGCAAAATAATCCCGGCAGTGCTTCGTCTTCGTGAAATTTACATTATACTTCACCGGCTGGCTGAAAATGCGCCGATATATCTTTTTCAGCGGAGCATTAGCAATAAAATCCCCCTCTAAATCCGCCTGGAGCAGAAACTTTTCGTCCGCATCCTCTGTATTCAAATACGAACGAAACAAATAATACAGCTTATCCGTTTCCAACTGTTTTGCGGCATAAAGCAGCATTTCATTAGCCACCGGACTGTTGGCGGATATTTTTTCCAGCTCATGCATAAACCCCGGCTGCTGCCTTCTTGGCAGATAGGTATTTTGAACGATCTTCTGATAGACCAGATAAAGCTTGTCCATTGGGGTTTCCTTGCTCAGAGAAAGATAGGAAACCACCATGTTGTTGGAATGGGCAATGTTAAACACCGTATTAAGAAGATGGGTCTTTCCTTCCCCATATTTCCCGCAAAATACCATCCCGTTTGATTTTCCCTGATCACACACCATATCCAGCCGATCCGATATCTCTCTCATGATCTTAGGACGCGCTTCCGAAAAATACTGCCCTACCGCCCGGGAGGGGATCCCCGAACGAAGCGCTTCGATTATATGCCTGGCTTGCTTATCATACATCAGCCCCTACCTCCTGCATCGCAATCTGAATCAATCTGGGGATTCCCAGCGCACCGGTCTTTGCCTGTGCGGCAATCTCTTTTGCTCCATCCATGTCAAGCGGAGAAATCACTCTGTTCTGCTGGACATTGGCAAAACTTTCCGAAATGGAAATGATCACTTCCGGCGAATACTCCTGTGCCGCAAGCCGGTCTAAATCCACCACGTCGGTAAACCGGTTGAACCTCTCTCCCACGATCTCATTCTGGATCCTCATCCACAATGCCTGATAGGACTTTAACCCCGCATTTTCATTGTCAATCATTTCTCTGTCAAAAGCATACACAAACATGATATTTTTCATGCTGTCAATATCGTCAATCAGCTGACGGATACTCTCATAGGTATCCTCCCGTTTCATCTTCGTATAATGAACTGCCTCCAAACTGGAACGGCTGACCAGCGCCTCCAGATCATCAATCGTGATAAAGAGACCCGCATACCCGCCCATCCGTATAAGTTCTGCCAAAGACCGGAGCATATGCCTTGCATTGTACCTGGTAATGCGGCTTGGATAAAAATCAAGGGCCCGCAGCTGGGAAAGTTTGATGGAACGGTCACCTTCTAACCAGGCAAGTAAAAGCTCCTGGTTTTGCTCCTCCAAAACAGGATAACCTAAAATGCTTCCCGTAAGCATACTGCAGGCAAGGGCAAAATTGTTATCCATCATTGGATTATCCAAAAAGAACTGCCGCAGTTGGGTACGGATTTCCCTCTTTGTAAGCGCATCACCCATTCCGTTTTGGGAAAGATAATCAATAAACTTCATCCCCTCAGGAATATCCCCGGCATCATATCCCATTTCCCTGATCAGATAAACGCTTACTGCCTTTAAGCATTTCATAATATCACACTGCTGAAAAATCTCTACATAAATTTCTTTAAAGTCATGCATCCAGACATCTTTCGCCGAAAAGCCCACCGTCATATAATTTTCTTTTCCCGCTATGGATGTCATCACCCGCAAAAAGTGTGTTTTCCCACTGCCGCTGCGCCCCGTAACAAATTTTATTTTGCTGCCGCCGTCCTTGATATATTCCTGAAGGTACTTTTCCTTCCAAAAATCCGTAAGGAACGAAATTCCGCATATCATCCCCTCTTGCATTGCAGATGTCTCGTATAATTCAGGCATTATACCCCTCCTTCTCAATCAAAAAAGCAGATTGTGGAAAGAAACCACTCTTGACCGTTCTTGTCCAAAATACGGATGCCTTTTTTTCCGTCCCTGCTGGAACCGAACTGGAATCTCCTTCCGCTCTTCGTCTCTTCCGCCTCAGAATTATAAAGCTTAGCCAGGTCAAACGCATAGCTCTGCTGGTCATAATCCTTCCGAAACCGGCTCATTGGTGCAAGAAGCTTATACAAATCGCTCAAATAAATATCCGTTCCCGCATTTCGTTTCTTTTTCAGCAATGCAAGGTCATAGGCGTCCGAAAGTTCACTGGAGAAAGAAGCTGCGTTAAAACCGGCTTTATTCAGCTTTTCCTGCCCTTTTCTTACCGTTTCCACGAAACTTGCAGGACGCATGCACTGCACCTTTTTCCTGTCCATATATAGATCCTGGTTTTCCGCATCCAGCCTTACGCGGTATGGGAACATCTCATAGACCGGAAATTCCCCGCGCACATCCACACCCTTTTCCTCACAGGCTTCCAACATCTGCTTCGCAAAATCCCCGCCTTCAAAATATGCTTTGGAATCAAAACTTCCCACTGTCTCCTGCAGCTTATCCAGTGAAGCGGTAAGTGTCTTGGCAGCCTCCGCCATAGAACTTAAATCCTTGGCAAGGCTTTTTAAATCACCGCTTTCCACTTCACGGCTGACTACCTTAAACAATTTTTGCAAGGATGCAAGGGAATCCTTTAACGTTTTCTGATCCGGCTGCAGATCCTGATACAATTCTTCATAATTCATTGATTTGTTATCCTCATTCTTTCATTGAAATTGATACTTCCAGTATCATTATTAAAATCTATAAAAAAGTATATACGAAATGATGAGGCATTTCAACATCTTATTCCCATTTATGGCAATCTATGTTAAAATCATATTTATGAAAAAAGAACTATACGAATGGCAGGAATTGTGTCTAAAACGCTGGCTTGCAAACAATGGACGCGGTATCGTCCAGGCAGTGACCGGCTCCGGAAAAACATATTTTGCACTCACCGCTGCCCACTATCTGGAACAGAACTCAGACCGGAAACTTCATGTAAAGATCGTGGTTCCTTCCAGTGCTTTAATGCACCAATGGAAGCAGGCCCTGCTGGAATACCATGCACATCCGGAAATCGGTCTTTGGGGCGGCGGACATAAATCTCCGACTGAGTGCCGCTACATGATCTACGTGATTAACTCCGCCCGTTATAAACTTGCCAGACAGATTCTGGAAGAGCTAAAACAGGGGGATTCCGTTTTGCTGATCGCAGACGAATGCCACCACTATGCCAGCGGCCAAAATCAATTGATCTTTGAATTTCTGCCTCATATGAAAGGATATGAAAAACAGTTTTTCTCCCTGGGGCTTTCCGCTACTTTGCCCGGCGGCCAGTCCGGGCAATATTTAAAGTCTGTCCTTGGTAAGAAAGTCTATACATACGGCATAACGGAAGCTTCCTTCCAGCGCACGATAAGCCCTTACGATATTTATCATATTGCCCTCTCTCTCCAGGCGGAAGAACATGAGGAATATCAAGATCTTTCCGAGCAGATGAACTTTTTATACCGTAAGCTGCTGCAAGCCTGCCCTTCCCTGAAAAACTTAATGCAGGCGGACCTCTTCGAAGCGCTGCGCAGTCTCTCAGGCGGTCCAAACTTACAGATTGCCAAAACTGCCTCTACTTATATGTCGCTTTCCTACAAAAGAAAAAGTCTGGTGGCCCTGGCATCCGCAAGAATTTATTGTGCATTCGACCTGATACAAAAGCTGGATCAGAAGGAAAAGATCATTATTTTCAGTGAACGGATCGGACAGGCGGAAGAATTGTATCAACTGTTACAGGAATGGGAACCGGAACGGATTGGGCGGTATCATTCTAAAATGGGAGAGCTGGCAAACAAAAACGTTCTGGAGCGTTTCCGGGCAGGAACCGTCAGGATCTTGATTACCTGCAAAGCCATTGATGAAGGGATTGATGTTCCTGATGCCAGCGTGGGTATTATTTTATCCGGCACCGCCACCAAACGCCAAAGGACCCAGCGCCTTGGCCGGATCATACGAAAAAAAGACAACCGAATCACCGCCAGTCTGTATTATCTGCATGTTGAGGATACTTCCGAGGATTCCAGTTACTTACCGGATGAAAAAGGGCATCGGCTGTTTGAGCTTTCTTATCATTTTGAAAGCCGGACCTTTATCCATCCTGCTTATGACAAACGGGCAGATGCCTATTTCAATGCCGCATGTTCTCTGGGCATTGGGGAAGATCAAAGAAAAGAGATCATGCGCTGCCTGCAGCTTGGACGCGTCCGGTCAGACTGGAAAGGGGATTTGCGGGATATTAAGGAAAAGATAAAAGAAGCTAAATATGCCAGTGACCGGAATTACTGGATCTGCATGAAAAAGCTTCTCTGATCGTCAATCTTCTATCAGTTCCCTGATCAACTGCAGCTCCTGTTTTCCCGTCACTGTTTTTGCCTGCGCCATTGTTCCATAGCGCTTCCTTTTTTCCTCGTCTCTGCATAGCATTGCAATACTTTCCGCCACGGCTTTAGGAGACAGTTCACATAAAATTCCGTCAACCCCATCGGTGATCTGCTCCCTGTTCCCATTGCAGTCAGAAGCGATCACCGCACATCCTAATATCTGGGCTTCCTGGATTGCAATACTTTTTCCTTCATACCTGGTAGCATGCACATACAGATCCGCCTGTCGGTAATAGGGATAGGGATTATCTGTCTCGCCTAATAGCCGGAAATCTTCCGAAAGCCCCAGCAATGCAATCTTTTTTTCCAAGCTTTTTCTCTGATCTCCTTCCCCCAGCACATACCATCTAACCTTCCTCCCTTCGTCCTTTAAAATCTTCATGGCCTCTATTGCCACATCATAGGCTTTCTGCCGGATCAAACGCCCTACCGTGAGCAGACGGACTCCCTCATAATCATCCGAAAATCCGCCGGATTCCTCCCCAAGGCGTAAAATCTTCTCCCTGTCGATCATATTATGAAATACTTTCGTCTTGTTTTCATATTCCGGGTAAACGGCAAGAAAATGTTTCTTCACTTCATCGGATACCGTAAAAATCCTGTCAATCCCGGCAAAGCACCCCTGATCCAGTTCTCTTGTGTAGCCTGCGTTTTCATAATCAATATGTATAAACGCCGCCTTTTTGCGGGCTTTTACATGCTCGGAAACATAATAAGCCGACGCCCCCTCTAGCCATGCCACCGCAAGGTCAAAGGATTGGGCAAAGCGGCAAGCCCCCTCGGACATGACCCGCCATAATAATTTATCTATTTGGATCTTTCTGTTTTTTATCATCGTTATCAAATTTTTTATCAGGAAGCCTGCTTTCGCCAAAAGCCTGCCATTACGAAAAAAAGCCCTGCATACTTTCCATGCCATCCGGCGTCTGCCCACATCATTTAAAACAGACTCCTTATCAAAATCGGTATTTAACAGCCTGACATAAGACGGTATGCGGCCAATCAGTTCACCCTGCCCCATCACAACATAAAGATAAAGCTCATAGCCATCACCGCCTAACCGATAAAGCAGTTCGATCAATGCCATCTCTGCCCCCGCCCGGCCCATGGTATTGACCACAAATAATATTTTTTTCACGGCGCACTTTCCCCTTTAACCACTACGGTATTTTTTTCTTCGTTTCCATTATCCGAACAATCCCTTGCCCGAATCACAAAATAATACGTCTCCCCGCTTTCCAGCCCTTTCACCACAGCCTGATAGGGATAGGCATCCGGGATGCCCCCATAACCATAGCCCTCACCCATTTCCGGAACCAGCTCTGTTTTCTCTGCCTTTTTCAGATCAGGATCTTTCAAAAAATCGAACGGTTCCTTCTGATAATAAAGGGTATAGACCACGCCGCTCTTATCCATGGCAACATCCCAGCGCACAATCACCCCGCCTTGGGCGGACTCCACCTGCCCGATTCCAATGCGTGGAATCGGTTCTGTCACGGCATAATTATGGACACTGCTCCAAACAGGCGGTGCTGTGTCCGCTTTTTCTTCATGGGCGATCACGAAATCGTTGACCAGCAGCAATCCCCCGTCCGTTATATAATGAGAAAACCCGGCCTTATTTTGTGCCTGGTCAACAGCTTCCAAAAGAATAGCAAGCCCGGTATCCGATCCACCCGTTAAAGTATCTCTTAGATTGTACTCTTCCGGCCCTTCCGCATAATCCAGTGACAATACCCGAAACCCATCCGGCCGGTCTGCTTCAGCGCTGATCTTAGGCGCATAAGAATTTTTATTATCGGCAAAAAAATATTCATTATACAATCCTTCCGGGTTCGAGTCCAGCATATAGCTTTCAAACATTAAAAAATCTACATACTTACGTGGAGAATATTCAAAATGGGGAAGCTGGTAATTATAAAAGAACAATCCCCGGTTTTGTACAATATATTTATCAGGATAGTCCTCTTTTAAATGCTTCATAAAATTTATGACTCCCGGTGCCGTCCATTCAAACCTTGTTTTGGCAGGATCCTCATCCTTGGTATAGCTATTTGGCGCACAGGTATCAATGGTGTCCAGAAATATCCCGTCACATCCCAGGCCCCGGCCGTAATCTTTGGTAAGTATTTCCTTTATCCCGGCTATTTGATCAACACCGTCCGCTGTCATATTATCTAACACGTCGTACCAGGCCGGATCGCCTATATTGGTGTAAGCACAATTAAAATTAGGGTTAAAGTCCGGCATACCATTATGATCATTGTCATCCAGATAATAGGAGGCAAACCCGCTGCCTTCTGGCGACGATCCGGAACTGATCTTAGGCCCCGTTCCATCCCCTGTAAATCTTGAGTCCTTCCGCATTTGTTCCGGAGTCATCCCATTAGTCCTTAAGTCCTCACCAACAGAAAGATACCCGAAAACATAGGCTCCACCGGCCTGTATCCGGCGTACCTGCTCTCTGGTTATGTTTCCGGAATCAGGATGCAGTATGACAATATCATATTGCTTTGCCATCCTGATGATATCATCATCCAATTCCCCGTAATAGATCATATAGGTTGGATGATGAGTTTTATCCAAATCCACTCTGGGTTTATAGTAGATTCTGACCGTACGATATACGTCTATCAAAAGGACCGACAATAAAACCACTGCGCATATTTTTTTAATCGGTTTGTTTTTTATCCAATCTATCACTTTTTACCTATACCTTTCACATGAGTCTCTCCCATTCAATCATTCTCCTCAAACATTCCAAACTGCCCCATAGCCTTCGCCAAATACCAACCTGCCTTGGGATATTCCCTGACAATCCGCATGACAAGTTTCCTGCACCAGGGCATATCAGGGGAATCCATATAGATATCCGCATATTTTTCCAGCTCCTTCTCACAGATTTCCCGGCCGGGCCACTTCTTAAAGGAATCCCATTTTCCCTGACGAAACGCTTCCTCATACCATAAAGCCAAAAAGCGGAAAGCATATTGAAGCTTGTGACTGATAAAACCAGGATCACCCATCCCCTCACCTATTGCCAGCACCGGTTCCAGGGCATGGCTTAACTCCTGTGGGGACCACCTTTTCGATGTTAAGCTCTTCTCATGCTTGCAATATTGATATCCATAAAACGGAAGTCTTTCCCAGATTCCATTACATTGGTTTAAGTACCTGCAGATAAAGGCAAAATCCTCAAAAGCAACTGTATCCTCCGGGCAGGATACCAGAAGCTTCCCGTTTTTATCTATGATCTTTTCCCTTCGAAACAAAGCCGGCCCAAGACTCATTTGAATCTGCCCCCACATAGCGCAGCTCAAAGCCTTTTCCGGGCAGCTGACCGCCTGTCTTCGCAAACGACAATGATACCGCCCCGCTTTCCCGCTTTCCTTACAAAATAAAAGCCCGCAGGAAGCCATATCATTCCCCTTTCTCAGACTGAGAACCAACCTTTCGATCATCTGTGGATGGATCATATCATCCCCGTCCACAAAGCCGATATATTTTCCTCTGGCTTTTTGCATCCCACAATTCCGCGCCCGTCCGCTGCCACCGTTCGTGACATTGATCAGTTCCAGTTCTATGTCCCCAGGCTTGTATTTTTCCTTAAATTGTTCCACCACCTTTTGCGTACTATCGGTAGAACCGTCATTGACCACAATCAGCTCCAGATTGCGGTATGTGGATGCCGCAATACTTTTCAGGCAGCGTCCTATTTTCTTTTCCTCCTGATAAGCAGGGATAATCATTGTTACCAGTTCATTCATAATAATAATGCCAAGCTTCCCCTTCCAATTTATTTCCTCATCCGGCGTATTACAAAATAGCTTGCTTTACATATAAGATCCACCATGCACCAGCACCCTGTATTAAAAAAGAACAATAGCCCCCTCCTTAAGCAATTCCCGGTGTTTAAGCTATATTTAGCAGCAGCGCTATAAATTTCATTTTCACGCACCTTACGGCATAATTTACAATTTTGCCGGTAAGTCCTTGGACTATCGGGATTAAAAATACCAAAGACCAGAACCTCTGTCATAGCTGAAAGTACATTCTCGTAGTATGCCGCCTCCAGCAGGGTAAATATACCATATTCCCTGAGCAGCCGCTGCAGGCTCCTTTGGAAACAATAATAATTCCCAATAAATTCCCTGTGGAAACAATGGGTAGCAGAATCCCGGCGCCATCCCACAAAATAAGCCGTTTTTCGGATATAGGCGCATTGTTTCATTGCCCGGTAAAACGCTATATTAAACAGTTTATCTTCGCCGATCACAATATCCGGCGGAAACCTTATCCCATATTCCTTTATCACCGATTTCCGGTAAGCCTTTGCGCATGGAGACAATAGGCTGCTGTTTCCATCCACTGTCAGCTTTTTTGCACAAAGTGTCTTTTCAATGATCTGAATTACATGCATTTTATCGTAATAATACACGTGTTCAATGGATTTTAAATCCTTCTTTCTTTCCTTTTTGTCCGGCTTTTTTCCCAATTTAGAAAAATCAAAAATCAGCAGATCGCAATCCTGATATTCTTCCCTGCCGACCATTTCCAGAAAATCACTTGAGATCATATCGTCGGAATCCACGAAAACGATCCATTCCCCTTCACTATATTCAATCCCTTTGTTTCTTGCTTGGGAAACGCCCCTGTGCTTTTGGGAAAACAGCCTGATTCGTCCATCCTTACGGCCATACCCCCTGCAGACATCCAGACTAGAATCAGTGGATCCGTCATCTACCAGAATGATTTCAAAATCCTGGCAGGTAGACGCCAGAACGGAATCTATGCACCGCCCTATGTATTTTTCTGTATTATAAACAGGTATCATAACGGAAATCATACTCTTTTACCCTATTTCTGGGAACGATTCAAAAAAGAGACATAATCAAAATCGTCTAAATACCGTCTCCGCCAAAACCGGTCTTTAAAATTGGTTGTCGTTCCCATCTCTCCCTTTTCCTCAAATCCCTTGATATAATACGCCGATGGGAACTCTGGATATTCCCGGTGTGTCAATATGACCTTATTCCGGTATGGCAGCCGGTCAAAACGTTTTACTACTTCATAAGTGCAGCCTTCTTTTTCCGATCCCACGATAAATAAATTATCCCAGCGAATCCGCTTTTTTCTTTCCTCCCATTTAGAAACGCCCTGATCAAAAGTCTCATAATGGATAAAATTGATTTGAACATCCCCCAACAGCCCTGCAGGGCAGGAAAAATCTCCCTTAAGAGGAACCACTTCCTGTTCCATATACCATTCAAGGTTTTCCAGCATCTTAACAAAATCCTCCATCCCGATGGTCAGGTTGATGGTTGGCGACAAAAAAGGAAGGCCCAGATCATAGTACATGAACGTGCCGTTACAGTCCGATGCCAAAATAGTAAAATCACTGTTTTTAAGCCGTCTTCTTTTTCTTTTCCTATAAAGCTGCAATTCCACGTTTTTAATGATTTTAGATAACAGCGGCGCCCATGCCGTATTTCTTATAATCGGAAAAAGCTTTAAGGGTCCGCACTTGCACAGATCCCAAACAGCGCAGGCAGCCTGCTTCAACTTCCCGTATTTATATGAGACCTGAAACCTTCTTCCGGCCTTCCAACCCTCTATACGCTTTCTTAATTTGGGATCCGTTATATGACAGATATCCGCAATCTCATCCACCAGCCTTTCATAGTCACGGTACTTCTTCTCCTCTTCGCGCTGCGTTAACTTTCTTCTGGAATGGCTCCCTTCCCTGACCCGGACTCCGTACAGCTCTTCCCTTATCGTAGGGCAGCCATGCCGGTACAGAAACGGAAGCAGCATCTGGAAATTCTGCCCCACTTCGTATTCCGGTATCCGGCGCTTGGGATAAATCTCAAAAAACTTCCCTGTTTGTAACATATAACAGCCACAGCAGATATAGGTCTTAAATTCCAGGATATCCCAAAAAAGATCTTCTTTCGATAGATCCCCTGTTTTTTCATCCCTTTTTTCCACTCTGCCTGTATGATCCCGATAATATGCCAAAGACCTGACACAGTGATACTCGGGGTGATCCTGCAAAAATTCCACCCTTTTTTTTATGGAATCCTTCTCCAATATGTCGTCACCATCTGGCCAGATCAGATACTCGCCGGAAACATAGCGCAATCCCTGATTGATGGCTGCCGAGGCATTTCGATGCCCGGCCTGTATGATACGGTATTCATACCCCCTTGCCGAAAATTGCTCACGATAGCCTTCCGCAACAGAAACCGTTTTATCCGCAGATCCGTCATCAACCAATATCATTTCCACTTGCTCATAAGATTGTGCCAAAACAGAATCAAGAAATTCCGCCAAATAGCTTTCCCCATTAAACACCGGAGTTACGATTGAAACCCTGTGTTTGACCAATTGATAATTTTCTTCCTTCATATCTCAAACCCATCACTTCACTCGTATTATTTTTTGATTTTCAATTTTATAAATCAGGTCACACTCGTTTGCCAGGCTCATGTGATGTGTTACCATTAGAATTGTTTTTCCTCCCTTTAAGTGGCGTATGGAATCTATGACTGCTTTTTCAGTTTCCATATCAAGTGCGGCTGTGGCTTCATCCATGACTAAAAGTTCAAAATCCTTGTACAATGCCCTTGCCAGGGCAATCCTCTGGCGCTGTCCTCCTGAAATCGCCGTTCCGTTTTCTCCGATCAGCGTGTGGATCCCTTCCGGCATTTGGGAAATATCCTCCCATAATTGTGCGCATTTCAGGGCTTCCTCCACTTTTTGGACATTGATTTCCTTCTCTGTTTCAAAAAAAGCCACATTATTCTGTATCGTTTCGCCGTTCAGATATACGGTCTGAGGAATATAACTTACCATTTTCCCAAGGTTTGCTTCACAGAATCCTTCGCCATCCGCCTGAGCCACTATATCGTAATCGTCATACAAGATACTGCCCGATTGTGGTTTTAATAAGCCAAGAGCCAAATCTAAAAGTGTTGTCTTACCTGCACCTGAAATGCCTGTCACCGCCACAGAACATCCCGCCGGAATATCAATACTGGCTTGATCAAATATTTTCACCCTGTCATGGTAACCAAATGTTAAGTTCCTGATCGCAAGTCCCTGTCGAAAAGACAATTCCTTTTTTTTCATTTTTGCCCTGGTTTCTTCCCGGTTCTTGATTTCTTCATATTGGACAATGTTTTCCCTTATCGATTTATATGATTTCTTCAAAAAGCTGACATCGTTAATTCCGGATAAGATACCATATACCATTGGAATCATCCTGATAAACGTCGTAATATAGGACACCATCAATCCCAGCACCACCGGAAGGTTGCTTCCGCCCATCAGGAAAAAGCTTAATGCAATAAACATGACCGCCAGAACGGCATTTTGTAACAGTACCCCTATCCCACTGTTTTCATAGTCAAATTCACTTTGTACTTTGGCATATTTACTGCTGATATCCTGATATCGATCCAAAATATAAGCAGATCTGTCATCTATTTTGATCTCCCTAAAGGCGCCATAAGCAAGCGCGATCTGGGCATTTACTTTTATCCTTAAGGCCCTGTATTTCTCCCCATAAGCTTCTATCCTGCCGCGATAGAAGAAAAAAAATGTCAAAGCACATATCAATAAAATGATACAGCTTACCACACCTGCCCATTTTGAAATATGGATAAAAATAATGCCATATCCTGACATTGTGAGGAAATTCGTACAAATCGTAATCCCATCTATGATGATCCTGACACAGTTTACCGCATCCCCCTGCACGATCATCAATGCCTGTGAGGCGCTTTTTTGGTTGTGGCTTCCCAAGTTCTCTTTTATGATCACTTCATATAATTTCATGGATAACTTCTGTGCGCTTCTATATACAAACTGCGTGGAAATTTTACACCGATACATATCAAATATAATTTTCAATACGGAAACCACACCCATAAACAGCGCAAAAGCAGTCATCCGGGGTAACGCCTGATTGGTGCGGATCACGCTGTTGATGATATAGATAATCATGGAATAGCAAAATACATCCACAACGTGGCTGACAAGGCTCAAAAGAATAAGGCAATAACACTTTTTCTTATCCTCCCTCTCCAATATGCCGATCAAATATCCGATCATCTCCACTGCTTTACTCCTCCCACAGCTTTATCAAAATTTTTCTTAAAAGAACATACAACGGAAAAAAATAAAAGCAGCTCCAAAACATTAATTTATGAAATATTTCCAATTTCTTAAACAGCAAGAACCTGGTTTCCTTATTTGCAATTTCCCTTAAGCGCTGACACTTGTTTAGGTCTTTTACCTTTTTTGCCTCCGTATAACTGCTCTCAATCTGTATGACAAACATTCTTTCCCAAGTGAGCGCATACCTGATACGCCCCATTCGGTATTCCTTATCCCTGATGGTCCTGCTGCACTCAAAGTAACCCATGTTATTCTTTGTTTGAAAAGAATTTACCGTATTTCCGGGATGTATTCTGTAGTAATACCATTCACGATATAGATAGACCGTCCGTATTTTACTGCCTGACAAATGATACAGAAACAGTGTATCTTCTCCATTTCCCAGGCCTTCATCAAACCGCAGTTCCCCCACTGCACTTTTTCGGATCATTTTGCCGCCGATTCCGGCCATCTGTCTTGCGTACCTTACATGAAACCATTCTTCCGTTTCCCTGCCATTCCCAACCTTACCTTTCAACCTGCCCGCATTGGTATCTGTTTTTTCCAATCCTCTTTCCAATTCATAGGTATTTACCTTCCTGCATTGGCACATGACAAGCTCTGCATGATATTTTTCCGCCAAATATACAAACTTTTCTATCAATAACGGATGCATTTCATCATCGCTGTCCAAAAATAAAAGAAACTCCCCGGCAGCTTCCTCAATCCCCCGGTTCCTTGCTGCCGATACACCAAGATGTTTCTGGCAAACTATACGTATCCTTCCGTCAGCCCGGCTTAACTTGCTGCATATCTCCACACTCTTATCCGAAGACCCGTCATCAACAACGATCATTTCCCAATTGGGATACGACTGCCTTACCACGGACTGCATACACTCTTTTATAAAAGATTGCGAATTGTACATCGGTATGATCACGGAAACCTTTTTCATCCTTACATCCCTCTGCCATCTGAAATATTTTCTTTTAAAAAATCCCCCGCCTTTTCTGCTTCTTTTCCGATCTTATTTTTCACCCTTCCCCAGTCAATATTTGTTTCCATACTGATATGTCCTTTGTCATATATCCGGTCTGCCAATCCACACACCGTGAGGATATTTCTTATTCTTTCTCCCCGGCTGCTATGTAAAAATGCCATAAACTTTTTTTCAAAGATAATACTAAATGCTACAGTATGAAAAGAATTTGTCACCACATAATCCGCTTTATGGATGTAACCCAAAAATTCTTCCGGTCCCGCCATGTAGTCAATCAGATAACCTTTATCATGGTCTTCATGACTTATTTTTAATTCTATGACCGGCAAACCTGTCTTTTGGGAAAGCAGATCCACGTAACCGGACAGTTCCGGATTGTCCTCCGTACTATAGACCAGAATGTAATGTTCTCTTTCGGGAGGGATTGCCACATCCTGCCATAGCTCTTTTTCCAGTAAAAAAACCGGATCCAAAACGGATACTACTTTTTTCCCACTATGCTTTCTTACATAAAAAGCTGCCTCCTTTTCCCTGACGGAAACAACATCTACACCATTCATCAGTTCCGAAAACTGCCTGTCATATTGGGGCGGCAGCGACGATCCGCCTAAGCTTGCGGCATATGCGATCACTCTTTTTTTACGTTTGCTTTCAAATCCTCCAAAATATACCTTCCGCAGCCCAAAAGTGATATCCGGGTTCCAGATCTGATCACTCCCTACGACATAATACAGATAAGGCAGCTTCCTAAACTGCCAGTCAAATAAAAGCTTTTTTGTTCCTGCATCCACCAGATATTTTTTCCGGAAACGGTCCATATTGGCTTTCCGTTTAAAAAAATGACCTCCCATTTTCCTATGTGATCGGATTCCCCAGCATAGATAGCGCAGGCTCTTATAAAAATTTCCCGTGGGGGCATAAGGAGCCCACCAATTCCTCCCAACCATAAACATTGGTTCATACCGCACAATGTCCGCTTTTAATCCCAGATCATTCAAATATTTTTTTAATCCGTATGCCTGCAGCATTGCCCCATAGTTATCAGAGCAATGGAAAGTTATGATTCCAATATCCCTGTCTTTCATCTGCATCATCCCACCTTTGACCACTCCCTGCCACCGGGAACTTGACATGAAAATTTTTAACAGATACAATATGGAAAAACAATCTATCATGCGAAACGGACAAGACCATATGAAAAATCTAGCCGAGAAAAACCTGTGTACAGGTTGTGGAGCCTGTGAAGCGGCCTGCCCGCAAAACGCCATTACATTAAAACCTGACAAAGAGGGATTCTTATATCCCACAATTGATGAATCCCTTTGCAATCAGTGTGCGTTATGCACAAAGACATGCCCTGTACTAAACCACACACCCGCCAATAGCGGCAATGCCTGTTTTGGCGCCCATGCAAAAGAAGATGACATCCGGCTTTTGGGATCCTCCGGCGGGATTTTTCCTTTGCTGGCACTCCATGTCCTTCAAGATGGCGGCGCTGTATTTGGCGCAGCCCTTTCCCAGGATGGCAGTGTAACACATATGGGGATCGACCATCCCGATCAGCTGACAAAGATCACGAAAACCAAATACGTCCAAAGCACCCTGTCCGGCGTATGGGAAAGCATACGGAATCTGTTAGAAAAAGGACACACCGTTTTATTCTGTGGAACTCCATGCCAATCAGAGGGGCTCCGCTCCTATCTCGAAAAAGAGTATGACAACCTCCTTTTACTGGATCTTATCTGTTACGGCGTCACATCACCGGGAATCTGGCAATCTTATATTCAGTTTCTGGAAAACAGATATGGCCAAAAACTTCACAATTTCTTCTTCCGCGACAAATGCCGCCAGGATAACGGCCATTCCGTAAAAATACAATTTCAGGACAAGGAGCTTTCCTATTCCATCTATAAAGATCCCTACCTGCACTCATACTTTCGGAATATCAATATCCGCCCCTCCTGCTATCAATGCCGGCATTGCCAAATATCAAGAAACAGTGATATGACCCTGGGCGATTTTTGGGGAATAGAGCGGGTAAATCCCGCCTTTGATGACGGAATGGGCAATTCACTACTTATCTGCCATACCTCGAAAGGAAGGCTTCTTTTCGACCGCATCAAAATGGATACCGAATGGTTTCCGTGCACAGAAGCTGACGCATTACAGCCCCGGCTTAAGGAACCCACAAAACGCCCCCTGCTGCGCCAGGTCTACATGGGGTTATATCACTGGCTGCCATTTTCACTCTGGATCCGTCTATTTAAATGATATGGTGTTCCGTCCACATCCTGCCTGAAATAGTAGCAGATAAACACATCATCTTCGTAATAAATGTTTAGTGCCGACGGATTTTCTCTGGCAAACCACTGGCACCAATCATAAACCTTGGATTCTAAAATCGCGCGCGTCTCAAGCTGCAGGTATAGCTGCCGCAAATACGGGTCTGTGATCTCCGTTTGGGCCAGCTCCTGTGAAATTTGCGAAGATATCAGCTCCGGACTCTGGACTGCTCTGCCAGAAGCATATAATGACAGATATTTTTCCGTTCCCATCCACCAGGGCCCTTCAAAAAAATATGCCTGGGCATAAAGGATTGGTTTTTTCTCCACAAACAAAAATACATATTCCGACGGCAGCGTGTATTCCTCCTCTTGGGATTTTTCCACAAACGTAAGCAGTTCTTCATGCCACCCGGTTTCAATAACGGGATATAGCTCATCCGTAGGCGATACGATGGTATAGCTATATTGGGGGAATGTATCTATGATCCTGCAGGTTGTCTCCGCCGCCGAATTGTACCGCGAAAGCTCATAAAACAAATATCCCCTAAAGCAGCCAAACAGGATCGTTCCTCCGTAAATTCCGCCTGCCACGGCTAAAGACAAAATCCTAAGGATCTGTTTCCCGCAAAAACACATCAGGCCTGAAAACAGGATATCAATTGGCATGACCAAAACCCCAAGGACCATCATGTGCCCAACTGCCAGGAACCGCCCCTCCGGTATCAGATCCGGCAGCCCCATCATAGGAAACGCATAAAGGGCAACATAGCATACAGATGATACCATGACCGAAGGATACCACATGCATACTTTCCCCATATATTTTGATCTCCATCTGGCTATCAGACAAAAGACCGCAACGGCTGCCATCACAAGCAGAATACAGCCTGCCCTCCTTACCCCGTATAATGCCACGTAGCCTTCCTTATATATCTTTGTCAAAGCCCTTGCCGCATAGACCGTTAATGTTACTTCCCCGTTTCCCTCGTCCTCCCATTTGACGGGTTTTCCGCCGGAGGCGTTTTCCGCATTTTGCGTTCTGGCCTGCCTGATCTCCTCTCCGTCCATTGCCTTGACCGCCCAATTAAGGGAAGGGTTAAGCCCCGTTCCCTGGGCCATGGCTCCTGCCATGGGAAGAATGGCAATAAGAAAGGCACAAAGCACGGAAACCACAAGGGATACAAAATGTTTCCCTGAAAATAGTTTTTTCAGACCAAACAGTGCAAATGGCAGACAGATAACAACTGCCATGATCACCACAAAAAAGTGAGTGGCAAGGGCGGCAGTCAAAGACAGCGTAAACAATAATAGATTCCCGTTCCAATGAAACCTGGACGCTTTCCCATTTCCGCCGGCCACAGGGTCATCCTCTAAATAATTTGCCAGCCAGAGTGCGCAAAGGCATACGGTATATAAGCCAAATTCCTGGGGCATTGTCATTTGAAGCCGGAACATCCCCCTTACCTGATCCACATTTTTAAGATCCAATACTTGAAACAAAAGCAGCACAAATACAGGCGTATAATACCAATGGAATATCTTTTTCAGCAAAAGATAAACCGCAAGGAAAAACACAGCCACATGGATTCCCTGCAAAAACAGCAGAATACTGTACACGCGGATGCCAAACAAAGTATTCAGGCAGTAAGTGAAGCAATGCATCCCTGCCGGATAGATCCCTTCCACAAACAGCTCCCCTTCTATCAGCCCATAGATCCACTTGTGATGGGTATAAAGATCTCCAACTCCGTAAGAACATACCTTAAATGCCCCATAAGAAAAATACATCATCCCAAACACCATAACCGCCAAGAGAAGCCCGTATTTCCAAAATAACCTGGCCGCCCTGCGTCCAAGATTCCAGATAAACTCTTTGATCTGTACCTTTATCTTCAGCCAATTACCAGGCTGTAGTGATTTTTTTATATAATGAAAGCTCAGGCAATGTATCACTTTTTTTATATAGGTATAGCTCACCCCAAAAAATAAGATCACGATCACCAGGACTCTGTACTTTCCATACAAAACGCGAAAATCCGGAAACTTTGCTTCCATCATCTTTTTATATTTCCGGTCAAGGTATCCTGCGGTATTTTTAAAAAGAGCGCCTGCAAAAACCCCATAAAAGCCAAGACGAATCAGCCATTGATCCAATATATGAAAAAGCCCCAGTCCTAATACGGCCGTATTGGCAATCACAACTGTCACCGCCGTACAGAAACCAAAACAAAAGGTTTTTGATTTTCCTTTTAAATACCCATGGAACACCACCAACGGCCACAAAAGCATTAGAAACAAGTAACCGCAGAACACCTTTCCATATTCCGATATCCAATACCACAAATCTATTTCCATACCGTTTCTCCCTTTTAGATGGCCGCCTGGCTCCCCGGCCTTATATTACCAATGTGATATCCGCATTCTGCCGGCGCCTGTTCGTTTGCTAAAAGAATCTGCCGTCCTGTATTAGGATCCATAAGCCAAAAGTAGACTTCATACGTTACTTCCTCCAGCCTGTCAATGGCAACATCCGCTTGCAGAGCTGCCATCTCCCCTGACTTATTTCCCCCTTCCAGCCTGCATAGATCACCGTTCATTTTGTAAAAATAATACCTGTTCCCTTCCCTGTTACGCAGAGTCAGCCTTGCCGTGGGATTGGTATAGATTGGTGCAAACCCCGCATTTCTCATGCTTACATTTACGTCCACATGACCCTGACGGGAGTGAAGCCCAAAATCAACTTTCTCGATCAAAAGCCGGTATCCCAGATGACGTTCCATATAAGTATATCCGTCCATGCCCCGAAAGCACCCCGGTCCTTTATATGTTACCTTCTTCCACTTTTCCAGCACCTTTTGATCATGCCCCGTGTTCAAGTAAGAGACATGCATTGTTGCTAAGTCCTTTACCGCATTTTCAAAATCATTATAATAATTGTCACAAATGACCTCGCCGCCATTCGGAACATGGCGGCATAATTTTTCCTGAAATTCCAACTCTTCTTTCCTCGTTTTTTCCTGCAGCCTGTAAGTACCGTAATCGCTTTCATTTCCAAGCATTCCGTCATTATATAAACCAATGCGTCCGGCAAAAGGGCAGGCGTCAGGGAAATTTTTTTCTACCTCACACAGTCCGGTGATCTCCCTCCATTGAAAGGGCGTCCTTACCCCAAGAAAAACCAGCCCTGCCGTTACCTGATACAGTTTTTGCGCCAGCCGGATCCAATCCCCGGCACTGCAATACTTCGTGCCATTCATCTCGCCCCAATTGCCAATCCATAACCCTTGCAGACTGAAGATCCATCCGGCGGCTTCATGCAGCACCCCTTCCATCTGATCCATATGGTTTAAGATAATATCAATCGTTTCCGGTTCATATTTCTGATTTTCACCGTCCCAATCATATACAAACCGGACGATCAACTGCTTCCCAATCTGCCCCAATGCCCGGAACAAAGATTTCATATTCCCGATTCCGGCGCCGGTGATCTCTCCCTTACGGTAAGCCTGCAGATTTATCTCAACCAGAGATAATCTTGTGCTTTCATCCCCCAGATACAATTCCTGTACATACCGGCTGTAATCTACCGCCTTATCCGTGATCATAAAACGGTAAATCTGATAAAATCCTCTTCCCGGATTCTGTAATTCCATAGCGGATTCCGTAAACACATAACCTTCCATCCTGACCATCCTATCCTAAAAAATCTTTAATCCCTTGATCCTGAATACCACAGCCAGCACGTTAAGGAACATGCGGGGCATATACCAGACCGGCTCTAATCCCGAATGCATACTTTTCCCATCCTTCCTCACATGCATCACTGCCGGTATTTCCGCTACCTGAAATTTTAGCAGCAGCATCTGCAGTACCATATTGGCATCCGGATACTGATGATCAAAATTATTATATTGGGAATAGTAAGCAAAGGCTTTCCTGCTAAGGCCCTGAAGCCCGGTAGTGGGATCCGCAATTTTCCTTCCTGATAAAACATAGATCATAAAACGGAACAGCCAAAAAGCAAATTTTTTTAACGCGGAAACCTTAAATTCGGAACTTCCCTCCATAAATCTGGATGCCAGTACAATGTCCGCACTCCGGCCGTTCCCGTCATTTGCCGTCAATTTTTGATAAATCAGCGGAATATTGCAGACATCATGCTGTCCGTCCGCATCCATCTGTATCACGTATTGATACCCTTTACGCAATGCGTATTTATACCCCAGCTGCAAAGAGCTTCCATAACCCAGGCCGAATATATTCCTGATCTGTATACAGGGGTATTCGTCAATGACCTGCCCGGAACGGTCCTTAGACCCGTCATTAACACATAAGACATCCGCTATCTTCCCAATCTCCGGGCAGAATAACTGTTCCAACAGTTTACGGATATTTTTTTCTTCATTTTTAACCGGCAGAATGATCAGCAGATCTTTTTCCGGTATTTTAAAAGTTTCATTTTTCTCCTGTAACAGCATGGAAACTTCCATTGCCATTTCATGGTTTTTCATGAGCAGGGAAGAAACTACCAGACTGAACTGATAGCAGATAAAAAGGCCTGCCACACTAATGCAAATGGCAAGATGCTCGCCATCTTCATATATCATGGTTCCCCATACGGATAATCGGAAGGTTCCGCCTAACATAACAAGCGCCACGCCTATGATTTCCCATATGACAACAAAATTTGCCGTCATTTTTTTAACAGACAAGAACCAAAAACTGGATATCACAATTACAATGCCTGCAATTGTCACTACAATTTCTACGATTCTGCCTGTTTCCATCTGCCGCCCCCTCTTCTCCCTTTTTGTCCTCCGCCATCCTTTTGATAAACCACACTGGAAGGCATTTTTCCTTTTCCCCGATCCAGAAGCTGCCACCTGCAGAAGGTGTCCCGGTCCAGATTCCTTTCCACATAGCGCAGCCTTGCATAAGCAATTGACCATCCCGCAAAAGCCCCAAGCAGTACTCCTAAGCCATACCAGATTTCCGACAGCCCCGTGGCAAAAACGCTCCCTAAAAAGGTTACGGCGCAAAAGCTAAGTGTGGTCAGGACAGCCCCCGTCAAGTCGTTATAATAGTAAAGAAATAAGATTGCCGCATACATCAAAAACAATATAAAATACCCGGCAGCCATGCATGGATATATCCTCATGACCATTCCCCCAAAGCCATACTGAGGTAACAGTACGATACAAAGCAGATAAACCACCACGGATATGATAAACTGGACCCGCACAAGACTCATCAGCTCATTGGAGACTGTACGGAACATCCGTCTTTTTGCGTTGTTGATATCTGTCCATTTCCCACCAATCACCGATTCCGAATATGCCCTGTATTTTTCATGAAAATGCATTTCAATCCTGGCGATGAATATGACAGTAGCAGAAATATTAGTAAACATGGCAATACAGGTTGCCATGTCATAAGGCTGGTTACATACAAAGCTTTTAACCACCACGATCCTCATATCCGTTGCCCAAAACACAAAGTTATGGATATACAATCCCAAAATATACAGGAAATTGCAAACCACCAGTTTCCACCATTTCCCAAAGTATTTCAGTACCTCTTTATATCGGTTGCTGTTTTTCACAAAATATCTCTTGATGGTCGCAAATTCCATAGCCGCAATAAAAAAGAAACCCACCATAAGCGAAAACAAAATGCTGATGGTAACCTCCCACCGGAACAAAAATTTCAAGATAAGCGATAATAAAAGCGTGATCACCATCCCCACAAGAAAATACAAAGATATTTTCTGATAGTCTTTACAGATTGAAAGATAAATCATGGAATAAAAGACCAACACCAGCGAAATATACCCACAAAACCCTGTAAAAACATAAAATACGCTCACTCCGCCGATAAAATGCTCCCACAGGCAAAAAGGAATTCCCAAAAGACAGCTAAGCACAATATTAAAGCTAAGCCCTAAATAATAGCAGGGCAGGATATCCTGGTAGCGCTCCTCAAATATAGCATCCTGCATATATTTAGACAAAACCGCATTAAACGGAGACGCTGTCAGCAATGCAAAAATGAAAATATATAATATCGTGCAAAAAAATATCTCTCTTGTCAGATACGTTGACTGGTTTAAGCCTAACAGCCATCCCATTAATATAATATTTGCTATGACCAGTATCATTGGGGCTACCGTGGCTATTGTACTGTAGGTAAATCCGACAAGGCTTGAAAAGACCGACTTCTTCTCAAATATATGGTTTAACTTAACACCTATGCCCGCCATGCCTTACACCTCCCCGATATCGTCATTAGACTGCATTGGTAACATTTCCCCACTTCTTTCTACCCACTGCAGATTTTTGCTGACCGCGAAATCTTTATATAATTTGCCATAGGAATGAATCATTTTCTCTATCCGGTAGAACTTCGACACCCTGCGGTAACCGTTTTCCCCCATTTGGATACGCTTTTTCTTATCCTCTGCCAACGTAAGGATCGCTTGCGTGATCTCCCCTACGTTCATGATATGGGTAATGATTCCCGCTTCCCCAAATTCATCCCCCTCATTTCCCAGGATCAATCCCTGGCAGTCACCTACATCCGTTGCGATCACCGGTTTATGAACCGCAAAGCTTTCCAGGATTGTCAGCGGCTGTCCTTCGCTGATACTGGTCAAGATCATCATGTCCATCTTGCCATAATATTCCCTGACGTCTATTTTTCCGGTAAATATGACGTCACTGATCCCCATGACACCTACCATGTCAAAGCATTCCTGCGCATAACTGTCGCCGTGATCCCATGGCCCCATGATCCAAAGCTTCAATCTGGAATCCTGTTCCTTGGCAAAACCAAATGCCTGGATCAGGGTTTTAACATCCTTAATGGGAGCTACCCGGAATACTGCCCCCACATAAATTTCCTCCTCTTCCGCTTCCGTTTTCCCTAAAAGCCCCTGAAATCTTTCAATCTGGATCCCATTAGGAATTACCATCGTCTTTTCCGCCGGGCACTCTAACTCAATCTGCAATTCTCTGGCACGCCCATATAAGCTGGTGACCAAATCCGCCCTGTCATATGCCATTTTAGACATTTTTTGAAACTGTTCGATCCATATATTTTTGTAGATGCCTTTCACCCATTTGGAACGGATCAGTTCCTCCTCCCGCTCTCTGGTATAAATGCCATGCTCCGACACCAATAAACGTCCGCCATGGATATGCCTGCCCATACTCCCTAAAACACCTGCGTATCCGGTACATAAGCAATGATAAACATCCGCTTTCGGAATTTTCATCTGTAAAGTCCTGAACAGCGGCAGATAAATAGAACGCATCGTCCACAAGAAATCCGTAAATACAATCTGGCTATAATTCAGCTTATAAAATTCCGTGACCGCATTCAGGAAATCTTCTCCCATTAAAACATCATTTAAAGAACGTTTTTTCTTCTGGAAATAATCAATCAGCGCTTCCCATTCCACCTGTCCGCCGAGCATAACACTTCTAAAAACATTATATTCTTTCCTGCTCATACGACGCTTGCGCCTGCTTTTTTTATTCCAATCCAAATCCTCCAAATAAAGCTCATGTACTTCCACTACATTTTCCGGCAGGGTGTACGCAAATTTTCCTCTCAATTCCCGATTGGCTATAATCGTTAAGATAACAAACTCTTGATTCGGGAAAGAACATATCAGCCCATGTGCCCAGCTGGACATGCCTCCTACCGTATACGGATAACACCCTTCCACTACCAAACAAATCCTCATCTTGTTCCTTCCTTTTCAGTTTTCCATTAATACACAGGCTTTAATGTTATTACTGCATTTTTCTGTCTTACTTCAAGCAGGTAAGCATCATCTTCCAGTTTTTTCCAGCTTCCGCCTTCCATTTTCTCTATCAGTTCATGATTCGTCCGAAGTACAAACCAGGCGGATTCCCTGTCATGGTTTCTCTCCAGATAAATAGAATTAAACTCTCTTTTTTCTTTAAAATCCAAAGCAAAAAATTCCCGTATCCTCTCATCGCATTCTGACACGGTGGTGTTTTCAAACCCCTGCTTTCCAATCCGGTATTCCTGGAGATTTTTCCGCAGCGTATTGGAAGCCGCTGTCCAATACAGATCATCCTGTTCGGGGTAGACAATACTCTGCATATTTATCATCATACAAGAATAGCCTAAGGCCGTTTCCAGGCACTGGGTACGAAATCCTGTCCGTACAGAGTCCTCCCACCCGTCACTGACAGCCCTTTGCCTGGTAACATACTCTGACAAGTAACCGATTACTTCCTTATCCTCACTGCAGCTTTCAACAATTGTCCTTACAGACCCTAAAATTTCTTCCCCTAAAACATCCCATATTTCTTCGTCCGTCAGGCTGTTCCCATAAAATGACGTAAATTGATAATCCGGTAAAGCCTCCTGCATAAATTCATGATCTTTTGCAAGCTTTTTCTCAACAGGCGTGCCAGAAAGGCAGGTTCCTGACAATCCTGTCTCTGCGCTCTGCTCGTTTAAAAGCTTCATATACCGTTGAAACTGGAGCGCATCCGGTTCGTTGGAATCTTCATAATCAAATTCAGGCGCCAGCATACAGGAAATTTCCGCTCCGCTTTCCCTGCGCACAGCTACCACGTCCGGCCAGACCACGTTTTGGAAAAATTCCTTTAAAGGCTGGCTATACCGTTCCACCATCAGATCCTCGTTCTCATTTGCAAGCACCGGATAATTTACATAAACCAAATTCTGTGCATTCACTACCGGATAAATTTCATACAACTGCATTTTGGATGCTATTGCAGACAAGATCCCT
This sequence comes from uncultured Lachnospiraceae bacterium, assembly GCA_910587295.1. Taxonomy (GTDB): domain Bacteria; phylum Bacillota; class Clostridia; order Lachnospirales; family Lachnospiraceae; genus Suilimivivens. Next base: position 5,400 of record CAJULP010000015.1, on the reverse strand, counting down.
AATCCCGCAACGTCCTCTATGTAACTACCGTTTATCGCAAAAACGGAAGCTGTCTCAAAAGACTTTCGCCAAATAACGGCAGGAAACTCACTTTCCTCTACTATTACGCCTGCCATTGCGGTATCCTTTGGTACGCCGTTTAAATAAATCTCACTGTCGGAAGTAACGGAATACCAGGGAAACGTAAACTCCATTCCTTTTTCCATTTGGTCAGACGGATAAAAAGCTTCCCCTCCTAACAAAAATCCCTGCTTTAAGTATAGGTAGTCTGCCGTCATTTCTTCTGCCCTGATCGTCTGGATTCCCAAAAGATCCCTAAGGAGTTGGTTTTCCTTTAGCACGGACACTTCCGGCAGGCCGCAAAAAATCAAATGACTTCCTTCGTTTATATAGCTTTTTAAGAGCTTGCAGCTCTCCTCGCCATCCCAGTCAACGGCCTTAGGATCCACCGCTATCATTACAGGGGATGCGGCGCTGTTTTCTTTTCTCGACAACTCATATTCTTCCAGTGACAAATAGGTTTCCATATTCCTCTTCGTATAGGTAACCCACAAAGAAACCGTCTCTCCAACAGATCCTTCTTTTTCCCCAATATATACCACCGTCTCGCGGCCATCATTTACAAAATCCCCGGTATCCGCATTAACCTGATAAGCGTCACTTTTGCCCGGAATTTCTTCCGTGTCAATGATATAAGAATTTTCCTCATAATGATTCCAGCTTTCCAACGCAACATTAGAAAACTGGAACAGAAAAAAAACGATGAACATTATGACCGTAATTGTAAAATAGTTACGACGTGATATCATCTCAAAACCATGCCCTTCTTTTAACTGAAAATTCTGACCAGTTCCAATGTCTCATGGTCGATCACAACATCTGATTTTTTCAGTGCATCCAGAGTCTGGAAAAACGCTTCTTTGTTCCTGACAATGAAATACAGCTTTAATTTACAGGTAAACGCCGCAAGCCGGTCCGGATACTGCTTTGCTAACCGGATGCACCATTTCTCCGAATTATCAAAATCCTGAATATCCAGCAGTCTTAGGCATATGCTTTCATACTGCTGTTCCGTCATCCCGGAAGGATTCTTTTTATAAAATGACTCTGCTGCCTCAGCCATCATCCTCACAAACCTGTTTTGCTCCAATTCCGTAAAGACCTTCTGCTTCAAAACATTGTCCGTGTAGTTGATCATCATATCTTCATACTCAGTCTGGTCATCCGCTTCCTCCCTGATCCCCAGATACAGCTTCTGTACCTCCATGCGGAATTCACTCAGCTCATAGCTTAAAATAGCCGCCGCATAATGGGATGACTCCGAATCTTTTGTTTCTAACGCCAGGGAGATTGCTGACAGTGAATCCTTGATCTCACCTTTCAGTACGTTAAGCATTGCCGTGCGCAGGCTTTTCCTGTCATTGACCGCAATAGCTTCTTCAAGAGGAATCACGTTCATTTCCCTGTCTTCGTCCGCCTTTAACTGCGTCCTTACGCGTTCTTTGCTGAAAACAACATCATCCAGCTCTGCCTGAAACCTAAAGACCGTAAGATAAAATAAATGGACAACCAGAAAAAACAGCGGCCCCACAACCGGACACAAAAGCATTACGATAAACCTAAGCAGATATGTCCTCCTGTTATCATGCAGCCGCTCTGCTTCCCCTTCCCTTTTCCTGTTGCGGATAGGAACCATGATCAGGGTACCTGCCAACAGATAGAGAACCGCCACAACCGTATTGATAAGGACAATGATAAAGAAAACGTGCTCACTCCAGGTCAGAACCATATTTGCGTCTCCTCTCTGAGGCAGCACTCATACCCCGCATCGTGAAAACGGTTTAATACCCTCTGCGCATTTTTTTCATCTGTATTGGAAAGTAAGATATAAAACTTTCCATCATCCAATACTCCCATATAATCTGTCTGGCGCATGTTTTTTCCTAAGGTTCGCGCCGCCTGTATGTAATCCTTTGCCTTAATCTCCAGCAAAGCGCATTCCGTCAATCCGTTTGCTCTTGCGCCAAAAAAAGCCTTGACCAATTGCCCAAACGCATCTGACACCATGATCCGGGTCTGCTCCACATAACGTTTATTGGTAAGTGCTTCCAGATACCTGTTTGCATGTACCACTGCATTTTGAATCAAAGCACCCACGATCGTTAATCGGTTTGCCTCCGAAAGCGTCATCCGCTGCCAGGGAATCCCCCATATCATAAAGATCAATTCCATTTGGTCTTCCGTATACACGGCACTGGCCATCAGCGGCAGGTTTTCATCCATTTTCTTATTGATGAAAACATGATGCTCCTTTAAATCCTGATACAGATTTTCCATATCCGTGTATTTGATGGAATTTCCTAACTTTTTGGCTTCCGGAGACGTAAAGGAAAACAGTCTGGCATAATCCCTGTTAGCCACTGTATAAACAGCCACATCCCTGCTGTCCATCAACTGGCCCAAAACCTTTGCGGCGTAAAACAATACCTCCTCGGGCGCATAAGCTTCCAAGCTGGAAGTAATCTCATAAATCTTGCCAAGACTATCCCTTTGATTTACGAGCTGGGTTTCAAACCCCTGCTTCATGCGGACGTTACTGTCATTGATATCTGCTATATCATCCACTTTCTTACTCAGGTAACGCACTTCCTCATCATTTTCGTCTTTGATAAACTGAAGCTGGTCCCGCAGATAGCCTACTGCCATCCCCACAATAAATAGCTGCGCCATCCATATGTATGTATTATAATCAAGCAAAACCTCAAACCCTGTCCGCCTGTACATCTGCTGCAGAAGATACCCCGCCACTGCCAAAAGTGATGAAAATATTGCCTGCTGCTGCCCGTAGACAATGGCAAACAGCAATACATATAACAGGAAAAAATCCAGTTTATTAAAATAGCCGCTCTCTGCCGCCTTACTGTTTAACATAAAAAACGGAACAAAACAGATCAGATTTTCCACAAACGGAAACAACTGCTTTAGCACCGTCTTGACACCATGCCAAATTTTTCCGGCCCCGGCTCCGCCTGTGTCTTCCGCACTGATAAAAGAGTCCGCATGCCGCTTCATATATTTAGCAGCCTGCTCTACCCCTTCTTCATAATGAACAAAAATCTTTTGACCATATTCCTCCTGAAAAGGCCGTCCATCCAATACCAGGCGGTATTTATCACCTACGGAATTATTGACCAGTCTGATGCCGCCCCCTAATGCTTTGATGACAAGTCCAGCCAATTGTATTTCATTGATCTCTTCCATAGAAGAAATATGGTAACAGGATAAGGCCGGGCGTTCCGCCATGATCACTGTGTAAGACAATTCCACCGCATCATTCAGATAAAGCATGGAAAATAACCTTCTGTCACTGGCAGAAACTTTACCCGTTTTTAACGCTTCCAGGCACATCTGAAAGCACGGATTGTTTTCTTCCTGCTTCTTATGCGGAATGCCATACACGCGGTCAAACCTTAAGATCAGCGTATCTGCCCCCTGGGTTTTCCGATAATTTTCACAGATCTCTTCCCCCTGGGCAATCGCCATTGCCTTATATCCCTTCGGGGATACAATTTCAGAAGCCGGAACATCATCATGATACGAATTCCCATACACATCCTGAGAAGAAAAATAGACAAATCTGCCCCTGCCTGTCATGGAAAAAATAGACAAAAGATTCATTACCGATGCCGTGTAACGTACTGATTCCTGTCTTTCCCTATGCCAATCAAAGTTTGTGTCATAAGCCCCCATAAACAATACGATATCCGGGTTGACACTCTCAAAAACATCCTTAACGCTTTCGTCTTCATACAGGTAATGATACCGCTCAAATACATGTTTATAGGCGGCATGCCTGTTCCTGTGTCCCGTCAATAAAAATATTCGGTGCTTCCCCTTATTCAACTTGTCTATTACGGCATCCATCATCCTGCTGCTGCCGCCAATCAATAGCACATTCATTTACCGACTACCACCCTCCTAAACAGCATGATCAACACTGGCCCATGATCTTCACCATATTAATAATTTCTTCAAACTCCTCATCATTTCCCCGGTCAAACCAGTCTTGTGCCCCTATCAATATGTATGGCGCATGCATAGAAAGTTCCAACAGCAAAGCTCCGGCCGGCTTCCCGGTCAGATCCGTTTTTATCCTATACTGACAACGGGCAGAATTATAAATAACCAATTCACCTTCCATATTGCTTGTAATATCAACAATTTCCGGCTCATAACTCATACCAGATTCCTGATTAAAAACACGCAAATAGGCAAGAACGATCTCTTTGTATGAAATCTTGTACTTGCCAGAATGAAAATCTGCGATTTTTATGCAGTTTCCGGTAAAGGTGATTTTTTCCGGCCTCAGCGTAATATCCAGATTCTTTTTCATTTTTAATTACCCCTGCAGTCATGGTTGAAATGCTGAAAGTCCATTATAGTGTACCTTTTGATACCTATAATTTTAATAAACATTATACGGTACCTTTTTTGGATTTGCAAGCGTTTTCCTAATATTTTCCTTTTTTGCAGGGGTAACAATTTACAATAATCTTTACAAATATCCAATCAAGTTCACTGTCAAAAGGTACACTTTTTGATACCTATAATTCCTATTTTATCTCTTAACATTTTCCTGGATGGTCCTATATTCACGTAATCGCCGAAAAAATGTTGCCTTACTCATACTGCACTGTTCCAGCACTTTCTCTAAAGTCAGTCTCTTTTGTTCCCACGCTCTGACAAGTTCTCCGAAATCATCAGGCGCCCCCTTTCCGGGCCTGCCAAACTTTACACCTTTTGCCTTTGCGGCGGCGATTCCCTGTGCTTGTCTTTTTTTGATATTTTCCCGCTCGCTTTGCGCCGTAAAAGACAAAATCTGCAGGACCAGATCCGCAATAAAAGTTCCCATCAGGTCTTTACCGTTGCGGGTATCCAACAAGGGCATATCCAGCACACAAATATCAATACCAATCTCTTTTGTCAGGGTACGCCACTGTTCTTGGATTTCCTCATAGTTGCGCCCTAAACGGTCAATGCTTAGGATATACAAAAGGTCGCCGGCTTTCAGATTTCCTACCAAATTCTTGTAATTAGGACGGTTAAAGTCCTTGCCCGACTGCTTATCCATATAAATATTTTTTTCAGGCACTTGCACATCCCACAGTGCAGCTATCTGCCGGTCTTCATTCTGGTCAGTGCTCGATACTCGTACATATCCGTAAATATTCATATTGTTTATCCCTCCATTTATTATATTGAGCGGTCTCGGAAACTCTTTAAGCCCGAATTTCCGCTCTTTTTTCATGTTCTTCTTTTTTGCTTTCCTCCATATCCCGGAAAACATTTTTGTTAAATTTTCAAAAAAGTATTGACATATAAGCCAAAATGTGCGGCGCG
>CAJULP010000014.1 GCA_910587295.1 uncultured Lachnospiraceae bacterium | reverse complement strand
TGCTTAACAGGTTTTCATGAATTTTTAACATTTCCACGTGAGTGGGCTTATTAAAGTTACCCTTTTTTACATCAACTGCTTGAAAAAAATTTCTTTAACATTTTTCATTTTACCTATTGACATTTCTTAGCTGGACTTTTCCCTTTTCAAAAGATTGTCTTCGCCGCTTACGAAAAGGATACCATCCTTCCGCCTGACAGGCAAGCAGTATTACGCCCCAAAGCATCCTCTGCGCCACTTTTCCGTGGGAGATTATCGGAACAAAAAGCTGTTGGAAAGGGCAGGGCTGAATTGTTACGAGCTATGGATCATACCAGAAACAGCAGGGAAGCCTGCAGACGCAAGAATAAAAACTGCGGAAACTCAAGGAAATAACTGCGGAAACTCAAGGAAATAATTGTTGACACCGGAAAGCATTTGTTGTAGCATAATGAAATATATATTAAAGGCTATGAAGAGAAGAGTAAGTAGTTAGCTATGTTACAGAGAGTCTGATAAGGTGAGAACAGGCGCAAAAGGAACTACCGAAAATGGTCTCGGAGCCGCGCACCGAAGCTGTTATGCCAAGGCTGCGACGGGTGCACCCGTTATAGTGATAGACTATCGATGAATCATTTCTCGTCCGTAGTTGATAAGGCTTGTATCGCGAGGTATAAGTGAATTTAGGGTGGTAACACGAAGCTGACGCTCTCGTCCCTGAAAAAGAAATTTTTCAGAGAGGAGGGCTTTTTTAGTACAGAAAAATAGAAGAAACCAGAAAATTATGTCGCAATCGACATAACAACCAAAGTTATCACTATAAAAATAAGAAGAAATGAGGTATGTAAAATGAGACAAATTTTAATAGGAGGTGCATGGCCGTATGCAAATGGTTCATTGCACATAGGACATATTGCCGGATTATTACCGGGGGATGTATTGGCAAGATATCATAGAGCGATCGGAGATAACGTATATTTTGTTTCGGGAAGTGATTGTCACGGTACTCCTGTTGCGATCAGGGCAAAACAGGAAAACAGGACGCCGCAGGAGGTCAGCGACTTTTATCATAGAGAGTTTGCGGAGTGCTTTGAGCGGTTAGGATTTAGTTATGATGCCTATACGAAAACATCGGCAGATGGGCATAAAGATTTTGTGAGGGAATTTCACAGGAAATTGTATAAGAGTCCATATGTGTACGAAAAAGAAACTCCACAAGCTTATTGCGAAAATTGTAAGACTTTTCTGGCTGACCGCTTTGTATTGGGAAAATGCCCTAAATGCGGAAGTGATACCAGAGGTGATCAATGTGATTCTTGTGGTACCGTTTTAGAACCTGAAACACTGCTAGAACCTAAATGTGCCGTATGCGGAAAGACCATCGGTTTCAAAAACTCTACCCACTTATATATTGCCATTTCAAAGCTGCGGCCAGAGTTAAAAGCACTGGTTGAAAACCATCCCGAGTGGCGAAAAAATGCCATTGCGTTTACAGAACGATATCTTAACGATGGATTAAGAGACCGGGCATTGACCAGAGATTTGGAATGGGGAATAAAGGTGCCTAAAGAAGGGTATGAAAACAAAACAATCTATATTTGGGCCGAAAATGTATTAGGGTATCTGTCTGCAAGCAGAACGGCAGCCGGAGAAGACGCCGACGCTTTTTGGGCATTATGGACAAAAGACGCCAAGCATTATTATGTACATGGAAAAGATAACATTCCATTTCATACTATTATACTGCCGTCACTTTTATTGGCAAATGGAGACGGATGGCATTTACCAGATCAAATTGTGTCCAGCGAATATTTAACCTTGGAAGGCAGGAAAATATCTACCAGTCAAAATTATGCCATATGGGTGAAAGATTTATTAGACGATTATGAAGCCGATTCTATCCGATATTTTTTTATTGCAAACGGACCCGAAAAAAAGGATGCGGATTTTACGTGGAGAGAATTTGTTCATAGTCATAATGGTGAATTGCTTGGCGCATACGGAAATTTTGTAAACCGGACATTGGCATTTATTAAAAAATATTGTGATGGCGTTGTTCCGCAGGGAATCAATAATTTTGATTTAGATAATCAAATAAATGACCTGTATATTGCCGTGGGAAAACTTATTGAAAGCGGGTGCTTTAAAGATGCAATAAATGAGATTTTTGACTTTGTAAGAAGCGCAAACAAGTTTTTTGACACGGAGCATCCTTGGATCACGCGAAACACTGATAAAACCGCATGCGGCAATACACTTTATCAATGTGTGCAGATCATAGCAAATTTAGCGGTTCTGCTCTCTCCTTTTATCCCTTTTTCTTCGGAAAAAGTTTTGAAATGGTTGAATTTATCTAATAAGTGGGAAATACAACATGTTGCAAGCGGGTATCTGCTCCCGGAGATTGAAATATTATTTCAGAGAATTGATAAAAAAGTAATTTCACCATAGCTGTTTTCGAGAAAAATCCGCATCTTCCAGGGTATGGAAAGGTGCGGATTTTATCTATGATCTTCAGGCAAAATATAATTGCTCCTATCATTCACTCTCTGTGAATTTTGTTTACGTACGCTTCTTCAAAAGATAATCATGTTTCGCAAATAATCCCCAGTTTTCGTACCCTGCCGTTTCCAGTTCCCCCAGATGCGAATAATCATTCAGACGGACCACCTGACTCGCACGACCTTCCTTTTCCCAGATAAGCTCCGTCAACGCAGTATTTTCCATCCAGTTTAAACAGTTTACATCGTCATCCGGCCGATTTAACAGCATATTCGTCAGCACTCTCAGCGTAATGCCGTGAGACACGATGACGACGTTTTCTCCTTCGTCTTTTTTCTTTAGATGGTCCTCTATAAATGCTCTACACCGCTTTTTCACATCCTGAAATGATTCACCTTCCGGCGCCTTCAGCTGTGACAATTTTTCATCCAGATCTACCTCCGGGTACCGCTGGTGCCGCTCCTCCCATGACATTCCTTCCAGCAGCCCAAGATCCACTTCTTTCAGGTATGTTGTTTCGATGATCTCAGCATCTTCCTGACCAATGCAGTGCAAAACTTCCCATAAAGTCTGCCTGGCCCTTGCAAGGCTGCTGCAATATGCGGATATGGGTTTTCCCTTTAATTCCGCACAAAGCTTCTTCCCAATCCGCCGTGACTGGACTGTTCCCTTTTCTGTCAGTTCAAAATCCGTGGTTGATATGATCTTTCCCCCGGTATTCCCATAGCTTTCCCCATGGCGTATCAAATAAATCCTCATGGTGTTAGTCAGAAAATGGGGTGATGGATTTTTAAAGTCCGGATTATAGGACATCAAATTTGTTATCGTAGAGTTATCAAACAAAAAAGGATGACTACTATGAGTAACAATAACCGCATTAAACTGACCAATATTATTG
>CAJULP010000013.1 GCA_910587295.1 uncultured Lachnospiraceae bacterium | reverse complement strand
CCTAGAGTCAAACAGAAAGAATTAACGTCGTTTACTATAATAACTAAAAGTAAACAACTCATGCGTTATCGGCTCTGCGTCTGTGCGTCTGGCTCTTTGATAACAAATATCTGATATTCTTTTGCTTCAATTAAGCTTTCCTGTTTGCATTTAGGACAAAATAAGGGGAAATTTATAAGGACAGTATCTTTGCGGATTTTAGTCCTTGTTCCCTTTTTTCCTATATTCCTTTATAACCTTGTTCCTAAGCGGTATTCCAACACCAATCAAAAGCCCTACGATCAAAACAGTAAAATCCATGTTCTCACCTCACATTTCTTTATTTTTCAATATCTTAATAGATACCAATATAGAAACAACATACATTGCAATAACAAAAATGACAGCTAATAACATTAGCAGAATAGGGGAATTGATAACTGTAAAAAGCAGCTTACTTTCGCCAACAGGACTTTTTGTAATGAGCAGCAAGGTGATCAGAAAACCCGCAACCGGGATATACATAAATACCCTGCCTTTGATAGAACCAAGTTTATAATATCCGGGCAGCTGGAAAACGGTATAAAGAGCAAAAAGGAATATCCCTGTGACAGCGGCGCTTATATAATCGAATATGCCGATGCTTTCTCCCAAAATGGTTAATATGACAGGGTGTGCGACTAAAGAAAATATCAGTGCGGTGAAGCCCATGATCATGATAAAAATATACCGCCCGATGACCATGTCGCTTTTTCGGATTGGCAAAATACCGTAAAGCCGTTCCATAGAGTTCTTTTCCACAATAGAAAAGGTATATCCCGTTGTCATGGCGATAAAGCACATGGCAAACGAAATCCCTGTCAGCAAAGAACGGTTGATCGCGGCAAATACCACAGGCAATACCATGGTGAAACATATTGTTTTCACATAGGGCTTTACTAAAGAAAAATCCAGTTTTGCTGATTTCCAAATATTATTCATGCCGTTCACCTCTCTTGCTGGTAAATACCACAATATCATCTATGGCTGCCGGTTCCACATTTAAGTGTGCAAACTGTTTCAAATCCTCGGTTTTGACAAGAGCTTCAAACCCGGTTGAAAAGTTCCTGATACCAAGTGTTTTTTTACGCATGTCCGAAGATAATTCTTTGCGCCCGCCTTTGACGATCCTGAAACTATCTGTAAATTCATCTTTGCCGCCGCTGAAAAACAATTCCCCATAACTGAGATAGGTGATGTAGTCCGCAGCCCGTTCCAAATCCCCGGTAATATGCGTAGAGAACAAAACACTATGCTCACCGTCTTCAATGTATTCCGACAAAATGTGGAGAAGCTCATCCCTTGAAACCGGGTCAAGCCCGCTGGTAGGTTCATCTAATATCAGTAGTTTTGCGTCATACGAAAAAGCGCAGGCAAGCATCAATTTCATCTGCATCCCTTTGGAAAGCTCTTTTACTTTTTGGGAGGGCCGGATATGAAATTTGTCCAATATTCCTGAAAATTTTTGCCTGTCCCAGTTTTCATAAAAAGCGGATACGGACTTTTCAACCTGTGAGATTTTCCATTCATCGCAAAAATAATTGGAGTCAAAAACAACGCCTAAATTTCCTTTTGCTTCTTGTTCGTTGGAAATATTGTCGAATCCTAAAATCTTCACTTCCCCGCTTGTGCGTTTTAACATATTCAATATGAGTTTGACCGTGGTGGTTTTTCCGGAGCCATTCGGGCCGATCAGCCCCATAATATACCCTTTTGGCAATGTAAAGGTGATGTCACGCAACTGGAAACCTTCAAAGGACTTTGACAGGTTTCTCACTTCCAAATAATCATTCATCCGTTTTTCCTCCATTAAAATATGTAAAATATAGTAGAATTCTTCTTCGGAAAGATTGGCAGCCCGCGCCGCGCTTATTCGTCCGCTCATAGATCGGTATGCCCGATATATTTGAAATAATGAATTTCACAATCCACCCTCCTGGCTGTATATACTGTTATGGTATTGTACAAAACAGTATAACATGCAAATCAGTAAAAAGCAATTAGAAATATTGATAAAAACTGTCCTTCATTTTCCTGTACCTGCGAATAGCGGCCAGATAGCCATGCCATTCATAATCCATGAATAAAAAAGCGATTCATGGATTATTTCATGTCGGGCGTGCGCCCTATAGAAATATTGATAAAAACTGTCCTTTGTGAGCAAGCTCCCACGGCCAGTTTTTATCAATATTTCTGCATGGCTATCTGCTGTTTACATTTCGTTGCTTTTTTTTTCGCTTTGGTGTGGTAAAATAAATTCAGTTTGTGCATACGAAAGCAGGGGGCGTGAGGGTGAGGACAAAAATTTTAGTGGTTGAGGATGACGCATCTATTTTGGAACTGATCTGCATGAATCTGGAAGCGGCAGGGTATGAGACAGTAGCGATAGGGGATGGACTTGAGGCGGAAAAATATCTGCATGGATGTGGGGAAGAGTGTATTGCCCTTGCCCTGGTGGACGTGATGCTTCCGGGCAAGGACGGGTTTGCTCTTATGGAGGACTTCCAAAAAGCGAAAATACCGCTCATTTACTTGACGGCGAAGGACGATGTGATCTCTAAGGTACACGGATTAAAGTCTGGCGCAGAGGATTATATCGTCAAGCCTTTTGAAGTGTTAGAGCTTTTGGTCCGGATTGAAAATGTGTTAAAGCGGACCGGGAGGAGCAGGCAGAAGATTCAGATCCGTGACGTGGTGATTGATTTAAAAGAGCACAGTGTCACCAAGGCGGGGGTAAAGGTGGCGTTGAAACCTTTGGAATATGAACTTCTGGTAACGTTGGCCAGCAGCAAAAATGTTGCTTTCTCCCGGGAAGAGCTGTTAAATCAGATTTGGGGATGCGAGTATATGGGGGAGACAAGGACGGTGGACGTGCATATTGGACAGCTGCGTAAAAAACTGGAATTCCATGATGTGATTCGGACGATTTCCAAGACCGGATATCGGCTGGAGGATTCTTTATAAATGAAGTTGTGGATAAAACTATCACTGGTGGCGGTGCTTGTCATGCTTGGGGGAATGGCAGTGTCCGGGCTGGCGGTCTTAAACCATGAGAAACAGTATAATCAGGAAAAAACACTGGAAAGTTATGAGCAGCAGTTAAAGTTTACCGCATATTCCCTTGGGAAGGAATTGGAGGACGGGCTTCGGGCAGGTTATAACCAGGTCACCATGAATTCGTATGTGGATTTTGTGATGAAGCAGTTTGAAGGGTATCAGTATATCCTGATCAAGGACAATCAGGTAATCTCTAACCGGACGCCTTATGAGCTGGTAAAGCCGGAGGATGAAAGGTGGGGCGGGAAGGAGCCTTACAGCGTTATTTTCCAAAGAGATAAACAATATTTTTTGATCATGGGGCAGAGGATATCCGTGGGGGGCAGCAGTGAGTATAAGCTGGTCCTTATTCAGGATATTTCCCAGCTTTACGGGGATCTAAAGCAGCAGGCAATATACAGCCTGATGATTTATTTGTGTGCGGCCGTGGTGTCCGTGGCATTGATCTTTTTGATCATCAGGAGAATTTTGACACCTTTAAAGGAGCTGCAAAGTGCGGCGCTGGATATCAGCGGCGGTAATTTGAAGCGCCGGGCGGGGGTGCGTACAAAAGACGAGATTGGAAGCGTGGCGGCAGCTTTTAACGCCATGGCGGATCAGATTGAAAATCAGGTGACGGAGCTGGAACAGGAGTCGGAGCGGCGGCGGCAGCTTTTAGGCAGCCTTACCCACGAAATGAAAACACCTATGACTTCCATTATAGGATATTCGGATACACTCTTGAATGTAAATCTAAAAGGGGAGCAGATGCAGCGGGCGCTGTATCATATCAAAGAAGAGTGCAGCAGGCTTGAGAGGCTGGGAAGTAAGCTGATGAGCCTGATGGGGCTGTACGACAATGACAGCATCTGTCTGGAGGAAGTCTCAGTCCAGGATATTTTTGAAAAGACTGCGCGCCTTGAGGCGCTTCCCTTATCACAAAAAGGGATCAGGCTGGAATATCATTGTTTGATGGGAAGGCGCAGGGTGGACAGGGATTTGTTTGAAAGCCTTCTGGTCAATTTGATCGACAACAGCGCAAGGGCAAGTAAAGAGGGGGACACGATCTTTCTTACAGGCGAGAGAGACCGGATCGTCGTGAAGGATCAGGGCTGCGGCATCCCCAAGGAGGAGATCGGCCGGGTGACGGAGGCTTTTTATATGGTGGATAAGGCAAGGAGCCGGAAAGAAGGCGGATGTGGCTTAGGACTTGCCCTATGTGCCAGAATAGCCGCACTTCACGGCGCACGGATCATGATCGAAAGTAAGCTGGGCGAAGGAACGGAGATTTCTGTGGTATTCGAAGAGTGATGTTTGCAAAAGATTTACAATTTGCACAATATGTTTTACAACTTGCTGAATACCTTTTACAACGAAATCAGGTATGCTTTCATTACAACGAAGCGGTGCTTGCGAACGCTCCAAAAAGTGCGGAAAGCAGACACGGGAAACAGGCGTAAAAAGCGCATAAGAAAGCATGGAGGTATGGAATGAAAGCAAAAAAATGTTTGGCCGTTTGTACGGCAGTAACGCTCATGGCACTTGCGGTGGGATGCAGCGGTAAGACGGAGACGGGAGAAGAAATCATCACTATGAAAGAAGAAGAGAGTGTCGCCGGAGAATCCAGCCCGGGTGGGGAACAGACACAGCCATCCGGGAGCAGCGCACTTGGCGGCATCGCCCAGCAGGTGCAGGCACCGGAACATTATACGGCGGATCTGTCGGCGGGGGATATCCATGTGAAGGTGGATGCGCAGGTAGTGGTTCCCGAGGGAGAAGGGTTTAAAACCTATCGCGTGAAGGCGCGTCCGTTTGAGCAGGCGGACTACGACACGGTCAGCCATGTCATCCTGAAAGATGCGGACCTGTGGGATAGGGATATGGAAGCCATGGCGGGTTCACGCGGCTTTACCAAACAGGAGATTGAAAGATCGATCGCAAGCAGGGAAGAAGAAATTGCCGCTGCCAAGGCTGCGGGAACAGAGGCGGTGAAACATTATGAGGATGAGGTCGGGAAAGGATTAGAGGTGATCGAGGAAGAACTGGCTGCCTTAAAGGGGTTACTTGATGAGGCTCCGGAAGAGGTAACGACGATAGATGTGCCTGCCTTGGTCACGGTAAATACAGGAAATGGAGAGAAAGAAAATCATGAAGGAAAAAAGGAAACCGGGTGGCTTCATGGATATGCGACGGTAGACGGAAAAGACTATGCGGTATCTTTGGATAACATGGTAACACAGGATTGGCGCTGGAATAACTTCGAGATAATAAAAGAAGAGGAAAAAGTCGGATATTTTGCAACCTATTACAGTTTTTCCGGGCTGACGGACGCACAAAAACAGGGTGCCGGCTTTTCCGCCGATGAAGTGAAGGCAAAAGCGCAAGAAGCGGTGGCGGCAATGGGTTTTACGGATTTTTCCTTTGCAGGGGAAGAATATTATGCAATTTACGCAAATGAGGAAAACTATGATTCCATTCAGGACGCAGTGCAGGATATCGCCTATGGAATCCATTTTACCAGAGTCTTTGACGGTGTGCCGGTGACTTATACCAATGAAACGGGAACAACGATGGAGGACGGGGATAATCTGGTGTGGCCGTACGAAAACATGACTCTGGTCTATAATGCGGAAGGACTTGTGAATTTCATATGGGGAAATCCCTATGAGGTAGAAAAGGTGTCAGATGAGTATTTGTTCCTTCTGCCGTTTTCGGAGATACAAAACACCTTTGAAGAAATGATCTTCAAAAAGTATCAGGACTGGATTGAAGGAACCCAGATGAAAATAGATTTCCAGATTGACCAGGTCCGGCTGGGCTACATGCGGGTCCGTGAAGACGGGAACGCAGGGGAGGGAACTATGATTCCGGTTTGGGATTTCATCGGAACCAGAAGAGTTACCTATGAAGACGGGGAAGCGGCTTATGATAAAGGATCTGCTTTCCAAAGCTGGATCACGGTCAATGCGCTTGACGGCACCATTATCAGCAGGGAATTAGGATATTAAGCAATACGAAAAGGGCATGAAGAGCAGAAGAACAAAGGAAGGCAGGATGGGTCATGCAGGTGAAAGGGAAAAAGGCGGTATGTATATCAGCGTCAAATGTGGCGGGGAGCGGGAAGAAAAGCACTTCCTATCAGATTTGTGAGCTGATAAAGCAGATTCTTGACAAGGATCAGGTAACATGCACGATTTTAGATCTGAGGGAATACGAGTTAACCCCCTGTATTGGCTGTGGGCAGTGTTATGAAAGCGGCATATGCAGCAGAGACCTGGGATTTACCCAGATTTATGATATCCTTTCCGAGACGGATTGGTGCTTTATCGTTTCCCCTCATTATGCGCCGATTCCTGCAAAGCTCTGCATGCTCCTTGAGAAGATGGAGCAGGCTACATTCCTGCACTGGTGGAAGGATGAAGCTTACCAGTCAAAACTGCACGGGAAGCTGGCCGGGATCATTTCTCATGGAGGAGGGGAAAAATGGGCTATGGACAGTTATAAGGCCATGGTCAACGATACCATAGCCAATGCGCTGGATACAGTGCAGATGAAGGTAGTGCCGTTTAATTCCAAATGGGATACGGGGATAACGCTTTGTGTGAAAAATGTGAAGAAAGAAGAGGGGATATTTCCGGTACAGGAATACGATTGGGAAATGATTGAGGAAACCCTTTATAATTATGTGGAGGTGGTGGTCCAGACTGCCCGCTCTTTATATGCCTTGAAGTAGAAAGAAAATTGACAAAGAGGATTATCTACTCTATGATAAAAAAGTTGGCAAAGATGGAGCAAAGCAGTGTGGAGGAGTCAGATGTTATATTTTAACAGTGATTATATGGAAGGGATGCACCCGGAGATCTTAAAACGGCTCTCCGGCATCAATATGGATAAAAATACGGGGTATGGCGGGGATGCCATCTGTGAAAGCGCAAAAGAAAAAATCCGGCAGGCATGCGCCTGTCCGGAAGCGGAAATTTATTTCCTTGCAGGAGGTACGCAGGCAAACGCGGTGGTGATCAAGTCAATGCTTGCCCCTTATGAAGGCGTGGTTTCGGCAGATACCGGCCATATCAATGCCCATGAAGCGGGGGCGGTAGAGGCTGCCGGTCATAAGGTTTTAGCGCTGCCGGAACATGACGGGAAACTGGATGCGGGCGAGGTGGAAAATTATCTGAAAAGATTTTATGAGGATGAAAGCCACACCCATATGGTGAAGCCGGGGATGGTCTATATTTCCCATCCCACGGAATACGGAACGCTTTATACCCGAAAGGAGTTAGAGGCTCTTAAGGATGTGTGCACAAGGTATCGGATGCCCCTTTATTTAGACGGTGCAAGGCTGGGGTATGGGCTTGCGGCAAAAGGCACAGACGTGACACTGCCATTGATCGCTCAGGTCTGCGATGTATTTTACATTGGGGGAACGAAGGTGGGCGCCATGTTTGGGGAAGCAGTGGTGTTTACCAGACATTTGACAGAAGGATTTTTCACGGTGATGAAACAGTGCGGCGCCGTGTTGGCCAAAGGCTGGTTTTTAGGGGTTTCGTTTGACCAGTTGTTTTCCGATGGCCTGTATACAAAATGTGGGGCAAACGCCATAGAGACGGCAGAAAGATTAAAAGCCGGACTGCGGGAAAAAGGCTATTCTTTTTATGTGGATTCCCCCACAAACCAGCAGTTTATCATATTGGAAAATGAAAAAATGAATGAGCTTAAAAAGAATGTCTCCTTTAACTTCTGGCAGGCGTTAGATGATGACCATACGGTGGTACGGCTTGCCACAAGCTGGGCGACAAAGATGGAAGAGGTAGAGAAGCTGCTGGCGTTTTTTTAGCAAATCATGTATTGATATGGTCTGGGCGAAAGCCCTTTGGACCACCGTAGGCGGGAAGAACTTCCCGCCACTTCTATTATTTATATAAGGAAAGTATAATGAAACGTTTGTATTGGAGCGACCGCGTGTAGAGGATGATGTTATTCGCAGGAAAATATGACTAGGCTAAAAGGGCGTATTGCTGCATCAGGTCATTTAGGGGAAGGAAAGCCCCTTTGTTTGCCATCTTGGGGTAGAGCATCCAGTCGGCAACAAAAAATCCGTCAAAGTCATCTCCGCCTGCAACAAGGGAAGTCATCTTATCTTCGTAGTCACCAAAAGACACAAAATTGTATTCAATTTTTTCAATATTAAGCTGGTCTTTATATTTTTTACAGAATTTTGCCAGGATATCATCCTGGACAGAATATTTGCCGGAGCAGGACCAAAGCTTTAGTGTGATCGGCGAAAGGGAGCTGTCGGTACCTGTTTTGGATGAACTTTCGCCGGAGGTTTCAGTGCTGTTTCGTGCAGTGTCCGTACTGCCGGCATTGGAGTTTCCCTGGCTGCAGCCTAAAAGCGCAAAGGCGCATAAGGCGCCGTCAATACGGGCCGCTTCATAATAAGTAGTGTCAATCCCCCCTAAAGCGGCTATATACATGATCATGCCGTGGCCTGTCATTTTCCAGGCACGGAAGATGACAAGGATGAGGATCCATAGCCGGGGATTTTCATACCAGTTGACAGGGGGCCTGCCAAACTGTACCCCGGTTTTAAATTTCCTGCTTTTTAATTCATGGAACATAAGGGCGCATCCCAGTTCAAAAATAAGGCCAAAAGAAATAAAAAGCAGATTTAATAAAATAGTGTTTACGGTTGCTCTTGCAGCGGAGCCGGAAGAGAACAGGTATTCAAAGTTCTTGGTGAAGGGGCTGATCTATGGGATGCCAAATATGCCGTCTGCAAAGTTAAAGTCCTTAAAAGCGGTTATCAGCCCAAACATGGGGAGATAATTAAAAAGGATCAATATCATGGCAGCAGGCAGGAACATGAGATACAAAGCTTTGTTCTTGGACATCTCTTTACCAAAAGAGAGTAGTTTGTGTTTCATAAAAAATCCTCCTGTTAAATCGGTTAAGTGGTTTTATGCTTAAAGTATAAACTTGGGCAGCCTTAGAAAGAAACTCAAAAAACAGGGAAAACAGGTACAAATCCGCACAAAATCCGGACTGCGAATTTTAACTTTTTACTCTAAAAATCAGTACAGATTTCCGGAAATATGCATAAATCGGAAACGAAAACCATCATATTTTTATAAAATACTGGTGTTATTTTTAATTACGATCCTGACGACTTCCTGTGTTCTTACCGCGTTTTCTTACAGGCAGTTGTCTGATTCGCTAAAAAGCAAGGTTTGGGCGGACTATCAGGCTGCTCTTAGGAAAAACGCTCAGACCTGGTCGGATCTTCCCAGTGAAATCGGGCAGCTCAATCAGGCGATTGCCTTAGAACCACAGACGGAAAGCTTTTTTCCATGGAAAGTTTTGATCCGGTTCAGGATTATAACACGTATCTGCGGGTAAAGAAGATGTTCAATATCAATCCGATTATGGTGGCGGTCTGTCTGTATAATGAAAAGGCAGACTATGGGTTGTATTGTGGAACGGACAGATAACGGAACGTCCGCTATTTTACAATGGCCTGGCAGTTATGAGGAGGAAGAGACAGTCATGAAGCCCCCTGCCCGTCAGAGAAATGTGTTTCTTTTGGTCTGTCTGCTTGTGATGGCAATAAGCGCCTGCCTGCAGTTTTGGATTGTGAAACGGATTTATCAGCCCATTGCTTCCATTAAAGAAACCTTTGCGAAATCCCGTTTTGCGGATGGTTCGATAAAAGGGGAATTTGAACTGATCCGGCAGGTCTATGAGGAGGCGGTAGCAAGAATCCAGGTGCTGGAGGAAAAAAATGCTTCCAAGTTAAAGGAAGATACGCTAAGGGGGCTTCTTACCGGGAGGATAGATCCGAACCGGGCAAAAGAGATCATTTTGGAAAATGAGTGGGAGATTCCATTTTCCGGTATGTTTTTGATCGACATTCAGACTGACTACAGTCAGGGAAATCATCTTCAGCGCAGCATGGTGCAGGCAAGGATGAAAGAACTGTTGCCGGAAAGGCTTTCAACGCTGTTTTGCGTGGAAGTGGTTTCCGGTTTTGACGATGAGACAGTGGCTATGATCAATACCAGGAAAGAGGGGGAATGCAACCTTTGAAAATCTGGTGGAAGGGTTATGCGGAATAAGGGATGAACTTCTTCCCAAACCCCTTACCTGGCCGGATCCTTTGATGCGGGAAGTCCTTGCCGCATACCGAAAGAGGGATGGGAAGCTTTTGGGATGGAAAATTGCGGATTTTATTGATATCATAAGCCAGTATGAGTATGCCGGTGCGTCTTTGATGTTTGCACGGCTTTTTAAGTCCATCACAGGTTTTTATGTAAATGATTATATCCGGCAGGTAAGGATCATGAAGGCGCAGGAGTTTTTAAAGGGTACGCAGATGACGATCAATGACATTGCAAAGGAGACGGGCTTTACCACGCCGAATTATTTTTATTCTATCTTTAAAAGGGAAACGGGGATGACCCCGGCGTCTTTCCGGGAAGGAACAAAGGAGAGTGAAGTATGAGCTATTCGTTTAAGGATTTTTTTGCGGATTTTTATCGGGAGCAGGGGCAAAAATACGCTTTTTGCGCAGGGAATGAACAGGAATTTATGCTGTGGAAAGAAGGGTTTCGAAATGCGTTAAAGGATCAGCTGGGGCTGGACGTGTTAGAAAGGGTTGGCATAAGGAGAAAAGGCAGGGCGCCGGCACTTTTGAGTGAAAGCCGGGAAGCGGGATATATCTGCCGGAAATATGTGCTGGAAACGCTGCCTGCGGTTTTTATGCCTTTTTATATGTTGATACCGGATGGGGGGAGGGCAAGGGCCGCCATGATCACAATCCCGGCCCACGGAGCCAATAAAAATACGGTCTGCGGCATAGCGGAAAACGAAGAGGAAGCAAAAAAAGTAAGGGAAGACCCGGATGAATGTTATGGGCGGGTATTTGCCCAAAAAGGGTATGTGGTTTTTTGTCCTGACCCGCCAGGCTATGGGGAAAGGGTGGAGCCGATGCCTTTAGAAGAAACCGCTTTTTCAGGGTCCAAAGAACGCACCAGCCTTGATTGCTCCTGCAAGAATCTGGCCCAGACGGCGGAGGCTTTGGGGCTTAGCTTTACCGCATTGGAACTATGGGAACTGCAGAGACTTTTGGATTTTGCCTGTGACTGTCCGGAAGTCCTGTGGGATGAAGATGGGCCTTCGGTTGGCTGCGCAGGGTTTTCCGGCGGGGGGCAGTACAGCATGTGGCTTGGCGCTATGGACGACAGGATCCGGATCTGCGTGGTAAGCGGGTACGTTCATGGTTATCTTGACAGTCTCCTTGACTGCCATTTGTGCCCCTGCAATTATGCGCCCGGATTGTGGAAGCTGGGGGATATCAGCGATATCTGTTCCTTGATCGCTCCAAGGCCGTTGTTTGTGGAAAATGGAACGGAAGATGTGGAAAACGGGCCTTTGGGGATTGAGGGGCCGAAAAATCAGGTGGAAAAAATAAAAAAAGCATATCAGATCTTTGAAAAAGAAGACCTGCCGGAACACAGTACGCCCAAGGGGCCGCACAGGTGGTATGGGGGATGCTATGAGTTTGTGGACAAATATTTGGTAAAGTTAAGAAATTTGTAAAAAGAGGTTGTATTCATGGAAGGAAATGAGTACAATATAACTGTTTAATGAATGATCAGGCGGGGGGTTTTTACCTCTCGTCTTTTGAAGTACAGGAAACGGGAAAGGCTTGGTCAGCATAATGAAACAGCATAATCATATGAAAATTTTCATCGTAGGCGGAGGGGAGATCGGCAGGAACCTTGTGAGGCAGCTTACCAGGGACGGATATCAGCTTACCGTGATCGACAGAGGGGAAAACGTGGTGGATTCCATGAGTAATTCTGCGGACGTGATCTGCCTGCAGGGAAACGGGGCTTGTTATGGAACGCTGAAAGACGCAGGGGCGGAGGAAGCGGATATCTTTGTGGCGGTGACCAATTCCGATGAGCTGAATATTTTAAGCTGCATGACTGCCCATATGATGGGGGCAGGGCATACCATTGCAAGGATCAGGGACGTTGATTATGCAAAGCAAAACCGGTTTTACCGGGATAAGCTGGGGCTTTCCATGATCATCAATCCGGAGCTTGCAACAGCAATGGAGATATACCGCCTGTTACGTTTTCCGTTAGCCACCCGAGTGGAAGTTTTTGCAAGGGGCCGGGCGGAATTGGTGGAAATGACGGTGGGAGGTGACTCCCCCCTTAGCGGGAAGAGCCTGATCGAGATCAACCAGAATATGGGAATCAATCTGTTGATCTGTGCGGTGGTCAGAAACGGAGAAGTATTTGTTCCGAAAGGGGATACCGTGCTTTGCGGCGGGGATATCCTTTATCTGACCGGCGCTGCAGATGAATTTCGTAAATCATTCCGCAAATTGAAGCTTCCCATTAAGCCCATGCAGTCCGTGCTGATCGCGGGGGGCGGGCGTATTTCTTATTATCTGACTGAAGTTTTGTTAAAGCAGGGTGCGAAGGTTACGGTGGTGGAGAAAAATATTGAGCTTGCCGAAAGGATATCGGCGGATATCCCGGGAGCGGCGGTGATGTGTGATGATGCGCTTACATATTTTGACTCCATGTCGGCAGCGGATATTTCCAATACGGATGCGTTTATTGCGCTTACGGAAAATGACGAATATAACCTAATGGCATCTTTATATGCGGAATCCCAGAAGATCAATAAGGTAGTTTCCAGGATCAATGCCAAATCCCGGCTTAAGGTCCTGCCGGCGGAGAGCAGGGTCTGCACTATCTCAAGGGAAGACGTGGCGGCGGATCGTATTTTAGGATACAGCCGGTCTCTTTTGAATGCGGAGGACAATGATGCGGTGGAATCTCTTTACCGTCTGATGGATGGAAAGATTGAGTTTATCGAGTTTAAGATCGACAGTAATGACAAGAATCTGGATATTCCTTTAAAAGATCTGCGATTAAAAAGAAATATTCTGTTAGGCTGCATCATCAGGGATGGAAAGACGATCATCCCAAGGGGTGATGATATGTTAAAACCCGGAGATACTGCACTGGTGGTGACGATCAAGAGGCAGATTGTGCGTTTGGAAGATATTTTTGCGGATTAACCGGAGGCGGAAGCGATATGAACAAACGAAAAATTATCAGCGTGCTGGGAAAGATCATATTAACGGAAGTTCTACTCATGATCCCCGCACTGCTTGTTTCTTTCATTTATCAGGACGGGGATGCAGGCGTTTTTTTGATAACAATGATCGTGTCAGGCATTTTAGGCGGCGCATGCTGTCTGGTAAAACAGTCAGACCAGAGAATGAGCAGCCGGGACGGATATTTCATTGTGGCTGCGGCGTGGATTGTGGTCTGCCTGATCGGAGCCATCCCGCTTTATCTTGGCGGCGGCTTCCACAGTTATTTTAATGCGTTGTTTGAGATCGTATCCGGTTTTACCACTACCGGTGCGTCCGTGCTTGCAAGGCCGGAAGATTTAGGGCACGGGGTCTTGTTTTGGCGGAGCTTTACCCACTGGATAGGCGGTATGGGGGTTTTGGTGTTTGTGCTTATGGTCATGCCCATGGAAAATGACAATTCCATGCATCTGGTACGGGCGGAAGTACCCGGGCCTACCGCAGGGAAGCTGGTACCAAGGATGCGTACCACATCCATGATCCTGTACGGGATTTATGGGATTATGACGCTGGTGCTGATTATTATCCTTAAAATCTTAGGCATGAGTTTCTTTGACAGCTTTTGCCTTGCCTTTGGTACGGCCGGCACCGGGGGATTTGCGGTGACGGGTGCGGGGATTGCGGCGTATGACAGCCTGGCAATTGAGATAACGCTGGGGATTTTTATGCTTTTGTTTGGTGTGAATTTCAGTGTTTATCATTTGCTGATGCTCAGAAAAGTAAAAGAAATTTTTTCCATGGAGGAAGTAAAAGTATATTTTGGAGTAGTTGCGGTTGCAACCCTTTCCATTGCCTGTAATGTGATCCGGATGGCGGGAGGTTTCGGGAACGCATTAAGACAGGCGTTTTTCCAGGTGTCCAGTATCATTACCACCACCGGGTTTTCCACGGTGGATTATGACCTTTGGCCGGAATTTTCCAAACATGTGCTGGTGCTTCTTATGATTATTGGCGCCTGTGCGGGGTCTACCGGCGGCGGCTTAAAAATATCCAGGGTGATCATATTGGTGAAGTCATTTGTTCTGGAGATCAGGCAGATCATCAATCCGAAGGAGATAGTGACTGTGCGGCTGAACGGTAAGCCGGTGGATAAAAAGACATTGGGTTCCACCAGGATTTATGCGGCGGCATATTTGATCTTGATCTGTGTGTTTACATTGGTGGTTTCACTGGACGGGTTTGACCTTACCACGAATTTGACGGCGGTACTGTCCTGCTTTAACAATATCGGGCCGGGTTTAAATATGGTAGGCCCGGTACAGAATTTCAGTATTTATTCGGACTGGGCACAGGTGGTGCTCTCTATTGCCATGCTGACCGGGAGACTGGAGATCTTCCCTATGTTTTTGCTGCTTGCGCGGTCTGCGCATGATAAGTAAGAGTTCCGTTTAGTTGGAGTACGTGGCTAATAATACTGCCCTAATAAGGTGAAAAATCTACGCGTCAGCTGTGCTGACGCGTAGATTTTTCTTTCCTTCCCTTCTGATATTTAGACAACCCTTTTAACCCAACTAAACGGGAATTTTAGAGAGCAAATTCCCGATACAAAGAATCCCGGAACGTTTCATCAGAAACTGCCCTGCCCAAGTCAGCCAGCCTTTCAGAGGCCATCAAGGCAGCCGTCAGACTTGCAAAACGTTTTTCTCCTTTTGCCTGCCCACGTTTTTCACCTTCTATCATTCCGGCGTTCCGTTCGTCTGCAGCCCATTCCCTTATCGCTTTACACATGTCGGTTCCATCTCCTTCCGTACTTTTTCTCAATCTGCTGATTTTCTTAGGAAGATGAAGCAGGATGCTGACCGTGTCAAAAGTCTCCTCGTCCATCTTCCGGATCCGTTCCTCGTTTTCCTGAAAATAGCCCATTAACTTTGTCTTGTCCTCCTGCCGCTTTAAGAAGCCCACAAGCTCCCGCATCCCGGTCTCGAACTTAGTCTCGTCAAGGTCATTGGCTGTTATCAGGTTTACATGATAATCCGAAATAAAACGTTTAAACGTTTTGTTTTCCTTATTTAAGTCTAACATATTATGCAAGTCCGTGCAACCGTCATAGGGATCCTTTCCATGATAAAACACGATCGTTGTGACGGGATTCAGTTTTTCATCCTTTGCCATGCCGGAGAAGAACTCCTCCCCCGGAAGCTTTTCCTTCCGGTTATTTTTCAGTTCCTTTAACTGTCTTTTATACTCCGTGACGTCATATTCCATGCATCGGACCGGCATGGCATAGTCCACCCGGTCCTGGGCCTCAATGCCGATCACGATGTAGCAGTCATCGTGAAAGACTGCTTTTAACACATCCCGCCGCCTTTCAACATACCGTGGCTTTTGGGGATGCACCGTTCCTTCCTTCTGGCAGGTGACCGTCTCCCGGTCTGAAAGCTGCCCGGGGGATACCGCTTTTTCCCCGTTGAGGATGCTGCCGTTGATAAAATCCGCAAAAATGACCGGATCCGATAAGTAACTGCATAATGCATTATTCTTTTGTTCCATAGAATTAAATACTCCTTCTCTGTCTTGAAACGTGGGTGATAACCCCTGATGGAAATAATGTGCCAGATTGTCTTGGCGGTAGAATAAACACGAGTCTAAGATATTCCTATCATAACAGACCGGAAGGGGGATTACAACATTGCAATTATAAAACTTTTATTAAATTCCCGTTTAGTTGGAGTAAAAGGATTGTCTAAATGCCAGAAGGGAAGAAAATAAAAGTCTACGTCGCCACGCTTGATAATACGTTCGCGAAATGGCTCCTTAAGATTTTTATTTTCTTCCCTTCGAGTTTTTGGCTAACGTT
>CAJULP010000012.1 GCA_910587295.1 uncultured Lachnospiraceae bacterium | reverse complement strand
TTCTGCCACCGCCAAATCAAATAGGAATAATAATATTATTATACAACATATACAACACAAAGTAAAGTAAAATTTGACAAAAAAACACCGCATTTCTGCGGCTTGTAGAACTTTTACTCAATTACAAGTGTTGAAAACCCGGGCATAACATACCTACTTTAATTAAAATAATCATAGCACTAAAGTCCTGAAAAAACAATGGTTTTCAGCAATTTATTTAGGAAATATGGTTGACGAAGCGGGCGGGATATGTTATAGTTATCAAACGAGATGAGATTTAGGTCTTTTTTTTATGCTCAAAATCCGGCAAAAGAATGGAGGAAGAATCATGCGTACAAGAATTACATTGGCATGCACAGAATGTAAACAGCGTAACTACAATACCACCAAAGACAAGAAGGCACATCCTGACAGGATGGAGACCAAGAAATATTGTAGATTCTGCAGAACTCATACATTGCACAAAGAAACCAAGTAATTTCTATGGCTTTTGAAAGCCAGGGTATCTGAAAGGAGTTAATTATGGCAGATTCCGCAAAGAAAGAAAAAGCAGCAAAGCCCGCAAAAACCGCAAAACCCAGTTTTTGGAAAGGGGTCAAGGTTGAATTCAAGAAGATTTCATGGCCGGACCGCGAATCGGTACTTAAGCAGTCTGTAGCTGTTGTCGGCATTTCTGTTGTGCTTGGCGCAGTGATTGCGGTGCTGGATTTTGTGATGCAGTATGGCGTGAACTTCCTGAAGAGTCTGTAGAGCGAGAAAGGTTGGACTATATAGATGGCAGAAGCAAACTGGTATGTGGTGCATACCTATTCCGGGTATGAAAATAAGGTGAAGGCCAATATAGAAAAGACAATTGAAAACAGACATCTGGAAGAAGAGATTCTGGAAGTGCGGGTACCTATGCAGGATGTGGTGGAACTGAAAAACGGTGCCAGAAGGACTGTCCAGAAAAAGATGTTTCCGGGATACGTTCTGATCAATATGGTCATGAATGACGATACATGGTATGTTGTCCGTAATACCAGAGGGGTGACAGGCTTCGTAGGGCCGGGAAGCAAACCGGTTCCACTTTCGGAAGCGGAGATGAGACCCCTGGGCATTAAGACGGAAAATGTATCAGTTGATTTTGCTGAAGGAGATGCTATTGCGGTGATCGCCGGTGTCTGGAAAGACACGGTGGGCGTGGTGCAGAGGATGGATTTCAGCAAGCAGACGGCAACGATCAATGTGGAACTGTTTGGCAGGGAGACACCTGTGGAGATCAGTTTTGCAGAAGTGAGAAAAATGTCATAAAATTTTCAAATTGTGTATTTATAATGGGATTTATTCCATGTATAAATATAGTAACTTAATCATTGGTCTGCGGAACGTCCGCAGGCTGTGGGAGCAGAGATGGTTCTGCGCCATACCACGATGCAACCGTGTTCCGGTGGTATACAGAGCTGCAAAGCCTGCCGCATCCCGGAGACGGAAGAACTTGCATAATAATAGGAGGTGCCAAGATGGCAAAGAAAGTACAAGGTTACATCAAGTTACAGATTCCTGCTGGTAAGGCAACACCAGCGCCCCCGGTTGGTCCTGCACTTGGACAGCATGGGGTTAATATCGTTGAATTTACCAAACAGTTCAACGCAAGGACGGCTGATAAGGGCGATCTTATCATTCCGGTAGTTATTACAGTTTATGCAGACAGAAGTTTCAGTTTTATTACGAAGACTCCCCCTGCAGCAGTTCTTCTTAAGAAGGCATGCAATCTTAAATCCGGGTCTGCAGCGCCGAATAAGACAAAAGTTGCAACAATTTCCAAGGCTAAGATCCAGGAAATTGCAGAAATGAAGATGCCTGACTTAAATGCTGCCAGCCTTGAAGCGGCAATGAGCATGATTGCCGGCACTGCAAGGAGTATGGGTATTACAGTAGAAGACTAACCAATAAATTTTCAGCAAGTGGGAGACATAAAGCTTTATGTCGTTTGAACCATAGGAGGAATGAATAATGAAACATGGAAAGAAATATATAGAAGCTGTAAAGCAGATTGACCGCATGAACTTATATGATGCAGCGGAGGCAGTTGCTCTTGTTAAAAAGACGGCAGTTGCTAAATTTGATGAAACAGTTGAAGTGCATATCAGGACCGGGTGTGATGGACGTCATGCAGAACAGCAGGTACGTGGAGCTGTTGTTCTCCCCAACGGAACAGGTAAGACCGTTAAGGTTTTGGTATTCGCAAAAGGTGATAAGGTAAATGAAGCGGAAGCAGCTGGCGCGGATTACGTAGGCGGCGATGAGCTGATCCCGAAGATCCAGCATGATGGATGGCTTGATTTCGATGTAGTGGTGGCAACACCTGATATGATGGGTATTGTAGGGCGTCTTGGTAAGATTCTTGGACCTAAGGGTCTTATGCCTAACCCGAAAGCCGGAACGGTTACCATGGACGTGACCAAGGCTGTGAACGATATCAAAGCAGGTAAGATCGAGTACAGGCTTGATAAAGCCAATATCATCCATGTTCCGATTGGAAAGGTTTCTTTTACAGACGAGAAACTTATGGAGAACTTTAATGCTTTGATGGAAGCGATTGTTAAGGCAAGGCCTTCAGCAGTTAAGGGCCAGTATTTAAGGAGTATTACACTTTCATCTACTATGGGTCCTGGACTTAAAGTCAACACGACGAAATTTTAAGTGAGGAAATAATTAAGATATGGAAACCGCTTTCCGGTATTAGGAAGGCGGTTTTTGTGCTATACTGGTAATAGGAAAACAGTAAGGAGGGTAAGCTTGCTGCGCATTTGGCTTTTTTCCATATGGGAGGGGCCGTGCGGGAAAAGCATAGGTATAAAATGAAAAAGAGATCCGGTGTAAAAAAGCCTGTGTGGGTGTTTGTCATTACGTTAAGTGCGGTGGTTTTAGCTGGTCTTTTGGTCATTGCGGCGGTGAAATTTTATTTAAAACCGTATGTTTTCGGACGGGAAGGGCGAGAGGAGGAAAACGAAGCAAAGAACCAGACGGCTCATGTGGAAGATTCCCCTTCTTTTTGGGAGAACGTGCCCGACGGACAGGAGGTGATGGCACAGGCAGCTACGCCGGAACCTTCCAGGTACGGAAAAGAACTGGCGGATGTGGAATACAGGAAGGCGAACCGCATTTATGCTTGGGAAGCGGACCGGGAAGAGGAGGTGACACTGGGGTTTGTGGGAGACATCCTGCTTGATGATGAATATGCGATCATGGCTAATCTGCTAAGGCGGGGCGGAACGATCAATGACGGCATTTCGGATGGGATGCTTTTAGAGCTGCAGGGGGTGGATATCCTGATAGCAAACAACGAGTTCCCGTTTACAGACAGAGGTGTTCCAACGGAAGGGAAGACCTTTACCTTCCGGGCGGATACCAAAACAGCAGCATATCTTCACGATATCGGAGTGGATGCGGCGGTGCTGGCGAACAACCACATTTATGATTTTGGCGAGACGGGGCTTTTGGACACCTTAGATACGCTGTCCGGGGCAGGGATCCCTTATGTAGGCGCTGGCCGGGATCTTTCCGAGGCCTCAGCGCCAATTTATTATATTGTAAATGATATGAAGATTGCGCTGGTGGCGGCTACCCAGATTGAGCGTCTGGAGAATCCCGATACCAAAGGAGCCACGGAAACATCCCCCGGGGTATTCAGGTGTCTGGATCCGGAAAAACTTTGCGAGACGGTGAGCCGGGCAAAGGAAAACAGCGATTTTGTGATTGTCTATATTCATTGGGGAACGGAGAATGTGACGGAGCCTGACTGGGCGCAGCTTGACCAGGCCCCTAAGATTGCGGAAGCAGGGGCGGACCTTATCATAGGCGACCATCCCCACTGCCTGCAGGGGATCACGTATGCGGGGGATACGCCGGTGTTCTACAGTCTGGGGAATTTTTGGTTTAATTCCAAAACGGTAGATACCGGGATGGTAAAGGTGACCCTTAATATGGAAGGGATAAAAAGCCTTCAGTTTGTGCCGGCACTGCAGTCAGACTGCAAGGTGGATCTGGTATATGGGGCGGAAAAAGAGCGGATTTTAAATCAGATGCGGGCACTTTCCCCACAGGTGGTGATCGATCAGGAGGGGTATGTGAGTAAACCGTGAAATCCCCGTTTAGTTGGAGTAAAAGGATTGTCTAAATGCCAGAAGGGAAGAAAATAAAAGTCTACGTCGCCACGCTTGATAATACGTTCGCGAAATGGCTCCTTAAGATTTTTATTTTCTTCCCTTCGAGTTTTTGGCTAACGTT
>CAJULP010000011.1 GCA_910587295.1 uncultured Lachnospiraceae bacterium | reverse complement strand
CAGGCTTTAAAGTCATGCACATTTTTATTCTTTATGCTCTCTGGACTGCTCAAGCCCCACAATCATCCATCCCTTATCCCTCTCATTTCTGAAAGTCAACCCTTTCCTGCCTATTCGCTATTGAGTTTCCGAGACTGCTCATATTTACTATAAAAAAAAGAGTGGAACAATCACTCCAATGTCAAGAATTATTGTTCCTTCACAAAAATTTTTTCCATTTTTTTCAAGTAATGCATTTACGGCTGACCTATGATATACTGTTTAAAAATACCGACAAGTCATATCTGGCATGTTGAGTCACACAAGGAGAAACATAATCATGGACTTTATGAAGAAAAACTGGAAAGGCATCCTGATCTGCCTGTGCATTGCAATCCCCTCATGGTTTTTAGGAAAGCGTTTCCCCATCATCGGAGGCGCGGTCATTGCAATCCTGGCCGGCATGATCATTACCCTTTTGATCAAAAATAAAAGCCCTTTTGAGGCAGGGATCAAATTTACCTCCAAAAAAATACTGCAATGGGCAGTTATTCTGCTGGGGTTCGGCTTAAACTTAAATGTTATCTTACAAACCGGTAAGCAGTCACTTCCCATTATCCTCAGCACCATTTCCACTGCTTTAGTCATTGCATACATCCTGCATAAAGCACTGCACATCCCGGGGAAGATTTCCACGTTGGTGGGCGTAGGCTCCTCCATTTGCGGCGGCTCCGCCATTGCGGCAACCGCTCCGGTCATTGATGCCGATGACGAGGAAGTGGCACAGGCGATTTCCGTTATTTTTTTCTTTAATGTGCTGGCCGCACTGCTTTTCCCAACACTGGGGAAATTCCTTGGATTTTCCACTATCTCCGGAGAAGCCTTCGGTATTTTTGCCGGAACTGCCGTTAACGACACATCTTCCGTAACGGCAGCCGCTTCCACCTGGGATAACATGTGGAACCTGGGCTCCGCTACCCTGGATACTGCCGTGACAGTAAAGCTGACCCGCACCCTTGCGATCATCCCCATCACTCTTGTGCTTGCCTTTATCAGGACCCGAAGGGAAAAGGGAAACGGCTCCGAAGAAAAAAAAGTCAGCATCAAACAGATTTTCCCTATGTTTATCCTGTATTTTATAGCAGCATCCGTCATTACTACGATTGCGGCATCCGCAGGAATTGATTCCAGTGTTTTTGCCCCCATCAAGGAACTCAGCAAGTTCTTCATCGTCCTTGCCATGGCG
Organism: uncultured Lachnospiraceae bacterium; assembly: GCA_910587295.1. Classification (GTDB taxonomy): domain Bacteria; phylum Bacillota; class Clostridia; order Lachnospirales; family Lachnospiraceae; genus Suilimivivens. The sequence goes on along the minus strand of CAJULP010000011.1, from coordinate 60,104 downwards.
GCAATTGGCTTAAACACCAATATTGTGAAACTGATCAGGACCGGCGGCAAACCGATCATTATGGGATTCTGTTGCTGGACAGGAATCACGGCTGTCAGCCTTCTTATGCAGCGTATCCTGGGAATCTGGTAAAATAACAATTTAAAGAGGAGGATGTAACATGAACTACCGAAGATTAGGAAAAACCGGCCTTTTGGTCAGCGAAATCGGATTTGGGGGCGAATGGATGGAACGGCACACCCCGGAAGAATGTAAGGCGGTATTAGAAGAAGCTGCCCAATCGGGAATCAATATTTTAGATTGCTGGATGTCTGAGCCCAATGTACGTTCCAGCCTTGGAAACGCACTGAAAGGAAGCCGTGAAAAATGGTACATACAGGGCCATATCGGTTCCACCTGGCAGGACGGCCAATATGTACGCACCAGAGACGTAGAGAAATGTAAAGCTGCCTTTGAGGATCTTTTGACCAGGCTGCAGACCGATTACATTGATCTGGGCATGATGCACTTTATCGATGCCGAAAGCGACTGGGAACAGGCCACAAGCGGTGATTACCTGAAGTATGTACAGGAGCTGAAAGCTTCCGGAAAAATCCGCCATATTGGAATAAGCACCCACAATCCGACCATTGCGAAAACAGCGGCCCAAAGCGGTATCGTAGAAATGATACTGTTCAGCATTAATCCCGCTTTTGACCTGCTGCCGCCAACAGACAACATTGACAATTATTTTGCGGAAACCTATCAAGAGGGATTAGGCGGAATCGACCCGGCCCGCACGGAACTGTATAAACTATGTGAGCAGCATGACGTAGGAATCACTGTCATGAAACCTTATGCCGGCGGCCGGTTGTTTGATGCGGACAGGTCTCCTTTTGGAGCGGCGCTTACGCCGGTGCAGTGTATCCATTATTGCCTGACAAGGCCGGCTGTTGCGTCTGTTCTGGCAGGATACGATACCCCGGAACATGTAAAGCAGGCAGTGGCATATGAAACCGCATCCCAGGAAGAAAAAGATTATGCAAGCGTGCTTGCCAACGCCCCCAAGAACACCTTCGGAAAAGGAGAATGCACCTACTGCGGCCATTGCAAACCCTGCCCCTCCAACATTGATATTGCAATGGTGAATAAATATTATGATCTGGCATCTATGCAGCCGGAAGTTCCCGCTACAGTCAAAGCGCATTATTTTGCCTTAGAGCACCGTGCGGATGCGTGCATCGGATGCAGAGGATGTGAAAGCAGGTGTCCATTTGGCGTAAGCATTGCGGAGCGGATGAAAAAAGCAGATGAACTGTTTAACGCAAAATAGTTTAAAACAATATATTGCAAGAAGCACTTAGATTTCTCTAAGTGCTTCTACATACTCTCACTCTCATTGTTCTGCGCGCATCTCACGTACCGTCTTGCGAAGCCTGAGCACCATGGAAGGCGCAACGGACAGTTCATCCACTCCCATCCTCACAAATGTCTCCGTAAGCTCCGGATCTGCCCCTAGCTCTCCGCAGATACCTGCCCACTTCCCTGCCTTATGAGCGCTATCCACTACCATCTGGATCATCCGCAGGATAGCCTTGTGGTGAGGATTATAAAAAGCATCCAGCCTTTCATTCTGCCTGTCGATGGCCAGCGTATATTGGGTCAGGTCATTGGTTCCAATACTAAAGAAATCCACCATCTCCGCCAATTCATCACCGATCATGACTGCTGCCGGTGTCTCAATCATAATTCCCTGTTCCGGCATCTTATAAGGAATCCCGTCTGCGTCTAACTGGGCTTTTACTTCATCCATAATCTCATAAATCTTTTTAATTTCTTCTACCGATGTGATCATCGGATACATGATAGAAAGGTTTCCAAATACGGTTGCACGCAGCAGTGCACGCAGCTGAGTCTTAAAGATCTCCGGCTCCGTCAGACAGATACGGATAGCGCGATATCCCATGGCCGGATTATCTTCCTTGCCTAAATTAAAATAATCCACTTGCTTATCCGCCCCGATATCCAGTGTACGGATAATGACCTTCTTGCCCGCCATCGTCTGCACTACCTGCTTATAAGCCTGGAACTGCTCCTCCTCTGTGGGGTAATCCTCTTTCCCAAGATACAAAAATTCACTGCGGAACAGCCCGATACCGCCGGCATCGTTTTCCAGTACATAGCCAACATCACTTACGCTCCCGATATTGGCATAAATATTGATGGTCTTCCCATCTAACGTGATATTTTCTTTTCCTTTTAAGGTCTGTAGAAGCGTCAGCTTTTCCTTTTCTTCCTCCATGCGCCCTCTGGCACTGGCGCATACTTCCTCCGAAGGATCAAAAACAACTTCTCCGTTAAAACCGTCTACCACCACCTGGGTGCCGGAACGAATCTCTTCTAAATCCACCGGAACCCCGATCAGTGCCGGTATATTCATCATCCTTGCCAAAATGGAAGTATGGGAATTAATAGATCCATGAACTGTCACAAAGGCAAGAATCTTTTTCTTATCCATCTGCACCGTTTCGCTGGGCGTCAGGTCGTCCGCCAAGATGACAGACGGTTCCATGGATGAAAAATCAATATCCTCTTCTCCCATCAGATTTTTGATCAGGCGGTTTGAGATATCCTTTACATCCGCCGCTCGGGCCTTCATGTAATCATCGTCCATATTGGCAAACATTTCAGAAAAATTATCTCCGGTGACCGCTGCCGCATATTCCGCATTGATCATTTCCGTCCGAATCATATTGTGGATCGCATCCAGATAATCTTCGTCCTCTAACATCATCTGATGCACTTCGAAAATTGCCGCACTTGCTTCCCCTACTTCCTTTAATGCCTTCTCGTAAAGATCCTGCAGCTGCTCTTTTGACTTTTCCCCTGCTGTTTCAAGCCTTGCCAGTTCTTCGTCCGCATCCGCAATCTTTACCCTTGTCACCTGCTGATCGTTCTTTTTAAGAACCACCACCGGTCCCAAAGCAATCCCTTTATACACTGACTTACCGGATAATTTCAGCATTCTATACTTCCTCCATCCCAATACTTTTACAGTTTTTACAGATTTGCCTCAAAGAAAGCCTTGATTCCTTCAAACGCAGCGTCTTCGTCTCCGCCTTCCACAGACACTTCCACGCTCTGACCACACTTTACGCCAAGCCCCATGACTGCCATCAACTTCGTAGCTTCCGCACTTTTTCCATCCTTACTGATCGTAATCTTACTCTCATACTTTTTGGCTTCTTTCACCAAAAGTCCTGCAGGCCTTGCATGGATTCCTACTTCATCTTTAACCACATATTCGAATTTCTTCATTTCCGTTCCTCCTTGTGAGTTTGATTACTATTATTTTAAGGTATAAGCGAAATTATGTCCAGCCTACATCAAAATTTTAATCGGAAACCTTTTTTAAATAACAGAATCCATACGCCGGCAGCGAAACCTCCGCCGTATCCGTCTTCTTTCCTGAAATGAGATCCTTATACTCCCCATCCGCTTCGCCGATATGCGCTGTCTTCTCAAATTCACTGAAATTAAACAGGCCGATAATCTTTTCCCCGTCCAAATACCTGCCAATGCAAAGAACAGAACGGTCACCGGTATCAACCGTCCAGGCGTCAGCATTTGATACAAATACCTTTTCCGTCTTCCTGATCTGCTCCAACCGCTCCAAACCCTGGAATATTTTCCCTTCCACTGTTTCAGGGTCTTTTCTATTCTCTGCCAGATCCCAATTCATCGCCCCCCTGTGGATATACCTGGAATCTGCCGCTTTAAAAGGATTTTCCTTATAAGTATAATCATTGACCTGACCCACTTCATCCCCACTGTAAAGCACCGGGATCCCGGACTGCATGAACATGTACGCATGGAGCATCAGATCCATCCTGACGGCCTTTTCCATAGCTTCATCATCCTGCTCAAAACCTGCCTTTTCAATCCCGCACATAGATGCGGTGGTTCCGCAAAATCTCGCATCTCCGGTGACAGGGTCCGCATTATAAAGCTCACCCCGGCTGTTACTGCCTCCGGCATAACCCTGAAAATAATCATTCAAATACTGTTTGTGGGAACGTTCTCCAATCCCTTCCTCCACAAGGCTCCCATAATCAAGCCCCCAGCCAATATCGTCATGGCAGCGGAGATAATTCAAAAATACATAATCCTTGGGAAGGGCATTTACAATATCCAGCTGTCTTTTTAACAGCCTTACATCTCTTGTAGCCACCGTGTGCCAGGTAGTCGCCATGGTAGTCACATTATAGAGCATGTGACATTCCGGCTTTTCCACCGACCCAAAATAGGGAACTACCTTTTCAGGCTCCATCACAACCTCGCCAAGCAATAAAACGCTGGGGCAGACAATCTCACTGATCATACGCATCATGCGCACGATCGTATGTACCTGCAGAAGATTCCGACAGGGTGTACCCAGCTCTTTCCATATATACGGCACAGCGTCAATACGGATGATATCAATCCCCCGGTTTGCCAGATAAAGGAAATTGTACATCATCTCATTAAACACCCGGGGGTTTTTATAATTCAGATCCCACTGGTAGGGATAAAATGTGGTCATCACATAATAGCCCATATCCTCAAGCCACGTGAAATTCCCCGGGGCCGTTGTAGGGAACACCTGGGGCACTGTCCGCTCATATTGGGCAGGAATCTCACTATTGTCAAAAAAGAAATAACGGCTCATGTACTCCCCTTCCCCCTGGCGGGCCCGCTTTGCCCACTCGTGATCCTCCGAGGTATGGTTCATCACAAAATCCATGCACACATTGATCCCCTTTTTGTGACAGGCCGCCGTCAGTTTATCCAGATCCTCCATGGAACCCAACTTTTCCTGCACCTTCCGGAAATCCGCCACCGCATACCCCCCGTCAGAACGCCCTTCCGGCGTATCCAGAAACGGCATCAGATGGATATAATTCACATTGCACTGCCCGATATAATCCAGCTTGGATTTCACGCCCTTCATATCGCCAGCAAAATTGTCAATATAAAACATCATGCCCAGCATATCGTTCTGCCTGTACCAGTCTTTGTCTTTTTCCCTGCGCCGATCCAATGTTTTCAAAGTTTTATTTCTGTCCAGATAAAACTGTTCCATCTGTCCGCACAACTCCGCAAACATGGAATCGTTTCCATATAATTCCATGTACAGCCAGCGTAGTTCGTCATGATGTTTCTTAAGTCTCTCCTCAAAGGTTTTCATTATCCTATCCATTGCTTTTACCCCTTTTCCTATGACTTTGCTATTATTATCTCATAGGAAATCTTTTTGTAAAAGCCCCAATCACCAAATTCACAATAGATGCCGGATTTTTGATATCCTTTTGTTACTTTGTACCTGATTACCTATTTCTTTGCCCATTTTCTTCTATAATCATCCCGTTTTCAATCAATCGGTCAAAAATGTGGTTAAAGATCACTGCCTGTACATAACCGGAAAATCCCATAATAAACAGAAGCGGGAAATAAATAAAAAACCATACCGCAAACAAAGTAAGTATCTGTATCACCACAAGCGCTGCTGTCCAGCCGGGGTTTCTAAGAGCCAGCGTGGCAGCCATCCGCACATGCCCCATTGCAGTGTTTTCAAATTTTGCAATGATCGGAAACACATAAGAAGACAACGCCGTCACCAATACCAGCAAAACAGAAAAAACAACGGTCTGCAGCACAAAATTTCCCCCTCCAAGCACCCCGTAATAAAATAGGTTTACCGAAAACAAAACTTCTGCCAGCGCAATCGGCAGCCAGATACAAGTTCCCTGTTTAAAATTGTTTTGAAAGGCTCTCAAAAAACTTTTAAATAAATACCCTTCCTGATTTTTTACCGCTTTCAGCAACACCTCATAAAGGGCGGCCGTTGCCGCCCCTAAGGTAACCAAAGGAATGCTGCAGATAAACCACAGCATCCCTATGTACATTAATTCCACAATTTTCCTTATCCCCCTCATAAGAGGGCTGTTCATTTGAAAAACATTCATATCAGCCCGCATTCTTTGCATCCAGGAACGCCTGGATCTGGGCAATCAGCTCTGCACGGATCTCTTCAAGGCCGACTTTTGACGCTTCTTCATGCCATGTGTTGATTTTTTCTACCGCTTCATCCGCTTCATACATGGAAAGCGTAAGCTGCAATTCATTTGACAAGACAGAAACTGTAACTGAACTTTTTAAATGCAATTAAAATCCCGTACATAGGGTAATAACAGAAAATTGCCACCCAGATGATTGCCGGAAGTGTCATCAGATAGAGAAGCTTATTTTTCCAAAGCTCCCCAAACCCTCCTTTGATCTTATCTTTCATTTCGTTGCCTCCCACCACTGTATGCCGGAGAAGACCGCCCCGCCACACGTTATTTTCTTTATTTTATCCTGCGGGAAAAATGAAACACATATGAAAAAAACTAGATTAAGGGTAATTTTTAAAAGATTTATTTGAGAAAGAAAATAACGCCCACTATTTTATGGGCGTTTCACTTTTTGATATCTGCTCCTGCATACTGGCAATATATAAATCCAGCCCGGCTTCTTCCAAGGCCTTTTTTGTCTCTTCCAGATCCGCTGCACAATCATCTGTGTATCCACACACCAAAGGCTGGAAGTATTTCAGTTTTACCTCGTTTAATGCTTCTAATTCCCTGTAGACCCTCTCTGCGGAAAAAGTGAAATTTTCCAGAGGATAAGATTTTGCCTCCTTACTAATGGCATTCCGCCACCGTTCCACCGGAAGCGCAGCCTCCTCATACCATTTCCCATTAATCGGAACCACCTTACAATTCATCAGATCGTCTGAACACACCGTCCACCCAAACTTGTTCCTCCCCTCAATTTCTTCGTAGCTGATTTTTCCGTCCTGCATCCGGTAATGAATGCCCTCTACGCCATATTTCATCAGATTATAATACCGTTGATCCGTATGGATCTTTTCCAGCAGCTTAATGGCGATTTCCGGTTCTGTTGTCTTGGAGGAAATGGATATCACGGAAGAATCCGCCAAAGTGCCAATATACCATTCCTCATTTACAGACGTATAGGGGAAAAAACCATACTCCCATTCCGGTTGCATCTGAGTCAGCTCCGGGATATGGACTGCCTCTGCGGACCATATTGGTACATTGGTCTCACAAGGCTTCCTGTCCTGCTGCATCAGGTTCTTCCCTCTCTCCCCTTCATTATCAGACATAGCCAAAAGATCGGATTCTAAGATCCCATCCCTGCGCCATTTTTCAATATATGACAAGACCTCTAAAAACTCCGGCTGTTCCAATCGGTTCAGCACCACATCCGGCTTTTGGGCAGACACTACCACAAAAGGCATTTCCTGCATACTGCTGATTTCCAAATACTTTCCTTTAGTAAGCAAAAGCCATAAAGACTGCCAGATCCTATTGTCCGTGATAAGGGGCTCTGACCTGTACCGCTCCTCTTCCTTAGCCCTGTACAAATACATTTCCATTGTATTAAGATCTGTAATCTCCGGAAGCTCCCATGCTTTTCTTAAATCCTCCCGGTAGAAAAATCCTTCATTCACGTTTTTGATCTCTCCCGGCCCAAACTGAGGAATCCCATACAAACCGCCGCTGATCTCACAATCCTTTAACGCCGTTTCACTGTAAGTTCCATAATGATCCGCAAGCTCCGGTACCAGATAAAGATATTCATTTAAGTCCAAAAACGCATTCCTGCTCACCAGAATCCGGTAATCTGAAAATACGCCGCCCGGGATAAAATCATATTCCCCGGACGCAATAGCGATATTTAATTGTTCCCGTTCATTTCCCCACGGAATAAACTCAAACCGGATTGTGCAGCCAAGCTCACCGACTGTCAGTTCATCTAATTGCCTGTAAAGCTCTAAAAGCCCTTCCTCTGGAGCATTTCCTAAATAAATTGCTCGAAAATTTACCACATTGGCAGACTGAGAAGTCATTTCTCCCTCTCTCTTACCGCAGCCCGAAAGCAGGAAGCTCAAAAGCAAGATTATTGCAAGCAGATATCTTCTCATCCCTCCTCCTCCCCTTCCTGCTGTCTTCTCACCGGAATATTGATGATAACACATGTTCCTACTCCCGGAGAACTCTCCACCTGTACCGGAATCTCTTCCCCAAAGAAGAGTTTTAAACGTTCCGCAATATTTACCATGCCATAATGGCTGCCGCCCTTATCCGTTTCTTTCCCCTTTTCCTGCATACCGACGCCGTCATCCGTAACACTTAATGTGATCCTTTCATCTTCCATCCAGCCGTTTAGCAGCACTTCCCCGGTACCGGCGCTTTTGGATTTCCATATACGCTTCACATAACTTCACCTCATCCGCAATTGACACTACATCCCGCCCCTTACTTAATGTAAGCTTATAAAACCGTGACATAGCCTGTACTATATTGTGGATATTGTCAATCTCATTTTTTTGCGCCATCCAGTTGATCATATCCAATGTATTGTATAAAAAGTGCGGGTTGATCTGAGATTGCAATGCCTTTAATTCCGCCCCCGCTTTCTCCTGCCCAATCTCATCTGCATGGCTTTGACTTTCATCCATATCCAATTTCTTGATGATCCCGTCCTGAATCTGCATCATCTGGTTTTGCAAAAGACGCATCCGTCCTGTCACGGAGCGAATAATCGGCACAAACGCAACCCACACCGCAATGCACACTAACACATAAAGAAAGCCCATACCCATACCCATATTCATTTTCCTTACCTGTTCCTCCATGACCTGCTGGGGCACCATGGACACCAGATACGTATTGGTCTTATCAAGCAGCTGGCTTCTCACCAGATAATTCACATTATGGAAAGATATTTCCTTAAAGTTCCTGTCTCCCGTTCCTTTTTCCCAATCTTCATAGAGCGGCTCCATAAGCTCTTTTTCCGGTACATTTGCAGCAAGTATCTGGCCCTGCAGCGTCTCTAAATAAATAATCTGTTCCTGCGCGGAGCCGATCAGCATTTCTTCCAGCGCTTTCCGTTCCATTAAAACCGCAAGCACCCCTACATCTTTACTAAAATCATCTTGATCCCACAGTTTTCGAGTAATAGCCACATAGGAATACCCTGTATCATAAATATCTTCCCGAAAACTTACCCAGGAAGGCCTTCCGTTGTTCTTTTCCAAAATCTCATACCAATCCATCTCTTTTGCTAACGCAAGCGGACGATAACGCCCGCTATAATTGTTTACAACCGGAAAAGCCTCATCAATATAAAATAAAATGTTGCCATATTCAAACGCCATCTCCATTCCGTATGTATACGAATTGATACTTTCGAAATTTGCAAGCTGCTGGGCAATGCTTATCTCCCCGCCAGCCAGCGTCAGATTCAGATTGATCGTTTCATTTACCGCCAGTAAAGTAGAAATATTATGAATACGGCTCATTTTATCTTCAACAGCCTGACTCATTTGATTGTAACCTTGATTCAGCGCATAAAGCTGCTGCTCCTTGGACCGCCCCTGCATTTCCGACAATGAAATCACCAAAATAGCCCCCACAGGCAGCACACCGGCAAGGTACACCAACAGCACAATCTTGCCTTTTAAGGAAAGATCACGATACCAGATCATCAGCCGCTTAAAGCCAATCTTATCCTTTTTCTCCTTTCCCATCACCTGCCACCCTTCTCTTTACGGTATTCCGCAGGAGACATACCGGCTGCCTCCCGAAATACTTTTGCAAAATAGTTGGCATTAGCGTAACCGCATTTTTCCGCAATTTCCGTAATCTTATCATATCCCTGTTCAAGCATCTGCTTCGCCTTTTCCAGACGATAATAGCTTAAGTATTGTTTCAATGTCATTTTCATTTCCTGCTTAAACAGCACATTTAAATATACCGCTGAAAAATGCAGATGCTCCGCAATCTGCACCACGCTCAGATCCTCTTCTCCATAGTGCTTTGCAACATAATCTATTACCCCGCAGATAATGCGCCCGTGCCCCGATTGTTCCTCCTGCTTCGCCTTAAGGCACTCCAACAGCTTTTCTACAAATTCCCTGATCTCACACAAAAAATCCATTTCCCGGACGTAAGCCGGTAATTCTTCTTCCTTCCAGATACCCGTATCCACCCCGTAAACCTCCGGGTATTTTTTATAAATTGCCAATAAAAAAGATATCATCAGCGTATAAACCTGTTCCTTGTGATAATACTTTTGCTGGTATAGCTGCGCAAAAAGTTCTTTAAACCACTCCGTCAGCTTTTGGGGATGCCCCGCCAGGATTTGCAAAAATTCCCCATAAATACCCGGCTCTATATAGTTTTTTTGCAAAATACCTTCATCAATCTGAAACAGACGCTCCTTCTCCTGATAAAAAGCACAGTTGATCGCTGAACATGCCATTTTATAGCTGTTATAAATATTCTTATAGCTCCCTGTATCCATACCGATACCCAGCCTTGCCTCCGGAAATTCGTCCAACAATTTCCTGTATAGGGAAGAAAGACGGTATTTATCTTTTTCCGGGTAAGACAGGATAAACTCATACTGACGTTTTTCCCTGTAATAACTCCCCAGGGCAGAACAAAAAGAAGACCGCATGATATCTGCCGCCTTTTCTATTTTCCTCTCCTTATCCTCCACCTTTCCCGGAAGCTGCAGGATGATACAATGCATACTTTGGCCTAAGGGAAATTTCACTTCCGCTGCCAGCTTTTCCACTGTTTTCTGTTCCGTTTCTTTACTGATCAAAAGATTAAAAAGCCTGTGCTGCTGAAATTCTCTGCCTGCTTTTGTTGCCGTATCCCTCCTGCTTTTTGCTTTGATATCTCCGACTGCCCTCTCTAAAGCCTTACACAAGACCGGAAGATCGATTGGTTTTTCTATATAGTCGATCGCTGCCAGCCGTATTGCGCTTTTTAAATATTCAATCTCCATGTACCCACTCATAAATATGATTCTGCAATCCGGGTTCCACTCCAAAAGCTTTGTTGCAAACGCAATCCCGTCCATCTGCGGCATCCGCAATCAGTATCTTCATTCGGCCACCTTTTCCCGTTTTCATTTGCCTGTTGAATGGTATAGAATCCTTATATTTAATTATAATATGGCAATTTCAAACGTGAAATGGTAAAATACCTTGAAAAAGGAAAGTTTTTCTAGGAAAACATGAAAAAGGAGCGTTTTAGTGAATCAAGGCGGAACTTTTAATACACCCCTATAAATGCCAGTGTAGGGCATACCCTGGAATCCAAAATCCTGATATGTAATTCCTTCACTTCCACTGCCGGGAACACTGCGATCTTTTTATACCCTACTGTGCTTCCCCGGTAAAGAACCCTTCCCTCTTCGTCCGTAATCTCAAAGCTTTCTATCCGCTGGCTCAAAAGAATATTCTCTTTCAGTACTACATGGGAAACCCTTACCGGCTCCGGAAATGACGCAATGACCTCCACTTCCCTGATTCCGTCTTCCGGTTTAAAATAACTGTCATATCCGTCCTGGCGCACTCCCTCAATATTGAGTTTTGCTTTTTCCAGCAAATTCACGGCAAATATCGACCGGATATGGTCTCCCATTTCTTTTAACCGCTTCACATCATTCTCATGGAAAAGCCCGTCTTTTGCAGGCGGTATATTTAACAGAAAGGTGGCATTCCCTCCAACAGAATTGTAATAAATATGCATCAACTCTTCCAGTGTGCGCACCTGCCCGTCTTCTTCCTCATGATAAAACCATCCCGGCCGGATGGAAGTATTCACTTCCGCCGGATACCAGATCAGGTCTTCTTCCCCCTCCAGCATCTTCCTGCTGCCCAGATCCCGGTCACTGGCCTTGATCTTCCTTTCCCGGAATTTCACGTCATCTATCTGCTGACTTTCCTTTGCTATCATTTCCGTCTCGCTGGTCCTTCTGGGAACAACACTCCATTCCGACTCCCTGGTATCCCCCGCTTCATTGCCGCACCAGCGCACATCCGGTCCGCACACATGGATGCAGGCGCCCGGCTGTAAAGAACGGATCACTTCATAATATCTGTTCCAGTCATATACCTGCTTTTTGCCATTTTCCCCTTCACCGCAGGCGCCGTCAAACCATACAGAGCATATATCACCATAACCTGTCAGAAGTTCCGTCAACTGGTCAACAAAATAATCATCATAAGCTTTCCCATAACCATACGTCTTATGGTTCCTGTCCCAGGGTGACAAATATACCCCGAAGCGGATTCCCCCTGCCCGGCAGGCATCGGAAACTTCCCGCACCAAGTCCCCTTTTCCTTCCTTATAAGGACTTTGGGCTATCGTATGATCCGTGTATCTGCTTGGCCACAGGCAAAAGCCGTCATGGTGCTTGCAGGTAAGGATGAGCCCCTTCATCCCTGCTGCCTTTACAGCTTCCACCCACTGTCCGGCATCAAATTTTTCAGGGTTAAAGATAGCTTCCGATTCCGTTCCGTCTCCCCATTCCCTGCCCGTATACGTATTCACCGTAAAATGTACAAAACTGTAAAACTCCATCTGCTGGTGGGCAGCCTGCCGCTCTGACGGCACCACCTGCACCAGCCGCTTGTCTAATTGATCTCTGTCCATCTTCGTAACCCCTTTCTTTTCATTATTTATGTTCCATGCTAGCACGGGCCGGTTCAGGTTACAAGGTCCATTCTTTTCAAAATTTGCCATACCAAGTAACCCCGTTTTGTAAAGGATATGTTACGGAACTTAAACCTTTTTATAAATATACTGATATGAATAAAACAGTGCTGCCATCCTACAGGAATCCTCCAACGTAAGATGGCAGTGTTCGTACTTTATTATTGCATCAGCCCAAAATCAAATTAAGATATTTTTTTACATTAACCATGCTGGAAAACCCTATATCATATTCCCGGGAAATTCGGTCGTAATATAGCGCAATATTTTTCTTATTAATTACAGCATTGCATATTTCCCCATCCCTGCATCCTTCCCTTGCTTTTCTATATGGTTCTTCCTTATGACATATTTCTTCCAACGCTTTTGCACTATAAACATCAAAATAATATTGCTTTACCATAGTTAAAATATTTAAATCTTTTTCATCAAACACAGCTATCTGATAAATTTTAGGTAATGGCATATACTTGAATCGTTTAAACAACTCGTATACTTTAGGGTAAACCGCTCCATGAGCCCATGCCTGACAATCATCATCAAACATTTCTTTACCGGACAAAACCATACTCCAACCCTGCGTAAAATACAATAATTTTTGTAAAGCAAGATGTGTAACAGGCGTCTCTTCCGAAGATTGTGCCAAAAACCAGTTCACCACAGAAATAATCCTGCCCTGATCTTCACTCATTTTGTCTATTTTATTACTTACCTGACTCTGTACCTTCTTTAGCAATTTTTCCTCACTATCGCTAATCTGTTTTTCACTATATCTATATAACAAATCCTGAAAAACATAAGGATTTTTCAATTCTTTCAATCTATTGCTATTGGTAATATTGGGGGTATAGTTTCCGCTTATATATCTCGTAAGTGTTATAATCTTATAATGTCAGCCAAAAATTCTTGAGTAAATTATTAGGATGGGTCGTATATAGGAGCGCCGCAGTTTTTACAAAATGGGATATTTACCCAAAGTTCAAAATCATAACCATCTCCTTCATATACCCTGATTGTGTCTTTCAATTCATAGTTATCTTTTGTTCCACATTCAAAGCAAGATTTTTTGTTTTCCATTTTGACGCTCCTTTCTCGTTTTTCGCTCATTAGTAATCCTTACTCTCCAGGTATGTATATATATATTCATCTGGCAGAAAAAATCTGCCAAATGAATATATATAATTTTCAATCATAGTATCTTCTTCGTCTTTCGTCTTTTGGAATTTCGCCATAACTTCCCTCCTCTCCTGTATACACATGAAAAATGCGCCAACAATATCATATTTGGTATCATTGATACCACTATTCTATCATATTTTTTTTGTCATTATGCACAAATTATCACTTTATGTCATATTTTAACAGTGAAACATAAGATTTTAAAATACAAAATTAAAGGAGCAGCATGGCTAAAGAGATGGAATGGGATGAACGGCTTAACATCGGAATTGATTCCATCGACCATGCACACCGGAAACTTTTTTCAATTGTTCGAAAACTAACCTATTTAAGCAAAAATGAAAATCATGGCCAGTGGGCATGTGCTGAAGGAATCAAATACTTTAAAAGTTACGCCATAGAACACTTTGCCAATGAAGAAGCATATATGCAGTCTATCGGCTGCAAAAATTATGAAATGCACAAGCGCCTGCACGACAATATGCGCTGCAAAACGCTTCCCGCCTTAGAAAAGGATTTGTTAGAATCAAATTATTCGCAAGAATCCATCCATCATTTCCTTGGCATCTGCCTTGGATGGCTGACCGTCCACATTATGATAGAGGATCGTGCCATCACGGGAAAATTCTCAGCCAAATGGATTCATGGCAAAGAAGGGAAAGATGTAGAAGACTTAGAAGACGCATTATCTGATACGATACAGGAAATTTTTAAGCGGCAAGTCGAGATTGTCAGTGAACATTACAGTGGAGAAAATTTTGGCAACAGCATTATCAGTCGGTTAGCTTATCAGCCAATAGAAGGAAAACAAATACAGATTTTCTTAGTCCTTGAAGAAAGCCTGGCCTTACAGGCAGTAAGCTCCATGCTGGATATGCCCTTAAAAAGAGTAGATAAGCTTGTAATTAACACAGTGAAGGAACTTTCTGCACAAATAGTAAACCGGCTTGGCATGTACCTGAAATCGCCTTTACAATATCAGTTAGAAAGCAGTCATATCATGACAATGGAACAATTCCGGAAGGAATTTTTTACGGAATCCTTTTATTACAGCCTGCTGTTTAACACCGGGGTTGGGTATTTTGCGTTCTGTATCCATTTAGGATGACGAAGTAAGACCATTACGGGGAAATAATGCCTGACACATTATTTCCCCAGTTTCTTATACACCGTAAACCACATCGTAAGAAAACATGCCAGTCCTCCGATCAGATTGGAAACCGGTTCTGCCAAAAACACTCCATCCACCCCAAAGCCCAAAACCGGCAAGAGAAGCGTCAGCGGAACCACGATGATTACCTTTCGGAACAGCGAGAAAAAAATAGCCCGCTTGGCATATCCGAGAGATTGAAAAGTACACTGCCCCGAAAACTGAAATGCCATAAAGCAAAACCCAAAAAAATACATCTGGAGCGCCGCATTTCCTGTTTCTATCATCATAATATCATCCGTAAAGACAGAAAACAAAAAATGGGGAAATTTCATGACAAACATCCACGCAAGAAGTGTGTATCCCACTCCGATAAGCGCCGTAAAGCGGATTCCCTCTTTTACCCGTTCCATTTTTCCCGCCCCATAATTATATCCTAAGATTGGCTGACAACCATTCGTAATTCCGGACACCGGCAGGGATAACAGCTCCCTCACCGAATTTAAGACTGTCATAATACCCACATACAAATCCCCACCATAGCTTTGCAGGGTAATGTTACATACAATCTGAACCAGCGCATTTGTTGCCTGCACAATAAATCCGGAAGTTCCAAGCGCCATAATGTCTTTTACCAGCCTGCCATCCAGCTTAAGATTTTCCTTTTTAATTTTTAGGACTGCTTTCCGGCCGGTCAGGAAACGAAACACCCAAATTGCTGAAACCGACTGGCTTAACACTGTAGCAAGGGCCGCACCGCTCACCCCCATATGGAACACAAAAATAAACAGCGGATCCAGCAGAAGGTTTAATATTGCCCCTATCACCGTCGTCAGCATCCCTATCTTCGGATACCCCTGAGCGTTGATAAACCCGTTCATCCCTGCAGCCACCATGGAAAACGCCGTACCAAACAGATAAATTTTCAGATATTCATCTGCATATACATAAGATCCTTCACTGGCACCAAATAAAAACAGGATAGGTCTCCGCAGAAGATAACAGAACAAGAAAAGGAAAAGGGAAGCCCTTAAAATAAGGGAAAATACATTCCCCATGATTTTCTCCGCCTCCTCCTCTTCCCCTTTCCCCCTTGAAATTGAAAATAATGGCGTGCCGCCCGATCCAAACAGGTTCGTAAAAGCCGCTATCAACGTAATGACCGGAAAGGTAAGCCCTATTCCGGTCAATGCCATGTTCTCCGCCCCCGGCAAATGCCCTATATAAACGCGGTCAACCACATTATAAAGTAACTGTACTAATTGTGCCAAAGTTAACGGAATCGCCTGAAAAATAATGTTCTTCCAGACCTTGCCCTGTGAAAAATCTGTTGCCATATTATTTCACTCCTATCCACAAAACACCTTAAAAATTCTCAATCCACTTCCGTAACAGCCCCATCCATGACTGGCATTCTTCTACCACCTGTTCATTCCCCGCCACGGTCGCACTTTGGTTGCTGGCAAGAGAAAGACCATGTCCGCCATGGGGATACATATGGAACTCCGTGCTGATTCCCGCCTTTTTAAGGGCACCCACAAGCAGCAAGGAATTTTCTACCGGTACACACCCATCTTCAAATGTATGCCAGATAAATGCTTTTGGTGTATCTTTAGAGACCTGTTTTTCAAGGGAAAGCTTCTCCATCATCTCATCCACGGAATACGCTTCCTCAAACCCTTCTATTTTTTCCGGCACCGGTTCCTGAGTCAACCCCAGTAAGCACCGGAAGGAATCCTTGTGAGCAAATTCACCGGATGTGATCACCGGATAACATAAGATCATGCCATTCGGCTGCAAAAGAGAGTGTTCCCTGTCATTTAAACCCAGTCTGTCAGCTAAAAACTTCCTGTTCCAGAACATGCCAAGGCTGCCTGCCAAATGCGCCCCTGCCGAAAATCCCATCACCATGATTTTATTCGGATCGATATGCCATTCTTCCACATGCTCCCTAATTAATTTCATACCGGATGCCAATTCCAAAAGCGCCGTAGGAAAAACAGAAGGTACACAAGAATAACGCAAAAGTGCCGCATTACATCCCATAGCCAGCATCTGAAAAACGATCACCTCCGCTTCTCTGTCGGAAGTCATTCCATATCCCCCACCCGGGCACACCAAAATCAACGGCCTTTCATGAATCCCGATCTCCGGTGAATCATCCTGGATATAAATTGTCAACTTTGCATAATCTTGAGAGCCTTCCTGCTTGATTTGATATGTTTCGTTGATCATAATAAGCCTCCATTCCTCGTAATATCATCCTGCGTTCAACCTATATTCTAAACCCGTTCCCTGATATTAGCAAGTCATAACAAATACCGGAATTTACCTAAATTCCTTCAACAATGCAAGCACCTTTGGCCTTACCACATTTCCCTCCCGGTCCAGTATCTCAAAATCCAGGCATTTATAATTCCACATTGCGTGTCCAATCCCGATTTCATTACAGATTGTAATAAAATCCCCAAGCCATTTTACCGCTTCTTCTTCCGGGGCGCAGTCAATTACGCCAAATTCCCCACAGTAAAGCTCACATCCTGAATACTCCACGAAGCGCTTTGCATCTGCAAGATATTTTTCCATCAACTTTCTGTCATTTATAAAACTGCCATTCCCGAAAGCCCCATCCTCCGCAAGATCAGCCATGATCATAGGATGCTCTTTCCTGAACTTGTGGTGGGTCTTTACAAATTCGATATATTCCCCCATATCCCCCGGATAGCTGAGCGTTTTTTTGAATGTACGAAATTCCTCGGAAAAATGCGCCATCTGATGGGTAAACACATTAGGCTCATAATAATGAAAATTATAAAACACATACGGATCCTCCACCAGATCCAGCCTGTCAAGATATCCCACGCTGTTTACGTAATTGCTCCCTGCCAAAATCCATCTTTTAAGGTCAACTTCGCGGATTGCCTTGATGGCACTTTTATAAAGTTTATTCCACTGATACCCGGTAGCGTCCGCTATCTCATTAAACAACTCAAACAAAAGTGTTACCTTGCCATATCCTTTAAAGTGCTTCGCCATATTTCCCCAAAAGAGACAAAAATCACTGCGCAGGTCTTCCTCCACCATAAGCGGTGTGGGCACGTCCATCTGACCGGAAACATGACCTGTTATGTTGTGCAGATCTATGACCACATTCAAGCCATATTCAGCACACCATTCCATGCACCGGTCCAAATATGCAAGCGGATCTTTCCGCAGTACCTTCTTTTTCCTGTCAAAAAACAAATACCCGTCAACCGGGATCCTCACATGGTCAAGCCCCCATCCCGCAATCTGTCCAATATCCTCTTTCGTAATGAATGTCTCAAAATGCTCCTTTAAGGAATCCTGCGACCCTGCATCCGCAATCAGCTCATACTGAGAAAGATACCCCCCGAGATTGATTCCGTGTTTAAAAGCTTCAAATAACATATAAATCCTCTCCTTCTCTTTTATTGTTTAACCTTTCACCGCGCCTACCACAATCCCGCCAGTCAGATATCTGGCAATAAACGGGAAAATGATCAGCACGGGAATCGCACCCAAAACAGCAATTGCCATTTTCAACGTAGATGTCGGCATAGCTGCCCCGATACTGCTGCTGATCTCCTTTGACAATCCCTGCTGCATGTATAATGCGTCTAACAGCATACGATTCAGCAGTACCTGAATCGTGTACATGTTATCATTACTGATATAATATAGCCCATTCTGCCAGTCATTCCAATAATTTAAGGAGACAAATAACCCTAATGTGGCTAAGATTGGCTTAGACATAGGTATCACGATATTCTTTAAGATCCGTACTTCCCCCGCACCATCTATTTTGGCGGACTCCAGCAGTTCAAAAGGAATATTTGCCGCAAAAAAATTTCTTGCCATGATCACATAAAACCCGTTCATCAAAAGGTTCGGGAGCAGATACGCCAGATATGTATTCTTAATATGGAATGTATTGGTCCACATCATATAAGTGGGAATCAGGCCCCCGTTAAATAATATCGTAAAAAATAAAACAAAAGAAAAAAACGTCCGCCCCTTTAAATCCCTGCGTGAAATGGGATAAGCATACAGTATCGTAATAAACAGATTCCCCAGCGTTCCTGCCAGTGTAACAATTGCGGAAATTCCATAAGACCGCATGATCCCGCTTGAACCATTGACAATATATTGATATGCAGTCAGATCAAATTCCCTTGGCAAGATATGATAGCCTTCATGCAGCACGGCCGTCTCGTTGCTTAAAGATGATGAAAATAACAAAATCAGCGGTAGAACACAAAAGGCTGCCACCAAAAACAATATCACATGGTCAATTGCCTGAAACACTCTATCTCTTTTTACCATTATAGCATCTCCTTTTTAAAATATGGCGCTTTCTTTATCAATCCTTCTGACAATTCCATTCATGACCAGAATTAATACAAAGCCCACCACGGACTGATACAATCCTGCGGCAGATGACATCCCCAGCGTTCCCACGCTCTTTATCCCCCGGTACACATAAGTGTCAATTGTATTTGTAACATTCATCA
The DNA here is from genome assembly GCA_910587295.1 of uncultured Lachnospiraceae bacterium. GTDB lineage: Bacteria > Bacillota > Clostridia > Lachnospirales > Lachnospiraceae > Suilimivivens. The sequence goes on along the minus strand of CAJULP010000011.1, from coordinate 40,644 downwards.
ATGCGCTGCTATCCATAGGCACCTGATAAAACAGCCCGAAATCCGTACGGAAAATGCTGCCAAGCTGCAAAAGTGTCATGGTAATGATCGTGGATCGGATCAAAGGAATGGTAATATACCAGATACGTTGAAAACGGGCAGCGCCGTCTATGGTTGCCGCCTCATAATACCCGGAATCTATGCTGATTACCGAAGAATAATAGATGATCGTATTATACCCAAGCCACTTCCACTGATTTACTGTCACAAGAATAAACGGCCAATACTTCGGTTGGGAATACCAGGATATTTTATCCTTCCCCAGGATTTTCAAGATCCCGTTATTGATAAACCCGGTTTCGGTACTTAAAAATGCATATACGATATAGCTTACAACAGTAATCGATATCATATAGGGTATCAGGTAAGACATCTGGTACAATCTTTTTCCCCTTCTCGACGCCAGTTCATCCAGCAAAATTGCCAATGTCAGGCCGATCAAAAGGCTTACAACAATAAATACCAGATTATATCCTATGGTGTTCCTTAGGATGATCCAGGAATCCCTTGTTGAAAAAAGAGACTTAAAATTCTCCAGGCCATTAAATTCACTTCCCCATATCCCTTTTTGAAAATTAAACTTCTTAAATGCGATCACCGTAAACGTCATCGGGATATAGTTATTAAACAACATATATAAAAACCCCGGTACCAGCATGAGATAAAGCGCCCAGTTTACTGAAATTTTCTTTTTCTTACTCTCCATATCCGCCTCCAGACCTATCCATGCAATCATGCGGCATCAGGTTTTAATGCCATGATGCCGCATTGCCTTGCTTAACCTTTTTCTATTTATTTTCTGCCAGCCAGGCATCAAGCTGTTTTTGCTTTTCATCTATGATCTTCTGGATTCCGGCTTCTTCATATTCTTCTTTCATCTGCTCCCATATAGTGTCAGGATCAACGTCTCCGGTATTTAATCCTTTTAAATATTTATTTTTCACGGTCATGCAGGCAACCACTTCATTGGTCACATCCGCACTGTCCCATACAAATCCTTTGGCCTGTGAAGGATGACAATCTTTATTAAACTGAATAGTATCTTCCCAAATGTCCGCACCGTCCGTAACCCATTTATGTGCGATCAATTCATTCGGGAAATGCCATGCCGTGACTGTGTATCCCAGGCTGTCAGAAGTTACACCTTCCGGATAATCAATGACACCGTTTTCTTCATCCACAAATTCATAATATTTCCCTTCAATGCCGTAAATCAGCAGATTCGCCACGTCAGGATTGGAATACATTTCATTTAAAACCTGCATTGCCCTTTCCGGCTGCTCACTGGTATAAGGGATAAACCAATAATTATTTAAGTTACTCGTCATTGTATAATCAGGCACCACATCAATAATGGTAATATCGATCCCCGTATTCCTTTCCCACTGGGATTCAATTCCCGGCTTTGTCTCCGTAGTCGCACAGAACACTTTTCCGGCGCCCATCAGGCTGGCAACCTGTTCCGTATTAATACTTGCATCCGGCATGATCAGCCCTTTCTGAGACCACTCATACCTGCGCTTACATAGCTCATAATACTCATCTGAAGTGAAAAAATTAACTACGGTCGTATCACTGTCATCAAAAGAATCCATTAGCACGCCAAAATCCCTGCCAAGCCAGTCGACAGCCAGTAAAAAGTCTCCCATTGCCCCGCTGTCAGAACCCCATGGGTAAACATCCGGATATTTCTCCTTCACAGCCTGTAAAATCGGCTCCATATCCGCTTCCGACTTAATATTGCTGTAATCTATCCCTAAAGATTCCAGCATTTCCGCATTACATGCAAATCCAAGTCCCAAACCCAATTCCTTATTGTTGCGGATTGCATATACCTGGCCGCCAACTGAGGTGGATCCCAAATCTTCCACACTGATATCTGCCAGAATATCCTTTCCGTCAGATTCCAGCAATTCATTTAATGCCAACACCTGCCCCTGGCTGGCTGCACTGGGAATAGAAATATCAGAAACGCCTCCAAGAAGATCTATCTTTTCTCCGGAAGCAAGTTCCGTCTGCACCTTATCTACGTAGGTTGCAAAGTCATAGCGTACCAACTCCACATCTGTATTAAACTTTGCCCTTGTAATCTCCGAAACCGCTGCCGATATTTCGGCACAGGCTTCGTCTGACCCAAACCCGTCCGCCACAATCCTTACTGTATAAGGTTCCTGTCCGGACAGATCACTGCTTCCCGGCGCATCCTCCGCCAAAGCCTGGTCTGCGTCAGCAGACGGCTCATCTGCCCCGATTTTTTCCGTATCCTGACCAGCCATATTGTTTCCCGGCGATCCGCACCCTGCCAATAACCCGGCTGTCATGACAGCCACTAAAAAAACACTGACACTTTTTCGTAACATGATATCCTCCTTTTCTCCCCTGCATAAGTCTAACAGGTATTTAATTTTATATTATTGACTTTTCTAGTATAAAAAACAGCCGGCTTTGTCTCAACAACAAAACCGACCACATGGTAGAACATTTCAGACTTAATTTTTGTGCATCCTGTTATAATATTCAAACGGTGTCATATCCGTCCATTTTTTGAATACCTTTGCAAAATAAGAAGGCGTGTCAAAGCCCACGCTGATTCCTACCTCCGTAATGGTACATTTTCCCTCCGCAATCAGACGCCTGGCTACCAAAATACGGTAATACTGAATATATTGAATAAGCGAGTACCCCGTTGCGCTTTTAAAAATGCGGTTAAGATAATCTCCATTTAAATGGACCGCCTCCTCAATCTCCTGCCTGCCAATTGGTTCCATATAGTGCTCACGAAGATACTCCTTTACAGATTCCACCACTGCCCAGGATGAAGCAGCCTGGTCTCCTCCTTCCGATTCTGAAATAGATTCTATCATATCATCCACGTCATAAATGCTCTGCCCCACATTCCGGTATTGCATAGCCGCCTGCCGCAGATCTTTTGCGCTTTCAGAAAGCGTTTCCAATTTAACATGATAAATAAAATACGCAGCTATCTCCCCCGGCAGCCTTCCATCTAATTTGGATAGAAACAGTTCACACATTTCATAAATCCGCTCTTTATCTTCCTTTGACCTGATCACCCAAAAAATATTATCCCAAAGATGAATCTCTACTATATTTTCAAATAATTCTTCCGCAATGTTACAAAGAGCATACAACAAGGCGCTGTCATTTTTCCCACTCATGGCCCTGCCAAGGCGGATATACACCAGCCCTTCCGGAACCAGCTCCTCCTTGTTTAACTTCCCTTCCTCAACGGCCCTGTCAATAAATTCCGGAAACGGCAGAATCTCATCCGTGATCATTTTTGTATAAAATATTTTTTCTTCCCGCTTCTTATCATATCCCGTATGCAAATTATCCGCCTGACGCTGCTTTGTATTTTTTTGTTTTTCCAATTCCTCTACTGCGTATCTGACCGTTTCCGCCAACTCTTCAAAGCTGACCGGCTTTAATAGATATTTTAATACGCCAATGCTGATGGCATCCTGCGCATACTTAAAATCAGGGTAGCTGGTAAGGATAATACGCATGATATCAGGATAGTTCTCTTTCACCCACGCCAAAAAATCCAGCCCGCTCTCTTTTGGCATCTCAATATCACATATCACAATATCAATTGCATGGTCTGCCACCACCCTTCTTGCATCCATCGCCGTATAGGCGGTAAACACTTCCTTTATTCCCAGCTCTTCCCACACAATATGCTTTTTTAATAAAGAGACAATGATCACTTCATCATCAACAATCAGCAAATTCATATTTTCAGACTTCCAGCCTCTCATCATTGTTTATTTTGGGAATCCTTACTGTTACCACAGAACCTTCCCTCTGGTTACGGATCCTGACAACCGCACAGTCACCATATAAAACCTGCAGACGGTTTTTTACATTGGTAATTCCTATATGTTTCCCGTCTTCTTCAATATCCTCATTACGTTCAATCCGGTATAACATTTCTTCCGGAAACCCTGAACCGTTATCTTTCACTTCGATATGAAGCCAATCCTCCTCTTCCTCAATGAGCAGGGAAATCTGAAGATCCTGTACCACCATAACATTATACTTGATACTGTTTTCTATAAACGTCTGGATCAAAAGCGGCGGAATCATCTCATTTTCCGCATCCACATTACAGGTGATTTTAAGGCAAAAGCTGTCCTGATACCGGATTCTCTGCACTTGCGCATAATATTCCACGCACTGTAATTCCTCTTCAAGCCATACAAAATCCCCTTTTAAAGACAAAAGATATCTAAAACAATCTGTCATGTATTTCGTCAGATCCTGGATTGTCCTGAAATCTTTTGCATTTGCCAGTGTATAGATCAGATTTAAAATGTTAGTATAAAAATGGGGCTGGATCTGCACACGCAGGAATTGATTGTACATGATCTGTTTTTCCAAGCTTGCTGTATAGATGCCAATCTTTAAATTAAGGATTTGATCCTTCATATGGTTAAAGGTCCGGTACAACACTGAGATTTCGTTATTTGAAGTTCGTTCTTCCAGCCTGACTTCCATATTTCCCCCACTAAATTCCTCCATTGCTGCCTTCAGTTTTAAAAGCGGACGGAAAACTGCCCTATCCAGATAAAACAGGGCAATGCAAATAAGTAAAACGGACGCTGCCATTGCAAAAAACAAAATCAGGAAAATGTAGGACCCGCTATTGATAAAATTATCATAAGGAATCTCCACACAGATTTTTTTATTGATCATCCTGATCGCGCGGGAAAAAACAAAACCCTTCGCATATCCCCTGTTCCCCTCCCTTTCATAAAAGACAGAGCCATCCATATTTAGGATATACATATTACATTCCTGATCCTGGGGCATAATATCATCCAGAACATTTTCACAACTGATGTAACAGCCGCTGTATCCCCCATTATGCGCATAGGTATGCAAAAAATAACTGTTTTCTCCTAACTGTACATCTTTCCAGTCGGCAGAATTACCTCTGTTATATGCTAAAAGATATTGCTTAAGTTCATCAATCTCTTTTTCCTGAAGATAATCAATGTAAGTAATAGAAGAAATCATAATATCCTTATCCGGGAAATACGCAAAAAATGTTATCTGATTATCATTGATGATCGACATATTGGTTAAATCCCTCTGGAGATTTTCGCTTCTCTCCCGGATGAGATCATCTTCCTGTGAGGCACAGATCAAATTGTAATCCGTATCATTATTTTTATCAATCAATGACTTCAACTCTTTATTTGCAACGTAAAACTGGTCTGCCCAGTAATTGCTGGAATAATTAATTGAGTTTTTATAAATCTTCTCTATCCGCTCATTAAAATGCTTGATTGTGAAAACTTCCGAAACCGCAAAAAGAAAGACTACTATAAAGGAAGATAATAGGATAAAATAAATTGACTGAATAAACACCGACTTTTTCATCTTAATTCCTCTCTCTTTTTTCGTCATAGCTTTATTTTATCTTTACGGTACTTAGAAGCGCTGCACCCGTAAGCCGCCCGAAACTGTTTCCCAAACAAGGATGCTTCCTTAAACCCACAGGACAGTGCAATCTCCGTAACAGGCAGGGAAGATCCTGCCAGCATCCCTGCCGCCATCTTAAGGCGGAACGCGGTCAGGTATTCCTTAGGCGACTTCCCTACCTCCTTCCGGAAAATCCGGTATAAATACGTACGGTCAACCCCTACCGCCCGGGCAATCTCCCATACTCCGATCTCATAACTGAAATTATTGTGGATAAAATCCAGCGCACGCCTTACATACCCCTGAACCACGGATTCATTGCCGGGCTGTTTTTTAACCATATGGGAAAAACATAGGTATAATTGCCCCAAAAGCGTATAGCCATTCACCCCCGCCCGGTTAAAAGAATTCACCAGCCGCAGCATTTCCTGCCCCAAAAGCCCACCGCTATGGTCTTCATAAATCAGGTGGTCAGTTCCAAGTCCGCATTCTGTCAGAATATTTTCCGCCTCCGTGCCATTAAAGCCAATCCAGCAGTATTCCCAGGGGTCATCCTTGTCCGCCCCGTAACAGGTAGACTCCCCGGGAAGGATCAAAAAACCCTGACCGGCCCTCAGCTCCCGGCGCACCCCTCCTCTCTCATAAGATCCCTTTCCGGAAAGGATAAAGTGAAACAGGAAGTGCGTCCTCACTGCCGGACCAAAGGCATGCTCCGGCTCACATTTCTGCCATCCGCAAAAATAAAATACAAGCGCATCCCCAAAACAGCTCTCCTGAAAATATTCTTTCATCAATAATGTATTTTTTTCCATAATTATTCCCGCATCCCACAAACCATGATCTTTCCACAATTATATCCTATCCTGACCCTTCCCACAACAACCTATGCAACATTTTTCCTATTAACCCGAAACAAAATCCCTATCTATATTTACCGTTTTCTCCTATAATGTGATTATGAATTGCCTTAACGGGCAGAAACGAGGAAAGGTAAAGGTAGAATTATGGCAAAAATAACTTTTATGGGGGCTGGCAGTACCGTATTTGCCAGAAATGTATTGGGTGACTGTATGTGTACCCCCGCCCTGCGCGACAGTGAGATCGCACTCTATGACATTGACCCGAAACGTCTTTCAGAGTCGGAGATCATTCTCAGCGCTATCAACAAAAACACCAATGAAGGAAGAGCTAATATCAAGACTTACCTTGGTGTTGAAAACCGGAAGGAAGCGCTCCGCGGCGCCGACTTCGTAGTCAACGCAATTCAGGTTGGATTGTATGACCCCTGCACCATCACCGACTTTGAGATCCCTAAAAAATATGGCCTGCGCCAGACCATCGGGGATACCCTGGGGATCGGAGGCATTATGCGCGCACTGCGCACCATTCCTGTACTCCATGATTTTGCCGAGGACATGGAACAAGTCTGCCCCAACGCATGGTTTTTAAATTATACCAACCCTATGGCTATGCTTTCCGGATATATGCAGCGCTATACTAACATCAAGACAGTGGGACTCTGCCACAGCGTACAGGTCTGCTCCAAATCCCTTTTAGAAGGGCTTGGCATGGAAAACTATCTGGAAGGACGTAAAGAGACCATTGCCGGCATCAACCATATGGCATGGCTTTTAGAGATTTATGATAAAGATGGCAACGACCTTTATCCGGAGATCAAAAAACGCGCGGCAGAAAAGAACCGCACAGAAAAGCACAATGACATGGTGCGTTACGAATACATACGCCGGCTGGGATACTACTGTACTGAATCCAGCGAACACAATGCGGAGTACAACCCCTGGTTTATCAAACCGGACAAGCCGGAATTGATAGAAAAGTATAATATCCCCTTAGACGAATACCCCCGCCGATGCATCAATCAGATTGAAGGCTGGGAAAAAGAAAAAAATGATATTCTGGACAACGGACAGGTAACTCACGAGCGTTCCCATGAATACGCTTCTTATATCATGGAAGCAATCGTGACAGGCATCCCGTATAAGATTGGCGGAAACGTAATCAACGACGGGCTGATCTTTAACCTGCCTTCCGATGCCTGCGTGGAAGTACCCTGCCTGATCGATAATATGGGCATCCATCCCTGCAAGGTCGGACGTCTTCCTGTACAGCTGGCTGCCATGAACATGACCAACATCAACCCGCAGCTTATGACAATTGAAGCCGCCATCACCAGAAAGAGAGAAAATATTTATCAGGCAGCTATGTTAGATCCTCACACTGCCGCTCAGCTTTCCGTTGATGAAATTGTATCTCTATGTGATGACTTGATCGAAGCACATGGGGATTATATGAAAGATTACCGTTAAAAAGGCCCCTGCCATAATATTGGCAGGGGTATTTACCTTTCCTTCCAAAATGAATTTTTAATACGTTTCTACTATTTGTTGTATTTCACTTTTACACATAATTTCTTTTCCATATCGCTCTTTTTGAATATCTAATAAATCTTTGATAAAATTTTTATTTAATTCTTTTTCTCTTTTTATTATCCGGACTAACCTTTCTGAAAAACACATATTATAACGTTTTTTTAAAACAAACGCACGAACTGTATTTAATAGCAATTGAGGATTTTTTTCCAAGACTATATCTATTTCTCTATTTTTCATTGCCTCACAATACATCTGATCATACCATATATCCCTTTTTATATCATATATGATTGCATCTAAATTTAAAAAAACCGTCTCTGGTAAGTATTTTACATATTCCGACTCCGAGCAAGATATTATTTCTTCTCTATATGCCCAAGTTTCTTCTATAACCCAAACATCAATCACAAAGTCTTCACATAACACTTTGTATCCCCCGAAAGAGTTTCTCACCGGACTATATTTATCTAATAGCTCTTGCCATGCCCCCTGTGAAGTAACATTAATTATAATGTCAATATCCCTTAACTCCTCAATATCACCTTTATCCCTATACTCTCTTAAAACCCCACCAATTAAATATAAATCACCTGCCTGGTGCAAAGCCCTATACAGTTCTAAAGAGGGAGGATACTTTTCTAAGAAATCACATACAGCATCTGTAATTGGTTTCATATCTAATCTCCTTAACAATTAATGTACGGAATACTGATTCCAGTTAATTCTTTATACAAATTTACCGCATAAGAATCTGTCATGCCTGAAATAAAATCAATTACAAGGTGTATTTTCCAATTCATCTACCTCATTTTCCCGCTAACAGTACCTCCGCATTGGTACCATAAAACATATCCTCATGCCCTGCAATGCGCTTTAGAATTTCTTCCATCCAATCCCAATTCTGCTTTGCGTCAAATTCATAGCTGTGCCCCCAGATATAAAGCACGCTGGGTTCTTTTGCGTCCATTGCCAAAAATTTTTCTATTCCTGCAAAAATCCTGGTGTCACTGTGGTGAAAGTTCGCTTTAAAACGAAGCAGATCTCCCTGCAGGCCAAATTCCGGTGTGGTTTCCACAGTTCTTGCATAGCGGATGCCACAGTCTGATAACACTTTCACCGCCATATCATTACAGCAGCCAAAAGGATAAGCATATCCTGCCACTTCCTTTTCAAACAGCGCTTCCAGATTCCTTTTATCAGCCATGACTTCATTATACATGGTTTCCTCGTCACATTCCAAAGGATTGGCATGAGTCAGGCCATGACTGGCAATCTCATGCCCTGCATACAGTTCCCGGAGCCCCTTTTGATTCATCCTCCTGATAGAGATTCCGCTATCCCTCTCTATAAAAACATTGGCGCCTGTCTGAATGCCGCTGTTAAGGTTAAAAGTTGCTTTCACCCCATATTGGTTAAACAATTCCACCAGCCGTCTGTCCTGTTCCACACCATCATCATAACTAAATGTTACCGCCTTATTTTTACCGTTCCACATATTCTCCCTCTCCTGTTTTTTATCTCCAAAATTTTTGCATTTCCGTACACATGATCAGAAATGCCCCTACACCGTGAAGGTCATTGACAGACGTGGGCCTGTCACAATAATGCTTATAATCGCCAACACCTGTTCCAATACAGACATTGCCAACCAACAGGTCTTCCCCGTTCCATCCAAGAGAGTCTATCACGCCTTCAAATCCCTTCCGGGCCTGTTCTAAATAACTTTCCGGCAGAATCCCTTTACCTGCCGCTTTACAGATTGCTGCCACAAACAGGCAGGAACAGGAGGTTTCCAGCCAGTTGCCTTCCTGGCCGCCTTTATCCACAACCTGATACCACCGGCCCTGATCCGACTGATAGTTACATACCGTCTGTAAAAGTTCTCTCACGAAGCGCTCCATTTCACTGCGTTTTTTATGATCTTTTGGAATAAAGTCAAGGTCGTCCAGTACCGCTACAGGCACCCAGCCAATACTTCTTCCCCAAAATTCAGGGGAAAGCCCGGTTTCCTTATCTGCCCAGGACTCCGCCTTAGAACTATCCCACGCATGGTACAAAAGTCCGGTCTTCTCATCCTTGGTCGCCTGCTCCATCAAAAGCACCTGCTCTGCCACCAGGTCAAAGCATTCCGGCGCATCAAAACGCGCTCCGTATTCCGCACCGATGGGGCCGCCCATGTATAACCCGTCCAGCCACATCTGGTCCGGCAGATCGTCTTTATGCCAAAACCCTCCTATCTCGTTCCTTGGCATATCCTTTAAAGCGGTAACCAGCAGATCCAATGCTTTCTTATATTTCACATCCCCTGTTTCATCCAAAAGCGCATACATTAAAATCCCGGGCTGAAGGTCATCCAAATGTCCCTTGTTAAAATCAACAGGTGTACCATCTTTGTCTATACTTGCATCTACCCAATCCTTTATATATTGGAAGTATTTCTTCTCCCCGCAAGCCTGATAGGTTTTGTATACCCCAGATAAAAATACCCCCTGATGGTAATGAAAATGCCCTTTGGGCGGCAAGTCCGCAGCCTTATATTTCCGCATCATGGTATCTACGGATGCCTTTGCATAAAATATTGGTTCCTTGACTTTATTCATAGCTTCTCCTCCTGTACTTATATCTGTTATGCCGTTTTGTATCCCCAGCTTCTCTTTTACCATCATAGCAGTAATCCAATCCGGATACCAGTACAAAAGAACTTTTACCTATAATATTTTGCCTGTGCATTCCACAGTTCACAGTACTTCCCTTCCCGGGTAACCAGAACATCATGACTGCCCCTTTGCACCAGCCGCCCTTTGTGAAACACAATGATATCGTCGCAGAACCTGCAGCTTGAAAGACGGTGGCTGATGAACACTGCTGTCTTATCCTTTACCAATGCTTGGAAATTTTCATATACCGCCGCTTCCGCAACAGGATCTAATGCCGCAGCAGGCTCATCTAAGACCACGAAAGGGGCATCCTTATACAAAGCCCTTGCCAGGGCAATCTTTTGTTCTTCTCCTCCGGACAGATCAATCCCTCTGTTTTCATAATCCCGTCCGATCACAGACCGGACTCCATCGCTAAGCGTACAAAGCCGTTCCTCAAATCCCGCCTTTGCAAGGCATTGCTTTACTCTTGCCTCATCGTATGCCAAAGAACCTGCCACATTTTCCGCCAAAGAAAATTGAAATAACTTAAAATCCTGAAACACCACGGAAAACAGCGACATATATTCCTGGTAACGATACTTTGTGATATCGATTCCGTTTAATAAAATCACTCCTTCCGTAGGGTCATACAGACGGCATAACAATTTAATAAATGTAGTTTTTCTGGAACCGTTTTCTCCGACGATCGCCAGCTTATCGCCGATACGGAATTTCATATTAACGTGTTTCAATACCCATGTATCTGTACCCGGATATTGAAATCCCACATCCCGAAATTCAATTTCATAGTCTATATCATCCCTTTTTTCCACCGCAAGGCTACCTAGGTACATATCCGCCGGCATGTCCAAAAACTTGTAAACCTTTTGAAGATACCTGCTGTTTTCCCTAAGCTGAGTAATATCCGCCGCAATCCCGGAAAGGGCTTTCACGAAACGGCTGACTGCTCCCCGATACAGGATAAAATACCCGATCCCAAACACACCCAGATAAGCTTTGGCAGCCGTCAGCAAAAAAACCGCCGCTGTAAGGACCGCATCCTGTAATACACATTTTGTTTGATAACCAATATTATTTTTTTCCGCCTCCTTGAAATATGGCGGCCGGAGAGCCCTTTTTTCATACTCCTTTAAAATAACATCCTTTAAATTAAAAACAGCGATATCCTCTCCCCTCAAGTCAAGATATGCATGAAGAAATGCCATATCCCCCACCAGCTTTGACCATATTTCCATATCCCTGCGGGCATGGATACCGGATGCTTTCACTGACAGCGCCGCATCCAAAATAAGGACCACAAAAAATAATACCAGACAGACTGCCGAATCAGCAAAAGCAAGAATACCACTGAAATGATTTCCTTCCGCCACACGAAACATCGAGAAAGTGATAGCGGAAGCAAGGATCAAATTAAACAAGTTTCCTGTTAGAGACGGAAGCGCCCTTGCAATCCTCCATAGCCCTGCCCCATCCGTTCCGGCGGCGGCGTAAATTTCTTCCCTCAGCAATGCTGCGTCCGCATCTTCCATATATCGGTATTCCATTGCATTTTGCTTGTCGGCTATATACAATTCCATTCTTTGAAAACAGCAGTCTCTCCAAACCTCCCGCCGTCCTTCCATGGCACGTTTTAACAGATTCAGCCCAAATGTGCCAAACACGGCCAATACCGCTAAAAAAACCAACTGCCTGCCCCTGCATGGCCCGGACAGTTCATTCACAAGCCGTGCTGACAAATACAGGGGAAAGTATGGCAGTGCCATCGTCACGATCTGGCATATGATACCGTAAACCAAAAATTGCGGGCAGATTTCACACCATATCCTGATTCCGCGGCCAAGAATATCCCAGTCTTCCCTTAATGAAAGTTTTTCTTCTTTTTTCATCCTGCTTCTGTCGCCCCCTGCCAATCATCCTTATAATATTTACTCTGCAGGTCAAACAGTTCCCTGTATCTTTTCCCTGCAGCCATCAATTCCTTATGAGTACCGCACTCCGCAATCCCTGCCCTGTCTAAAAGGAGTATCCGGTCACAAAAACGCGTGGAATTCAGCCGGTGGGAAATAAAAACAGATGTAGCTCCTTTTACAATCTCGTGATATCTGCGGTACATACGATCCTCCGCAATAGGGTCTAAGGCAGCGGCAGGTTCGTCCAGGATCATACATTTGGGCCTGCGGTACAAAAGCCTGGCCAGAAGAAGCTTCTGTATTTCCCCGCCGGATAGTGCGATCCCGTCGGGATTTACCTGACGGTCTATCGGAGTCAGAGCGCCTTGGGGCAAAGCGTTTACTTTTTCTTCAAGCCCGGCAAGCCTGATACACGCCGCAAGCTTTTCTGTATTTACCTCTTTTTCTTCATATGTACATGCAATATTCCGCGCTATGGAAACCGGAAGCAAATGATAATTCTGAGGGACAAGCCCAAACAGGGAATACAGTTCATCCCGGTTATACTCATCCGGTCTGTGCCCGTCCAACAAAATTTCCCCTTCCGAGGGCAATAGCAGGCCGCACATTAACCTTGTTATCGTTGTTTTGCCTGCACCGTTTACTCCTACAAGGGCAATCTTCTCCCCTGCCTTTATCTGAAAGCTTACTTTTTCCAGTATATTTTTTCCCCCTTAGGATATCGGTAAGACACATCCTTAAACTCTATGGAGAACGCGCCCGAAGGAACCGGTATGCCCTCCCCATGGTTTAACCTGCCGGACAGTTCTAAATCTTCCCTGTAATCGGAAATCTGCAGCGCACCCTCACTGATTCCTGTCCATTTCCATATCACATCCGACATAAATCCTGCCAACTCCGTGATTGCCGAAAAATACAACACAAATTGTGCCGCATCCATCTCTCCCGAAAGGGCTTTTGTGATCAAAAATCCGTATGCGGCCCCATCCCGTACCAAAATCACCAAAAATCCAGCAAGTGCCGTCACAAAACTTCTTTTTTCCAGTTTTTGCCTTTCCTTCTTATACTCCCCAAATAATTGCCCTGCCAGCAAAGAAAGATAGGTCCGGAGATGATAAAGACGGATATCCTTTCCATACCTGAAATCCCTTGCCACACGGTAGGCAAGATAATCGATCTTTTTTCGAATACTGTTTCTGCCATCCGCAGTTTCATAATTCTTTTTTTGTTCCCACACATAAAAGGGAATATTGACCGCACACCCCAGCGCCAACAATAAAATGATCTTAAAATCCAATACGGAAATCACAGCGCCAAAGAAAAAGAATTTCACCACAACAGCTGCCATTTCCGCAAAATCCATGGGAAAGTGGACACCCTTCGCATGATTGCTCTCAATGCTCCGCATGCCCCGCTCATCCTTAGCTTTTATTTCCAGATCATAGTCTAAATAAAAATCTCTTTCCAGCATACTTTTCTGCTGCCGGTGCTGCAGGCGCGTAACAACATAAAACTCCGCCATTTCTGCCTTTGCTTTTAAATAATCATCCATAAGCGCAAACAATGCATCCGCCGCAACCAGCCCCACAATGACCAGGGCGATCGTTGAAAATCTGTGTTCCGTCTCAAGATACCGCAAAATAACAGAAGGGATAACAAGCGCCAAAACCGATGTCACAAGCGATACCGGCACAATCAATATCCCTGTAAAGACAAGACTTTTCTCATACTTCCACAACATGTTATACAGATAAGCCACACAGGAAATCATCCCGTATTTTGGTTTTCGTTTCGGTTCTCTTTTGCTTTTTTGGGGCATGATCCATAATCCTTTCTATTGATAAAATATGAAATTATTTTAACATAAAAAAAGAAAAAAACTGCAATTTGTCACCAAACGCAATTTTCAGTGAATCAAATGCAGTTTTTCTATTTTTCTGTAAAAATTTCTTAAATCGGTACGAGAGCTTCCGCCGTAAACCCGCCGTCTTCACTGTCAGCGGAAAAAAATCCCTCATACTTTTTCACAATGCCATCCACCCTTGCCAGGCCAAACCCATGTCCGGTGCCTTTCATGGAAAGAAAACGCTGCCCCGCCTTGTTTTGTTTTTTTCCGGCAGCATTGGTCACTGCAATATATAAGTATGTATTTTTCGTACCGATATAAATCCTGATAAAGCGCTGGCCCTCCGGCAGTCTCTTATTCTCCTCAATTGCATTGTCCAAAAGATTCCCAATAACCACGCACAAATCCACATCGCCCATCTTCAATCCTTCCGGTATTTTCGCCTTTGCGTTTACGGGAATCTTGTTTTGGGCAGCAAGGGAAATCTTTCCGTTTAATATGGCATCTACCATTACCCTTCCTGTTTTTTGCACTGTATCCACATTAGTCAGGTCGTCATTAAGCTGCCGCAGATATTCCGTCACCTCTTCATACCTGCCTAAGGCCATGCTGGCCTGCATCGCCTGTATATGGTTGTGATAATCATGCCGCCAGCCCTGCATTTTCTTATACATGCTTTCCACTTCATCACAATACTTTTTCATCAGGTCACTCTGGTACGCATCGATCCTTTTGTCGATCACTTTGTTAAAAAAACCTGATAACCGCATCCGCAATCTCCTTTGCTTTTCCCCGTCCAATGGAGACCTCATCCCCGTTTTTCAGTATCACACAATGATTCTTGATTCGTACCACGAAGCATAGATTGACTATGAAAGACCGCTGGCATTTAAAAAACCGTTCATCCAATATAGCTTCCATTTCTCCAAGCGAGGATTTCATACGGTAATCACAATCTTCCGCATGGATATTTACATATTGCCTGTCGGCCTCTATATACATGATCTTGCTAAACGGAACAAGATCTGTCTGCCTGTCAAAGATCACTTTCATATATTTCTCAGACTTTGAAAGACAGGCTGCGGCTCTGTCTAAAACCGTGTACAGTTTGTCCGTACTTACCGGTTTTAACAGATAATGAAGTGCGGACACATCATACCCCTGCGCCATATAATCCGGGAATCCGGTGATAAATATGATCTGCGCTTTGTCATTATCCTGGCGGATCTTTTTCGCCAACTCCACGCCGTTTTGCCCGTCCATCTCAATATCCAGCAAGAGAATGTCAAAATCTTTCTCTTCCTCATAGCAAAACCAAAAAGCTTCCGCAGAGGGAAATTTTCGAACCAAGACTCTGTTACCGGAAGCTTCTGCCCAGCTTGCAATCAGCAGTGCAAGATAATCAATGTCTGCCGCACAGTCATCGCAAATGGCTGTTTTATAATCCATAATCACTCATCCTTTTTCCATATACCGATAACCAAAACCGTCATGTCATCCCGGATATGGCCCCTGCATTGGTGGATGCAGAAATTTAAGATAGCATTTGCCATTTCACCGGGATTTTCCAAACTGCTCCCTCCGATCAGCTCCGAGAGCATGTCCTCCCCAATGCCTTGAGACAGCGCATCCAATATCCCGTCAGAGACCATGATCACATAATCCCCATCCATCAAGGTCCTTCCTACTGCCTCCGTATCCGGTTTCTGGAATATTCCAAGCGGAAGATTCCCTGATGAGATCCGGTCTACCAAATGCTGCCTTTTAATATAAGAACAGGCGCTGCCAACCTTCACAAACCTGCATTCCCCGTTATAAAGATCCAGGCTGCACAGATCCAGCGTAGACATATTTGCGTTTTCTCCGCCGGCAAGCAGGGCGCTATTGATCATCTGGATTGCGACTTCCATCTGAAACCCGGCTTCCAAAAATTTCTGCATCAGTTCCACTACCATCGTACTGTCCGTACAGGCTTTTTCCCCGGACCCCATACCGTCCGACAGTACTGCCGTTAAATTTCCTGCATTCCCTTCAAAAAACGCATAATTATCCCCTGAAATCTTCTCCGTTTCTTTTACGGCCTTAGCCACACCGGTAAGGACATGAAATTTTGCTTCCTGAACAAAATAATATGTCTGCCATTCTTCTCCGATAAAGAAAGCATTATCCCCGGCGCTCACCAAATGCATATTTAACAGTACTGACAACAAATCTCCTATCTCTTCTGATGAGAGAGTATCTGCTCTCATATTCTTCATCGTAAGAGAAACTTCCATATGCCCCATCTCATTTTCGATCAGATACAGGTTTTTGATCTGGATTCCCACCTCCCTAAGGGCATGGGCAATCTGTTTAAAACGTCTCTCTCCCATAGGGATACATCTTCTCGTCTCTTCCGCAAGGCTTAACATGATCTGTGCCATTTCCTCCAAATGTGTCACCATCAACTCTTTATTCTCATTCAGGCGTTTTTGCCATACATAATCTCTCCTGTCCTGATTTTTGCCCCCATCCCGTTGGATCTGTTCCGTCTCTTTAAAGCTATCAGCCAGCTCCCTGATAGAATCCGCATATGTAAGCAGCTTTCTCCTTCCATATTCAGGAAGTATACTGCCAAGTTCTTCTCTTTCACCCAAACTCTGCTTTTTCATGTCAGTAACCATGCCTTTCTTTCAACCTGCGGCATTTGCTGCCACAAAGCACAAATTCCCATGTAAAAAAATCAATTTTTCACATTGATCTCCTGTAATGGAATATTATACAAAATTACAAAAGGACAGTTTGTCAAAATCTGGAAATAAATCTTAAAAACTTTTTGACAAAAAATGCAAGCCTAGTTTTTCCCAAAAAAATAATGAAAGCAAGCAAACCTGCCTGCTTTAATCTTCATCCTTAAACAATACCTCACCATCATACACCAATCCAAGTTTATCCCTTGCTACTTCCTCGATATACTTCTTGGTCTGTGTATACTTTTCAAATTCTTCTATTTCTAAAGCGCGTTCCTCTTCTGCCTCGATCTGCTGCTGAAGTACCAGTTCTTTTTGGTGGTACGCTTCCTTTTTCGCCCGAAGCTCCGCACTCTTAAACGCAACCACCACCAGCATCATGATCACGGCTATGGAAACAAGGAACATCCCGAAGCGATTCTGCCGCTTTTTTCTGTACGCTGCCCGCCTTGCCATAGCTTCAACAATCCCTCTCTTTTTGTCTACATAATGTTATTTTAAGTAATTTCGCATCCTTCGTCAACTTCTTTTTCATTGATTTTCCCGCTCTTTTTCCCTTCCTTAAAAACTTCCCTAAAAAACGGCAGGCTTTTCTTCCCAGAATGCAGACCGGACGGAACACCAAACCAAATACTTTTATCCACAGATGAATAAAGCCCGACAGAACTTTGGAAAAAAAATTTACGATCAGGCTGCTGATGCTTTCCTTATATACGATCATTCCCAATGCGGCGCCAAAAACGGCAAACCATCTTAAGACTCCATTATTTTCTTCATACAGCATATAAAAAACGCCTATGGCACAGGCAATCCAAAACACCATATCTTCCAGAGATATCAGCAAAAGGTTATGCCGTATCACCCGGCGGAGTACTAAAAAACCATCATAAACAAAAGTGATCACAATCCCCATTAAGAAGGAATGAAAAAAAAACATGACTTCACTAATTATATTCTGGCTCATAATCACCTACTTAAACAGCCTGGAAAGAAATGATTCCCCTTTGCCTGCCACCCCTGACTGCTCCGAATAAGTAAAGCTGTCAATACGGCCGTCCACATCCACTTCCCCCTTATCCAGGGTAAGCCTGTTTACATGCAGGTCATTTCCTTTGATCATCAGCATTCCCTGCTCCGTCTCAAGGATAATTTCTTTCTCATCAAAAGATAAGACATCATTGACTCCCGTCAGATTACATGTCCTTCTGTTATTGAGTATCAGCTTATGCGCCCTTTTTGTTACTCCGGTCAATTCTTCCATAATAAATCTCCAGATATTATCCTTTATAGATTATATTAGGAGATCTTCCATTATATGCTATAAATATCGGAACAGCTCTTTTGCCTCTTCCTTTTTTACAGTTTCCTGCACATCCAGCACCTCCACCTTCACTTCCTTATTACCAAAGGAAATAGTAATGATATCTCCTGTCTTTACGTTAGCGGAAGCCTTTGCAGGCTTATCGTTGATCAGAACCCTTCCTGCGTCACAGGCCTCGTTTGCAACGGTCCTTCTCTTGATCAGTCTGGATACTTTCAAGTATTTATCAAGTCTCATTCGATTACCCCCAACAACTCAAAAGGACCTGCCTGGCAGGTCCTTCAAGATATTCACATCTTATTCGTTGATCATGTCTTTTAAAGCTTTACCTGCTTTGAATTTAGGAGCTTTAGAAGCCGCAATCTTCATAACTTCGCCGCTCTGAGGGTTTCTGCCTTCCCTAGCTGCTCTTTTGGATACCTCGAAGGTACCGAATCCAACTAACTGAACCTTCCCGTCATTCTTTAATTCAGCCGATACTACATCTGTGAAAGCCTTTAATGCCTTCTCTGCGTCTTTTCTGGATAATCCAGACTGATCAGCCATAGCTGCTATTAACTCTGTTTTGTTCATTTCGAACTCCTCCTCTTTATATGAGTGTTTTTTCCTAGATGTCTCTTTTGAAACGCCTATATCTATATATATCGTCTTTGTTTGTGTTTGTCAAGGAAATTTTGCCCTTTTTGGCACATTTTATGCGCATTCTATTCGATTTTGTGATTTTTATTGACTTAAATTTCCCTTTTTCTCCACATCCTCGACTTCCTCGTCAACAGAATTACCGCTGACCGTGTTCCCGCTGACTGTATCTTGTTCCTTATCACCGGAAGTTGTTCCATTGCCGGATGAATTATTATCGGACGATCCATTGCCGGATGTTCCATTGTTTTTGTTGTCATTTAATGCGTTGCCACTCACGGAATTACCGCTGGCAGTATTCCCGCCAATATTATTTCCGCTGACCGTATTGGCATTTTCAGGTTCAAGATCCGGGAAGGAATAAAGCGCATCCCTGCCATCGTCAGGAACCGTAATATCATGGCTCCGGGTAATATAGCCCTGCTTTCTTAACGTAATCACATGATCGCCCGCCGTTTTCTTATACGTAACAGGCGCAATCCCCATATATAGATTATCCTGATAAACTTCAACATCTGCCGGCGCCTGGATCGTGATCTTGGCCTCTGTTTCTTCCTCGCTGAAAATGCCATTCCCTGACACCGTCTTTGTCTGCCCCAGCTCCAGGCTTACCGTCATATCTTCACCGTCCACCTCAAAGTACTCAGAAACCGTATCATACCCGGAAGCCTTGGCCGTAATCTTATGCAGCCCAAGAGGAACTCTCACCGGATAAGTCGTTTCAACTTCTTTCTCATCAATGAATACTTTTGCGGATTGCGGCGTCACCTTAATGGTGACCAATCCTTTTTCCGGCTGCGGAATCTCAATATCGCTAAGGTCGAGTACCGTTTCTTTATTCCTTTCGATGACCACTTCCCTGGTCTCCTCCACACCTGTACCGGAAAATCTCACTGTATAGCTTCCTTCCGGAACGGTAAAGAGCATGTCCGGCATGATCTGCGAAATAAGAACCTGCCCGATCTCAATCCAGCCCCCCACAACTGCCTGATCATTTTCAAGTTTTAAGTAACCATGCCCCTGATCCACAGTGATACTCAGGATACTGCTCCCCATCCCCTGAAAAGAAAGTACGTCCTGATGGATGATCTGTTCCGTGCCAATAGAACGCCCCTCCGAAAAAATCTGGACGTTATAAGCCATGTTAAAGCTCTCTGACCCTATGGTGGCGCTGTCATTTCCTATATCCAGATCATATTTTGAAATATCTTCACGGCTCCACGCATCAGCCGACAACATCATGGAGCCGATTTTTTCCAGGTCATTGTTATATTGAATATCCGCAATATCTCCCGGATTGATCTGCGCCATACTCAACATACTTCCATATTTATCCTGAACCAAAGTGCCACCGGTATAATCAAATGTCCTGCTTTCATTTTTTTCTACCATATGTACCGTCACTGTCTGGCTCTGCGCATCTACTTCTTGCACGATAACAGTTGCATTAGAAGTATATATATTTACCGGTTCCTCCTCTTCCACATTTTCATATGCGCTTTCAAATGACGACTCCTGTGCAAGCCCTATATTACTGCATCCATTTAGAAGTAAACCACAAATGCATGCTGCGGCTGGCATAACTTTTAAGCATAATAAATTATTTTTCTTTATCATTCCGTTTTCCTCTATCATAAGTCAATCTGTTCATTACACAGAGTATAGCACATGTTACAAAATATGAAAAGGACTAAGACAGACCATACCGCCTTTTAAAGCTTTCCAAAAACTGCTGCTTGCTCTTTTCCTGACCCGTGATCCTTAGCAATTTTTCCATGTTTTTATCAGGAATCCAGGCCTTCCCGGAGTTGTAATAAAAATTTACGACTTTCCAGAATTTTTCAGGATAAGCAAGACGGTAATACAGCTTCCTGTACTCCTCCTTTTCCATATGCCTTATCTTTTCATAGGTCTGCATTAAATCAAATCCAACCGATTCTGACCATTCACTTTTCTCAAGAAGTTTTCTCATAAACAAATACAAATCTCTTACAGGACTGTCATAAATGCACTTTTCAAAATTAATGACATGCATCTTACCACCGGAAGCAATCACATTATGATACTGGTAGTCCCCATGGCATACAAAATAGCTTTCACCTTCATTTTCAAAAAGAGCAAGTTCCTCTGTAACCTGAAGTGCCAAATTTAAAAAATAATCATAAGAATGCAGCAGCGCAATCTCAAAATCAGTTTTTTGTCCCCGGTCCTTAAGATATTTCTTTACCCTGCGCAATTCCCTGTTATGTTTACAAAGCTCTTTCCCGATGGAATAAGGCTGGACATAAGAAGAAATCGGGTTTTCCGGGCAGGATACCTTATGGAGTAACGCAAGCGTCCTTACCGCCTCCCGGCACTCTTCCATATCCTTCACATTACATTCCCTTCCGTCCTCATAGGTTTTCAGGATATAAGCGGTTCCATCCACATCTACCGTCAACAATTCCTGCTCTTTATTCCTTATAATGGATTCCGCCTGGCAAAATCCTTTTTCCCGTATCATGCACAACAACGCATCCTGAAAAACTGCCTTCTCCTTATGGCCGGCATACTCCTTTAAGATCAGGATCCCCTGATTTGTCTCACAAAGAACAGCGCCCCGCCCTTTCCAGGTCCGAAGCACTTCTATTTCATAATTTTCCAGCACAATGGCACTTCTGTCACCCACACCGATTACCCCCAATTTGTATCATATCCTATCATATGAGGGCATGCTGTAAAATAGAATCTTGTTTACAAGATTCTTCCCCTGCAAACGTCAGGGATCCGTTTTGCATTCATGTGCTTTTTCCAAATACTGTCCTGCCTGTCTGAGGAGAAAATCTTTCTGATTCCTGGATGAGTCTTCCACCACAAGATCCAGCAGATAGTTCAGTACTTCCCCAATCTGTTTTCCCGGTTCCATGCAAAGCCGTTCTATCAGATCCTTTCCCGATATCTCCAAAGTTTTCAAACTGACACATTGCTTACGATCAAGAACCTCTTGATAAAGTAATCCTATTTCTTTTAGATATTCTGCCTTTTCTTCCCGTTTATAATTGCTCTGAGCTTCTAAATCCGCCGCCTTGACCCGTAAAAGCATGGGAAATATATCTTCCCCTGTTTTCATAACGGCACGCCGTACCCCCTTAAGGCTTGGGTCAACAAAAAGATCATGGTACTTCACCAGCGCCATAACCTGTTCAATGGTATGATTATCAAATTTCAGTCTTCTTAACACCCTTTTGCCAATCTCCTCGGATATGGCCGCATGTCCGTGGAAATGACTGATTCCATCTCCGTCCACCGTCAACGTTTTTGGCTTTCCCATATCATGGAACAGCATTGCCAACCGCAGCACCTTTAAAGGCGCTATGGCTTTCATGGAAGCTAAGATGTGTTCCCCCACATTATAACAATGATGAGGGTGGTTTTGCTCTGTCTCCATGCAGGCGTCAAATTCCGGCAATACCACTTTCGTGATCCCAAGCTCATAAGCCGTCCTAAGATAATCCGGATGGGGGGATATGACCAGTTTTACAAGCTCTGTCTGGATCCTTTCCGCACTGATCCGTTCCAGGGAAGGGGCTAGTTTCTTGATTGCCGCTTTCGTCTCTTTTGAAATAACATACCCCAACTGGGCTGAAAACCGCACTCCCCGCATGATCCGCAGAGCATCTTCAGAAAACCGCTCCATAGAATCCCCCACGCAGCGGATACACTTTTTCTTGATATCTTCCTCTCCTTCAAAAATATCCACCAGCCCCGACCGGTCATTATACGCCATGGCATTAATGGTAAAATCCCTGCGCCGCAGATCCTCCTCTAAACTGGGCGTGAAAGTCACTTCACTGGGATGACGGTTATCCTCGTACTTCCCGTCAACACGGTACGTGGTGACCTCAAAGCCTTCTCCTTCTATCATTACGGTTACTGTTCCATGCTTGATTCCGGTATCAATGGTATACCCAAAAATCTCTTTTACCTGATAAGGCGTGGCGGATGTGGTGATATCCCAATCATCAGGAACACGCATCAAAAGAGAATCCCGGATGCATCCTCCTACCGCATATGCCTCGAAGCCTGCATCCGTGATTCTCTCTATAATAAATTTCACTTTTTCAGGAAGATTGATCACTGCGTTTCTCCCCTCTTTTTAATGATACATTTAGTATGCCCTGCCCCAGTAAACCATTTTCTTTGCAGGCTTTCCGCAATAAGCACACTTATCTGACAAACATTCCTGCTCAAAAGGCATACAACGGCTGGTCACTGCCATATTTTCCTTGATGGCTTCTTCACATTCCCTTTCTCCGCACCACATTGCTTTCACAAAACCGGATTTTTGGGCAAATACCGCTTCAAATTCTTCACGGTCCTTTGCCGTGTAGGTATGCTCCTCCAAATGCTTTTTCGCCTTTTCCAGCATTTCCGTCTGGATACGGTCAAGCAGTTCTCTTACCACATCCTCCAGCCGGTCAAGAGGCGTCTCTATCTTTTCCCCCGTATCACGGCGGCAGATCATGCATTTCCCCGCTTCAATATCCTTAGGCCCAATCTCTACGCGCATGGGGATCCCCCTCATTTCCTGCTCGGAGAACTTCCACCCGGGGCTCTTATCGGAATCATCCGCTTTCACACGTATTCCCTTTGCCTTTAACCTGTCACGAAGCACGTATGCCTTGTCCAATACCCCCTCCTTTTTCTGCTGGATCGGAATGACCATTACCTGGGTAGGCGCAATCCGAGGCGGAAGGACCAGACCGGAATCATCCCCGTGGACCATGATGATCGCACCAATGATCCTGGTGGACATCCCCCAGGACGTCTGATGGACATATTTTAACTGATTATCTTTATCTGTAAACTGAATGCCGAAAGCTTTTGCAAATCCATCCCCAAAGTTATGGCTGGTTCCGGACTGAAGCGCCTTTCCGTCATGCATCAACGCTTCTATGGTATAAGTTGCTTCCGCACCTGCAAATTTCTCCTTATCGGTCTTACGGCCTTTCACGACAGGTATTGCAAGCACTTCCTCACAAAAATCCGCATAAACATTCAGCATCTGCTCTGTTCTCTCCTGCGCTTCCTCAGCCGTTGCATGAGCCGTATGTCCTTCCTGCCATAAAAATTCCCTGGACCGCAGGAAAGGCCTTGTCTCCTTTTCCCAGCGCACCACACTGCACCATTGGTTATATACCTTCGGCAGATCACGGTAAGACTGGATATCCCCTTTATAAAAATCACAAAACAGCGTTTCGGAAGTAGGCCTTACACACATCCTCTCCTGTAATGGGTTTAACCCCCCATGAGTCACCCATGCCACCTCCGGTGCAAACCCTTCCACATGGTCTTTTTCTTTTTCCAAAAGACTTTCCGGGATAAACATAGGCATATAAACATTTTCCACGCCTGTCTCTTTAAACCTCTCATCCAGCTGCCTTTGGATATTTTCCCAAATCGCATAGCCCGCCGGCTTAAATACCATACATCCCTTTACATTGGAATAATCCACAAGTTCAGCTTTTTTGACCACGTCCGTATACCACTGGGCGAAATCCTCACCCATGGATGTGATCGCTTCCACTAATTTCTTTTCAGCCATCTCATTTCTCCTCATCTTTGCCCGTATTTCCCTGGCTTACAAACCGCCTTTTCATTGTCTATGCATAATTGTAGAAAAAGGAACGTTTTTTGTCAATGACTTTGTTTGCTTATTGCGGATCATGCTCTCCCCCATTGCGATCATCAAAAAAACAAAAGGAAAGTTTAAAACCTGTGCAAAACTCACCATGTTATGTACCAGATAGCAGAATATACATACCACCGGAATTGTCAAGTACGGGTTTTCTTCTGCCCTTTTCATATACCTATATGCACCGGAAACAAAAATCCCCAAGTAAAAAACAGTTCCTGCTATCCCCACATTGACCAGAGAGGTAAGCAATTCATTGTGGGCATTGGTCAGTCTGCTATCTCCAAAATAATCCCTGAGCCACCCTGCAATCTGCGAATTCCCATATGCAAAAGCAGAAAAGCAATCCGGACCTGCGCCAAAAATCTTTTCCCTGACATTCATCTGCCTGAAAATTTCTACTCCTGCTTTCCAGGCTGCTCCCCTTCCGTTTCCCCATGCATCATCAAAAAGGAAGACTGCTGCCCGGTCAGAAAGACCCGGAATCGCCCATTTGGTATTAAACCATATAGCTGCGCCCCATAAAATCACTACAGAAGCTATAATCACGACCAGCAGGCAGCGGACTTTTTTATATTTACTTTCCTTAAATCCAGCCGTCTCTCTCTTCCTGCCTGCAATAACACCACCCAAAAGACATAAAACCGCCAGACAGCCAGGCAGCCAGGAACCCGTAAACAAACCGCAGGCATTATCTGTCTCATAATTGTAGTTTAAACCCGGCACAGTCCTTAGGACTCCTATGATCTGGGCAGATAATCCCCACAATGATCCCATGAAAAACCATCTTGTAACCCACTCTCTTCTGGAAACGGCAATCCATAACGTAATCAAAAACAAGGCTGCAAATAAAAGGAACGCGCTGCTGCTCCCCTGTCCAAATCCAGCCATAAACGAAATCATCAGATAAATCCCCGCAATCCATCTTGTAAGCCTGTTATCTTGAAACAAAAACAGACAGGCCCCGGCCGGCGCCAGGACAGATAAATACCCGCAAAACCAGTTGATATTCCCCAGCGTGGAAATAAAACCGGGGTCACGGATTTCAAGAGGGATTACATACAGCGAAAACCTGTCAAGAATGCCTAACAGAAAAACGAAACCGGACGACGCCAGAACCCAGTACCAGATCCCGGCATCTCCTTTCCACATCCTGGATACCACAAAATGCAGGCCGCAAAAAGTTAACTGCAGAACCAGCCCCATCCGCCAGCCTTCCGTGCCCCACAATGCTTCCTGCCTGTAATCTGACAAAAGATAAGAAACAGTGATCTCTATCCCATACAGCGCTGCCAATATGTCTGTTACGGATATCCGCACCTGTTCCCATCTGATCAGATAAGCTTCCCGCATGCAGTACCTGCGCCAAATCCCCATAACCCCCTGAACAATAGATAAAACCAGAAGGATAACCAACCCGCCCAGAGAACAATAGACCAAAAATTCATGCTTCGCTTCCCCGATATTTACATACCCTTCTTTCATATAAAAAGGATATATACAAAATATAAGAAACAAATATGCAGTTGCAAATAGATTTCCTGCTTTATCAATCAATTCCCCAAACTCCTCCCGAAGCCGACCATACGCTCAATCATACAGTGATGTTTTTTTTGGGTTTTATCATAACTGATACCCACCAGCAATATTTCATCTGCATACCTTTGAGCTTTTTCTATATATTTTTTTCTTTCATCTTTGCAATTGCTGCCTCACAAGTATCATTTACCTTCAACTCCAAAATAATCGCCGGTTTCCCGTTCTTCTTAGGAAGAAATAGATAGTCACAATAACCTTTTCCGCTCTTTGCCTCACGTTCTATAAAATAGTCTTTTCTTGCAGATAGATAACACAAAGTAATGACACAGGACAAAGCATTTTCGTCATTGTATTGTAAAAAAGGAATTTCCCGGTCATGAACCTGCTCCAAAATTTCAGCTACTTGATCTCCATTCCCTGCAAGCGTATACTTAAGCATTTCCCTGGAGTTATCCACAATTACCTTTATTTCGTCCATGCTCTCCCTTGAAAGGACTTTCTGGTATTTTTCCATCAATTCATAATTAGGAATACGAAGATACCCGTCATGATACGATAAGAAGCCAAACACCACCATCGCAGAAAGAATTTCATCCCTTGTATCCAGCTGCAGGTCCGATGCACTGTATCCCTGCAGGTCAACCTCAACACTGGCCCCTGCCACCATTTTTACGATATCTTCCCTTACTGCGTTAACATTATGTTCAATACAGTCCGCAATTTCATTTATTGGCCCTGTTTCAGTCCAATAATTTAAACACACACCCCGTAAAAGAGCCTTTGTCACGGACCGGGGGTTAAAAAGACTGCTGCCATCGCTTAAATTATTCATCAAACATATTCAATTCTGAACCGCTGGAATATTTTGCAATCGGAAGGACACCTGTCATATATGCTAATTCCACATATGGCTGGTCTTTTAATAGATTTTTTAAAAATGATAAAAAAGCATTTTTATCAGAACCTGACATGAAATCTTTATAAAATATAGAATCCCATTCGTCAAATATAAAAATAAATGACTCGCCGCTGTCTTTAAACATTTGACTGACTGAAGCATATTTCTTTTCTTTTAAAAAAGGATATGCTTCCTGCAGGTCCTCTCTGAATCCTTCAATAATATGAAAAACGTAGTCCTGATATCCCCGGCAAAAATCCGGCATCCTGCTCATATCCACGAACATGACATTATGCCTATTTCTATGTTTTTGATACTTTTCCGTCTCCGAAACCTTAAGCCTGTCAAATATTTTGCCGCTGTCTTTTCCTTTTGTATAATATGCTCCAAGCATATGTGCATTCATTGATTTGCCAAATCGCCTGGGCCGCGTAATGCATATATACCGGTTGGCCGTCCGTATATTTCTGGAAATCTGGTCTATCATCATACTTTTATCTACGAAAAATTCACTGCTTACCGCATCTTGAAATAATAAATACGGGCTGTCCGTGTTTAAATAAATCATGCCACCCTCCAGTTTGACCGTCGCTTTTTCTATAAAAAGTTTACCATGATTTATCCACGGCTACAAGGTGCTACTTCCACAAATACCGATATGTCTCACAGATGATCACCAGTGCTAACGGCCCTTTTATGATCCCCGCAAGTCCGAACAATTTCACCCCTGCAAAAACAGCAAACAAAATCCCCACCGGCCAGACCCCTACCTTATCCCCGATCAGCCTTGGCTCCAGAAATTCCCTGGCCAATGCACATACCGCATACAGAACAAAACAGACCACCGCCTGCCATACCTTTCCCCCAAAAGCCATAACAAGCGCTAATGGAATCAGCATGATCCCCGTTCCTACAAAAGGAAGCATATCCATAAATCCGGTCAGCAAACCATAAAAAATGCCGCCTTTCATCCCGATGACCCCTAAAGTCACGGCGCAGATTGTACTGATGATCAGCAAAATAG
The DNA here is from genome assembly GCA_910587295.1 of uncultured Lachnospiraceae bacterium. Lineage (GTDB taxonomy): Bacteria > Bacillota > Clostridia > Lachnospirales > Lachnospiraceae > Suilimivivens. The sequence goes on along the minus strand of CAJULP010000011.1, from coordinate 12,527 downwards.
TAACCTGTGCTTTGACAAAAGTTTTCACGTAGACAACCACCTTTTTACATACCGTACGCACACCTTCCAGTTCTTCTTCAGACTTTAGCTTATCGACCAGCTTCCCATAATCCTTCATCATCAAAAGAACGGCTATCATCATGACAATGAAAAAGCTGATTCCCGAAGCAATACTTTTTATATAATCAAATGATTTCCCCATGACTGCCGGAAACACTTCCACTTCCATATTTTCCACAAAGACATCCACCTGCTCTAATATGAAATTTTCAATTACCACCCCGTCAATCCCAAACTTGTCCTCTAACCTACAGCAGCAGTCATTTAAGAAAACACCAAATTCTTTTTGAAAATCAGGAAGCTTAAGAGCAAGATTCTGCCCGCCCGACCAAAGCAAAGACAAAAAAAACCATAGCAGGAGGAATGCCAGCCCTGCCATCAGAAACAAGATGCCCCCTGCAAGGACTGATTTCTTTATCTTAAGCTTTTGGTGGAGACCCGATACCAGGGGATTAATAATTCCTGTAAAAAGAAATGCCAAAAGAAATGGAGAAACAATGGGGCTGATGTATTTCATCCCAAAATATACCCCCAGAATGACCAGGGAGATCTGTATATATTTCCTTGCATTTTCCGAAATCTTTAATTTGTCCATAAAAATACCCACACCAGCCCTTTCTACAGGTAGTATGGGTAAATATTTCAATAATATGTTTTAAATTCCTTTGGAAAAGAAAGGAAGAAAAATCTCCTCTTCCGGTTGTATCTCAAACTCCATTTTCTTTTTGGACATCGGATGGACCAATGATAATTTATACGCACATAGGGCCGTGCTTTTACATCCTGCTTCCCTGCTTAAAAGCTTTGACCGCTCGCTGCCATACTTACCATCCCCCAAAATCGGCATCCCTTCACCAGATAATTGCACCCTGATCTGGTGATGTCTCCCTGTGATCAGCTTAATTTCCAAAAGGGAAACCTCCGGCGGTTTTGCGAAGACCATATCCTCCCCGGGCAGATCAAAAAATGCATGAAGGCACTTGATCAGTCGGTACTCCAATATTGCCTTTTTCGCATCCGGAAAATCCTCCTTCACCACCAGGGACTGGTTGGTTCTCCCGTCTTTATATAAGAAATGTTCCAGCCTTCCTTCTTCCTCATCCGGCTTTCCCAAGACCACAGCGTAATAATATTTCTGCATCTGCCCCTGTGTTATCTGCCGGCTTAATTTCGCTGCTGCCTCTTTTGTTTTGGCAAATACCAAAAGACCGGAAACCGGCTGGTCCAGACGGTGCACCACACCCAGATACGGTTCTTTCTTTTTCTGATCCTTCCCCGGCTGACCGGGCTTTCCGGCCAGATAGTTTTTTAATTCGCTGACCATATCCTGCTGCCCTGTCCGTGCTGTCTGGGTGGCAATCCCTGCAGGCTTTTGAACCACAATGATATTGTCATCTTCATAAATAATATTTTTATTCAAAATCCTCCAGCTCCTCAAGAAACTTCTTAAACTCCTCTTTCGCTTCTTCAATCACCCCATTATCATAGGAATTTAGCGCTTTCTCATACTTATGAAGCGCAGATTCAATGTATTGGCGCTTTTCACCTAAGCTTTCCTCATAGATCCGTTCACCTAAAAGAAGCAGATATTTATTTTCTTCCCTGTCTCTGGGGTGAATCTTCAAATAAGCAAGGGTATCAAGCCGCTCCTTGATCTCTTCCTCACTCATATCCACATCCCTGCCACAGAATACCTGCTTTTCTTTTTTCCCGGTGGAAAGTACCGTAACCTCCACTTCCAAAATAGAATTAATGTCATAAGTATAAGTCACATCCACCGATTCTTCCCCGGCTTTCCCGGAAGGCACATCAATAGTCAATTCCCCTAAGGATAAGTTATTAGCGGCAAAACGGCTTTCCCCCTGGAGCACGTTGATCCTGATCTTAGTCTGGTTATCATGTACCGTGTAAAGACGCTCCGTCCTGCTGGCCGGAATCACCGTATTCCTGTCAATGATCGGACAGAACACACCGTTTTCATACTGCCCCCGCTCCCATTCCCGCACAACCTCCGTACCCAAGGTAAAAGGGCATACGTCCGTAAGGATCACTTCCCTGATGGAATCTTTACGCTCCTTCATAGCTCCCTGCACGGCAGCGCCTAACGCAACCGCTTCATCCGGGTTAATATTGGTATCCGGCAGAGCTTTAAACAACCGGCTCACAAACCGGCGGACCACAGGGCTTTTCGTTGCCCCTCCCACCAGCACCACTTTATCAATATCAGACAGACGGATGTGGGCATCTGAAAGACTTCTTTTTACAGGATGACGGATTTTATCAAGAAGCTCCCCACAGGCGCCTTCATATCTGACCAGATCAACGGAAAGGGGAAATATTTCATCCCCAATCTTACATTCCATAGAAGATTTCCGGCCCTCCGAAAACCCTAATTTACATAGCTCCGCCTGCTTATGGATATGGCGCAGAGTTTTTTCATCCAAAGTAAGCCTGTTAAACTGCGGATATTTTTCAAAAAACATTTCTTCCAAGACCATGGTAAAGTCCTCGCCGCCTAAAAAATTATCCCCGGCTACCGCGCGGACCTCCAAAATAGTGTCAAAATGCTCTAAAATTGATACGTCAAACGTTCCGCCGCCCAAGTCAAAGACTAAAAACCGGGCATGCTCTTTATTTTGATAAAGTCCGTAGGCAATGGCCGCCGCCGTAGGCTCGCTGATGATCCTTTCCACCTTAAGCCCTGCCAGCTCCCCGGCTTTTTTCGTAGCCCGCCTTCTTGCATCATTAAAATACGCCGGAACACTGATCACCGCTTCCGTTACCTCTTCCCCCAGATAATGCTCCGCATCCTCCTTTAAGGCACGCAGCACAAAGGAAGACAGCTCTTCCGCCGTAAAGGACTTATGGAGAAGCTTAAACTGCTTTTTACTTCCCATATCCCTTTTAAAAACGCTGGCTGTGCTTCCCGGGTAAAGAAGGTTTCTCTCAACCGCCGTATCCCCTACATAAATCTGCTCTTCCTCATCCATGCTTACCACGGAAGGGGTCAGCTTTTTGCCTAACCGGTTGGGAATAATTTTAGGTCCTTCCGGCGTATAATAAGCCGCCAGACTGTTTGTTGTTCCCAAGTCAATTCCTATGATCATAATTTCCTCCGCAAATTCTCAAGGTTTAATTTCGCTTCCAAATTATCGGGATTCCTGCGCAGCGTTTCTTCCATCATTTCTATGGCTTTCTTGATATCCCCCTGGCTTTCATAAAACTGCGCCAGATAAAGGGAACTCTCAAAACACTTCCCGTAAGCACAGAACTTACACGGCTGCATCCTTTCCATCTCCCGGAAGCTTTCCTTTGCTTTTTCTGTATCTCCCAGACAAAGATACAGCCAGCCAAAAATACCAAGCCGTACCGGTGAATATGCTTTATATCCAATATAATCTTCCTGCGTCCGGCCTGACTCGTGGAAATGGTCTATAGATGCCTGTGCATATTTTTTTGCTTCCTCATGCCTGTCCATCCTGTAATAAACCATAGCCAGATATCTCTCGTAGTCAAACAACTCAAAAGGATCCTTCTCGCAGGCTATCGCTTTCAAATAATACTTTTCTGCCTTTTTAAATTCTTCCCTGTCATAATACTTGTCTGCAAGATGGCTGTAAAGGCTGGCCTTTTCATTCTCCGGCGCCTTCCTTATCGCGTCCGATAAAACCCCCAGGCCCTTTCTAAACTTTCCGGCCATAATCCACGTTGCAGCAATCTCGTTTTCAGCATCGGAGCAGTCAGCGCTAAAATGCTTCATCTTATTAAATGCATCCCTTGCCTTATCGTAATCTTTCTTTTTTTCATATACATGACCAATCTGTTTCCACAGATCCGCATCTTTTGGGTAAACTTCCGCACCTTCCTTTAGTGTCTCCAAGGCTTCTTCATACCTGCCTATTGCCTTATAGCATACTCCAATCTCATAAAAAGTGTCAGAATCCGGCTTTAATTCTTTTGCTTTCTTAAAATACTCGATCGCCTTCTCAAACTGCCGGATGGCACGGTAGCACAGCCCCACATTAAAAAACATGGCTTTATCGTCCGGCACCTCCGCCAGATATTTCTCATAGTCCTTTAAAGCAAGCTCAACCTCCATGGCATCAGAGTAAAGCATAGCGCGGTAAAAATAGGCATTTGCCGTTTTCCTGATCTCCAACCGCCTGTTGATATAATAAAGTGCCTGTTTGTAGTCTTCTTTATGGTTCTTGCTGTTAAATTTCCTCTTATAAATGTCGTACAGCTTATGATTGGTATTGCGGTATTTATCATCCAGCTCTAACGTCTTTTTGAAATCCGCAATAGCCAGTTCCGTCTCCTCTAAACCTTCATAAGCGCAGCCCCGGTTATAATATAATTCCGGAGAATCCTCATAGTCCTTAGCCGATATCCGGTATTCTTCCAGCGCTTCCTTATATTTTTCCATTTCCAGATAGATATGCCCCCGGACGATCCGGTACTGCATCCTGTCCGGGTTTTGCCTGATGGCATCCTCCATAAAGATCAGCGCATTCTCAAATTCATTATCATCCCAGCAGATCAGTCCCCTTTCAAAGGCAATCTCCGAGCAATCTTCCAGATCGCTGTTTTCCTCCTTAAGCTTTCCGGAAAGCTCCTCTAATATTTCCCTTGGCCGCTTTCTATCGTCTTTATTATTTGACAGATTCCTTAAAACCTTCGCCTCATAAAGCTTCATTTCATCGGAAAATTCTACCTGGTTTTCTCTTGCATACTCTATGACATTTTTTGCGTCTTCATACTGGCTGTAATTAAAAAATATTTTGGCCGCAAACAAATATGGCCTATGATAACCTGCATAGATATCTACCGCTTTATGATAATCATCCACCACCTGCTGCGCTTTCTTCATATAATAGCAGGCCTCCTGGCGGATCAGATAAGCGGGATAATAGCTTTCATCTTCAGCAAGAAGCCTGTCACAGATATCCACAGAACTTCCGTACTTTTTAGTTAAAAGCAGCTTATTTGCAAAATAATGCATATTTTCGATCCGTTCCCTTTGACCGGAAGCAGTATCTATAGACAACTCTCCTTCCTTTTCCCATTCTTCATTTTCAAGCTCATAATAACAACTGCTTAATAGAAGATGAATCCTGGGTTTCCTGGCCATCCTCTTTTTCGTCTCATCCGTTCCATCATCCGTAAGGTTTTCCACAAGTTCCATCCATTTCTTTAAATAAGGAACTGCTTCCTCATATTGCTCCGAAAAATAAAGAAGCTGGGAATAAAGATTCACATACCCATATTCCTGCCCAGGCTCCGGTTCAAAGCCTTCCACAATCTGCAAGGCTTCTTCTCTTCTTTCATTTTGCAAAAGGCACCAGCCCAGTGTGAGCCGCAGCTCGTCACCCGGAAAGCGCTCATCCTCACGCCCTTCCCTAACGGCATCTTTAAGCTCTTCGATCAAAGCTTCATTTGCTCTGTGGATATAAGAGCGCAGTTCTTCGCTCCTGTCGTCTATATCAAGCAACTCCAAAAGATATTTTCTTGCCTGATAATAATCCTCCTGATCCATCAGATGTTTGACACAAAAGTATTTCGCCGTGTAATGATCCGGCATCTGTTCCAAGATCTCTTTCCAAAGCTCATAAGCACGTTCCTTGCTGCCCGCCGCCCAAAAGCTGTTCCCCACATGGAGACGGATGTAAACATCATCCTTATAGCGCTCCAAAAGCCCTTCTGCCAACTCCTGGTCTTCCTTCCCTTCCTCAGCAAAAATGCGGAGCCGCTCCACATCCTCATAAGGATGATAAATGCCAAACGCCGAAAGGTCATGAAGCCTTTGAAGGCACCCTTCCCTTTCCCCGTTGTCAATCTGCCGTTTGATCTGCAGATATTCGTCTATGTATCCATCCCCGTTGGCCTTTTCCTTATCCCCGCCATCCCGGTATGAAAACAGTCCAAACGGGATAAATGTTTCATTTTCCACATAATATTTCATATAATTAAGAAAATTAATGGGGTATTTCTCTTTCAACGACTGGATATCTGCCGTGACCTCAAAAACAGAGTCAATCATTTTCCATATCTCATGGGGTAAGTGCACATGATCCATGAGAAAAACAATTATTTTATCCCGGGCTTCCAAAGACGTGTCAAGACCTTCACAAACAGAATCAGACAAGACCTTCTTCCAAAGCTCCGGCTCACCGCGCCTTAAAAGATCCTGATAAAGCTCCTCCACCTGGTCAACCCACAAATCTACCTCGTCCTTCGGGCCGCCGCGATCTTCCTCCTTGGGCTGGCTGTGCAAAAGCTTTATAGCTTCCTCGTAAGCCTGGCGCAGGCGTTTAAACCCCTCCGGGTCATCCTCCGGATTGGTTTCTTTCAGCTTTTCCCTGTATGATCGTCTAATGTCCTCTTCGTCTTTCGTTTCCGGAATACCTAAAATCTGGAAAATCAATTCCTTTTCCATCAAGTTCTCCCCCTCTGTCGGTTATTTCTTAAACCTTAAACCGATATCCTACGCCCCAGATCGTCTCAATATATTGAGGCTTTGCCGAATCATATTCAATCTTTTCCCGAATCTTTTTAATGTGTACTGTCACAGTGGCAATATCCCCAATGGAATCCATGTCCCAAATTTCCCTAAACAATTCCTCCTTCGTATATACATGATTAGGATGTTCCGCCAGAAATGTCAAAAGATCAAATTCTTTTCCGGTAAATGCCTTTTCCGTTCCGTCCACGATCACTCTTCTTGCAGTCTTATCAATCCGGATACCCCGGATCTCAATGATATCATTATTTTTTGCGTTAGAGCCTACCAGCCTGTCATAGCGGGCCATATGTGCTTTGACCCTGGCAACCAGCTCACTGGGGCTGAACGGCTTCGTCATATAATCATCCGCGCCAAGACCAAGTCCCCGGATCTTATCAATATCATCTTTCTTTGCAGAAACCATGATGATCGGGATATTCTTTTCTTCCCGGATCTTTTTACAGATTTCAAATCCGTCCATACCCGGAAGCATCAGATCCAAAACGATCAAGTCAAATTCCTCCGCCATAGCCATCTGCAAACCCTCGTCACCCCTGTTTCGGATCTTTACCTCAAACCCGCTCAGCTCCAGATAATCTTTTTCAAGATCCGCAATCGCTTCCTCGTCCTCAATAATTAAAATTTTGCTCATCCCTTTGTCTCCTTTTGCATTCTATATTATTTCCTGATACTTACGTATCACAAAGTGCATACAGGTTCCTTCTCCTTCTTTGCTTGTAGCCCAGATATATCCCCCATGATCCTCCACGATCTTTTTCACTATAGAGAGCCCTATGCCGCTCCCGCCTTTGGAAGAATTGCGGGAAGCGTCAGTCCGATAAAACCGCTCGAATATTTTCGGCAGGTCCTTGGCCGCGATTCCCTTTCCGTTATCCTCTATCTCCACCCGGATAGAATCCAGCTCATCCAGGATACGGATGTCAATCTCTCCTTTTTCTTTGTCCATATATTTAACACTATTCCCAATAATATTATTGATGACTCTCTTAAGCTGCTCCGGGTCCGCAATCACCAACGTATCCGGCGAGGCAAGATTGGAATAATTTAATTCGATATTTTTGGATTCCAAATCCAGGCCGACCTCCTCGATACAGTCCCCAAAGTATTCGGAAACATTGATCCTGTGAAAGTGGTAGGGAATCCTGTTTGAATCAATCCCGGAATAAACAGTCAGCTCATTGATCAGCCTGTCCATATCATTTGCTTTATTATAGATGGTTTTGATATATTTATCCATCTTTTCCGGCGTATCCGCAACACCGTCCATGATCCCTTCCACATATCCTTTGATTGCGGTGATAGGTGTTTTCAGGTCGTGAGAGATGTTGCTGACCAGCTCCTTATTCTGTTTCTCCGCAAAAATCTTCTCATCCGTAGATTCCTTAAGGCGCAGCCGCATATCTTCATAATTACGGTATAGTTCCCCAATCTCACCGTCTTCTTTATCGGGAAGCATGTATTCTAGGTTCCCCTCCGCAATATTCTGCATGGCAATATTTAAATGATTGATCGGTGTAAATACCCCTCTGCTGATCCAGTTGGTAAGGAACATACTGGTAAAGATCAATATCACCATAATGGCGATTGCCATATCCACAAACAGCTTCCTGCTCAACACGGAATTAGTCCTTGTGATCACAAAAAAGCTTCCTTCACTGCCATCCCCGAACCGAAAGTCCATCTGCCTGACCATCTTGCGCATATCATCATAATAAACGCTTTGCTTCAGCTGCTGCAGCATACCCTCACTTTCAAATTCCGGAAGCTGGTCAAAGATCTGTTTTGCCGCAAGTTCATTTCCCGCATAGTAGATCTCGTCCTGCTTACGCACTAAGATGTAGGAAGATTTCCCCACGATTTCTTCATTGATCATGGCAAGAACTTCCAAATCCTCAAGTTTAGACGGATCAGCTTTCAAAAATTCATCTACCTTCAAAAACACTTCATCCGTGATCAACCTGGAGGCGTAAGCCGGGTCTATCAATACATTATAATCTTCATTCCGAATCCCGAACTCCTCCTGATCTCTTAACAAATATGCACCTATTCCTAAAAAAACAACACACGCCAAAACAAGCGGCAACAAAATAATCGTTAAAAACGTAATAATAAGCCTTGTTTTAAATTTCATTATCCTACCCCTTTTATATACGATTATAGCATATCATTCCGTGCACGTTTAGTTAAAGAATCAAAGAATGTATAAAAAATTTATAAAGTCATAAAATTATGTTGACATTCCTTGTCCATTTGATATACTGATAACAGTAATTATTACTGATTTACCAGAGAGGAATTTAATATGAATCTAAAGCACAGTAAACAGCGAGATTCCATTAAAGAATTTCTGGCCACCAGAAAAGACCACCCTACTGCAGATACTGTATACATGAATGTTCGTCAGTCCTTTCCTAATATCAGCCTGGGAACAGTGTACCGAAATTTGACCCTGCTTGCCGATATCGGTGAAATAGCAAGGCTTCGGGTAGGTGATGGTGTCGATCATTTTGATTATGACACTACCCCTCACTATCACTTTGTCTGTACTGAGTGCGGTGCAGTTTTAGATCTCGACATGACGGTCATCGACCATATGACAAAGACTGCCAGGGAAAACTTTGATGGTGAAATTGAGGGACAGGTGACCTGGTTTTATGGCCGCTGTTCAAATTGTATCAATCAAACGGCAATCTGATCATTGCCTAAACATTTTCTAAAAGAAAAGGAGAAGAAATTATGAAATTTGTATGTCAGGTATGTGGTTATGTTCACGAAGGCGACGCTGCACCGGAAAAATGCCCCACTTGTGGCGCACCTGCTGAAAAATTCACCGCACAGGCTGGTGAAATGTCATGGGCTGCTGAGCACGTAGTAGGCGTTGCAAAAGGCGTTTCCGAGGATATCATGGCAGACCTCCGCGCTAACTTTAACGGCGAATGCACCGAAGTTGGTATGTACCTTGCAATGGCAAGAGTTGCCCACAGGGAAGGCTATCCCGAAATCGGTTTATACTGGGAAAAGGCTGCTTGGGAAGAAGCAGAGCACGCTGCAAAGTTTGCTGAACTGTTAGGCGAAGTTGTAACAGATTCCACCAAGAAGAACCTTGAAATGAGAGTAGAAGCTGAAAACGGCGCTACCGCAGGCAAATTTGATCTTGCTAAGAGAGCTAAAGCTGCTAACCTTGACGCAATCCATGATACCGTACATGAGATGGCTAGAGATGAGGCTAGACATGGTAAGGCATTTGAAGGCTTGTTAAAGAGATACTTTGGCTAAGAAAAACGCCGGATTTTAAGGATTTTTGAAGATTAAGGGAATGAATCAGAAATGGTTTGTTCCCTTTTTGATTGTCCTTTTGTTGTCCTTTGTTACTAAATACTATTCTATTTCCTGCCAAAATAGTGTATAATATCTATACGCAAAAGAAAGTAGAGGAAAATGGTATATTGAAATTTGAATAGGATGAAGATAAAAACGAACTAAATTTAAAGAAACACGGAATTGATTTTGAAACGGCAATGTTAGTTTTTAACGATTTACACCGTATTGAAATATATGATATGGAACACAGTATTAATGAAGACCATTATAATACTATTGGGCTTGAAAATCTTGTCAATATCGCAAAACAACTTATGCAGGAAATTGCTATTATTGATTATTCAAAAGCCGCATAGTCATAATGCAGGCCAACAGGCAGCAGCATTACAACAAAGAAATGCTGCTGCCTGTTGGCCTGCCATGATAAAACCTCCTTAGAAATTGTCCTAAATGTTGTCCTTCCCTCTTGACATAAACCCTTGTAAATACTACAATAATTATGTCTTAGCTGGTGCGAATCTCATGATACCGTGCATGAAATGGCAAGAAACGAGGCCAGACATGGTAAGGCTTTCGAAGGACTTCTCAAGAGATACTTCGGCTAAACCAAAACACATATAAGCTAAGGCAAACCCTTTAGACTATGCTATTTACGAGAGGAGAAAACAATTATGCAGAAATATTTTTGTAATCCCTGTGGATACACGTATGATCCGGCAGTAGGCGACCCGGAGCACGGAATTGCTCCTGGAACAGAGTTTAAGGATATTCCCGATGACTGGTGCTGTCCTAAGTGCGGCGTGGACAAGAGCATGTTCCAGCCCTGCATTGATAACTACAACTAAATGTCAAAACCGGCATGGCTTTGGGCTGTGCCGGTTTTTGCAAAGACCAATGGCGATTTGCATCTGCAAATCCGTGCCACCTGTTATCTTTTACAATTATCAAAAATAGTAGTAGGCATTTTATTCAGATATTTTTTTAACATATTTTGACTAAACCCGTTATTTTTAATTATCTCTTAAAGACAGGGCAGACAAATAATTCATGACATCCTTGCAGCAAAAAACCGCAATACACAAAGAAAAGCAGATATGTCATAGTTTTATCAATAAAAGGAAGTACTCCCACCACCCCAAAGGTGAGGTACTTCCTTTTTCATGCTGCTATGCTAATGTGTAACTATGCAGGTATTTCTCCTGCTCAGGTGTCAAAACGTCAATTTTCTTCCCAAGAAAAGCAAGCTTTCTTCTCGCCACGTCATTGTCCACCTCACGGGGAACATCAATCAGTTTCTCGGTAAGTTCACTTCCATGCTCCACAAGATATTTAGCCGAAAGTGCCTGAATAGCAAAGCTCATATCCATGATTTCTGCCGGATGTCCGTCGCCTGCTGCCAGGTTCACCAGACGCCCCTCTGCCAGTACGAAAATCCATTGACCGGTAGGAAGCTTATACCCCATAATGTTCTTTCTCTGTTCTCTGGTCTCTACTGCAATTTTGCGAAGGCCCGCCATATCGATCTCACAATCAAAATGACCTGCATTACAAAGGATGGCACCATCCTTCATCACGGCAAAATCCTCTTCATCAATGACCTTATCACATCCGGTAACTGTCACAAAGAAATCACCTACTTTAGCAGCTTCATTCATAGGCATAACGTCAAATCCATCCATCACTGCCTCAATTGCTTTAATCGGGTCAATTTCTGTAACGATCACCCTTGCACCAAGGCCTTTTGCCCTCATGGCAGTACCTTTGCCACACCAGCCGTAACCGGCAACTACTACAATCTTACCTGCCACGATCAGGTTAGTGGTACGGTTGATTCCGTCCCACACAGACTGCCCGGTTCCGTAACGGTTATCAAACAAATGCTTGCAATCCGCATTATTGACGCGTACCATGGGGAATTTTAATTCCCCGGCATTGTTCATAGCCTCAAGACGGATGATACCTGTCGTGGTCTCCTCACAGCCGCCAATGATCGCCGGGATCAGTTCAGGCATTTGAGTGTGGACCATATTTACCAGATCTCCGCCATCGTCAATAATGATATTCGGACCAGCTTCCAATACATGGCGGATATGTGACTCATATTCCTCCGGCGTGCAGTCATACCATGCATGGACTTCCAGACCATCCTTTACCAAAGCTGCCGCCACATCATCCTGCGTAGAAAGAGGATTCGAACCTGTCACATACATATCAGCACCGCCTGCTTTTAACACCTTACAAAGATATGCCGTTTTTGCTTCCAAATGTACGGAAAGCGCAATTTTCTTCCCTGCAAATGGCTTTGTCTTTGAAAATTCCCCTTCCAGGGTACGGAGCAGGTCACAATTCCTCTTTACCCACTCAATTTTTCTTTCGCCGGATTCGGCTAAATTGATGTCTCTGATTTCACTGTTCATTTCTTTTCCTCCAATATAAATTACATACTTTTAATACTCCTTTTTGTCAAGGCCCAGTCTGACGATGTATGTGTCAAGTGTTAGTTGGCACTTTTTCATTTTTTCTTTTTGATGTCATTGCTTGTGTTCTTTTTATTGGGCGTTCAGAAATTGATTACTGAACGTTCCGCTTTGAAGGGTCACTCAATACACCCTGCACATACCCT
>CAJULP010000010.1 GCA_910587295.1 uncultured Lachnospiraceae bacterium | reverse complement strand
GCAAAAGCATAGCAGGAAATAAAACTCATATCCCCCATAAGCAACAGTCCGACAAGGCAGGGCAGGCATCCCCGGCGTTCTGGCAGATCGGAGAATCGGGGAGCAGGGAGGATTTTTGATTAGTGGGTGAACATAAAGGAAAGGAGATGATTTAGAAGTGAACTATATACATTACATCAGCAGCCCTTTGGTCAATGGCTCCCATTATGGGAACAGGGGATTCGCCTCTCCCATGAAGGAGCTGAACGATCAGACCGTTCTGGTAGAAAACGGTGAAAATAGGAATGACAGCTACCGACAGAGAACAAAATATGATGACAGGGTAGACAGTTATTTCAGCACATATGATTTAGGCATATTATTGCAGAACAGGGACAGCTATCTGGAAGGGAAACTGGATTCAAACGGGGATGTGGACTGCTATTCCTTCTCCTATGCTCAAAAAAGTTTTTACGATAAGATGGGCATAGGGACAAAAGTAACAGTCCGGCTGGAAAATATCCCGGAAGGCTGTGAGTATGATTTGGTAATTTATGATAAACAGGGAAACCAGATAGGGATAGCGAAAGACAATGGGGACGGCAGCAGGGAGATTACCCTGCCGCAGTTAGGACATTTCAGCGACACGATAATCCAACCGGAACCCGTCTCCCCACTGTCACAGGCCCGCTTTTTGCACCGCCTCTCCGGGCATTTCATTTTCCGGATAATACTACCTCCTCTCCCCCAAAATACATCTGTTGCTATCTCCCCACACTGATATTGAACAAGGGAACCAGCCTGTCCCTGCCTTGTCGGACTGTTGCTTATGGGGGATATGAGTTTTATTTCCTGCTATGCTTTTGCATCAAAACTATTCTGCGGATTTTCCACATTGACCGCTTCTTCACCCGCCAGCGGAATGCCCCTCTTTGCGTTTCCCCATGCCTCGTTATAGATCATGCACATTTCCGTCTGTCTGGATGCCTCCGCATTCGTGGTATACATCGTCCACCCATTATTGGAATAAGTCGCCACCATTTCCCCATTCTTATCGTAAAATTCTATGTAATCGCTGTTTCCTGATGGCAGTTTCTGATATTTCACTTTCCCCTCCAGCAGCGTTGCCACAAAGTCTATCGGCTTAAGCACATTCTGCCTGTTCCCCGAAACGGCTTTCAGTCCGAAAGTGATGATTCCCTTTCTGTCCGGGGACACTTCCGATGTATAACTTTTCATCAGCTTATTAAATCCTTCCGATTTGTTCTGGAACTGCCCTTTTGCAAAATCCTTATAAGCCTGTTCCCTGATCTGCCTCCGATACTCCTCATCACTGACGCCGCTTTTCTTTTTGGAGAAAACGTATTTATCATGAAAATCGGGCAGATGGATACCGCCTATGCTTCCTGTCCCTGAAAAGTATCTGTTCTGCAATGAGCCATTGGACGAATTAACCTGCATTATTTCACCCTCTCCTGTAAATTTCCTAATCTGTCTAGCATTTCATACATCCGGCTCTTCCCAAAAACAAAATTCTGTAAAGCAAGCGGTTTCTCATCCTGTTTGCTTTCATGGTACAGCTTCATATAAGCGTCCCTCGCCTGATAAAATGCATCTTCCAATTTTTCTATCTCTTTTGTCGGCGTTTCAGGAATATTCCCCTGAAATGCCTGTCCTTGCTCTGCTATTCTTGCACGAGATGTCTGCCACTCCACTTCCTGCCCATATTGCATATCCAGCCATTCTATCTCCTCTTCCTTTGTCAGCGGCGTCCCATCTGTCTTATAATACTGTTCATTTCCATGACGCAGTTCGATTTCTGAATATAGTCTTGCATAGCTCAGCCCGCAGGCATTCACTACATCGGAATAACCATACTGTCCTTTTTCTTCCCTGACTTCCTTTAATATTCCAGCCCTCATATCACGAAACGATGTGGCCGACTGCATCACCGTATGCTTTATTTTATCCGTTATGATTTCCCTGTTTAATTTGGAAACTTCTAAGGAATCCCTGTGAAACACTTTTCGGTCTTCATTTTGGCTTCCCTGAGACTTCACGCACTCTCTATTAAGTTTAAGCCCTTCCTGCAAATGCACCGGATAATTTAAAATACTAATTGGCATACTTTCTTTTCCCTCCAAACTCTAAAATAATTTGTGGAACTGCCTTTCATCTGCCAGACATTAAATAAATGCCCATAATCATTTTCATAATAACCTTTGCACTACAATAAATTATTTGTTTTTGCCGCAAACTTTACATTCTCTTTCAGCTCATCTGCCAATATGCCTATCGCTGCTCCTTTTTTGTAACCAAAACTCTTGAACGCCGCCAAAAACTTTTCTCTTGTCTGCTCCATTATTGATAATGCCAAATCCCTATATTCTGTGTCGAAAAGCTGAATCCTGTCTTGTGTTTTACCTTCATTTTGGGAGCTGTTTCTATTGAAATACCATGAGCTGTCCGAATTTTCAAAGGCTCTGTTTGTCTGCTGACAGGCAATATATCCTTCCAAATTTGCCAGGCGCATCTTAAAAGCCTCATCCAAGCCGGCCAAATCCTCGTCAAGTGTCAGCGACCTTTTCCCCGTAAGTTCATAGGAAACTTCACGGCCTCCATTTTTATGTTCATTCACGATTTCATTATAGCGGGTCTCATATGTATCCATGATTGATTTCATTACATCTTCCACATTATAGTTTCCATCTTTTAATGTCTGGCTGCTGATTCCCCTCATTGCCGTATAATGTTCCCATGCTACCTCATTTGTATTTTGTATTGTCAACTCCCTTGCATTGACATAATCCGAATCAGGCTCAAATTTGTTTGCCATTTCCCGCAGCATATTTCGCCCCTCATCAGAAATAGAGAGATTAACAGGCTGTTCCGCCACTTTCCTGCCTGCATTCGTTTTAGATGCCTTTACCTGCACATGATTTGCAACAGCCTCCATATAACGATAATTACTTCCAATTCCATTAACACTCATTTTTAAATATCCTCCATCTTTGATACAGCGGCCCATCTGTCGGTCAGAGCCACACCCGCTCCCTTATAATAAGTCCGAGCGGTTCATTACCTCCATGCAGACATACCACCTAACTCCCTCTGTAAAATGCCATGACCAGCACCTCCCTTCGCTGAAATTACTACAATATTTATTCACCGAGCATTACTTTTCTCAATCCGCACTCCCTTTATGCGGTTCCGCCGAAATGATCTCCCCCTGCACGTTGGATTCATCCGCCCCCCGTCCAGCTCATCTTCGTCAAACTGCGTCTCCACCGCTATCGGGTCATCATCATAGACCGCCACCCTCAATCTGATGCACGGCATCCGGGTCGGGGCTTCCCTGTGTGGTTCATCCGCTGATCGCGGGAATCATCATTGCCGCAATAAGTAATGCCGATATTCTGCTGACACGCATTTTTCAAGCCCTCCGATTTCTTTTATGTAACAGTCATATGTCGGCCAGTGCCATATCTAAGCCGTCTGCTGAGGAATATACCTTACGCCTTTATGTCAAAACTACCCCCTGTGGATGATGATGTGCCGGATACCGCCGCAACAATATTCTGTGTAACGCTTTTCACATCCGTGCCAGTGGCAGATACCTTGTATGTTCCTTCCGTCAGTTTTTCCATCTGCTCTTTTCTTTCTGCCCGACGTTCCGCTGCACTTTCTTCCTCCGCCTTTCTCTCTGTCCGCTTCTTAACCGCTTTTTCTTCTAATACTTTTCTTTCCTCACGCTTTTTCTCTAATCTTTCTTTTTGTTTCTTTTCTGTACCCATTACAAATGAACTTTGTTTTGTCCCACTGGTTCTTGTCATACCACCACAAGTAACGGAAACATTCCCATCGGTATCCATTACAGCCGTAACGCCATGTATTACTGCATTATCTGCCTTAGCTTGTGCAAACATATTATTCTGTCCCTGAACCACACCGATCAAATTAAATTCCACTTTTTTTGCAAATTTCGGATCATTGGCCATTTTTTCTAAGCATTGACTGGAAAGATTTAATACAACCTTATTTTCATTCCCACTCATAAGACCACTACTTGTATTAAAAGTAATGTTTGGGAACTTTTTACACAATTTCTCATAATACGCCTGCACCTTGTCTTTGCTGTTTACTGATGTGTTTACCTTTACTTCTGCTGACGCCTTGCTATCCGGCTTTTTCACGGTATCAACATAATTTGCCGCATAGTTGCTGTAATTGCTTGTAATCTCCATTGCCATAATAATCATCCTCTTTCAAAAAATCTTACCTGCGGCCCCTCTGTCATTCATGGCCACCCATACCCTCTTGCGGTAAGTCCGGGCATGATGCCGCATTTATCCGAGCAGCAAATCACCGCCTGCCACAGTTCCCAACATTACATTTGATTCATAAGCGTTGGAAGCCGCCGCCATCTGCCTGTCGCCAACCCACGCCTTTGCCAGCCTGCTTCTTTCCTGCTCCGCCTTTGCAATCTTTTCATCCAACAGCTCCTGCTGCTGTCTCTTAGCCTGCGCCCGCTTTTCCAGATACTCTTCCAACAACTCCTTATTCCTGTCTTTCTGCCCGCTTGTTTTCTTATAAAAACTATCCTGCGAACATGCATAAAACTCCGAATCATTATTGGGGCCAGACCATGAGTCTCCCCTATAATCTTTCTCGGTTGCGCCTACCGTTATAAGTAATGACGCTTTTAGTGGGGCAAAAGATGAAGTCAGATCACGTTGAAGTGCCGACATTATCTTTGCCCTATATTCCGGATCGGCTTTCATATTTTTAAAAGCCTCCTCCGATATATTGACCGCCAAATTAGTGATTGTTTTATTCTTTGGAATCCTATCAAGTTCTGCGTAAAATTCCTTCTTGAACAGCTCCATTTCTTCTGCTTCCGATAATTCCTTTGTGTTTCCTGTTTTCTCCAATGCAAATTTTTCTGCATTGTTCACATTTTTTGTTGTTTCCACATTGTTCCGATAAAAATTCTGTCCTACTCCACTGATAGCCATTTTTTAATCCTCCACTTTAATCTATTTTCGAGTTTCATTTAATACACGGTCATTTACTTACCTTCTCCCACCTCCCCCTGCTGTAGCATTACCGTCACATGGAACACATCCCCTTTCACTTTTATGTTTACACCGCCGAAATACCTCTCTGCCACATCACGCACGTTCTCCAACCCAATCCCATGTTCCGTGATAATCCCCGGCAGGGTACTCTGTTTCGTTGTCGGAAGAGCCAGACCTCCGTCCGTCTGCACAGGTACAGTCCCGTCAAAGCTATTCTCAACCTCCAACAATAGAAACTGCTTTTTCCGTTTCAGCATAAGACGTATGAAACCTTTCCCCGATTCCAGCTTCTCACAGGCTTCTATGGCATTATCCAGAAGATTGTTCAGGATAATCCCTAAATCAAATACCGGGATTTCCCCTCCGTACCGGAAATCTGCATCAAATCGGATTCCCACTTTTTCAGCCCTGCGGCATTTGTCATTGATGATGACATCTGTGACTGCATTTCCCGTCACATACTTATATTCCAGTTCCTGCATGGTCTCATCCATCCGCCGTACATAATCTTCTATCTCCCCATACTCCCCGGCTCCTGCCAGTCCTTTGATATTCGCCATATGATTCTTCATCTCGTGCCGCACCTTTCGGATGCTTCCATAGAAATTCTCCGCTTCTTCCAGACGCTTCTTCATGGCCTTGACCTGCTGTTCCTCCACGAAATGTTTCTGCCTTTCGGCAAGCAGGACACGGTATTTCTGCCAGAAATAAATCAATGCGGCTTCCCCCGCAAATATAAAAACAGCTATCATGGGAATCTTCCAAAGCAAATCCCGCTTCTCGTCAAACAACATAAAAAATCCTGTATCTATTTTTACAGTCAGCAGCCCATTCACTACCCCTGCGATCATGCTCCCCACAAAATTCAATACGGAAAGCAGGCAGACATCCTGCCATGCCATGATATCCACCCCTTTGATGCTCCTACACAGAATAATCGTCATTGCCATCAATAATGCTGAGTAGGAAAATACTAAGCAGAGCATTCCGACCGCCATGCAGTGATACATTTCCTGCAAATAACTATCCTGCATCATATCCAGGCTTTTCAGCATTTCATCTACTATTTTTCTGTAAATACTGCTCGCCATCAAATAACCAAGACAATGGAGATTATAAAAAGCAAGCATCACAAATACAGCTTTTCCAATCTGCTTTTTATAACGTATTCCGCCATATCCTATAACGGCAAGAGCGGAAACGCTATACCGCATCCATCCAGCACACGGCAGAAATCCTATCCCTATATTGGCAAGGATAAACAGCACTGCCGCAATGCCATCCCTTTTTGATTTTTTCTCCCTGAAAGCCGCCGCCCACAAAACAAGGAACATGATGGCCTGTACGGCAATCTTCCAAATATCCAATATACCGTTTATCATTTCAAACATTGGCTGGCTCATAGACTTTCCTCCGAAATGTAATCCATGTATGCCTGCACAAAGCCGTCATATTTATACCTTGAAAGCAGCAGCTTATCCCCGT
>CAJULP010000009.1 GCA_910587295.1 uncultured Lachnospiraceae bacterium | reverse complement strand
TTAACGTTAGCCAAAAGCCAGAAAAGAAAGCAATAAAAATCTTAAGGAGCCATTTCGCGAGGCTTTATCCTAGCGTGGCGACGTAGATTTTTATTGCTTCCTTTTCGTCCGTTTAGCCAACCTCATTAACCAACTAAACGGAAACTTATTTGCGGATGACCCTCCTCATACCAGAACCACAGTACTCATGCGGGATCAACCGAAAGCCTGCTTTTTGATAAAATGCTTCTTTCCCTTTTTCTGCAATCAACTGGATGCTGGATCGCCCGCCAGTTGGTGTTTCCCTGTCAACAAATGCAATCAGTCTTTGGAGAATTTCCCTGCCAATTCCTTTATTTTGATATGTGGGATGTACGACCACATCGGCTATAATATAGTACATTCCGTCTCCGATAAGCCTTCCCATGCCGATAATCTTTCCACATTCAGCTGCGGCAACTGTATATAAGCTGTTTTCCAGCGCTTTCTTTGACTGCTCTTTTGAAAAATTTAACCAGCCAACACTTTCCCGCAGCCGGAGATAATCTTCACAGCTCAGTGCGTTTTCTTTATATTCCATGTAATGCCTTTCGTCTATTTTGGGTCCGGGTGCTAATGATTAGCCGCACTGGTAGAATTTACAATCCCCATCCGGTTATTGATAATATCCGCAATACGGTCCGCCAGCTTTTCCCTTCCTTTATCATTGTAATGCATGTGGTCTGACATATATTCTTTATAGTTGTCTTCGTTGATGGTTCCATAATAATTATCAATGAAGGAAACGCCGCAGTCCATAGCGACATCCGCCTCTTTGATCATGTAATGGTTTAACGTGCCGTTCCCCATATCGGTAATGGTTCCGTTTGAAAGTTTCCCGTTCTCGTCAACTGCCTGTGCGTAGGTAGGAGACATAAGGTAGATACGGATATAAGGCCAGGTGGCTTTGATATTTTCCAGGGTGGTGCGCAGCCCGCCGGTAAATGCGGTTACGTCCATAGGGTTATCCGGGTTATCGGAAGGGGTGCCTATGTTGTAATCCGTGCTGTCATACATGACAAGGAGCACGTCCACTTTATCCATATCCACGGTTTTCATTGTCTCAACGGTTTCCGCGAACCTGGGATCCGGTTCATCGTTTGCAATCGAGTTGATCGCTGTAAATTCATTGTTCCTGAAGCACTCCACCACATAGAAAAAGTTAAAATGGTCTTTTGTGTATTCAGGATTATAAACCGGGAATTTGCAGGCGGCTGAAGAATCCGGGAAAGCACAGTCATAAACCACGGCGCCCGTCTTGTCTGCAATCTGGGCGGCAAGTCCGGTTTTGTCTCTGTCATCGGAAAATGGGTTGTTCCCAAGACATAAAATCGTAGTGACCCCGTCGTCCTCGCGGCCTTCCAGTCTGGCGGAATCCATAGGAAGGATCATGTCAAGGACCTCGATATCGAATTGGGAAGTATCCACATTGGTGTCATCATCGCTAAGATTCGTGCCCTGATTCCATTTGTTTAACCGGTATACCGATATTGCCGCGATCAACAGGATCGCCGCGATTAAAATAACATGGAGGTTAATAGGGAAGCGGGATTTATCGTCCTTTGGAGAACTTGTTCCGGGTTCTTCGTTTTCTTCCGCAGTATTGGTTTCCGCATCCAGGTCTTCCACTTCAAATTCTGTTTTTTTATTTTCTTTCATATGGTAAACCATGCCTTTCTGTAGTAATCTGTGCTTATTCTACTATCATTTACCTGAAAAATCCATATATTCATAAAAATTTAATATACGCGGCCAAGTTACTGTGATAAAATAATGTAGATTTTACAGGAAACGGTATAGACTGTAAGTGCGTGGAAATGAGGATCTAAGATGAAAAAAGAAATGAAATGGAAAGATATCCTGATGTTGCAGGCTGTGTTTATGATATATAGTATAT
Source organism: uncultured Lachnospiraceae bacterium (assembly GCA_910587295.1). Taxonomy (GTDB): domain Bacteria; phylum Bacillota; class Clostridia; order Lachnospirales; family Lachnospiraceae; genus Suilimivivens. The sequence continues at coordinate 78,882 of CAJULP010000009.1, read as the reverse complement.
CCAGCGTTGTATCGAAATTTGCGTCAGGGAAAGAGGTTTTCAGTTTTGAGTTTATTTTGTTTTATGGATTGGATGTGATCGTGTTAGGAATCTATGCATTGCTCTGGCAGCAGGTGATCAAAAAGTTTGAATTGTCCATCGCCTATGCCAATAAAGCAATCACGCTGTTGTGGGCGTTGGTCTGGGGGATTGTTATTTTTCATGAGCAGATCACGGCGGGCAAAGTGATCGGTATTTTGCTGGTCATGGCAGGCATTTTCATTTTAAACAGTGATTCCGGGGATAAGGCAGGTGACAGTCTATGAATATTTATGTGCTGGTTTTAATATTTTCTGTTGTTTTGGCATCCTTTGCCCAAATTTTACTAAAAAAGAGCGCATCAAAGACGTATAGTTCACGGATCAGGGAATACCTGAACTGGTATGTGGTATGCGGGTATGGCCTTATGTTTTTTTCCATGTTCATTACGATCATTGCGTATAGCGGCCTGGAATTTACCAATGTTCCCGTGATCGAATCACTTGGTTATGTGGTGGTGATGTTTTTAGGATATTTGTTTTTTAAAGAGAAAATCACCAAAAAGAAGCTGCTGGGAATGGCAGTGATCTTATGCGGGATATTTGTCTATTACATGTGACATGACTCCAGTTTCCTGAAGTCATGAGATTGACGAGACCGTCTTTGGGTCATGGTCATCAGGGCTGCGCTTTGCGTTTGCAGCCAGCAAGGATGTAATTGGCAGGTCGTCTGTATTTTTGGATTGAAGTTCCTTGTACCATTTGCTGTACTTGTACATGCGGTATGTAGCTTTTAGTTGGTGCAGTTTTTCGTCGTCAGCGCAGGCTTCTTTAAAGAGCTGTCTCTGGGCCGGATCAAGATCTGTATAATCCAGATAAGAAATTTGAAGCTCTGTCAGGGGTTCCGTGCATTTAGGGCAGATCATCTTGTGCCCATTCAGCATGAAAATGCGGTGACAGAGCTTGCAGTAATGCATATACATCATAATTTTCATCCAATCTTTTTGATGCGCGTTTCCGGGAATTGTTATCAGTTCCCGTGTTGTTATAAATAATTTTATCTTTTTTTCGAAGAAAGTCAACAACATTTGTAGTGCCAACAACGGTGCAATAATGCCATAATTTGTCGATGAGTTATGTAAACTGTCGAAATGGGAAATATTAAGTCTTTTTTACAAGATGAAAAAGAAAACAATTGTGCTGTTAAGGGATAAATGTTATAATGGCGTGAAGAAAGATTGCGAAAATGTTACAAAAATGTTAAAACGGAGGGTTTACATAAGTGAAGAAAATTTTTGGATCATTCCGGAACGGGAAAAGAAGGAAAGAAGAGCTGGAATGGATCGATTTTGATGAAGATGAAAATGAATATGATTTGGAAGAGGAAGACGGGTATGAGGACGAGTATTATGAGGATGAAGATGAGACAGAGGATGCCGAATACGAAGAGGAATACTACGAGGACGAAGATGAGATAGAGGATGCCGAATACGAAGAAGAATACTACGAGGACGAAGATGAGATAGAGGATGCCGAATACGAAGAAGAATACTACGAGGACGAAGATGAGGCAGATGATACTGAATATGAAGAGGAATATTATGAGGACGAAGATGAGATAGAGGACGCCGAATACGAAGAGGAATATTATGAGGATGAAGATGAGATAGAAGATGCCGAATATGATTTGGAAGAGGAAGACGGGTATGAGGACGAGTACTACGAGGATGAGTACGATTCCGATTATGATGAGGACGAGTACTACGAGTACGAAGACGAAGACGATGACTATTACGGGAGTGAGGATGAGGAGAAAGGCGGAGTTGGGGCTGTCATTTATAAGCTGACCCATCTTCCGGCCGCGGATTATGCGGTAGCGTTCACTGGCGTGGCAGTGCTGGTGCTTGCGCTTGTGACGGGAGGCCTATATTTAAATGCTAGGAACATCAAAAAGCAGGTAGAGACCTTTGCGGAAATCGGCGTAGGCCTGGACGGGATCAATATGATTGGCGAGGAGGGGCTTGTAGCGATTGCGGATGCCCATGCGGCAAAGGTGATGGCGGCTTCCATGGAGCCGGAAGACTGGCTGGAGGATGAAGGTCAGGAAGATCCGGATGACGGCAAGAATGCGCAGGTAAAACTGAATCTTTCCTCTATCCAGAAGGATTTAAAGATCAAGTTTGTTAACAGTAAGACAGGTAAGCTGATCTCTAACATTGCCTTTGAAGTTAAGATTGAAAAGCCCTCCGGGGAAACGTATACCAAAACAGATGATGACAAGGACGGCATCATATATCAGACGGAACTGGCGCCGGGGAAATACAATGTACAGATCACATCGCCTTCTTCCCACGAGGATTTTGAGATTTCCGGGGAAAAGGTGGCGATTACCGTGCGGGATACCATCGAATATAAAAAGGTTGACGTGGCGGATGAGGTGAAAACGGAATCTCAGGTCAATGCGGCGGTGGAAGATACCAAGGTCAACGAGACCGTGGTGGAATCTGCGAATACGGATACGGTTGAGTGGGTAGAATCCACAAAGACGATCATTGAAGGAACCGAAAAGACAGAAGACAGATATGAAAAGGTGGATTATTCCAAGGATATTGCTGACCCGGCTGCCAAGGCGGGGATCGGGTTTCGGCTGCTTACGGCGGAAGATAAGGAACCTGTACCGTATACAGTAGATGACCCGGAAACCTCGAATCCGGACACCGAAGAGCCGGGGCCATCGGAATCAACGGATCCGGAACCTGACCCGGGCCAGACAGGTGAGCCGGAAACTCCGTCAACGGCGCCGGAAGAGACCGAGACCCCGGTGCCGGATCCAACGCCGGAAGAAAAGCCGACAGAGGCGCCGACACCGACACCGACACCGGAAGAAAAGCCAACGGATGCGCCCACACCCACGGTAACGCCTACGGCGCTGCCGACTCATACGCCGGCAGTATCGGCAACCCCCACTCATACCCCCAGCGTAACGCCGACTGCATCGGTAAAGCCTTCGGCAACGCCCTCAGCCACACCGACGGCGACGCCCAATAAGGCAAAGAACGACACCACCACGACTTTAAAGACCACCGGCGGCGAAGTGCTTTATGTGAAGGATGGGGATAAGTACCGGGAAGCAAAATATGCGGACTATTATAAGACCAAGGAGTTTTACCGTAAAAAGACCACGACCAAAGGGGAATACCGTTATACGGGCTGGCAGGTGATTGAAGGCGTGACCTACTTTTTTGACAAGAACGGGAACAAAGTCACCGGGGAACAGATTATTTTAGGTGCTAAATACAGCTTTAACAGCGACGGTTCTTTAAATAAGACATCAGGCAGTTTCGGGATTGATGTTTCCAAGTGGAACGGTGACATTGACTGGAATGCGGTTAAAAACAGCGGGGTATCCTATGTGATCATCCGGTGCGGCTACCGCGGTTCCACCACAGGTGCGCTGATCGAAGACCCGAAGTACCGGGCGAACATTAAAGGCGCTTTGGGAGCGGGGATCAAGGTTGGCATCTATTTCTTTACCCAGGCCGTAAATGAGGTGGAAGCGGTTGAGGAAGCGTCTATGGTGCTTGGCCTGGTAAAAGGATACAATATCAGTTTCCCCATATTCCTGGATGTGGAGACAAGCGGCGGCAGGGCAGACGGGATCAGCGTGGCCACAAGGACTGCGGTATGCAAGGCTTTTTGCCAGACGATCCAAAACTCCGGCTATAAAGCAGGCGTATATGCAAACAAGACCTGGTTTAATGAAAAAATCGACACACCCAGCATCACCGGTTATAAAATTTGGCTTGCCCAATATGCGGCGGCGCCAAGCTATAACAGGACAAGGTATGATATCTGGCAGTATTCTTCCAAAGGATCCGTGCCGGGGATCAAAGGGAGCGTGGATTTAAATACCAGTTACATGGGGTACTAAAGGCCGGATGAGATCAAATAAAAAAGGAGAGAGCAGATGAGGACTTATTTAGTGACAGGAGGAGCAGGGTTTATCGGTTCCAATTATATTCATTATATGTTTAAAAAGTATGGGGATGAGATCCGCATTATCAATGTGGATGCGCTTACCTATGCGGGAAACCTTGAAAATTTAAAGGAAGTGGAAGGACGGAGCAACTATACCTTTGTGAAAGCGGATATCTGTGATAAAGAGGCGATCGCAAAGATCTTCAGGGAAAATGATATTGATAGGGTGGTGCATTTTGCGGCGGAAAGCCATGTGGACAGGAGCATCAAGGATCCTGAGGTGTTTGTCACCACCAACGTGCTTGGAACGGCGGTAATGTTAAACTGTGCAAGGGCGGCCTGGGAAAATCCGGACGGCAGCTACAAAGAAGGGAAAAGGTTCCTTCATGTATCCACGGATGAAGTTTACGGGTCATTGCCCGACGATGGCGGATATTTTTATGAGACCACGCCGTATGCGCCCCACAGTCCGTATTCGGCAAGCAAGGCAAGCTCTGACATGCTGGTCAAGTCTTACATGGATACCTATCATTTCCCGGCAAACATTACCAACTGCTCCAACAACTACGGGCCTTATCAGTTCCCGGAAAAACTGATCCCGCTTATCATCAACAATGCCCTGCAGGGGAAAAAGCTTCCGGTTTACGGTGACGGGAAGAATGTCAGGGACTGGCTTTACGTGGAGGATCATGCCAAGGCCATTGATATGGTGCAGGAAAAGGGAAGGCTCTTTGAAACCTACAATGTGGGCGGGCATAATGAGAAGCAGAATATTGAGATCATCCATATCATTTTGGATACGTTACAGGAAATGCTGCCGGAAGGCGACCCCAGAAAGGAACATATCAATGAGGGGTTGATCACTTACGTCTCGGACCGGAAAGGCCATGACAGAAGATATGCCATTGCGCCGGACAAGATCAGAGCGGAGATCGGCTGGGAGCCGGAGACCATGTTCAAAGAAGGGATCAGGCGCACCATTGCATGGTTTTTTGAGAATGAGGAGTGGATGAAGAATGTGACCAGCGGTGATTACCAGAAATATTATGAGGACATGTACCAGAATCGGTGAACATGACAATATGAAATTGGAAAATGGGAGTGATTTACAATCGCTCCCATTTTGTGGTATACTAATACAAGTTATGCAGATAGTAATCAGAATGGAGAAGGTGTACGCATGAAAGGGATTATTTTAGCGGGAGGATCCGGAACAAGGCTTTATCCTCTTACCAAGGCGATCAGTAAACAGATTATGCCGGTGTATGACAAACCGATGATATATTATCCCCTGTCCACATTGATGCTGGCAGGGATCCGGGAGGTTTTGATCATTTCCACGCCCAGGGATCTTCCGGTGTTTGAGGAGCTTTTAGGTGACGGCAGCCAGCTTGGGATGCGCTTTTGTTATGCGGTGCAGGAACAGCCAAGGGGGCTTGCGGACGCGTTTATCATTGGCGCCGATTTTATCGGGAAGGACCAGGTGGCGCTGGTGTTGGGCGATAATATCTTTTACGGGCAGAGCTTTTCCAGGGTGCTGAGGGAAGTGGCTTCCAGAGAAAAAGGGGCTACGATTTTCGGGTATTACGTGCGCGACCCAAGGCAGTATGGGGTGGTGGAGTTTGACGAGAAAGGGAAGGCTCTTTCCATAGAAGAAAAACCGGAGAAACCTAAGAGCAACTATGCGGTTCCGGGGCTGTATTTTTATGATAATGACGTGGTGGAGATCGCGGCCAACGTGAAACCATCCGCAAGGGGTGAGATTGAGATCACCAGCATCAACAACGAGTACTTAAGGCGGGGAACTTTAATGGTGGAAACCTTAGGCAGGGGCTTTGCCTGGCTGGATACGGGGAACCATGATTCTCTTCTGGATGCGGCGGATTTCGTTGCGGCTTTCCAGAAACGGCAGGGACTTTATATTTCCTGCATTGAGGAGATCGCTTACAGGAGAGGGTTCATCAACAAAGAGCAGCTCTTAAAGCTGGCAGAACCGTTGATGAAGACAGATTATGGGAAATACATTAAAGAGGTTGCCGAAGGGCTGTGATTTATGGCAGCTATGGGAACAGCGTTAAGACGAAGGGCTGGAAAGGAGTAAACCGGAATGGGTAAGATTACAGTAGAAACATGTGAGATAGAAGGGCTTAAAATCATCACCCCTACCGTATTTGGGGATGCAAGGGGCTATTTTGTGGAGACTTATAATTATAATGATTACAAGGAAGCGGGCATTGACCAGATTTTTGTACAGGACAACCAGTCTTCTTCCGTAAAAAATGTGCTTAGGGGGATGCACTTCCAGATCCGTTATCCGCAGGACAAGCTGGTCCGGGTGATCGCGGGGGAAGTATTTGACGTGGCCCTTGACCTTAGGCCGGGATCGAAAACTTACGGGAAGTGGCATGGCGTGGTGCTTTCCGCAGAAAATAAAAAGCAATTTTTTGTGCCGAAAAATTTTGCCCATGGTTTTTTGGTATTGTCGGATTATGCGGAATTTGCCTACAAATGCACGGACTTTTATCATCCCGGGGATGAAGGCGGGATCATGTACAATGACCCGGAAGTGGGCATTGAGTGGCCCATCGCACCGGGATGTGAGCCGATCATGTCCGAAAGAGACCATAAATGGGGCGGGATAAAGCAATTTACGGAAGGAATGAAAGAATCCGCCGAAAATGGGAAGAATGGACAGTAATATGAAGGATAAGGAAAAGAAACATCACATTCTTACAAGGATTCCCAAGCCGGCAGGAATCGGGATATTTTACGGGATCTGTTTATTGGTGGCAGTTTTGGTGCTTACCCATAACAATCCCCTTGCGCCGGATCCGCGGACGGAGGAGCTTAAAAAGTTCTGCGCCTGTGCGCTCCTTACGCTGGCCTGTATTATTTTTGGCATTTATTATGACCGGATGTTTATCATCCCCAAGGAGCTGTTCCAGAGCAGGGAACTGATCTGGAAGCTGTCCAAAAATGATTTTAAAAAGCGTTATGCAGGTTCTTACCTAGGATTTTTGTGGGCACTGGTACAGCCGGTGGTCACTGTTTTGATGTACTATATTGTATTTGACAGGGTATTCCAGACCAGGTCACAGATGATCGCCAGCGGGGTGGAGGTTCCTTATGTGCTTTACCTGACGGCAGGGCTGGTTCCCTGGTTCTTTTTTTCGGAAGCCATCACCAATGGAACCAATGCCCTTTTAGAGTACAGTTATCTGGTGAAAAAGGTGGTTTTCAATATCAGTATTTTACCCATCATCAAACTGATCGCGGCGACGTTTATCCATCTGTTTTTTGTTGGCGTGCTTTTGGTGGTGGCGGCGTGTTATGGCTATTATCCCACCATTTATACCCTGCAGGTGGTTTATTATAGTTTTTGCCTGTTTATTCTTGTGCTCGCCATGAGCTATTGCACCTGCGCTATCGTGGTGTTTTTCAGGGATCTTGCCCAGATCATCAATATCGGGCTGCAGGTCGGCATGTGGGCAACGCCTATTTTGTGGGATATCGGTATGCTGAAGGACGACAATATGATCACGCTGTTTAAGCTCAATCCCCTTGTCTATATTGTAAACGGATACCGGAACGCGATTTATGGGAATGAATGGTTCTTTGAACACTTTTATTCATCTACATATTTTTGGATTTTTACAGTGACGCTGTTTTGCACAGGGTCGCTGATCTTTAAGCGGCTTAAGGTGCATTTTGCGGATGTGTTGTAAGGAGATCGGTATGGATAATAAGGCAGTTGCCATTCAGGTAAAGGGCGTGGAAAAGGCCTATAAGCTTTATGACAAACCTTCTGACAGGTTAAAAGAGGCTTTGGGGCTTTCCCGGAAAAAAAGATATAAGGAACATTATGCCTTAAAAGGGATAGACATGACCATCCGCCAGGGGGAAACGGTAGGGATCATTGGAACCAACGGTTCCGGGAAGTCTACCATTTTAAAGATCATTACCGGTGTTTTAAACCCCAGCAGCGGACAGGTGACGGTAAACGGAAGGATTTCCGCTCTGTTAGAGCTTGGCGCCGGCTTCAATATGGAATATAACGGGATTGAAAACATTTATTTGAATGGGACTATGATCGGTTTTTCCAGGAAGGAAATTGATGCAAGGATGGATGAGATCTTAAATTTTGCCGATATTGGCGCTTATGTGCACCAGCCGGTAAAGACCTATTCCAGCGGTATGTTTGTGCGTCTTGCTTTTGCGGTGGCGATCAATATCGATCCGGAAATCCTGATTGTGGACGAAGCCCTTTCAGTGGGGGATGTGTTTTTTCAGGCAAAATGTTACCATAAATTTGAAGAATTTAAAAAGATGGGCAAGACGATCCTGTTTGTCAGCCATGATCTGAGCAGCATCAGCAAATACTGTGACAGAGTGATGCTGTTAAATCAGGGAACGAAATTGGGGGAAGGCTCCCCTAAGGAGATGATCGACGCTTATAAGCAGGTGCTGGTGGGGCAGTATCCGCTGCCGGAGGACAACGGAAACCATCTTTTGGATGACCATGAGATTGGCGCTGCTGCGGCAAAGGCAGGAGGAGAGAAAAAGCCTGCCGGCCAGGATGGAAAAGGCCATGGAAAAGTATCCCAAGGGGAACCGGGCGGAAAGCTTTTGGAGCAAAACGCCGTGAACCCGGAGCTTTTGGAGTATGGAACCAAAGCGGCGGTAATCGAGGAGTATAGCGTGACGGATGAAGCGGGGCGGAAGACCGGAGCGATCATCAAAGGGCAGTTCTGCAGTGTGCATATGACGGTACGCTTTCAGAAGGACATTCATGCGCCAATCTTTGCCTTTACCATTAAAAACAGTAAAGGCGTGGAGATTACAGGCACCAATACCATGGTGGAAAAAGCTTTTTTGGAACCGGTATCCGCAGGTGCCGTAAAAAAGATTACATTTACCCAGAAGCTGGATCTGCAGGGCGGGGAATATCTGCTTTCCCTTGGAGTCACAGGGTATGAAAAAGAAGATTTTCAGGTCTATCACCGCTTGTATGATGTGATGAACATTACCGTCATATCGGATAAGGACACGGTGGGCTATTATGATATGAATTCTTCCATACAGGTGACGGATTAAAGGAGGACTATGAGCGAACAGACGAAAAAACAAAAGCCTGTCCATTTATCTCAGGAGGAGATTTTAAAAAAATACCCAAATGAGGTGGGAAAGGTAGCTTTAGATTACCGATTTTATCCTGGCGAGGATCTTTATAGTGACGGTGCCATCGAGGATGAGCTGCTTAAAATTGTGAAGGAACGGGCAGCAGTGGAGTATCCGGATATCATAGAAGAAAAAAACAGTTGGCCGATCTTATACCATTTGTCCGCCCTCAGGGGAAATATTGTAGACTGGCTGCCCATAAAACCGACGGATAAAGTTTTAGAGATTGGCGCAGGCTGTGGCGCAATCACGGAAAAACTCTCCGAAAAGGCAGGAAAGGTTACTTGTGTGGACTTGTCGGCAAAAAGGAGCCTTATTAATGCCTGGCGGAATCAGGATAAAGATAACATTGAGATCTTCGTGGGGAACTTTAGTGACATAGAACCTTCTTTGGAGACGGATTACGACTATGCCTGTCTGATCGGTGTGTTTGAATACGGGCAGTCTTATATCCATACCCGGACACCATACGAAGATTTTTTAAAGATCATGCGTAAGCATATTAAAAATAACGGCCGTATTGTTATTGCGATTGAGAATAAGCTTGGTCTTAAGTACTGGGCCGGCTGTAAGGAAGATCATTCCGGCGTTTATTTTGACGGGCTGGAAGGATATCCGGATGGCGGCAGCGCAAGGACTTTTACCCGCAAGGGGCTGGAACGGATCTTCAGATCCTGCGGCGTAAAAGAGTATTCGTTCTATTATCCCTATCCGGATTATAAATTCCCTGCCACGATTTTTTCCGACAGAAGACTTCCCAATCAGGGAGAATTGACGGATAACATGCGTAATTTTGATAGGGACAGAATGGTTTTATTCCATGAAAAGTATGTATTTGACGGGCTTGTGCAGGACGGACTTTTTGAGCTGTTTTCCAATTCTTTTATGGCGGTCTTAGGGCCGGAGCTGGAAGCCAGCTATGTGAAATATTCCAACGACAGAGCAGGAGAATATGAGCTTCGGACAGAGATTTTAGATACGTTGGACGGCAGGAAGGTAAGGAAGGTTCCTCTTAGCAGGGAAGCGGCAGGACATATTAAAAATATGAACCGTTATTTTAAGCTTCTTTCAAAACGTTATGAGGGAAGCGGCTTGTCCATCAACCGTTGTGCACTGGCGTCGGATGGCAGTTATGCGGAGTTTCCCTTTGTGCGGGGGGTTACCCTGGAGGAATTGTTAGACAGATGCCTGGAAACAGATGACATGGAAGGATTTTACCGTCTCTTTGATAAATATCTTGCCTTGATATCTTATGGGGAAGAAGCGGAAGTGGCGGATTATGATCTGATCTTCGCCAATATTCTGGTGGACGGTGACCGCTGGACAGTGATTGATTATGAATGGACGGTAGAAAAACAGGTACCCTCATCAGAAATTGCGTTCCGGGCTGTGTATTGTTATGTTCTGGAGGAAGAAAAGCGGAATAAACTGGATCTGGATTTTTTGCTTGCGAAGCTTAAGATCAGTCAGGAGCAGGCAAGGGTTTATCAGGAACAGGAAAAGAAATTTCAGAAGCAGGTTACCGGGAAGCGTAAATCTATGGGTGAGCTGCGGGCGGCTATGGGAACTTATGCGGTGGATCCTAAGGATTTAATGGAGCGGCATCTCCAAAAAATTTTAGATGAGCGCATTCAGGTATATTATGACAGGGGGAACGGATTTTCGGAAAATGACTCTGTCTATCTGCCAGATGTCTATGTGACAGAGCGGGAGATTGCGGCGGACATTCCTTTTGATGGAAATGTGAGGAGCCTGCGGATCGATCCGGCAGACCAAAGCTGTATGGTGAAGATTCATGAGCTTACCCTAAATGGCGCGGCGGTTCCTCTGAACAAAAAATATTTGGAAACAAACGGAAAAAGAGTCAAGGATGGATGCTGTGTTTTTTCCACCCAGGACCCTAATATTTTGGTGCGTATATCCGCTTTTGTGGAACAGGGCTCTTTCCCGGAAGGGATCTTGACAAGGGGAGAGAATATTTTGACCGTGAAAATGGAGGTTGCACCATTGTCGGCAGTCATGGCAAAGGATATGGAGATGGCAGTAAAGAGGTTATGGTAGAGGGCATGGTAAAATAACATATGGGATTAAAAAGGGCCGTAAAACAGATTTTGATCGACAGAGAGCATCGAAAATATGAAATAGCGTTAAAAGAAAAAAGTCTCTCATATGACGGATGGATCAGAAAACAGGAAGAAAATAACATAATCAAACCAAATATTTGCGAGAAATACAGAAATTATCTGACAACTGAATCTGAGAAAGAAACATATGACGGTTATGAGATGGAAAATGAAGGAAAAAGTTCATGTTTTGACGCTTCCTGTCGAAAAAACGAAGCTCATACCGTTCAGACAATTTATTACAAAGATATAGAAAAAGGCAATAAATTGAAGATTCCCAGGCTATGGGCGGATATTGTTCTGATCCAAATGTATGAGGGAGAGCGGAGCGGGTTTGCGATTCCCCTTATTTTGAAAGAATTTGCAGAACATGAAGATGTTATACTGATCTATGGAGACGAGGATGTACAGGCAGGCGGGGAGCGGAAGCGGCCCTGGTTTAAGCCAGACTGGTCTCCGGATCGTTTTTTGGCTTCTTTTTATTTTGGGGCCCTGGTGGCGGTCAGGACAGCGTCTCTTTGGGAAGTCTGGGAGAGGGAGCAGAGCCGGACACTGTATCTTCTCTTGTATCATTTGATCGTCAGTCATGGCGGTTTTGCAAAGCGGGAACAGGAAATGCCGGTGTTTCATGTAAGGCAGGTGCTGTTTCATAGCCTGAAGCCCGGCTATGGACAGATAAAACATCTTGCACTTTTGGAGGAGGAAGTCCTTTTGGCTCAGGGCAGCGGCAAAAAGAAGGAAAGCTGTGGTCCGGAGCCTGAAATTTCCGTTATTATCCCTTCCAAAGACCATCCTGAAATTCTGTTCCGGTGTCTAAATTCTTTTCTGGAAAGAACGGTAACCTGCTATCGCTGTGATTTTATCATTGTGGATAACGGAAGCGGGGAAGTAAACCGCCGTTTGGTGGAAAAAAAGCTGGAAGATCTGAATGCCGGTCCGGACAATAAAAATAGCTTTCGTTATTTTTATCACCCTATGGAGTTTAACTTCTCTAAAATGTGTAATATGGGGGCAAAAGAGGCAAAAGGCAGGCTGCTTTTGTTTTTGAATGATGATATGGAGATCATTCAGCCTGACTGGCTGGATCAAATGGCCCAAAAAGCCCTTTTGCCTTACACAGGGGCTGTGGGGGCGAAACTTCTTTATCCGGAATCATATATCATCCAGCATGCCGGGATCACTAATTTACGGGTAGGGCCGGCCCATAAACTACAGTTTCTGGATGACAGGGAGGAACACTACTACGGGATGAACCGGGGTGTCCATGATATGCTGGGGGTGACCGGCGCCTGCCTTCTGATGCGCCGGGAGGTGTTCGGGGAAGCGGGAGGTTTTTTTGAAGGCCTGGCAGTGGCATTTAATGATGTGGATCTGTGTTATAGCATTTTTGAAAAGGGATATTATAATCTTGTCAGGAATGATGTGGTTTTGTACCATCATGAATCGTTAAGCAGGGGGAAGGACGGAGAATCAAAGGAAAAGCAGTTGCGGCTTCTTCGGGAAAAGGATCTGCTTTATGAGCGGCACCAGAAGATCTACGGCAAGGATCCCTTTTACCACCCTTACCTGACTACGGATATGCTGGAAAGTGGTTATTCTCCTGCCTGCCAATATCAGGTGACGCTTAACATGCCATGGGCCAGGGTGAAGGAGTGCGCAAAAGATCTGGCGGGGGCCAGGGAGGATTCCTGCCTTGTGGTAGGGATGGAATGTGCCATGGATATTTATAAATGGAAGTATGGCGTGGCGCCTCCTGAAGAAACTACGGAAGATATGGGGTATTACTTTCAAGGTTATACTTTTGTGATCGGATCTGACAACGCATGTTACGAAAAGCGGCTTTTATTGAAAAATTTGGCAAACGGAAAAGTTTATGGGATTTCGATAGACCAACGCTTCCGTCCGGACATAAAAAATAATTTATCCGACCAGTTAAATGTAGATTTAACAGGGTTTGCAGCTAAGATGAAGTGTGATAAAATACCGGAAGGAAGCTATCAGTTTGGCATGCTGGCTGTTGACAGGTGCTCCAGGCAAAGGCTGATAAACTGGAGCAGTTGGACTCTTGAAATTAAATAACATACAATATTAAATAAAAGAAACAAGATGGGAGTAGGCGTCATGGATTATCGGGAAGAGTATGAAAAAGAGCATCTCCGAAATGCGGATCTGGCAGGACGGGTTGCGGACCTGGAGGCAAGGTGCGATGATTTAAATTATAAACTAAATCGCATTAAAAGCAATCCGTTATGGAAGGCTTCGGCACCCGCCAGAAAATGCATACATTTTTTGATCCGTCAGAAAACCAGAATTAAAAACTGCGGAAATATAAAAGGCGTTATTGCAAAATTGAAGTATAAGCAGATTGAGCGGCAGGCCATGGAAAGATATGGGACCAAAAGCTTTCCTTCTGCAGAGGAAGCAAAGCGGCAGGCAGAGACGAAGTTTCCACGGATGGTGAAGATCAGTATCTTAGTTCCCCTGTATAATACACCGGAAGAGTTTTTAAGAGAAATGATAGAATCAGTTACGAATCAGACTTATGAGAACTGGGAGCTCTGCCTTGCGGACGGTTCCGACGAAGAACACGGGAAGGTGGCGCAGATTGTAAAAGAATATCAGGAAAAGGACGGAAGGGGGAGGATTGTTTACCGGAAGCTTTTAAAGAACGAAGGTATTGCCGGAAACACCAATCACTGTCTTGCCCTTGCTGCCGGGGAATATATCGGCTTGTTCGATCACGATGACGTGCTGCATCCCGGCGTCCTTTATGAATATGTGAAGGTGATCAATGAAAAGCAGGCGGATTACATATACTGTGACGAGACCACCTTTAAAAGCGGCGACATTAACAAAATGCTGACCATGCATTTTAAGCCGGACTTTGCCATCGACAATCTGCGGGCCAATAATTACATCTGTCATTTTAGTGTGTTTGCCAGGGAACTTTTGGATGGAACGGAGTTGTTCCGCTCCAGGTTTGACGGAAGCCAGGACCATGATATGATCCTGCGGCTGACGGACCGGGCGAAGTGTGTGGTCCATGTGCCCAAATTGATGTATTACTGGAGAAGCCACCCGGGGAGCACGGCGGCAGGGATTGGAGCAAAGCCTTATGCCGTTGCGTCGGCAAAAGGGGCTGTGGCGGATCACCTTAAAAGGCATGGGTTTGACCATTTCCAGATTTCCTCCACAAGGGCCTTTGACACTATTTTTAAGATTCGATACCAGATCATTGGAAATCCTCTTATTTCCATTGTGATAGCCAATAAGGATCATGCCGGAGATTTAAGGCGTTGCCTGGATTCTGTTTTTGAAAAGTCCACCTATGACAATTTTGAGGTCATTATTGTGGAAAACGGCAGTACAGAAAAGAGTATTCTGGATTATTATGAAGAACTGAAGGAAAATGAGAGAGTTAAGATAGTAACTTTTGAGGGGCCTTTCAATTATTCCGCCGTGAACAATCTGGGGGTTTCTCAGGCAAAGGGTGAGTATGTGCTTTTGCTGAACAATGATACGCAGGTCATTACGGTGAACTGGATGGAAGAGCTTTTGATGTACGCACAGCGGCCGGACGTGGGTGCGGTTGGGGCGAAGCTTTATTACGGGGATAAGACCATCCAGCATGCGGGAGTGGTCTTGGGGCTTGGCGCCCATCGTACCGCGGGCCACAGCCATTACGGGCAGCACCGGGATAATCTGGGGTACATGGGAAGGCTTTGCTATGCCCAGAACGTTTCCGCGGTAACAGGAGCCTGTCTGATGGTAAAAAAAGCATTGTTTTTACAGGCGGGCGGCCTTTCGGAAGAGTTTGCCGTTTCCTTAAATGACGTGGATTTTTGTTTAAAGCTTAGGAAAATGGGCTTGTTAAACGTGTTTACTCCTTTTGCGGAGTTGTATCATTTTGAATCTCTCTCGAGAGGGCTTGACGATGCCGGCCAGAAGGCGGAGCGTTACAATAAGGAGTCGGAGCGTTTCAGGGAGAAGTGGAAAGAGGTGCTTTCGAACGGGGATCCTTATTATAATCCGAATTTTTCTCTTGACAGAAGCGATTTCGCACTAAAAATCGGAGATTGATCATAGGGGGCAGCCATTTGGCCGCAGAGTTTCCGGTGAAGTTTATTTTGAAAATCTGACCAGATTGTGGTAGAATGAAAAAAGCTGGCTTTGCAGGGGTCTGCAGGGCAGCTTCCATAAAAATGAGAATCAGGAGGTAGGGAAATGGGCTACAAAGAACAGTATGATTTTTGGCTTGAGGATGCGTACTTTGATGAGAAGACAAGGCAGGAGCTGAAAAGCATTGAGGGGAATGAGAAGGAAATTGAAGACCGCTTTTATAAAGAGCTTGAGTTTGGTACCGGTGGACTGCGCGGCGTGATCGGCGCCGGAACGAACCGTATGAACATTTATACTGTGCGCAAGGCTACCCAGGGTCTGGCTAATTATATCATCAGCCAGGGCGGAAAAGAAAAAGGCGTGGCGATCGCATATGATTCCAGAAGGATGTCACCGGAATTTGCGGACGAGGCGGCTCTTTGCCTTGCGGCTAATGGGATCAAGGCTTATGTGTTTGACGCCCTGCGCCCTACGCCGGAGCTTTCTTTTGCCCTGCGCTATCTTGGATGTATTTCCGGCATTGTGATCACGGCAAGCCATAATCCTCCGGAATACAATGGATATAAGGCATATTGGGAGGATGGCGCTCAGGTGACCGCTCCGAAGGATAAAGAAATTATTGAAGAAGTGAAGAAAGTTACGGATTATCATCAGGTAAAGACAATGGATAAGGACGAAGCGGTAAAAGCAGGCCTTTATCAGGTGATCGGCGCTGAAATTGACGACGCTTATATGGTGGAACTGAAAAAGCAGATCATCCACCCGGAAATCATCAAGGAAGTGGCGGATGATATCAGGATCGTATATTCGCCGTTCCACGGAACAGGGAATGTGCCGGTAAGGAGGATCCTTTCCGAACTGGGCTTTAAGCATGTGTATGTGGTTCCCGAGCAGGAATTGCCGGATCCGGATTTTACCACCCTGGATTACCCCAACCCGGAGGATCCGAAAGCCTTTACCCTTGCTTTAAAGCTGGCTAAGGAAAAGAATGCGGATATTGTACTTGCAACTGACCCGGATGCAGACAGACTGGGGATTTATGCGTTAGATACCAAGAGCGGCGAGTATGTTCCGTTTACCGGGAATATGTCCGGTATGCTGATTGCGGAATATATTTTAAGGGAGCGTACCGCAACCGGGAAAATGCCGGAAAATCCTGCATTGGTGACCACCATCGTTACCACGAATATGGCAAGGGCTATCAGCGATGATTATAAGGTGAAATTTATTGAGGTACTCACCGGGTTCAAATACATAGGGGAGCAGATCAAATGGTTTGAGCAGAGCGGTTCCAACAACTATGTTTTCGGTCTTGAAGAGAGTTATGGCTGCCTGGCAGGTACCCATGCAAGGGATAAAGACGCGGTGGTTGCGGTGATGTGCCTTTGCGAGATGGCGGCATGGTGCAAAAAGAATGGCATTACCGTATGGGATCAGATGCTGAAGCTTTATGAAAAATACGGTTATTTTAAAGAGACCCAGTACGCTATCACCTTAAAGGGGATTGACGGTTCCAAGCAGATCGCGGAGATGATGGATAAGCTTCGCGGCAATCCGCCGAAGAACTTTGGGGAGCTTAAAGTGAAAGAGCTTCGCGATTATGACAGGGACGTGACGACGGATATGGAAACCGGGGAGCAAAGGCCTACAGGGCTTCCCAAATCCAATGTGCTTTACTTTGACCTGACCAATGATTCCTGGTGCTGCGCCCGTCCTTCCGGAACGGAACCCAAGATCAAATTCTATATGGGGGTTAAGGGAAACAGCTTGGAGGATGCGCAGGATAAGGTGGAAAAACTTACGGAAGCGTTGAAAGCATATTTATAGAACGGGATCAAAATCGCCCTGGCAGACAGGGCGATTTGCCGTATATACAGGAAACGATAAGGAAGGGGTGGGCCTTTGGTCATGGGAAAGATCATTAAAGTAAGTAACTTAAGAAAGACCCTGAATTATCTGAAAAAGAACGGCATCAGACAGGCAGTCTATGCGATCAGGGAAAGAGTGGGGGAAGAACTTTTAGAAGATTACCATTATGAAGGACCGGGGCGGGAAGAACTTGTCCGTCAAAGGGAAGAGGGCGGGATATTCGGGATCCGGTTCAGTATCCTGGTGCCTGCGTATGAGACCAAGGAAGAATATCTGCGTCCTATGCTGGAATCAGTGCTTGGCCAAAGCTATGGCAATTTTGAGCTTGTCATTGCAGACGCCAGTAAGGAAGAGAGGGTGGAGCAGGTGGTCAAAAGTTACGACGATCCAAGGATCCGTTACCGGCGGCTGAAACAAAATGCAGGGATATCCGCCAATACAAATCAGGCGCTCATGTATGCCACCGGGGATTATGCGGCGCTTTTAGACCATGATGATTTGCTCGCACCGGATGCGCTTTATGAGATGGCAAAGGAAATCTACCATAAGGATCAGGAGAATATCCAGATTCAAATGCTATATTCCGATGAGGATAAATGTGACGGAAGCGGCAGGGCGTTTTTTGAACCAAACAGGAAACCGGAATTTAATCTTGATTTAATTTTGTCAAATAATTACATCTGTCATTTTTTGGTAATGAAGCGTCAGTTGATGCAGGAGCTCTGTTTCCGCAGTGTGTGCGACGGGGCCCAGGACTATGATCTGGTACTCCGGGGGGTAAGCGCCATGCTGGGAAAGGATAAAAAGCGCACCTTCCGGACTGAGCTGCCAATTGTCCATATCCCTAAGGTGCTTTATCACTGGAGATGCCACGAAGGGTCGACGGCAGGCAATCCGGAAAGTAAGCAGTATGCCTATGATGCGGGTAAGAGGGCGCTGGAAGACTTTTTAAGGAGCAGGGGCTGGAAAGGGAAAGTAGCACACTTACGGCACCTTGGTTTTTACCGGGTGAATTTTTTGCCGGATCTGTTTACCAATCGTTTGGATACGGCGGTGGTAGGCGGCAAACTTGTGGATAAGAAAAATAAGATCATAGGCGGACTGTATCTGACGGATGGAACCGTCGTTTATGAGGGCCTCCACAAAGAATACAGCGGTTATATGCACAGGGCTTGCCTGACTCAGGAGGCGGAGGCCGTGGATGTGCGGTGCATGAAACTTTCACCTCAGGCACAGGGGATTATGGAAGAACTGTTAGGGCTTGGGTATCTGCAGAATCCAAGAAATGGCCGTTTTGACTGGAAGAATTGTTTGAACGATCATGTGGACTATAAAGAGCTGAGTCTGCGGTTTTGTGAGAAGATCCGTCAAAAGGGTTTCAGGATCGTGTGGGATCCGGAACTGGTGGAAAAGTGGGTGGAATAAGGGGGGCTAATGGTAAGGACTACGGTAGTGATTCCCAACTATAAGGGGATTGATTATATTGGCGGATGCCTGCGTTCTTTGTATGAGGGCAGCGTGCCGGTAGATGTGATCTTAGTGGACAATCATTCGGCAGACGGAAGCCTAAAACTGGTCAGGCAGGATTTCCCTCAGGTTAAGATTGTGGCTTTTTCCGAAAACAAAGGATTTCCTGCAGCAGTCAATGCCGGGATCCGGGTAGCAGAAACGGAATATGTGCTGCTTCTTAATAATGATACGGCGGCGGATACAAAACTGGTGGAACAGTTGGAAAATGCTCTTGACGCCCATCCGGAAGCGTTTTCCGTATCCGCCAAGATGCTGCAGATGAAAAATCCGGAAAAGCTGGACGGCGCCGGGGACTTTTACTGTGCCTTCGGCTGGGCTTTTGCAAGGGGAAAGGATCGGACTGCGGACCGCTTAAGGGATCCGGACCGTGTTTTTTCTGCCTGCGGCGGCTGTGCGTTATACCGGAGAAGCCTGTTTTCCCGGATTGGTTTATTTGATGAAAACCATTTTGCCTATCTGGAAGATATTGATATCGGGTATCGTGCTAATATTTATGGATATCCTAACAGATATGATCCAAAGGCTGTGGTTTATCATGCGGGAAGCGCGGCAAGCGGCTCTAAGCATAATGCCTTTAAAGTAACATTATCCGCCAAAAACAGTATTTATCTGATTTATAAAAATATGCCTGTTCTGCAGATTATCATAAATCTTCCTTTTTTAGCGGCAGGTTATCTGGTAAAAGCAGCATTTTTTTCTTTGAAAGGATTAGGGAAGGACTATTTGAAAGGGCTGTCGGAGGGCTTTATGCTGTCTTGTTCAAAAGAGGGAAAGGCGCGCAAGGTTTCTTTTAAATGGAAGAACCTGAAAAATTATTTTTGGATCCAGATACAACTCTGGGTTAACATCTGCCGGTTGTTATGGGGCAGATAACTTTGGGTTGTACTTTTTGTAACAATATTGTAAAATGTTTGCAAGAAGGTAGCAGGATATGATCAAGGATAATCAGAAGTATTTCAATAGACTGCACTTGTTGGTGGATGCCATCGTGGTGGTCATCTCCTACTTGCTTGCATGGTATATTAAATTCTGTACCATATTTGCGGATACGGAACCAGGTGCAGGGGCATTGGACATGAGGACCTATTTTAGTTTCCTCTATTTTGTCATACCCGAATATATCGTTCTGTATTATTTCTTTAATATGTATGCGCCCAAGCGCGCTACCAGGAGAAAGTACGAGATCGAGGCGATCATCAAGGCCAATACGGTAGGGATTGTTGTTTTCATCGTATTTTTGTATTTTATCCACCAAAATCATTTCTCCCGTTTTATGATGGGGGCCTTTTTCCTCGTTAATATTATTGCTACTACGATCTGCCGTACCATGATCCGGAATCTGCTTTTGTATTTCCGTAAAAAAGGATATAATCTGAAATATATGCTGCTGGTGGGATATTCCAGGGCGGCAGAGGAATATATCACCCGGATCAACGCCAATCCCCAGTGGGGCTATGTGGTGAGAGGAATCTTAGATGACAGGATTCCAAGCGGAACCATTTATAAAGGCGTTAAAGTTGTGGGCAGGGTGGAAAATATCAGGTACATCCTTCCTGAAAACAAGCTGGATGAGATTGCAATCACGCTTTCCCTGAAAGATTACGACCATTTGGAATATATTGTGGATTTGTGCGAAAAGTCCGGGGTCCACACCAAATTTATCCCGGATTACAATTCCTTAGTGCCAAGCCATCCTTATACGGAGGATCTGATGGGTCTTCCCGTGATCAATATCCGTTATGTGCCCCTGACCAATACGTTAAACTGGGTGGCGAAACGTGCGGTGGACATTATAGGATCTTCCCTTGGGATTTTGATTTCCTCCCCCATCATGATCATAACGGCGCTTGCTATCCGGTTTACCAGCAGGGGGCCGGTGATTTTTAAGCAGGAGCGGGTAGGGCTTCATAACAAGGTGTTCCATATGTATAAGTTCCGTACTATGGAGCTGCAAAAGGCGTCTGTGGAAGAAAAGGCTTGGACGGTAAAGGATGACCCCAGGGTGACCAGAATAGGGAAGTTTTTGCGGCGTACCAGCTTAGATGAGCTTCCCCAGCTCTTTAATATCCTTTTGGGGGAAATGTCTTTGGTCGGGCCAAGACCGGAACGGCCCCAGTTCGTTGAGAAATTTAAAGAAGAGATACCCCGTTATATGATCAAGCATCAGGTGCGGCCGGGGCTTACGGGCTGGGCTCAGGTCAATGGATACAGGGGGGATACCTCCATCCGGAAAAGGATTGAGTATGATTTGTTTTATATTGAAAACTGGACCATGTCCATGGACATCAAGATCATGCTCCTTACCCTGTTTAAAGGTTTTGTAAATAAAAATGCATATTAAGCACAAATTTTACAAATCTTAAGGATACATTAAAAAACCCTTGAGGGGCTTGCCTAAATTACAATTATGTGAGAAAATAATATGTTGTGAGGCAAATGACAAAGCCCGAAAATAGTATCATTCCAAGTGGATTCTAATTTGTAAATAAGGGAGAGATTGATCGATATGGCTACAGATTCTAAAAAACCGGTGAAGAAAAAGCCGGTCAGTCGCGAAGCAGGTCATGCGGCGCCGCATCCTGCAAAGAAAAAACCGGTAAGAAACGAGGCGCCCCAGAGTGGGAAGAAGAAACCGGTAAGATACGAAGATGAGTACGAATATGAATACGAGGAGGAAAGGCCGAGGACAAAGTCGGGGGCAGCGGCCCATAAGAAAAAGGCATCCTCCAAACCTGTTAAGAAAAAGAAGAAAAACAGCCCTCTTAAAATCCTTCTTTTCATCGTGGAGATTTTTGTGCTGCTTGCCATGGTTGTGGTACTTTACGGTGTGTTAAAGGGGGAAAAGGTAGGGCATTACAATATCAAAGAAGAAGAGATCGTCATCAACCCGCAGGTGGAGGAGAAGATCGAGACTACCATGAAGGGATACCGGAATATTGCTTTATTTGGTGTGGACTCTACCACCGGCGCCTTGGATAAGAATACGCGGAGCGATACCATCATGATCGCTTCCGTCAATCAGGATACCGGAGAGTGCAGGCTGGTCAGCGTATACCGTGATACCTATTTAAACTTAAGCAATGATACTTACAATAAATGTAATTCGGCTTATGCAAAGGGCGGCCCTAAGATGGCCATGAACATGCTGAACATGAACTTGGATATGAATATCACGGATTTTGTCACAGTGGGCTTTGCAGGGCTTCGGGATACCATCGATGCTTTGGGCGGCGTGGAGATTGACGTGACAGAAGCGGAGATCAGGCATCTAAATAATTACCAGATCAGTATGGTAGGTACCACAAAAGACGGTGTAAATTATGAGGCTGATGCAGGCACGGATTACACACCGGTCACCACAGCGGGAAGGCAGACCTTAAACGGTCTGCAGGCTACGGCTTACTGCCGGATCCGTCATGTAGGAAATGACTTCCAGCGTACCCAGCGCCAGAGGACGGTACTGCTTGCCATTGCCGAAAAAGCAAAGAAAGCATCCCCGGCAACTTTAAATGAGATTGCGGATAAAGTGTTTAACGAGATTTATACTTCTCTTGACCTTCCGGAAATCTTAGAGCTTTTGGGGGATATCGGCAGGTACGAAGTGGTAGACCAGACCGGGTTCCCGGAAACGGACATGCTTTCTACCGGAACCATCGGGGCAAAGGGAAGCTGTGTGGTTCCCCGCGACTTGACAGAAAATGTTGCCTGGCTCCATAAGTTCCTGTTCCAGGACGATGACTACGTTCCTTCTGATCAGGTAAAAGGTTACAGCGATAAAATAAAATCAGATACCAGCCAATATGTTAAATAGAGGATTGGAAAAAGGGACCAACGCAAGCTGGTCCCTTTTATACCTTAAGAAAGGGAAACAATGGAGAAGGCGGATATTATTATTCCGGTCTACAAGCCGGCAGAGCGCTTCCTTGTGCTTTTGGACCGGCTTGCCAGGCAGCCGGAGCGGATCGGGAAGATCATTATTATCAATACGGAACGGTGTCATTTGGATGAGCTGATTCCGGAAAAGGAGCTTTTGGAGCGATATCAGAACCTGGTAGTAAGACATATTACGAAAGATGAATTTGACCACGGAAAGACCAGAAACCAGGGGGTGTCTTTGTCAGACAGTCCGTTTTTTATCATGCTTACGGATGATGCTGTGCCGATGGATAGTCATTTGGTGGAGAATCTCCTTAAGCCTTTTGCGGACGGACGGATTGCCGTGTCCTATGGCAGGCAGCTTCCTGCCCCCAAAAGCAGTTTATTAGAGCAGTATACCAGGAGCTTTAATTACCCGGAAGTATCCGGAGTAAAATTTGCCAAAGATATAGAGACAATGGGGATCAAAGCTTTTTTTGCGTCCAATGTGTGCGCGGCTTACAGGCGGGAGATATTTGACACATTAGGGGGCTTTCCTTCCCATACTATTTTTAATGAGGATATGATCTATGCCAGAAAGGTCTTAGATGAAGGATACGGGATTGCCTATGCGGCAGATGCCGGTGTGGAGCATTCCCACAATTACAGCGGGTTCCGGCAGTTTCACAGAAATTTTGACTTGGGGGTTTCCCATGCCCAGTACCCGGAAGTTTTTGGAGGTATCGCGGCTGAGTCTGAGGGAATCAGATTGGTGAAGAACAGCTGTGCTTACGTAATGAAAAAGGGGAAACCCTGGCTGGTTTTTTCGCTGCTTTGGCAAAGCGGGTGTAAGTATGCCGGTTATTTTTTGGGGAAACGCTATAGGAAGCTGCCCCTTAAACTGGTGGTCTCTTTTTCCATGAACCGGGATTATTGGAAATTACAGAAAAAACAAAAATTTGACACAAATTGAACACAATTGCCGGATATACTTAGAAGCATAAAAAGAAAAGAAAGGAAGGTAACGGGTATGTACGAAAACAATTATCCTAATGATACTTATCACTATAACGCAGAAGGTACAGGCGTTCCGGCAGGGAGGCCTTCGGAAAAACCAAAGATGGGAACAGGGAAAAAGATTGCGGTGGCTATCTGCTGCGGCGTGTGCTTTGGGGTGTTTGCCGGGGCAGGATTTTTTGCGGTAAATACCGCCGGGAATATTTTAGCCAATCAGGTGGGCATCATTTCGGAAAAAGGTGCGAAAGCAGAACCGGAAGAAGAAAAAGATATTGTAAAGGACACGGTGGAGGAAAATAAAGGAGCGGCAGAAGTGAATGAAGTAGCTTATACCACGGTGACGGATGTGACAGGGGTAGTAAAGGAGGTCATGCCCTGTGTGGTCTCTATCAACAACCGGTATGTGGAGAAAATGTCCTTTTGGGGCCAGGTATACAGCAGTGAGGCGAGAAGCGCCGGTTCCGGTTTTATCGTAGGAAAAAACGAGACAGAGCTTCTTTTGGTGTCCAACCAGCATGTGGTGGCTTCGGCAGAAGAACTGACGGTTCAGTTCGTGGACGGTACTCAGGCACAGGCACAGATTAAAGGCGTTGACGTGGATAAGGATCTGGCGGTGATCGCCGTGCAGCTTGAAGATATTGAGGCAGATACCATGAGCAAGATCTCCATTGCCAAATTAGGAGACAGTGATTCCCTGACGGTAGGGGAACCTGCCATTGCAATCGGGAACGCCCTTGGTTACGGGCAGTCCGTTACTACCGGTGTGGTCAGTGCTTTAGACCGCGCAATAGCTTCCACGGATAATATGGAAACCGCATCTACAGGTGATACGGAGATCAACACTTTTATCCAGACCGATGCAGCGATCAACCCCGGTAATTCCGGCGGCGCCCTGCTTAATATGAAGGGGGAAGTGATCGGCATCAACTCAAACAAGATTGGCGGTTCCGCAGTGGAGGGGATGGGGTATGCAATCCCGATCTCTGATGTGAAGCCTATTATTGAAAACCTGATGAACAAGCAGCCTAAAGTGGATGAGGATAAAAGAGGCTACCTTGGAATTACAGGGGTGGATGTAAAGGCCGATTATTCCGAGCTTTATGATTTGCCGAAAGGCGTGTATGTATCCTCTGTGGTAGAAGGCGCGGCGGCAGATCAGGCAGGCATTATGCGGGGGTATATCATTACGGCCCTTAACGGTGAGGAAATTGAATCCATGCTGGAGCTGAAGGAAGAATTGACTTATTATGCGGCAGGGGATACGGTAGAATTATCTGTTATGAAGATGATGTCTCAGGGCTATGAAGAAGATACGGTCAGTGTGACACTGGGAAAACAAAGCACCATACAATAAAAGCAAAAGTGCTGCCGTCCGGCAGCACTTTTTGCTTCTAATAAAGGAACGCCATAAGGGAAAGCTTTATGGCGTTCTTTGGTATTCTTTGCTCTTTTATCTCATAGATTATAAAAAGGAAACATTGATCTTTGGGTGAGAGAATGCAAAATAATCTGATGAAAATCATAAGGTTTGGAGTTTGTATGCTGGGGCTTTTGGGGCTCGGGCTGCTTGCGGGCTGCAGCGAAAAAAAGGACCCTATGGAAAAAATTAAGGATCTGGAGTTCACGGTACTTTCAGAAGACAATATTCCGGAAGAATTAAAGGTGGTCATAGAGGAAAAAAAGGATACTTCTTTTAAGATGACCTATCAGGACAATGGTTTCATGTATATTTGCGTGGGATACGGAGAGCAGGTAAGCGGCGGCTATAGTATAGCGGTAAATGCCCTGTATCTGACGGAAAATGCCATATATGCGGATACCACGCTTTTAGGGCCAGATCCTTCCGACCCTGCGGCGGGAAAGAAAAACAGTGTTTCCTGCCCTTATATCGTGCTGAAGACGGAATTTATTGATAAGCCTGTGGTATTTGATTAAAATGTGAAACTTGCTGTCAGCCTGCCTGTCGGAAATCACAGTGTTCTTTTCTTTCCCGGAAAAGACACTGTGATTTTTTTTGCGGCAGGTTTCAAATTATGATATACTTGCGTTGTAGAAACAGAAATGAGGAGAAAAATAATGCAGGATAACATTCTTTATATAAAAGGCGGTGTATTGATTGATCCGGAGCAGGACCGGATGTACCCGGCAGACCTTTTGATTGAACAGGGCAGGATCAAAAAGATATTTCTGCCAGCGCAAACCCAGGGAAAAGAGCCGGGAACGGAGAAGAAAAGCCTTCCGGCCGATGCAAAGGTCATAGATGCGCAGGGGCTTTTGATCGCCCCGGGGCTGGCGGATACCCATGTGCATTTTCGGGATCCCGGGTTTACGTATAAAGAGGATATTGAAAGCGGCGTCATGGCGGCGAAGAAGGGCGGCTTTACCCAGATTGTGCTGATGGCAAACACAAACCCCTGCGTGGATAACTTAGAGACACTTTCTTATGTACTGAATAAGGGTAAAAGGACAGGCATTCATATTCATTCCTGTGCCAATGTGTCCAAGGGGATGAAAGGGGAAGCGCTGACGGATATGGAGAAGCTTGCGATAAGTGGTGCGGCAGGCTTTACGGACGACGGTATTCCGCTTTTGGGAGAAGAGCTGGTGCGGCAGGCAATGGAACGCGCCGGGAAGCTTCAAAAACCCATAAGCTTCCATGAGGAAAATCCGGCATTGATCAGCAACAATGGCATCCATGCAGGGGAGGCATCTGCTTATTACGGCATTGGAGGTTCTCCCCGGGAGGCAGAAATTTCCATGGTGGAACGTGACCTTCGGCTTGCCCAAGGAACCGGCGCAAAGATCGTGATTCAGCATATCAGTACAAAAGAGGCGGTGGAGCTGGTGAGGAGGGCAAAAGAAAAGGGAATGGACGTACATGCGGAAGCAACGCCTCATCACTTTACGCTGACCCAGAAGGCGGCAATGGAAAAAGGAACTATGGCGAAGATGAACCCGCCCCTTCGGGAAGAAACAGACAGGATTGCCATTATAGAGGGGCTGGCAGATGGAACCATTGACCTGATCGCCACGGACCATGCGCCCCATGCAAGGGAAGAAAAGGAGCGGCCGATTACGGAAGCGCCCAGCGGTATCATAGGATTAGAAACGGCATTGTCCTTGGGAATCCGGGAACTGGTGGAGAAGGGATACCTGGAACTGCCTAAGCTGTTCCATCGGATGAGCACTGCCCCCTGTAAGCTTTACGGGTTAGACGGGGGAACGGTCAGGGAAGGGGCAGCGGCAGATCTTGTCCTGTTTGACCCAAAGGAACATTGGAAAGTCGGCAGATTTGCGTCTAAGTCAGCCAATTCCCCATTTGTGGGGGAAGAGCTGCCGGGGGTGGTCCGCATGACGATCTGCAATGGCAGGATCGTGTACGAAAATGGCAGCTCTGTCCATGATGAAAGATATTCTTTTGCCATTTTTTAAATCTGGTATATAATAGGAGCAGCGCAGGAATGTTTCAGAAAGGAAATCAGGGATGAGCGGAAAGAAAAAGGTACAGGGGAGGGTGCTTTCGCAGCAAAAGATTGCACCGGGTATTTATGATCTGTGGATGGAAACGGAATTGGCAAAAGAGGCAGGGGCAGGGCAGTTTATCGGCATTTACCCGGAAGACGGGGCTCATCTTCTGCCAAGGCCCATCAGTATCTGCGAAGTGGATAAGGCAAGAGGAGCGCTCCGGGTGGTGTATCGGATTGTGGGTGCGGGTACGGCATGGTTTGCTACATGGAAACCGAAACAAAAAGTGGATATTTTAGGGGTATTAGGGAATGGATACCCGGTAAGGGAAGTTTTGGAAAACTATACCGGAAAAGAGAATAAGAAAGAGGAGCCTGGCGGAAGGGAAATCGTCCTTTTAGGGGGTGGCATCGGGATTCCTCCTATGCTGGAACTGGCAAAGGAGCTTTCAGCGCAGGGCACAGAGCCGGTAATCGTGGCCGGTTATCGGGATCAAAACCTGTTTCTTGCGGATGACCTTGCAAAGTACGGCAGGGTTTTGACGGCAACGGAAGATGGCAGCGCAGGTGTAAAGGGAAATGTGCTGGATGTATTAAGTAAGGAAGGGATCCGGCCGGCGCTTATCATGGCCTGTGGTCCTATGCCTATGCTCCGGGCGGTGAAAGCCTTTGCGGCTAAGGAAGGGGTTTTGGCATATATTTCCCTGGAGGAAAGGATGGCCTGCGGTGTAGGGGCCTGCCTGGGCTGTGTGTGTAAGACCACAAGAAAGGATCCACATTCTCATGTGAAGAATGCAAGAATCTGTACGGAGGGGCCGGTCTTTGAAGCGGGGGAGGTGGAAATCTGATGAATACAAAAGTGAAAATTGCAGGGGTGGAATTGAAAAACCCGGTGATGACCGCATCCGGAACCTTTGGTTCGGGGATGGAGTACAGTGATTTTGTGGATTTGAACAGTCTTGGCGCAGTGGTGACAAAAGGGGTGGCCAATGTTCCCTGGGAGGGGAATCCGGTTCCCCGGGTGGCGGAAACCTGGGGGGGGATGCTGAACGCCATTGGGCTGCAAAACCCCGGTATAGACGTGTTCCTTGAAAGGGATATCCCCTTTCTTAAAAAGTTCGATACGAAGATCATCGTCAATGTGTGTGGGAAGAGTGTGGAAGATTATTTGGAAGTAGTGGAAAAACTTTCAGACAGCGGCGTAGACCTTCTGGAGATCAATGTGTCCTGCCCGAACGTGAAAGAAGGCGCCATTGCCTTCGGACAGAAGGCGGACTGCCTTTATGACATTACCTCCCGGATTAAAAAGAAAGCAAAGCAGCCGGTGATCATGAAGCTAAGCCCGAATGTGACGGATATTGCGCAGATGGCAAAAGCAGCGGAGGCAGCAGGGGCGGACGGTATTTCCCTGATCAACACGCTGACCGGAATGAAGATCGACGTGCACAGACGTAAGTTTGTGCTGGCAAACAAAACCGGCGGGCTTTCCGGTCCTGCCATTAAGCCGGTGGCGGTGCGCATGGTCTATCAGGCAGCCCAGGCGGTAAAAATCCCCGTGATCGGCATGGGCGGCATTGCATGTGCGGAGGATGCCATTGAGTTTTTGCTCGCGGGGGCTTCGGCGGTGGCTGTAGGCGCCATGAATTTTGTGAATCCTTATACCACGGTGGAAGTGGTGGAAGGGATAAAAAAATATATGGAAAGATATGGAGTGGAAGATATCCGTGAATTGATTGGTGCAGTAAGTTAAGTTTCATATTTTGCCTCCCGGTGTCATATAGTTACAATAAGTACACGCTGGGAGGTATTTTTGTGGAACTGATCAAACGGAATATACATATGGACCGTGAACGCTGCAGGGCATTTACCCAGATGACATTGGAAGATGACGTGATCATCTCTGATTCCAGGCCGGATGCCGCAAAGCTGATCATGGATAGAGGAAATGTAGTGGTTGACGAGGTAAAGGTAACGGATGACCATGCGGCTGTGAAGGGAAAGCTGGAGTTTTATGTTCTCTATCTGACGGAAAAAGGAAGCGGGGCAGAGGAAAAAAATGATGTGGCCTGCATGGAAGGTACGATTCCCTTCGAGGAAATGGTCTTTATGGAAGGGGTAAAAAACGGTGACAGCGTCAACGTGGATTGGGAGATTGAAGATTTAAGCGTAGGGATGATCAATTCGCGGAAACTGAGCATACAGTCGCTTTTGGGGCTGTCCTTAAGCTGTGGGGAGATTTCCGACGAGGAGACGGCGGTGGACCTTTACAGTGAGGAACCGGTGGAGTTTAGGAAAAAGACGCTGGATGTGGCAACGGTGGCGGTGAAGAAGAAGGATATTTTCCGCATCAAAGAAGAAGTGGAGATTCCGGGGAGTTTCCCGAATATTGCTTCCATGATCTGGTCTGAGGTGGTGCCGGGTACGGTAGAGTTCAAGGCACTGGAGGATAAGATTGCGCTGCAGGGGGAATTACACGCCTTTTTTCTTTACCGCGGCCAGAATGAACGGGGGCAGGGGGATGAAGAGGAAATCTGCCATTATGAGACCACCCTTCCCTTTGCCGGCAGTCTGGAATGCGGCGGCTGCCGGGAGGGAATGATTCCGGAGATCCATCTTTGCGCCCAGAACAAGGACGTGGAAGTGCGTCCTGATTTTGACGGGGAAGAGAGGGTGATCACCTTTGAGCAATGTCTGGAGCTGGATATCTGCATCTATGAGGAAGACAGTATTGATATTTTGTCCGATGTATATGGGGTGGTGAAGGAAGTTGCCGTCCAGGAGAAAAATGCGGATTTTAAGCGACTGCAGGGCAAGTGCAGCGGGAAGGCAAAGATTTCCGGGCATTTTAAGGCACAGGAGGAAAACGCCATGCTCCACAAGATCCTCCATACGGCAGGGAAGCTTCAGATCGGGGAAAAGAAAGCCGTGGAGGGCGGCATTGAAATTACCGGAACGGTGGAGCTGCAGATTTTTTATGAATGCAGCAATGAAAAGGAAAGATACGGAGTGATCAGGGGGAGTATCCCCTTCCAGTATCTGCTAGAGACGGACGGCAGCCTGGATGACTGCGTTTATCCGGTGAATGCCTGTGTGGACCAGATCGCGGTAGCGATCATAGACAATCAGGAAGTGGATGTGAAGTGTGTGCTTTACTTCCGGGCAAACATTTACCGCAAATGGCAGGAAAAGATCGTGGAACAGATCATTGTCACGGAGCCGGATATGGAGAAAATGGCAGCCCTTCCGGGGATTGCGGTTTATATGGTAAGGGAAGGGGAAAGTTTGTGGGATATCGGGAAACGGTATTATGTTCCGGTTTCGGTGATCAAACAGACCAATGCCCTGCAAAATGACGAAGTGAGGGCGGGGGATAAGATTTTAATTGTAAAAGGGATGTAACGTAAAAAAGAATCCTGCTTGCAGGATTCTTTTTAGTTGATTATTCTTCGGTTGCTTCTACTTTCTTTGCTGCTGCAGCCATGTCATCAAAGCCTTTCATAACTGCGTCGTAGGTCTGCTTAGAGATGTCGGGGAGATTTCCGCCCCATGTCTTTTCTGCCTGCTTGTAGCCTTTTAAGAATGCGGAACGCATTTCTTCAATCTTGTCAGGATCGCCGCCTGTCAAAGCGGTTGCAAAATCAAGGATACGCTGTGAAGTCTGGGAAACACCCCAGTATCCGTCCTCAGCGATATCGGCCTGTGCCTGCGCCTTGGTGGCGGGGTCAACAGTGAAGTTTCCGCTGGATAAAATGCTCCAGATATCGTTTGCTTTTCCGTAGGTCTCGCCCTGCTTGGTCAGCATTTTCTCTACAAGGCTCTTAAGCTGTGCCGTTCTTGCTTCAGCATCTGCTTTTAATTTTGCTACCATATTGGTGTCAGGTTTATAAGTTTTCTTGACAGAAGAAGCCTGCGTTTCTTTTGAAGGCTCGTACACTGCACCTGCAGATTCGTTGGTCTTGTTTTCCGTTCCGTTTGTTTTGGTTTCCGTTTTGGTCTCGGTGCTTTTTGACTGTGTGGCATATGTGCTGTAGACATCACTTGCACCTGTAACTCCGTTTACACTCATGACTCACCCTCCTTGGTTATTTGAAATGTGAATTATTATACCTGCAAGAAAGATATCGGTTAAATACGGAGAATAATTTAGGGGATCGTAAAAATTTTTTATGGGAGCGCCCTGGCTGCCGGGCGGATAGGTCTTGACGAACCAAGTCAAAATTGTATATAATTAAGTACAATCTGGATGTATAATGTATACAAGTAAGACACAGGGGGGCATAATGGACCACATTACAACAAATCATATAGAGCGAAAAGCTTACGCCAAGATTAATCTGGGCCTTGATGTGCTGCGGAGGCGCTCGGACGGGTACCATGAGGTCAAGATGATCATGCAGACAGTGGATATCTGGGATCGGCTTACCTTTAAGCCGGCCGAGACGCCGGGGATTGAACTTTCGGCGGATGACAAAACCCTGCCTCTTGGAAAAGATAACCTGATCTGCCGGGCGGCGGAGCTTCTAATGGAAGAAAAGGGAATCAGGCAGGGCGTTAAAATTACATTGGAAAAGAATATCCCCGTTGCTGCCGGGATGGCAGGGGGGAGCACCGATGCGGCGGCGGTATTTCACGGACTGAATGAATTGTTCGGGCTTTCCATGGATATGGAAGAGATGAAAAGGCTGGGGGTGCGGATCGGGGCAGACGTTCCTTACTGTATCATGGGAGGAACCGCGCTTTCCGAGGGGATAGGTGAGATCCTGACTCCGCTGCCGGCGCCGCCCCAATGTGTGTTAGTGGTGGCAAAGCCTGATTGTAATGTTTCCACAAAATTTGTATATGAAAATCTCCATGCAGATACCTTAAAGGAGCATCCGGATATTGACGGTATGGTCCTGGCCATCCGGAAAGGCAGCTTAGAGGGGATAACCGGACGGCTTGGCAATGTATTGGAAACCGTGACGGCAAAAGCCTATCCGGTGATTGAGGAGATTAAACGTAAAATGAAAGAAGAAGGGGCATGGAATGCGCTGATGAGTGGAAGCGGTCCTACGGTGTTTGGGATGTTTAGGGAGCGGGAATCCGCCCAGGCAGCAGCGGAAGGGATTAAAAATGCCGGACTTGCCAGACAGGTTTTTGTGACACGGTTCTATCCTGACAGGCAGTGAACCAGGCTGTTTTAGAATATATGGCCAAGGAATCATTGCGGGATGGACGGTGATGGACCTTGGGGGATTACCCGGAAGGAGGATGGGGATGGACGGACATTTACAGATTGATATGGATGAGTTTCTGCCGCTGCGCGATGTGGTGTTCAACACCTTAAGAAGGGCAATTTTAAAAGGACAGTTAAAGCCCGGAGAACGTCTGATGGAGGTACATTTGGCTAACCGCTTGGGTGTCAGCCGGACGCCGATCCGGGAGGCGATCCGTAAACTGGAGCTGGAAGGATTGGTGATCATGATCCCAAGACGCGGGGCGGAAGTGGCGAGGATCACGGAAAAGAGCTTAAAGGACGTGCTGGAGGTGCGCCGTGCCCTGGATGTGCTGAGCGTAGAGCTTGCCTGCCAGAGGATCGATGAAAATGGGATCAAAGAGCTTTGGACAGCCTATCAGGAATTTAAAAAAGCGGCCCAGGGAAAGGACGCGGCGGTGATTGCACAGGCGGATGTAGCATTTCATGATATTATTGTGGAAGCCGTGGGGAATCTTCGGCTGCAACAGCTGGTGAATAACCTTTCCGAGCAAATGTACCGCTATCGTTTTGTTTATATTAATGAAGAAGAACAACACGATAATCTGATTGCGGAACATAAAGAGATTTATGAGAGCATTGCGTCAAGGGATAAGAAACGCGCGGCAAAAGCGGCAAGACTTCACATTGACAATCAGGAAAGCTCCATCATCCGCCAGATTCGGATGGAAAATGAAAGCAGGCTGAATAAGCAATGTCGTTAAGTTAAGAAGCGGGAGCAGACAGAGGGCGGCACGTTTATCATGACTGGCCATAAAGTTCATGCCGAACCTATGTCTGGCGGTAAGGAGGGCTAAGCATTCCTGCTGCAGGTTATGGAGCAAAGACGTAAACGGCGCAGTTGGCCTTCCATGGCCAAATTGCGCCTTCATCGGACATCGTGTCCGATGCTTACTGGGTATATGAAAGGAATACTAAGCCCTGCTAACCGCTTTCCATAAGGCTCGGCATAAATTTTATGGCCAGTCATGACCAGACGTGCCGCCCTTTGTCCGCTTACCGCTTCTTAAACTTAATGACATTGGCTTGAATAAGCGCCCATAAAATGGAAACACTTTTATCAAGAGAAAATCAGAAAGGGATAAAAGTGTGAGGAAGCGTTTTTGGGAGACAATGGTATTGTTTGCGGCAACTATAGGCTGGTGGGGGTTTGTGTATCCGGAGCTTTCGGCGGTAACGGAAGAATATGTACTGGAAAGCGCCAAGGAGGAGACGAACGGGGAGAGCCCGGCATCTTTTGTGGAAATGCTGGTAAACGGCCTTGGCGATACCGGTATAAAAAGTGGGAATGTCCGTATAAAAAGCCGGATCATGGAATATTTATATCAGGGAAAAGAAAAAGGAACACAGGAAAAGGAAGCAGGATATGACAGACAGGAATGCGCCCATCGGGGTGTTTGACTCCGGCCTTGGCGGGCTCACGGTGGCAAGGGAGATCATGCGCCAGATGCCGGAGGAAAGGATCGTTTATTTTGGGGACACGGCCAGAGTGCCCTATGGAAATAAGTCCCGGGAGACAGTGACCAGGTTTTCCCGCCAGATCGTGCGCTTTTTGCAAAGCCAGAAAGTGAAGGCAATCGTGGTGGCATGTAATACGGCAAGCGCCTATGCTTTAGAAGACTTAGAGTCGGAGACGGATCTTCCCATGATGGGGGTGGTCATCCCAGGGGCGGTGGCGGCAATTGAGGCCACTCAAAACGGAAAAATCGGTGTCATCGGCACCCAGGGAACCATTGGGAGCGGGATTTACGCCAGATACATAAAAGAGTTAAAGAAAACAGTGGAAGTGGTGGGGAAGGCCTGCCCTTTATTTGTTCCCCTGGTGGAAGAAGGGCTGTGGGAAGATCCTGTCACCGATGAGATCGCCAAGCGTTACCTGACGGAACTGATCGATATTGGGATTGATACCCTGATCCTGGGCTGCACCCATTATCCGCTGATCCGTTCCACTGTGGGAAGGATCATGGGGGAAGAAGTCACGCTGGTAAACCCTGCCTATGAGACTGCAAGGGAATTAAAGCAGATGCTGGAAAAAAAGGATCTTTTAAATCATGAGGTGAGAAGGCTTGGGGATGACCGGTATCATTTTTTTGTGAGCGATGAGGCGGAAAAGTTCAGGGGATTTGCCAATTCCATTATCAAATACGGCATCCTTTCGGCTAAAATAATCAACATAGAAGAATATTAGGGAAAGGCACAGGAATGATCATGACGAAAGAAGTTTTATTGGCCTTAAAGGGGCTGCAGATAGAAAATGCGGACGGGGGGCAGGAGCTGGAGACCATTACCGCAGCGGATTATTATTTAAAGAACGGCAGCCATTATGTGCTGTATGAGGAGGTCACGGAAGGGTATGAGGATGTGACGAAAAACCTGATCAAATTCAGGGATTCCTGCCTTGAGGTAAGGAAGAAGGGGCTTGTCAACGTACATATGGTTTTTGAGGAAAACAAGAAAAATATGACCAGCTACATGACGCCTTACGGAAATATTCTGATCGGGATCGACACCGGGAATGTGTCGGTGGAGGAGAAGGAAAAGGAGATCCGGGTCCACGTGGATTATATTCTGGAGGCAAACTACCAGTATCTGGCGGATTGCAAGATAGAAATGAAGATCAGCCCCCGGGAAGAAGGGCTTAGATTATTATAAAAAAGGATTGCTTTGCGGCAATCCTTTTAGCGGTTTTATTTAATTGGTTTCGCCCCGGCTTTTTCCTGTGCTTTTTCAAGCGTCCGTTTGAAAAAGCCTTTTTTCTTCGGAGGGGTGACGATTGGTTTTCCGTGAAGCCCTTTTACGCTGGTGATGTAAATGCCGCTGACCACGGCTTTTACTTCTTTTTTGACGGGAACGGAATCAAATATTTTTTCTTCACAGACCAAAGACATGATCTGGGGGCCTACTTTTGCTTTTACGATGGGGAGCTTGGAACCCCGCATCAGTTTAGGAGATTGGTCGATGACCGCCTGCGGAAGCCCGGAATCTTTTAACTTCATGCGTTTTTTGTCGATGATCAGCATGGAGACGGTCTGTTTCATTGCCTCAATCTGTGCCTGCTGCTGCTCCTGACGCTTTTGTGCTTTTTTTCCAAGAAAATATAAAACGATAAGGGCAATGATGAGCACTGCCAAAATTACTAATAATACAATTCCTACTGTTTTCAAACCGTACCTCCCTGTATCCGCCGTATTCTGAAATATAAGTTTATCATTATTTAAGAATTTAGGCAAGTAGTTTCATTGAATTGCGGGCGGGATTGAGATATACTTATACGGAGACAGACGAAAGGAAACAGAAAATGGAAATTGTTTGGGAGAATATACAGGCAGCTTTCCTGTTTATATACAGCCACCTGGTGATCATTAATCTGGTACTGGCAGTGATCATCGTCTTTTTCCAGCGGAAAGAACCGAAATCCGTGTGGGCATGGCTTTTGATCTTATACTTTATCCCGGTCCTTGGTTTCATTTTTTATCTGCTGATCGGAACGGACATGCATAAGCAGAAGATGTTCCGGACCAAGGAGATCGAGGATAAAATAAACGACGCGATCAGACATCAGGAAATCAGCATACGGAATCAGGAGCTGGAAATTTCTTATCCCGAGATGAAAGATTACGAGGATTTGATGTTATACAACCTGCGGGCTGCCGACGCCATCTTGACCGATGACAATCAGGTGCGGTTTTTTGTGGACGGGAAAGAAAAATTTAAGGCCCTTGCCGAAGATTTGGAAAAAGCGGAGCGGTCCATCCATATCCAGTATTACATCATAAGGGATGACGAGGTGCTGCAGGGCATTTTGGAGATTTTAAAGCGGAAAGTGGAACAGGGCGTGGAGGTCAGGATCCTGTATGACGGCATGGGAGGCGGCCGGTTTATCAAAAGAAGCGCCTGGAAGCAGATCCGTTCCATGGGGATCCATACGGCGGAATTTTTCCCTGCAATCTTCGGTTCTCTGCAGATGCGTATCAATTACAGAAACCACAGGAAGATCGTGGTGATAGACGGAAAAACAGGCTATGTGGGCGGTTTTAACATGGCCAGGGAATATTTGGGGCTTGATAAGAAATTTGGCTATTGGCGGGACACCCATATGCGGATTGAAGGCTCGGCGGTTGACTCTTTGCAGGTCCGGTTTATCTTAGACTGGAACTTTGCTGCCAGAGACAAGGCCCTTACATTTGACCCCTATCTGGTCAAAACGCGGGGAGGGATCAAGGGCGGCTGTCCGGTGCAGATCGTTACCAGCGGGCCGGACTCCCTAGAACAGGGCATCCGGAACACGTATCTTAGGCTGATCCATAAGGCAAAGCACAGCATCTATATCCAGACCCCTTATTTTATCCCGGATGAGTCTATTATGACGGCTCTTTCCATTGCCGTGCACTCCGGTGTTAAGGTCAATATCATGATACCCTGTAAGCCGGACCACCCGTTTGTCTACTGGGCCACCTACTCTTATGTGGGGGAGCTGGTGCTTTTAGGGGCAAACTGTTATACTTATATGAACGGGTTTCTCCACGCAAAGGGGATCGTGGTGGATGAAGAGGTGCTCTGTTACGGAACGGCCAATATGGATATCCGGAGCTTTTCCTTAAACTTTGAGGTGAACGCCATTTTGTATGACGAGGGGAAGGCAAGGGAGATGACGGCGTATTTTCTTGAGGATCTGAAATATGCAAAGAAGATTACAAGGGATATGTATCTGGGGAGGAACCTGCTGGTGCGTTTTAAGGAGCAGGTCAGCAGGCTGCTCTCCCCTCTGCTTTAGATGCGGGATTAATTTCTGGAAGGCGGGGCGGATGGGCAGGACGCCGGTGCGGCCGTCAAAAGGTTTACGGTGTCTATGTACAGCGATAAGAAGGACTAAGCATCTCCCGTGCAGGTTGTGAAATAAGGACGCAGCCGGCGCATTTGGCCTTCCATGGCCAAGTTGCGCCTTCATCGGACATCCTGTCCGCTGACTGCTGGATTATGTTGGAGATATTAAGTCCTTCTAACCGCTTGCCATAAGCCGCCGTAAACCTTTTGTGCGGCCGCATCGGCGTCCTGCCCATCCGCCCCGCCTTCCGGAAATTGATTCCCGTGTGCTTTAGAGGACTTGTGTTTGCGGCATATTTATGGTATAAAAAGAAGTGTCCTTTTGGGCGTTTTCAATGAAAATGAGATGGAAATGGAGTAAAGAATGAAGAAAAGATTTTGTTTGGCGGTATCGTTTACCGCAATAGTACTTATGATGGCGGCCTGCGGGAAAAAGGATACCAGCGGTTTAGTCTACCTGAAAGATTTCAATCCATCCGATTATGTGACGCTGGGGGATTACCGGAATATGGAGATTCATTTGGAAGATCCGGCGGTGACGGATGAGGAAGTAGAGCAGTCCGTGGAATATATCTTAAACACAAGGCCGGTTAAGACCGAAGTGACAGGGCGTCCGGCCCAGCTTGGGGATGTTGCCAACATTGATTTTGAGGGAAAGCTTGACGGGGTTGCCTTTGATGGCGGTACCGGCACCGGATATGACTTGGAGCTTGGATCGGGAAGTTTTATAGCCGGATTTGAGGATGGCGTTGTGGGAATGGAGATTGGGGAGGTCAAAGACCTTGACTTAAATTTCCCGGATCCCTATGAGAGAAATCCGGACCTTTCGGGAGCGGCGGTGGTGTTTACGGTGACTTTAAACAGCTTAAGCACCAAGGAGCCTGCAGAGCTGACGGATCAGTTTGTGGAAGAACTGATGATAGAAGGGTGTTCTAATGTTGCGGAATTTAGAGATTATATCAGGGACAGCCTTTTAGAGAGCCAGAAGCAGCAGTACCAGCAAAAAAAGGAAGAGGTTATCTTAGATGAGCTGGAAAAGATTATGACTTATAAAGATATGCCGGAAGGAATGGTAGACCGGATGACGGAGACCATGATTGACAACATTACTTCCTACGCTCAGATGTATGGTGCGGATGTGGGAGAATATGTGGCAGGAGTTTATGGCGGAACGGCGGAGGAATATGAGGAAACGCTGAAAGGCCAGGCAGGTCTGATGGCCCAGCGCTATGTTATGCTGGCAGCCATTGCGGCTAAGGAGAACATAGCGGTTTCCGATGAAGACCTTGAGAAGCAGATTGCCGAAGAGGCGGAAGAGTACGGCTATGAGAGCGTGGAAGAATATACGAAAAACATGGACAAGGAAGCGTACAGGGAATATTTGTTGATGAATGAGACATTGGCGTTTCTTGGGGAGAACGTGAAGGTTACGGCAGAGGGAGCCAAGTAGTGTGACAGGAACCAGGTTTCCGGAATGAAGGCGATGAATGAAAAAGAGACTGGCCCGGCTTGTGGCGATAGGGATTTCTTTGATAATGATGTTTTTGGTGGTAGAACCGGTATGGGCTACCAATATTTCTGATCTGGAAAAGGAGAAGGAGAGGATTGAGCAGCAAAAAAGGGAAGCTGATGAGCGGAAAAAGCAGGAGCAGGCAAACTATAACAGCGCGTCGGGGAAAGTAGACTCCATCCAGTCCGAGGTGGATGAGATTGAAGGCGAGATTGATGAGATTGATGCTGCCCTGGTAGAGACTCTTGCCAGCGTGGAAATGATCAAGGAGGACATTTCGGCCAAGGAGGTCCAGATTGAGGAGACAAGCCAGGATTTAGTTAAGGCCCAGGAGATTGAACAGGAACAGTATGAATCCATGAAGCTGCGCATACGGTTTATGTATGAAAAGGGTGATGTGACATATTTGCAGCTCCTTTTGGAAAGCCAGGGATTTGGCGAGATGGTCAATAAGGTAGAGTATGTGGAAAAGCTTTACGAATATGATCAAAGGAAATTGGAGGAGTACCAGATTGCAAGGCAGGCGGTGGAGGATTTAAAGCAGAAGCTGGAGGACGAGCATTCCGAGTTAGAGGCTCAGAAGCATGAACTGGAGGAGGAACAGGAAAGTCTGGAGATCATCCTTGCCGACAAGAAGCAAACTTATGACAACTACGAGGTGCAGCTGGCAAAGGCAAAACAGGAAGCGGCGGTCTATAAGGCAAACATAAGGAAGCAGAATGACGAGATTAAAAAGTTAGAAGCAGCCGCAGCCCAAAAACAGTCGGAAATTGATAAAGCAAAGAAGGCCCAGGAGGAAGCAAAGCGGGCCCAGGAGGAAGCCCTGCGCAGGCAGGCGGAATCTGACAGCGCAAAGGAAAGTTCAGGGGGCGGGTCTTCGGGAAGTTCTTCCGGAAGTTCTAATGGTTACGCATCCGCTTCCAGTTATTCCGGCAGCGGCAGCAAGGGGCAGCAGATCGCCAATTATGCCTGCCAGTTTATCGGAAACCCTTACGTGCCCGGTGGAACAAGCTTAACGGAAGGGGCGGACTGTTCCGGGTTTGTGTGGAGGGTTTATAAGGATTTTGGGTATAGTGTGCCAAGAACCTCTTATTCCTTAAGGAGTGCGGGAACCGGAGTCTCTTACAGTGAAGCCCAGCCCGGGGACGTGGTGTGCTATGCCGGTCATGTGGGGATTTATATCGGCAACGGGCAGATCGTTCATGCCAGCACCCAGCGGACGGGGATCAAGATCACCCACGCAACTTATAAGGAAATACTTTCTGTGCGCAGGATCGTGTAAAAGCTTAAGGAAAAGGACGGATACGGCACAGGATTGATGGAAAGACAAAACAACAGGGAAAGGAAACAGTATGGCCGATTTTGACGAAAAAGACTTGAACGAAAATGAGGAAGACAAGAAAGAGATCCGGGATGTGGGGCAGGATAAGGAAGGCACAAGCGATAAGCCGGAAAACGGCAGCAGGAAGGATAACGATTATGAAGATGTATGCTTTATCTGCCGCCGTCCGGAGAGCAAGGCAGGGAAGATGTTCAAGCTGCCCAACAATATCACGGTATGTAATGACTGTATGCATAAGACAATGGATACGGTCAGCCAGTTTGATTATCAGGGGATGTTAAATAATCCTGCGTTTATGGACGATCTGAATAAAAATATGAAAACGCAGGGCTTTCCCAGCATCCGGTTTGTGAACATTACGGACCTGCAGGGGGAAGGGGGAATCCCTAATAAGCAGAGGGTAAAAAAGAAAAAGAAAGCGGAAGGGGAAAAGACGGAGCCTGTCCTTGATATCAAGAACATTCCGCCGCCCCACAAGATCAAGGCGCAGCTTGACGATTATGTGATCGGCCAGGAACATGCCAAGAAAGTGATTTCCGTTGCCGTGTATAACCATTATAAGCGGGTTGCAACGGGAACTATGGATGAGATTGAGATTGAAAAATCCAATATGCTTATGATCGGGCCTACCGGCTGCGGCAAGACTTATCTGGTAAAGACCTTAGCAAGACTTTTGGATGTGCCTCTTGCCATTGCGGACGCCACTTCTCTTACGGAGGCGGGCTATATTGGCGACGATATTGAAAGTGTCCTTTCCAAACTGCTGGTTGCCGCGGAAAACGATACGGAAAAGGCGGAGAGAGGGATCGTGTTTATCGACGAGATTGACAAGATCGCCAAAAAGAAAAACACCAACAGCAGGGATGTCAGCGGAGAAAGCGTGCAGCAGGGGCTTTTGCGTCTGTTAGAAGGTGCGGATGTGGAAGTGCCGGTGGGCGCTAACAGTAAAAATGCCATGGTTCCTTTGACCACGTTAAATACCAGAAATATCCTCTTTATCTGCGGCGGGGCATTCCCGGATCTGGACGAAATCATCAAACAAAGGCTGAAAAAGCAGACCTCCATCGGCTTTAATGCGGAATTAAAAGATAAATTTGATAAGGAAAAGAATATCATTAGCAAGGTCACGGTGGAAGATTTAAAGAAGTTTGGCATGATCCCGGAATTTTTAGGGAGGCTTCCGGTGATCTACACTTTGAGCGCTTTGGATAAGCCGATGCTGGTAAAGATCTTAAAAGAGCCGAAAAACGCTATTTTAAAGCAGTACCAAAAACTTCTGGAACTGGATGAGGTGAAGCTGGAATTCGACGATGGGGCCTTGGAAGCCATTGCGGAAAAAGCCATGAAGAAGGATACCGGCGCAAGGGCGCTTCGGGCCATCATAGAAGAATTTATGCTGGATATCATGTATGAGATCCCCAAGGATGACAATATCGGGCGGGTGACCATCACAAGGGAATATATTGAGGGAACCGGCGGACCGGTGATCGATATCCGCAGCATCAGCGGGGAGAATCCGGATAACCTGAAACTGATCGAGGAGAAATGACGGGGAATAACCATTTGTCTGTAAAACCCATATAGTAAAGAAAAAGAGTAAAGGGTTAAACATGACAGACAGGGAAAAGATTGTTTCTGATGAGTATTACGATTTGGTCACGGATTATACCGCACCGCCCGGGATCAGCAGGCTGTTTGATTATGTGATCCAGCCTGTGGACGGGGAGATTGCGGTGACCTATGTATATGGGAAGGAGATCAGCCCTATCAACATTACGGAGTACACGTATCCGGTGCTGCCGAAGGTATACGGGCTGATGCAGATGGAGGAAGGAAGCGGCCAGGGTTTTGACCCTACGCCGCTTATTTATGGTGGAATCTCGCAGGTACAAAGGGCGCCGTTGGAGCTGACCGGGAGGGGTGTGGTCATCGGTTTTCTCGATACCGGGATCCGCTATGATGATCCTGTCTTTTTAAACCAGGAC
The DNA here is from genome assembly GCA_910587295.1 of uncultured Lachnospiraceae bacterium. Lineage (GTDB taxonomy): Bacteria > Bacillota > Clostridia > Lachnospirales > Lachnospiraceae > Suilimivivens. The sequence goes on along the minus strand of CAJULP010000009.1, from coordinate 36,817 downwards.
GGAAGCAGCAGGATTTTAGGGATCTGGGATCAGACCATCCAGAGCGGGGAACCTCCGGCAGGGATTTTGTACGGAACGGAATATCGGAAGGAGACCATTGATCTGGCTCTTCAAAGCGATAATCCCAGGGAGATCGTTCCCAGTTACGATGAGCACGGCCATGGAACCGCTATGGCAAGTGTGGCGGCAGGGAGCAGCTTGGGAAACGGGCTGCGCTTTTTGGGGGCAGCGCCGGAAGCGGATATCGTGATGGTAAAGCTGCGGCAGGCGAAACCGTTTTTGCGGGAATTTTATCTGATTCCGGATGATGCCATCGTCTATGCGGAAAGCGACCTTTTGGTGGCGCTAAAGTATCTGGAAAGCTATGCCATATCCCTTTCCCGGCCGCTGGTTATTTTTTTCGGGATTGGAACGAACATGGGGGATCATGAGGGACATTCCGTGCTGGCGGATTATATGAACCGGATCGCCACCAAGCGAAGCCGCGCTATCGTGGTGTGCGGCGGCAATGAAGGAAACAGCGCCCGACATTATATGGGGATCTCCGCCGAGGGGCTTAGTGAAACCCTTGACAATGTGGAGATCCGGGTGGGGGAAGGAACTGCAGGTTTTACGGCGGAACTTTGGGGAAGTGTTTCCGCCAACCATGCCATATCTATCCGTGCGCCCGGCGGGGAAATCACGCCCAGGGTGGATTTCAGAGGGCAGGGAAGCCAGGAGTTTGGATTTATCTATGAAAGGACCAGGATCCAGGTGGATCATATCCTAGTGGAACAAAGCTCCGGGGAAGAACTGATCTTTTTTCGGTTTTTAGGACCCACACCGGGGATATGGACCATTCAGGTGGCTATCACCAGCGACAGAAATTCGGAAACGACTTTTCATATCTGGCTGCCGATCACTGAGGTCTTGAAAGAGGATACCTATTTCCTGAAGCCATCTCCTTATACCACGTTGACGGAGCCCTCTAATGCAAGGGATGTGATCACCACTTCCGTGTATGACGATGCCAACGGGAGCTTTTGGGCGGAGTCGGGAAGGGGTTTTACAAGGAGCGGGCAGATCAAGCCGGATATCTGTGCGCCGGGGGTGAACGTGAGCACCATCATCGGGGCAAAGACAGGACCCTGCCTTGCGGCAGCCCTGACATCCGGGGCGGCGGCCCAGTTTTTGCAGTGGGCGGTGGTAAAGGGGAACCGGCCCTGGGTGGAAAGCAGGGAATTAAAGAATTATCTGATCCGGGGAGCGGACCGGTCTGCGGAAATATCATACCCCAGTCGGGAATTTGGATATGGAAAACTGGATATCGCCGGAACGTTTGAAGTGTTGGCAGGGGTATAGGGATGACAGAGCGCCTGCGTGATATCCCGCAGGCGTGATTGGATTTCATATTGGTAAGTGATTACAGGTAATTAATGGGGATGACCATATCTTCTTTGCGAAGCGTTATGAGCCTGTCATATAGACATACCACCCCGCCCGGACCGCGTTTGATTCCCGGGAGCTTGTCAAGGAGAGAAAAGGCATCTACGTCTTTTCTCTGGGGATCCGCATGCTTTTTTATTTCAATCGGATAAAGTGTTCCGTTTTCTTCGATCAACAAATCTATTTCATTCATATCCCTGTCACGGTAAAAGTATATCGGAAGCTCAAGGATACCTTTGTTGTAGTAACTCTTAATAATTTCCGATATGACAAAACTTTCGAAGAACGCACCGGCCATAGCGCCGTTCTTTAATACGTCCGGCGTGTTCCATTTGGTCAGGTAAGCGGCAAGGCCGGTATCAAGGAAGTACAGCTTCGGCGTTTTAACGGCGCGTTTGATGATGTTATTGGAGTATGGCTGTAGCAGATATATGATATTGGATGCAACAAGGATGGACAGCCATCGCTCTGCAGTGGGCTGGCTGACCCCCACATCTCTGGCAAGAGACGACAAGTTCAGGAGCTGCCCGGTGGATGCGGCAACGGCTATCATAAATTTAGTGAACTTGACTGTATCGCCAATCTCGGATAACTCCCTTACATCCCGGTCAATGTAGGTGCGGACATAAGCGCCATAAAACATCCGCCAGTCAAAATCAGGATTGCCGTTAAGTTCCGGCATGGAGCCGCGGTGGATGGTACGCCACACAGTATCGTAGGAGATATCTGCAAGATGCTGCCTTCGCTCCGTAAAATACGCTTTGGTTGGGAGGAAGGGTGTGTCATATTCCACGCCATGGGATTCCCGGAGGGAAAAACCAAGCAGTGTTACCAGGCCAATACGCCCGGCAAGGGATTCTCTGACCCCTTTCATCATTTTAAACTGTTGGGAACCGCACATATAGAACTGCCCTTTGCTTCTATTGCGGTCAAGCAGCATTTTTATCTGCTCGAACAGTGCGGGTGCTTTCTGAATTTCATCCACGAAAACAGGAGGCGGGTTATCTTTGAAAAACGTTCCTTTTTCTTCTTCCGCGCTTGCGCGGATGATAGGATCGTCAAGTGTGATATAGTTTATGTTTGAAGTCAGCTGTTCCAGCATTGTTGTTTTGCCAACTTGTCTCGGGCCTGCCACAAGTACAGCGCCAAACATCCGGGAGAGTTCCCGCACGGTTGTTTCCGCATGTCTTTTAATATACACAATAAACATTCCTTTCGGCTAATTTAATATTTGATATTAGTATAGCCGAAATTAAAGAAAATATCAACCCGTTATGAAATAATCTTAGGTACTTAGGTAACAATTCAGCCCTGCCGTTTCCGCTGCCGCAATGCTGAATTGTTACTTGCATAAAAGATGGCAAAAGGGGAACGGTGGATAAATTCATAGTTTATTTCGATTAGATGTGTTAAGATAAGAACAGCAAGTAAAGAAGCAGAACAGGGAGTACGGTCATATGGGAAAAATCAACCGTGAGGATATGCTGGAACTGACCAGGCGCATGACGTTAAAGCGGAACTGCTTTGACAGGATTGCAGGAGCATATCTGGATGAAGAGGGGTTCATAGACGGAACCTTCAATAAGCATTTTCAGAAATTGACGCCAAAAGACCGGCAGGCCAATATGGGTCTTGCCAAGGCAGTCCTTTTTTCGGACACAAACGTACAGTTAAGGGAGTATGAATTTGGAAAGGAAGATAGAAGGCCGGGGAGCATGTGGCAGATGCTCATGGCGCTTAAGGAATGCGGGCTGAAAAATGACGCGATGCTGGATACCTTTTATGAGGAATTTGGCCGGAGATACCGGGCGGATAACAGCTATGCCATTTACTTTTTTCATGGCAGCTATGATGTTCCGCTGAAGGCCAGTGACAAAGAAAGCCTTTGGGAATCGGAAGAGGTCTATCAGTTTCTGGTCTGCGTGGTCTGCCCGGTAAGCGGCGATTACGAGCCCGGTAAGCCGGAGTGCGGATTTTTGTTTCCGGCATTTAAGGACCGGAGCAGCGATATAAGCCGGATCAATATTTTTGCCGCGGACAGTCAATCCTGTCAGGCAGAAGATCTGAGAAAAATCCTGCTGGGGCAGGTTAAAAAGCAGGGCCAGGGAACTTAATCCAAAAGTCCCAGCCCGTACTTTTCCAGTACCCGGTTAAAGATAAAAGAATTGATATAAGCCCCAAGCCCCGGCGCAATAAGGAGCAATGGCCAGAACACGAAGATGCCGAAAGAAAACAGCCCGCAGGTGACCATCAGCGTGGAAAGCACGGGAAGGAAGCTTCGGATGCTCATGACAAAGCACATTTTAAGCAGGGCTTTTACGGTATTTTCGCACCTTGCAATTAGCGGGAAGATAAGACGAAGGCAGAGGAAATACAGCAGGGCAATGGCCGTAAAAGTGATGAACATGGATCTGGCAAACAACGTGCCGCGGTTAAGGCACCAGGAAAAGTCGGCGTATAATACAAAGGCAGCGCCAAGGAACAAAAGCCAGATAAGCGCGGCGGGGCGGAAATTTGTCTTAAAAGAAGTAAGGAAGGAACGGAAGGTATAGCCTTCTTTGTTTGCGGCCATTTTCATAGTCACATAGTATAAGGCGGTAGTGCCGCATCCTGCGGTCACTACCGGGATGCAGCACAGATACCAGCATACTGACAATAAAAAGAAGTCAGCCAGGTTGCCGATAAAACGCCAGATTGGGTTTTCCAGATTGAAAAATCGTCCCATAGGTCAATTCCTTTCGTACAGTTCCCCGTTTATGGTAACGGTACCGCAGTCTGCGATACTGACGGGGGTCTCTGCAAGTTCAGCCATTTCCGGCGCCGTTTCCAGGGTGAAGTCATGAAAAGTTATCTGCTCGGCATTGCGGATATACAGGCCGTGGAGGGAATCCCGGGAAAGTCCGTTTTCTTCACAGGGCCGCAGATCAATGGTGCCCTTTTGCCAATCGGTTTTTTGACGCAAATGAACCGTGATGCCGTTAAAGCGGATATCCTTGATGTTCATTTTAGGATCCCCGTAGATCAGGATGCCGTTTTCCCCATCACAGTTAATGTTTTGAAAGCGGATATTCTTGATATGTCCTACGGTGGTATCGGAATTGCGCTTTAGCGCCGTGATAGCGATAGGCTCTGCTTTTCCCCACCAGTGGTCCTTGGAAAATAAGCGGGTCTCAATGTTCAAATTGGAGAACGTAACGTTTTCAATGCTTCCGCAGTCACGAAGCTGTAAGGAAATTCCCCGGTTGGTGCGGCTGATGTTGCAGTTTTCAATCAGGATATTGCGGAACAAGGATTCGCTTTCCGTGCCGAATTTAATGGCGGCGCTGGTGGAAGTCAAGGTGCAGTTTGCCACCACGATATTTTCGCAGGGCCCGTAGTGGGCAGCGCTTGCCGTATTTTTAAACACGATGCAGTCGTCCGCACATTCAATATGGCAGTTGACGATGCGCACGTTTTTGCAGTGGTCAGGGTCAATGCCGTCGCAGTTGGCAAGCCGCAGGTTGTTTAAGATGCGGATACCGTCGATCAGTACATCATTGCACCCGATCATGTGGGTGGTCCAGAACGCACTGCCGGTAAGGGTCACGTGAAGGATGCTGAGGTGTCTGATATTTTCCAGAAACAGTAATGGCACCCGGGGATAAAAAGAGCCGTCGATGTGCCAGGGAGTCACCGTTCCGTAAAAGATCTCTTCATTCCCGTCGATGGTTCCGAACCCGGTGATGGAAACGCATTCACAGTCTTTCCCGTATAGGAAAAAAAGTACGGGGCTGCCTGTATAATCGCATTTTTCATAGGTGGGGGTTCCGGCGGTGGACTGGCCGGAAGGAATGGAAAGGTCCGTGTGGAACAAATTGTAGTCTTCCAAATGGCTGCTTCCCTTTAAGACGGCGCCGGTCTCTAAATGAAGTTCCACATAGGATTTAAGAACAATAGTTCCTGACCGGTACACCCTGCCGCCGGGAAACAGCACCCGTCCGCCTCCCGCCGATGAGCAATCGTCAATGGCTGCCTGGATGGCAGCGGCATCATTGGCAGCGCCGTCGCCTGCGGCGCCATAGTCTAATACATTGTAAATCATAAATCTTCCTCCTTGTTATCCCGTCAGATTGCTGTGGGATCTTTTATTTTTGGGATCAGGGGAGCGGTTATTTCCCCTGAAACAGGATTGTCCGCCGGCTCGTAAGAAGGGGCCGTGGACTGTTTGCGGAAGGCCCTGGGGGATACCCCGTTGATCTTCCGGAAAATATCTTTAAAGTAATTGCTGCTGTTAAAGCCACAGTCCACGGCAATCTTGGTGATGGAATCGTCCGTGGTAAGAAGGGCCTGGACAGCCTGTTTGATCCGGATATAGTTTACATATTCCTTGAAGGTAACGCCTGTGACCTTCCTGAATTTTTTGGACAGGTAGGTTGGGCTTAAGTTGATCTGTCCGGCCACTTCCTCTAAGGAGAGGGGAAGCCGGTAATTTTGGGCGATGTAAGTCAGGGTGTCGGCAATGTCCGTGCTGATTCCGTCATTAACCCTGAGGCTTTCACAGACAAAGATCCCGCTCCGGTCTAAGCATAAGAGCATTTCCATGACATAAAGGCCAAGCAGCTCAAAGGAATGTTCGTCCGGCATATTGTTTTCTTCCATCATCCGAAGCAGGATTCCGTCTATCTTGATTTGTCCTTTCTTGTCTAAGATAATCTTTCCGGACCGCTTAATGTTTTGGGAAATGTCTTCGTGCTTTTCCAAAAAGGTTTCCGGGATGGCCTCCGGCCTGCAATATACGATGATGCGTTCACAGGGAACAAGTCCTTCATAGCTGGTGCAATGGGAATCGCCGGGGGCCACCACCATGGCTTCGCCTGCCGTGAGATGGTAAGTGGTGTTGTTGATGTGGTAAATACAGCTTCCGGTCTTTAAAAAAAAAATCTCACAATAGGCGTGGGTATGTTCGTAAGTCATCGTAAAAGTGGGAATACGTATCTGCTTTTCAACATAGATTCCGTTGTTGCTTTCTTCGCTGTAGATGGGATCACCTCCATATAGGGTCAATTTCAACAAACAGACCATATTTTTTCTGTCACATTTGTTGAATTATAACACCACAAATTAGAATAAACAATATGCAATCGGTCATTATTTTCTAAAATAACAAATAATCAGTTGTTTTTGCTAAAAACGCATATTATTTTAGTATTATTAGGGGCGCATCCTATATAAAATACATGTAAAGGTTTCAACAATAAAAGCAAAGGAGAGAAAATTATTATGAAGAAGAAATTATTTGCACTGCTTATGGCAGCAAGTATGGTACTTTCTCTGGCAGCCTGCGGCGGTAAAGATCCTGAACCGGCAAAAGACGATACGCCGGCACAGGCGGATACCCAGCAGGAGGAAGCACAGGCTCCGGCAGAAGATGAAAATGCACAGGAAGCTGCGCCGGAAGAAGGCACAGGAGAAGAGATCACGCTGCGTATGGCATGGTGGGGATCCCAGACCCGTCATGACCTGACGGTGGAAGTCATTGAAATGTATGAGAAGGAACATCCGGGAGTTAAGATTGAATATGAGTTCTTCTCATTTGATGATTATTTCACGAAACTGAAAACTCTGGTAGCATCCGATCAGGTATGGGATATCTTCCAGTTGGGTGGAAATTTCCCTATGTACATGGACAAGATTTATCCCTTGGATGAGTATATTGAATCCGGCGCTGTGGATGTGGCGAAGATTTCCGACGCATATTTAAAGATCACACAGGATTTTGACGGAACCCAGCTTGGGCTTTCTAACGGGTTAAATACATACGGCATTGCATATGACGTGGATATGTTCAATGACGCAGGCGTAGCCCTTCCTGATGAAACCTGGACATGGGATGATTATGCGGCGGCGGCAAGGGCAATCCATGAAAAGACAGGGCACTTTGGAACTTCCGGGTTTGCGTCCTCCGAATTTATCGCAGGGTGCTCCACTTATATCGGACAGCTTGGCCAGGTGGGGCAGTACAGCTTCTTTAACATCGACCTGACAGGAATGGGATTTGAAGATGCTTCCATGCTGACACCTTATATCCAGATGAGGGCTGACCTGATCAAAGAAGGCGTTTCGCCGGATGCGGGTGCGGAAGCGGAAGTTACCAATATTGAAAATGATTTCCTGGTAACCGGTGAATCGGGTATGACATGGGTAGCGGTAAATCAGTTCCCTACTATTTACGATATCTGTAAAGCGGAAGGCCGCACCCTTGGCTTAGCGCCGCTTCCCAGGGTGACGCCGGAGGGTCCTTCCGGGGCGGCCATCCAGTCTTCCCAGATGCTCTGCGTATCACAGGACAGTGAGCATAAGCAGGCAGCCGCAGAGTTTATCAGCTGGTTCCAGAACAGCACCGACTGCAACAATGTTCTGCAGGGTGAGAGGGGTATCCCCGTAAACGAGGATGTAAGGGCAGCTCTTAAAGAAACGGCAACGGAAGGCCAGCAGATCATGTATGATTTTGTCGATATGGTAGGTACCTTTGAAATGCCGGAGAAGATCAACGTGCTTAGCCCGGATGGACAGGATCAGGTAGTTGACAATTACCGCAATTACATCCAGCAGGTTGTCTTTGGTGAGATCACTGCACAGGAAGCAGCGGAAAAGACTTATGCGGATGCACAGGCCATCTTTGGATAAAAAGACAAAAACAAGATAGATGGAAGGTCATAAGCGCCGCCGTTTGGCGGCGCTTTTTGGAAAGGAGGAAAGAAATTTGAAGAAAACGCGCACCGACGGACAGGGCGGGATCAGGAATTTCCTTTATAAAGAAAACACGGTGGGGCATGTTTTTGCACTGCCTTTTATATTTGGGTTTGTCTGTTTTTCCCTAATACCCATTGTCACGTCTTTTTATTACGCTTTTACTGATTTTTCCCTTGGGTCGAAGACGGCGGATCTGGTAGGCTTTAAAAATTTTATCAGGCTGTTTCAGGATGAGGTGTTTTTGAAATCCCTTTGGGTGACGGTCAAATATGTGTTTTTTTCCGTTCCGCTAAAGCTTGGATTTGCGCTGTTCGTGGCATTTCTTTTGACCAGGAAAAGCGGACTTGTGACGTTATACCGTTCTTTATATTATGTTCCTTCCCTGGTAGGGGGAAGCGTGGCGGTGATTTTGGTCTGGAAACAGCTGTTTGCAAGGAAGGGCCTGATCAACACCATGCTTGGGGGGATGGGGTTATCAACCGTCAACTGGTTTGGTGACCAGGCTCTTGCCATCGTTCCGCTTATTTTGATGAGCGTATGGCAGTTTGGGTCTTCCATGATCATTTTTGCGGCAGGGTTAAAGGAAATCCCTACGTCCTATTATGAAGCGGCAAGGATTGACGGGGCAAACGGGTTCCAGATCTTTTTCCGTATCACCATGCCCTGCTTATCCCCTATCGTGCTTTACAATCTTGTGATGCAGACCATTTCGGCGTTTATGGTGTTTACGCAGGTGGCGATCATGACCGGCGGCGGGCCGAACAACTCTACCAATGTGTATGCTTATAACGTCTATAAGCAGGCCTTTACCTATAATGATATGGGATATGCCTGTGCTATGTCATGGTTTATGCTGGTGATCATGAGTGCGGTTACCCTTGTGATCTTCAAGACTTCCAAGATGTGGGTATTTAGTGAAGCCGGTGATTAAGAGGAGGAACGGACATGAAATTGAAAAAGAATATTACAAAAACGGCATATCATCTGTTTGTTGTCCTCTTTGGGCTTTTGATGATCTATCCGGTGCTTTGGATGATAAGCGGTTCCTTTAAGGACAATGGAGAAATCTTAAGGGGATCTTTGGGGCTGATACCGGAAAGCCTGAAATTGACCAATTACAGTACGGGCTGGAGCGGTTTTGGGGGAATCACGTTTGCCACGTTTTTTAAAAACTCTATCGTGACCACGGTGATCATCCAGTTTTATTGGAAGTGGGATGATTATATGGGGCCTTTGCTGTACTTAAGTAAACCCCAGTCCTATACCGTGTCTTTAGCCATAAAGATGTTTGCGGACGCATCCTCCACCACGGACTACGGCGCAATGTTTGCCATGTCAACCCTGTCGCTGATACCGGTGTTTTTAATCTTCCTCTTCTTTAACCGTTATCTGGTGGAAGGGATCGGAACCAGTGGACTGAAAGGTTAAAAGCATGGAACGGGAATGGGAAAGGAGGGTATCAGAATGATCCAAAATCCGATTTTAAAGGGGTTTTGCCCGGACCCCAGCATCATCCGTGTGGGTGAGGACTATTATATTGCCACTTCTACTTTTGAGTGGTGGCCGGGGGTGAAGCTGTTTCACTCCCGTGACTTGAAAAACTGGGAACAGATCCCCTCCCCCTTAAGAAGGAACAGCCAGTTAAATATGGCAGGGGATCCCACCTCCGGGGGAGTCTGGGCGCCCTGTTTAAGTTATGACGGAGAATATTTTTACTTGGTATATACGGATGTAAAGACCAAAAAGGGGCGTTACTACAATACCCATAATTACATGGTCTATACCGATGATATTTATGGAGAATGGTCGGAACCTTTGTACTTAAACAGCATCGGCTTTGACCCTTCTTTGTTCCATGACCGGGATGGAAGAAAGTATCTGGTGAATATGGTCAACGGCTTTAAAGGGGTGCTTGTCCAGAAACTTTTAAGGACGGAAGGGGAAGAGGAGACGGAAGTGCCCTTTGCCCGGAAAAAGCCTGGATGGAAGCTTTTTGGGGAGCGGAAAAAGGTCTATAACGGCTCCGGCATCGGATGTACGGAAGGCCCCCATATCTACCATATCGGGGAGTGGTATTACCTGATCGTTGCGGAAGGGGGCACCGGCTATGGCCACTGCGTTACTCTGGCGAGGGCAAAAAGTGTCTGGGGGCCATTTGAGACGGCGCCGGATAACCCGGTGCTTACCTCGGATCAGGAAGATCCCCTGGCGCTTAAAAAATGCGGTCACGGGGATTTGGTGGATACGCCGGATGGGGAATGGTATCTGGTACATTTGTGTTCCCGCCCCCTTTCCGGGCAGAAGTGGTGTACCCTTGGCCGGGAAAGCGCTATCCAAAAGGTGTGCTGGGATCAAGAGGGGTGGCTTGGGCTGTCTGCCGGAGGACGTTTTGCGAAGGTTTACGTTCCGGAACCGGGAGAGAGGTTTCCCGCATGTGATGACAGCGCCGGGATGGAGCAGAAAGGGATGCGGCTGGCGGAATGTGGGCAAAAGGTTGTACGGGATGAGTTTGAGGGGAAAGAGCTTCCGGTGTATTACACATCCCCAAGGGTTTCTTACGAGGGCTTTGCGGATCTTGCCGCCCGTCCGGGGTATTTGCGTCTTAAGGGGCAGGAATCCTTAAATTCCCTGCATCATGTTTCCCTGATCGCCCTAAGGCAGCAGACGGTCTGGGCCAGGGCTGTAACTTGTGTGGAATTTAAACCGGATTACCCGGAACAGGCCGCAGGGCTTGCGTATCTGTATGATGCCATGAATTTTTACCTGCTGGTAAAGACGGCGGATGAGCAGGGGCAGAGTGTACTTACCTTATTAAAAAGCGATGGCGGTGTGATTACGGATGAGATGGAGCCGGTTTTTGTTCCGGCCGACGGCCCTATCGAGCTTAAGGCAGAACTGTCAGAGGATGGCTGCGAAGTTGGTTTCTTTTTCCGGTATGACGGGCGAAATTGGCGGCGGGCAGGGAAGGAGCAGTCAACTAAGATCGTGACGGACGAGCACTGCAGGGGATTCACAGGCGCTCATTTCGGCATGTATGTCCATGACATGACAGGGCTTTCCTATCATGCTGATTTTGATTATTTTGAGATGACAGTGGGATGAAAAGGAGAAAATTGAATTGATCGGTGAAACAAAGGTAACATTCCGGACGGCAGATGAGCTGCTGCAGAAGCTTGTGGATAAGGCGGAAGAAAAATCCCTGGAAAATCTGAAGGATTTTGCCGGAAGGAAGGTGTTGATCGAGGGCGGCGGCTATGAAAAGGTCTGGCTGGAGACCCAGCCTATGGGCGGGGAAATGTACGCCAAAAGAGATCTGGAGGCGGGGCTTAACAATAATCTTTTGTTTATGGAGTGCCAAAGGGAAGATGGCAGGATCCCGGGAAGCATTGCCATGATAGACGGGGTGCTGACTCCCCAGTTTAATAAATTCCAGGGCTTTTGTTTTCCCGCCCCGGCCCTTAATATGTATTATCTGGCAGGCCGCCCGGCAGGCTATTTGGAGCAGTTATACGATACGTTAGAGCGATTTGACGCCTATCTTTGGCGGGTGCGGGATTCGGATGGGGATGGCTGCCTTGAGACCTGGTGTAAGTATGATACCGGGGAGGACCACGGGATACGCTATCAGGACGCACCGGATGCGTGGACCGAAGAAACCCCGCCAAAAGGCTGTAAGGTGGTGCCAATGGCTTCCGTAGACATTATGAGTTTTTCTTATTCCGCAAGAGAGATACTGGCTAAGATCAGCCGTATCTGGAAGAAGGAAGACAAAGAAAAATGCTGGCTGGACGGGGCGATGCAGGTGCGTGGTAAGATCCGGGAGTACCTTTGGAGCGAAGAAAAGGGAATCTGCCTGGACCGTGACAAGGACCACCGGGTGATGGATATCCTGATCCACAATAGCTTACGGGCCATGTACTGGAACAGCCTTTCCCAGGATATGGCAAGGCGGTTTGTAGAGGAACATTTATTAAACCCTAAAGAATTTTGGACCAAAATGCCCCTTCCTTCCGTGGCGGTATGCGATCCGATGTTCCGCAATGTGACCACCAACAACTGGAGCGGCCAGGCGGAAGCGCTGACCTACCAGCGGGCAATCCGGGCATTGGAAAATTACGGGTATGACTGGCTGGTTCCGATTCTTGGGAGAAAGCTGTTTGAGGCCATCGGGCCGGAGTGTGTTTTTGTCCAGCAGTATGATCCTTTTACGATGGCGCCTTCTAAGGTGTGCCTGGAAGGAGAACAGGATGCTTATGGACCTGCCATGTTGTCGGTGCTAGAGTATGCGGCAAGGATCTACGGCATCCATATGGAAGGGGAGCAGATCTTTTGGGGTACCGCAGGGGGAACGGAGTGCACCTATCTTTGGGAGTGGGGAGGACATAAGTTTTTCATTGAAAACAGCGGAAAGGGCGTAGAGGCTTTTGTGGACGGGAAAAAAGTTTTTAAGGCCGGGCCGGATCGGAAAGTGGTCACTGACTTAACGGGAAAGGTGATCCGGGAAATCCCACTGGTCTTAAAGGCTTAATACAGGAAATAATTTTGGCGTCACTTTATGGTGGCGCTTTTTCCTTGACATGGCTTAAGGGCACAAATATAATTTTTTTAAGAAGGTAAAGCGGAAAGGTGGATATTGATAATGAAAAAACAAGCGTTCAACCCCTATCTTCCCTCCTGGGAGTACATTCCGGACGGGGAGCCTTATGTGTTTGGCGACAGGGTTTATGTTTACGGCTCCCATGATTTTTATAATGGATATGTGTTCTGCATGGGGGATTATGTGTGCTGGTCCGCTCCCATAGATGATCTGGGAAACTGGCGGTATGAAGGGGTGATCTACCCAAGGAATGAGGATCCTTTAAACCAAGACGGTAAAATGTGCCTTTATGCGCCGGATGTGACGGTTGGGCCGGACGGCAGATATTATCTTTACTATGTCCTTGATCATGTGTCCGTGGTGTCTGTTGCGGTGTGCGATGAGCCGGCGGGGCAGTATGAATTTTACGGATATGTCCATTATGAGGACGGAACGCGCCTTGGGGAGAAACCGGGGGATGAGCCCCAGTTTGACCCCGGACTTTTAACGGAAGGGGAAAGGACCTATCTGTATACCGGGTTTTGCGGAAAAGGGGATAGATCCCGGACCGGGGCTATGGCCACGGTATTAGGCCCTGATATGCTGACTATCGTGGAAGCGCCGGTGTTTGTGGCGCCGGGCTGCGAGTATGGAGAAGGCACCGGTTTTGAAGGACACGAGTTTTTTGAGGCTCCTTCCATGCGGAAGGTGGGGGATACCTATTATTTGATCTATTCTTCCATTGTCATGCATGAGCTTTGCTATGCGGTGAGCAAAAATCCTGCCAAAGGGTTTACATACGGCGGCGTGCTTGTGAGCAATTGCGATCTGCATATAGATACCTACAAACCGGCCGGGCTGCCTGTGGCATATGGAGCCAATAATCACGGCAGCATGGTGGAAATTGGCGGAAAATGGTATATATTCTATCATCGGCATACCAACGGAACCTGGTACAGCAGGCAGGGATGTGCGGAAAAATTGGAAATCCTGCCGGATGGCAGGATCCCTCAGGTTGAGATCACATCCTGCGGGTTAAACGGCGGGCCTTTGGAAGGAAAAGGGGAATATCCCGCTTACATTGCCTGCCATCTGTTTACGGATCGGCCTTCCGTCTATGTAGGAGGTGAGAAATTCCCCAGGATCATGCAGGACGGAAAGGACGGCGATGAGGAGCCGGGATATATTGCCAATATGCAGGATACTGCAACGGCAGGCTTTAAGTATTTTGAATGCCATGGCGTCCGAAAGATCAAGATCAAGGTCCGGGGTTATGCTAACGGGGAATTTGAAGTTAAGACAAGCTGGGATGGGGAAGCTTTGGCGGTGATCAGGGTGAAAAATTCCAATGTCTGGGAGGAATATGAGGCTCCGGCGGCTATTCCCGACGGAAAGCAGGCGGTTTATCTGACCTACCGGGGAAACGGCAATGCCAGCTTACTGTCCTTTACCCTGGAATAAGTAAGGGAAAGGAAGAAAGGGGAGGATCTGGTAAATGGAACAATTGATCAATATCGGGTTTGGAAATTTCATTAACAGGTATAAAATGATCGCGGTGATCAGTCCGGATTCCGCACCTGCAAAGAGGATGATCCAAAACGGGAAGGAACAGGGAACGGTGATCGACGCCACCCAGGGGCGGCGTACCCGGGCAGTGATCGTGATGGAAAATAACCATATTGTGCTTTCGGCGGTGCTGCCGGAGACCATTGCGGGGCGGTGCGGGCAGCAATAGCAGCCTGCCGCCATATTAAGATGATGCAAAAATGATGCAAAAATGATGGGAATATGATGCAAGTGTGTTTTATAATCTAACCGTAGGAAGAGATCAAACAAAATGATGGAATGGAAAGAACGGAAAAATGGAAGGATATACGGGAGAAGAAAAGCGCGGCGAAAGGAAACGCCTGGTAAAAGCGGGGTATACCCTGGCATGGGTGGCAATGATCTTAATGTGGGCGGTGCTTGCGTCACAGTCGTTGAGGATTGTGGGATAGATCAGGGTTAAGTTATTCTCTGATACGGCCGATATAAGATACGACAACTTGATTTGTCTACTTATATTTCAGGGAAGAAATATTGATTTCAAGGAGGAAACTTATGGTCGTAAAGAACAACCTAACAGCGATGAATTCAAACCGCATGCTTGGGCTGACAACTAAGACCCAAGCCAAATCTACGGAAAAGCTGTCTTCAGGATATAAGATCAACCGCGCCGCAGACGACGCGGCTGGATTGTCTATATCAGAAAAAATGCGCCGTCAGATCAGAGGGCTTACGCAGGCTTCGGCAAATGCGTCGGATGGGATTTCCTGTGTACAGACGGCGGAAGGCGCATTGAACGAGATCCACGACATGCTGCAGCGTATGGAGGAACTGGCGGTAAAAGGGGCAAACGGAACATTGACTTCCGTGGACAGGAGCTATATCACCCAGGAAGTCAGGCAGCTCATGAGCGAGATTGACCGTGTGCAGTCCACAACTACCTTTAATGAGCAGAACCTTTTGGACGGTACTTTTCAGAATAAGGGTCTGATGGTAGGGGCGGAGGCCGGGCAGCATATCGCCATTACCATAGGGAATATGAGCACCAATGACTTGATTGCAAGCGCGCTTTCCAAGGGGCTCTTTTACCACATGGGGAATGACAGCCCTGTGTGTGTGGGATCGGACAAACCGCATCCATCCACTGCACCCTATCCAGCCGGAGCGGTTGCTTATTGGATCCCGGGAAACGGCACAACATTTGCAAAGCAGGAATATTGGGATAAGAGTACGATTCCACCCTGGGGGTCACCGGGACATTCCCATCTCTTAGGGGCAGAAGACCTGAATATTTTCCACAGCTTTTCCTTTGACGCGATCACGGATGAAACGGTAAAAGAAAAGCTGACAAATAAAGCCGACAATATACCAGGAGTAGGAGTCGTCACGGGAAACACAGGAGGAAGCGAGGAAGCGCTGGCATTAGATAAAGTTGCGGATGCCCGCTATTTTCAGGCATTGAATGTTTTCGCCAAAAGCGCAATCTCCGATGTGTCGGAAGCCCGTTCTAATTTGGGCGCTATCCAAAACCGGCTGGAACATACCATAAACAATCTGGATAATGTGGTGGAGAACACCACGTCGGCAGAGTCCGCGATCAGAGATACGGATATGGCTACGGAAATGGTGAGATATTCCAATAATAATATCCTTGCACAGGCAGGACAGTCTATGCTGGCCCAGGCAAACCAGAGTAAGCAGGGCGTGCTCAGCCTGTTAGGGTAAGAGCAGGATTTTGGGTGATTTACCGGTAAATGAATCAAACATGTATGATACATACAGATTGGAAGAGACAGCTAAAAAGCTGTCTCTTTCGGGTTTATGGAAGCTTTGGACAGAAAACAGGTGTCAAACATATTCCATTATGTTACAATGAAACCAGATGAAATTTTGATTTATTGTGGGAGAAGAGATGAAAAATCAATATATAAGTGAATTGATCAGATAATTAGAGCAGACAGAGATTTGGTCCGGAACTTCCAGAAAATGTGAAAGCTATGACGAAGGGATCCAATTACTGGTGGATGCCTTTTCCGGCCATAAAGAAAAGAAATCTCAGCTCTTTTTCATAGGGAACGGGGGCAGTTCGGCGATCGCAAGCCATATGACGGCGGATTTCATGAAAAATGGCGGCATGAACACTTACAGTTTGTATGACAATGCGGTGACTACCTGCATGGGGAATGATTATGGCTATGAACATATTTTTTCAAGGCCGCTGGAATTTTTGGCCCGGGAAGGAGATCTTCTGATAGCGATCAGCAGTTCGGGCAATTCTAAGAATATCATTAACGCAATAGAGGTTGCGGCAGGGAAGAAGGCTTTTACCATCACGCTTACAGGCTTCGGAGCGGATAACCGGGCAAAGGGGATGGGGGATATCAATGTGTATGTGCCCTGTCATAAATATGGTATTGTGGAGTCTATCCACAACCTGATCTTGCAGCAGGTGGTAGATCTTATTATGGACCGGGATGGGGTGAAGCTTTGATATGGAAACGGCAGGGCAGGAAAAGACAAAAAAGCCGGCAGTTTTTTTGGACCGGAACGGGGTGCTTACGGAGGAAAAGAGCTATGTTACCTGCATGGGAGAATTGAATATTTTTCCGTATGCGGCGGAATGTGTCAGAAAGATTCATGAAAAGGGCTACTATGCCATTGTGGTCACAAATCAAAGCGGTGTGGCGAGAGGGCTTTTTACGGAAGATGAATTAAAAGAAATGAACGCTTACCTGATAGGGCAGACAGGAGCGGATGCGGTGTATTACTGTCCTCATCATCCGGAAGGGAAGGTGGAAGCCTACCGGAAGCAATGCCGCTGCCGGAAGCCGGGAACGGGGATGATAGAAAGAGCCTGCCGGGAGTTTGCTATTGACATGGAACATTCTTATATGGTCGGTGACCGGGCAGGGGATATTATGGCCGGGAAAAATGCGGGGCTCAAGACGGTATTAGTGGAATCAGGCTATGGAACGGCCAGGCTGGAGCGGGAAGTTACAGCGGATCATGTGATGGAGGATCTGCGGGAGTTGATGGAAATATTGTGATATAGGAGAGGTTATGGCAAAGACAGTAGGGATCGGGATACAGGACTTCGGGAAGATGATCGAAAACGACTGCTTTTATGTAGATAAGACAGGATATATCAAAAAGTGGTGGGAAAGTAAGGATGATGTGACGCTGATCACCAGGCCCCGCCGCTTTGGGAAGACCCTTACCATGAGCATGCTGGAATATTTTTTTTCCGTAAAGCATGCCGGCCGGGGGGATTTGTTTGAGGGGCTTTCTATCTGGGAAGAAAAATCCCCGGATGGGGAATATAGATATCGCAGTTTACAGGGAACTTATCCTGTAATTGCATTAAGTTTTGCAAGGGTTAAGGAAACTTCTTACCGGTATGCCAGAAAAAAGATATGCCGCATCATAAAAGAGTTATACAATCAATATAGTTTTTTGGAAGACAGTGATAAATTAAATGAAGATGAAAAACGGTTTTGCAGGAGCGTTTCTGCGGATATGGAAGACGATGTGGCAGTGGATTCTCTGAATGCATTGTCAGGCTTTTTGGCAAAACACTACGGAAAGAAGGTGCTCATTTTTTTGGATGAGTACGATACCCCAATGCAGGAAGCTTATGTAAACGGGTACTGGAAAGAGATTGTTGCTTTTTTTAGAAGTATGTTCAACGCCGCCTTTAAGACCAATCCATGGCTGGAACGGGCCATCATGACAGGGATCACCAGGGTCAGTAAAGAGTCCATCTTTTCGGATTTGAACAATTTGAAAGTGGTGACGACAACTTCCGAAAAATATGCGGACAGTTTTGGGTTCACGGAAGAGGAAGTCTTTGCGGTTTTGGAGGAGTACGGCCTGTCCGATCAGAAGGAGCAGGTAAAAAGCTGGTATGACGGGTTTACCTTTGGCCAAAAGAAGGATATTTACAACCCCTGGTCCATCATCAATTTTTTGGATGAAAAGAAAGTGGGAACCTACTGGGCCAATACCAGTTCTAACAGTCTTGTGGGGAAGCTGGTCAGGGAAGGAAGTCCGGAGGTCAAAAAGATATTCGAGGGCCTGATACAGGGAGAATCTTTCCATGCGGAGATCGATGAGCAGATCGTATACGATTCGCTGGATGGAGACGAGAGGGCCATATGGAGTCTTTTGCTGGCCAGCGGTTATCTGAAGGTGAAAAAGCATGAGGTCCATGTTACAGAGTATGGTGAGTGGAAGGAAGATTATGAACTGGAGCTGACCAACTTTGAGGTCCGGGCGATGTTCCGGGGGATGGTCAGGAAATGGTTTGGCAGCGTGCAGAGTGATTATAATGATTTTATCAAGGCGCTTTTGCTTGGTGACCTGAAAGCAATGAATAAGTATATGAACAGAGTGACGGTGGAAATGTTTGGCAGCTTCGATGTGGGGAAGGAGCCTTCAGAAAAGAAGCCGGAGCGGTTTTATCATGGGTTTGTGCTGGGGCTTATGGTGGAACTGGCTGATAAGTATGTCATCACCTCCAACAGGGAAAGTGGTTTTGGACGGTATGACGTGATGTTAGAGCCCCGTTCGAAGGAAAACGACGCGATCCTTATAGAATTTAAGGTGCAGGATCCGGATGAAAAGGAACTGTCAGATACCGTGAAGGAAGCGCTGGGGCAGATCGAGGAGAAAAACTATCAGGCAGATCTGGAGGCAAAAGGGATTCCGGAAGAGAAGATCAGGAAGTATGGGTTTGCTTTTTGCGGGAAAAAGGTGTTGATCGGTTCGGCCGGAAAAGTTTGAGGAGGAAGTTATGCGGAATGAACTTATGATGTGATTATAGGAGAACGGCTATGTCTAAAATTGTGAAAGAGACTATTCATGCTAAAGGCATTGATATTGGCATCTATACAACAAATTTTGAAAATGAGTTTATTTCATTAACAGATATTGCAAAGTATCGAAATGAAGATGACCCAAGATTTGTGATTCAAAACTGGATGCGCAATCGTAACACAATAGAATTTTTAGGTGTTTGGGAAGAATTGCATAATCCGGATTTTAACCGTGTGCAATTCGAGGCGGTTAAAAATGAGGCGGGGCTAAATCGTTTTGTTATGACACCAACAAAGTGGATCACACAGATGAATGCCATTGGTATTGTTTCAAAAGCAGGACGATATGGAGGAACATATGCTCATAGTGATATTGCGATGTCCTTTGCAACTTGGATTTCTCCAGAATTTCAGTTATATATTATGAAGGATTACAGGAGATTGAAGGCAGATGAGAACAGTCGATTATCTTTGAACTGGAATTTGAACAGGGAAATTTCTAAGTTAAATTACAGGATACATACGGATGCCATCAAGGACAATTTGATTCCGCCAGAATTAACTCCTGCACAGATTGCTTATACATACGCCAATGAAGCAGATATGCTGAATGTGGTGTTGTTTGGAAAAACGGCAAAGCAATGGAAAGATGAGAATCCAACTGAGAAAGGAAATATGCGGGATGTGGCAACACTGAATCAATTATTAGTTCTTGCGAATTTGGAAAGTTATAATGCAGTTCTGATCAATCAGGGAAAGAAACAAAAAGAGAGAATGGAATTACTTCGACAGTTGGCGGTACAGCAGTTGCAGACGTTGGAAGCGGTAAGCTTGAGTAATCTTCCCCAATTAGCAGAAAATTATAATTCTAAAAAATGAAATATGTGATTGTGCAATAAGAGAGTGAGGAAGTACGGGTTTGCTTTTTGCGGGAAAAAGGTGTTGACCGGTTCGTCCGGAAAAGTTTGAGGAGGAAGTTATGCGGTATTTTAATACGGAAGGTGTATGCCGGCCGGATGTCCATTATATGGTATGTCTTGATGACAGGCTTGATAAAATCAAACGGCTGTATGTAGACCAGGGGAAATATTTCATCATTAATAGAGGGAGACAGTATGGAAAGACGACTACGCTTAAGGCTTTGGCTGAGTACCTGAAAAAGGATTATGTAGTCATTGCAATGGATTTCCAGATGATGAGTACGGCAAGCTTGTAAATTTATTGGGCAGGCAGCGAATTACTTTTCCAGAAAAAAAGAACTGTCAAAGGAGTTGGATGCTGATGCGTTACAGGAGTTTGTTTCTTTGAAGACGGATGAAGATCTCTCTGTAGATATGATGTTTGAGGGCCTGAGCAGGATATGTGAAACCTCAAAAAAACCAATCGTGCTGATGGTTGATGAGGTTGACAGTGCGTCAAATAACCAGGTTTTTATTGATTTCCTTGCGCAGCTTAGAGGATATTACTTGGACAGGGAAAACCAACCTACGTTTCGTTCCGTGATTCTTGCGGGAGTGTATGATATCAAGAACCTAAAACTAAAGTTAAGACCTGACGAAGAGCATCAGTACAATAGTCCATGGAATATTGCGGCAGACTTTGATGTGGATATGAGTTTTTCGGCAGGACAGATCGAGGTCATGCTGAAGGAGTATGAGACGGATCACCATGCCGGAATGGAGACAGAAGCGGTAAACATTCTTTTAAAGATGAATATACCGCTGTTTGGCAGCATGGCTAAGCAGTTGGATACGTATAAAGATATGCGGAAAATGATAGAGGAAGCCGTATATCAGGGAAAAAGGATTCCTTTTATTCCAACTGAAAAATCCATTAATTTGGGGCTTATGTTTTGTTTTTTGAAAGAGGAAAATGGATATGTAGCGGTCGCAAACCGCATTTTTGAAATGTTCCTGATGAATTTGTTTAGTGATAACATTTGGGGATAAAACTATCGTGGAGGCGGTAGTTTGAAAGAAGTTTTGATCAAAGGAAAGATACTAACATCTAAAGATTAAAGTATTCTTGCCGATAATTTAAAGGAGTAATTCAGGAGGAATGAAGAAAAGTTGCATGGATGCAGAAATAAGGTAGGGTACGGTCTGCTGTTGCATGGTATGTGGCGGCAGGCTTTTTTGCAACAATAATATTAAAAAATGATATTCGGAGGCAGGCCGGTATGAATTGGGAAAGAGAACTCATAGTCTCAAAAGAAGCAGCAATGGAAGCCGGAAAGGCGATCATGGAAGTGTATCACTCAGAGAATGTTCATGTAGAATATAAAGATGACCGGTCGCCGCTTACGGAAGCGGACAGGAGGGCAAATCAGATTATAGTGGACAGATTGTCGAAAGAATTTCCTGAGTATGCAATCTTATCCGAAGAAGGAAAGGACAGCGGTGAAAGGCTGCGGAATGACTATTGTTTCGTGGTGGATCCGTTAGACGGAACCAAAGAATTTTTAAAAAGAAACGGACAGTTCACGGTCAATATTGCCTTAGCCTATAAAGGAAAGCCGGTCATGGGAGTGATTTACGTTCCGGTGGCAGGGGAACTATATTGGGCTTCGGAAAAAAGCGGCGCATTTTTAACAGTAAATGGTGAGACAAAGCAGATCCATGTCTCTGACAGGAAAAAGGATATCCGCGTCGTGATGAGTAATTCCCATGGCTGTGCTGAGATGGATCGCTTGATAGAGAAAAACAACCTTGTGAACCATGTGAAGGTCGGGAGTTCTCTTAAGGGATGCATGGTGGCAAAAGGGGATGCGGAGATTTATTATCGATTTAACCCTACCATGGAGTGGGATACTGCGGCGATGCAGTGCATTGCGGAAGAAGCGGGGGCAATATTCAGGCAGATGGATGATGCGGATATGAGTTACAACCGTGAAGACTGCGTGAACAGGAAAGGGTTTTATATCATCAATTGCCCGGAAAATAAGATGGGCTGGTAACCTGTGGCGGAAGATGCAATAAAGTTATGGAAAAGTGAGGAAAATATGCGGGAATTAACACATTTAGAACAATTGGAAGCGGAAGCAATCTATATCATGAGGGAGGTTGCGGCGGAATGTGAAAAGCCAGTGATGCTGTATTCCATCGGAAAAGACAGTTCCGTGATGCTGCATTTGGCATTGAAGGCTTTTTACCCGGAAAAACCGCCTTTCCCCTTTATGCATATTGATACTACATGGAAATTTAAAGAAATGATCACGTTCCGGGATGAGACGGCAAAAAGGCTTGGGATAGAAATGCTGGTATATACCAATGAGGAAGGCGTCAGGCAGGGGATCAATCCTTTTGACCATGGGGCGGCATATACGGATATCATGAAGACTCAGGCGTTAAAGCAGGCTTTGGATCTGTATGGGTTTACGGCGGCTTTTGGCGGCGGGCGGCGTGATGAAGAAAAATCCCGCGCAAAAGAAAGGATATTTTCTTTCCGAAATGCCCAGCATGCATGGGATCCAAAAAACCAAAGGCCGGAGATGTGGAAGCTGTATAATACAAAGATCAACAAAGGGGAATCCATCCGGGTGTTCCCGCTATCTAATTGGACGGAAAAGGATATCTGGCAGTATATCAGGCAGGAAAAGATAGAGATCGTGCCGTTATATTTTGCGAAGGAAAGACCGGTGGTGTACCGGGATGGGAACATCATCATGGTAGATGATGACAGGATGAAATTAAAACCGGGCGAAAAAGTGGAAAAGAAAAAGGTGCGTTTCCGGACTTTGGGATGTTATCCCTTAACAGGCGGTGCGGAATCCGAAGCAGATACCCTGGATGCGATCATTGAAGAGACTTTGCAGGCGATCACCTCGGAAAGGACCAGCAGGGTCATCGACCATGAGGCGGCAGGAAGCATGGAGAGACGGAAACGGGAGGGATATTTCTAAATGAAAAGTTTGTTGAAATTTATAACCTGCGGCAGTGTGGATGATGGAAAGTCTACTTTGATCGGGCATATGCTGTATGACGCAAAACTAATCTTTGCGGATCAGGAAAAGGCATTGGAGCTGGACAGCAGGATAGGAAGCCGTGAAGGAAAAATAGATTACTCCCTTTTACTGGACGGTCTGATGGCGGAGAGGGAGCAGGGGATCACCATAGACGTGGCGTACCGGTATTTTACGACGGAAAAAAGAAGCTTTATCGTTGCGGATACCCCCGGGCATGAGGAATATACGCGCAATATGGCGGTAGGCGCTTCTTTTGCGGATGCCGCAGTGATCTTGATCGATGCCACACAGGGGATGCTGGTCCAGACCAGACGGCATATCAGGATCTGCTCATTAATGGGAATCCGGCATTTTGTTTTTGCCGTGAACAAGATGGATCTGGTCCACTATGAGAAAAGTGTTTTTGATAAGATAGTCAGGGATGTAAAAAGGTTTGTAAGTGAATTTGACATAGGCAGTATGAAGATCATACCGGTATCCGCCACGGAGGGGGATAACGTTACCCGCACTATGGGCGCATCGCCAGTGAGGATGCCATGGTATCGCGGCGGGGCATTATTGGAATACCTTGAAGAAATAGAAGTATCTGATCTGTCCAGGCCGGAAGAATTTGTTATGGCAATCCAGCGGGTCAGCAGGCCCAACCATAATTTCCGTGGGTTTCAGGGGCAGGTAAATTCCGGGGAAATTTCCGTGGGGGATGAGATCACCGTTTTACCCAGCGGGGAACAGGCAAATGTGGCGGCGGTTTACGTGGCGGATCAAAATACCGGGTCAGCCCAGGCCGGACAGCCGGTGACGATCCAGTTAGACAGGGAAATAGATATTTCAAGAGGGTGTGTCATCTGTAAGGCGACGAAAGCGGAAGGGGCAAACATGTTCACGGCGAAGCTTTTTTGGATGGATGAGGAAGCATTGCTGCCAGGGCGGAATTATTGGGTGAAATTAGGAACCAAAATGATCCCTGCGTCCGTGATGGATATTAAATATAAGATCGACGTGAACAGCGGGGAGCAGATTCCGGCAGAGAAGATCCACAAAAATGAACTGGCAGTGTGTGACGTCATCCTTTCGGAAAAATGCGCCATCGACCAGTTTGACAGGGATAAGGATTTAGGGAGTTTTATCTTTATCAATCGTGTCACTAACATGACTTCGGCATGCGGAACCGTCATGCATACGCTTCGCCGGTCCAATAACCTGGTATGGCAGGAAACGGATATCACCAAAAAGATCCGTTCGGAGCAGAAAGGACAGACGCCCAAAACAGTATGGTTTACAGGACTGTCCGGATCCGGGAAGTCTACCCTTGCCAATGAGCTGGAAAAAAGGCTGGTGGCGATGGGGAGGCACACCATGCTTTTAGACGGAGATAATGTTCGTATGGGGCTTAACAAAAATCTTGGTTTTACGGAAGCGGACAGGGTGGAAAATATCAGGAGGATTGCGGAAGTAGCCAAGCTTATGAATGATGCGGGGCTTATTGTGCTGACTGCTTTTATTTCCCCCTATAAGAAGGATCGGGAAAACGCCAGGGAGATCATAGGGGAGGACTTTTTTGAGGTTTATGTCAGCACCCCCATTGAAGAGTGCGAGAGAAGGGATGTAAAGGGCCTGTATCGGAAGGCAAGGAGAGGGGAAATCCCTAATTTTACAGGGATCACAAGCCCCTATGAAGCTCCGGATACGCCTGACTTTGCTGTTGATACCAGGGAGACATCCGTGGAAGAAGCGGTTTCTATGATTCTGGAACAAATAGAAAAGGGATAAAAATGAGAAAATTTAATTTGACAGCGTTTTTCATGATATTATTGTGTGCGGCAGTTTCGGGGATGGTTTCAGGCTGTGGGAAACAGGAGGATTCTTCGGCAGAGGGCCGGCTGGAACTTTTAAACGTATCTTATGATCCTACCCGGGAATTTTATGCGGAATATAACGAGTTGTTTGAGAACTACTGGAAAGAAAAGGGCGGCGGGGAAATCACCATAACACAGTCCCATGGCGGGTCGGGATCCCAGGCACGTTCCGTGATCGAAGGAAATGAAGCGGACGTAGTGACACTGGCTCTGGCTCATGACGTTACGGCAATAGAAGAGGCAGGCCTTATTGATGCCGGGTGGATAGATGAGTATGAGGGAAACAGTTCGCCATATACTTCCACCATTGTTTTTTTGGTTCGGAAGGGAAATGAAAAAAAGATACAGGATTGGGATGATCTGGTAAAAGAAGGCGTGGAGGTGATCACGCCAAATCCCAAGACCTCCGGCGGGGCCTGCTGGAATTTTCTTGCGGCATGGGCTTACCAGAAAGAACGGGGAAGTGATGAAAACGCATGTAAGGATTTTATGAAAAGGCTTTATCAGAACGTGCTTGTCTTAGATTCCGGGGCAAGGGGGGCGACCAATACCTTTGTGGAAAACGGACAGGGGGATGTGCTGATTGCATGGGAAAATGAAGCATATTTATCCATGGCAGAGTACCCGGACCAGTACGAGATCATCACACCCAGCATCAGTATTCTGGCTCAGCCTTCCGTTGCGGTGGTAGATGTCAATGCCAAAGCTCATGGAACGGAGGAAGCGGCAAAAGCGTATTTGGAATATCTTTACAGTGACGAGGCGCAAAGGCTCGCAGGCCAAAATTATTACAGGCCTTCCAGGGAAGAAATCTTACAGGAGTTTTCCGGTCAGTTTGACCTTGCTATGAACCTGGTCACGATAGATGATTTTGGCGGATGGAAAGAGGCGTACAAGACATTTTTTGATGACGGTGCGGTGTTTGACCAGATTTATGCTGATTAGGGAAGGAAGATCAGGTTTCTATGGAACAGCAGATCGTAAAAGTAAAAAATAAGAGGGGAGTCAGAGTAATCCCGGGATTCGGGCTTACGATGGGAGTGACGCTTGCGATGCTTGGCACATTAGTGCTTATTCCCCTTGCATCTATTTTTATCAGTGCCAGCAAGCTGGATTTTAAGGAGTTCGTAAGTGTGGTTACTTCCCGTCAGGTGGTTTCCGGTTACGTGGTCAGCCTTTCCGGCGCTTTTTGGGCGGCGCTGGTCAACGGGATATTTGGCACTATTCTTGCATGGGTTCTGGTGCGTTATGATTTTCCCGGTAAAAGATTGATGGATGGGTTGATCGAACTTCCTTTTGCGCTTCCTACGGCGGTAGCCGGGATTTCTCTTACCTATCTTTATTCGGATAAAGGATGGATTGGCGCACTTTTTGCCAGAATAGGGATCAAGATTGCCTATACCCGCATTGGCATTGTGATCGCCATGGTGTTTGTGGGGATTCCTTTTGTGGTAAGGACCATACAGCCTGTGTTACAAAAGCTGGACCGGCAGTATGAAGAAGCGGCTATGATGCTTGGTGCAGGAAGGGTTTATACCTTCTTTCGTGTGGTACTGCCGGAATTATTTCCTGCCCTGCTTGCCGGTTTCGGTCTTGCTTTTGCAAGGGGGATCGGGGAGTACGGGAGCGTTGTGTTTATTGCCGGAAATATTCCCTACAAAACACAGATCGCACCGCTGCTTATTATGGCGAAGCTGGAGCAGTACAAGTATTCTGACGCAACAGCGATCGCCCTGGTATTGCTTCTTGTTTCCTTTCTTTTGATGCTGGTGGTCAATTCGGTGCAGATCCATATGCAGAGGTTTAGTAAAGGCTGACAGGTTTAGAAACGGAGGCTGTTATGGAAAAGGAAAAGCAAAAAACTTATGAACAGGATGTGATAGGTGATGGGGTCCAATCCCTGCAAAAAGTGATCGCACCTCATAAGGAAGAAGGGGGCAGGGGGGTAAAATATGCGCTGATAGGTATTTCCGCGGCGTTTTTATTTGTGATGCTGGTATTGCCGCTGGCTGTGGTCATTTCCAATGCGTTTCGGGATGGGTGGATGGTATTTCGGGAAGCGGTTATGGATGAATATACCGTGAAAGCTTTACAGCTTACTTTGCTTGCGGCTATATCAGCGGTAACGGTAAATACCATATTTGGGATCTTTGCGTCCTATCTTCTTTCCAAGTATTATTTCAGGGGGCGCCAGGTGCTGGCATCGCTGATCGACATTCCCTTTTCTATTTCCCCGGTTATTGCGGGTCTGGTATTTATCCTGACTTTCGGAAATGTGGGATGGATGGGAGAGTTTCTAAAATCTCATGATATTAAGATCGTGTTTGCCGTGCCGGGAGTAGTGCTGGCTACGATATTTGTTACCTTCCCTTTTGTGTTCAGGGAATTGTTTCCGGTCATGAACGCACAGGGAAAAGATGAAGAGGAAGCTGCCGCTTTGATGGGGGCAGGAGGATTTCGGATCTTCCGCAGGATCACACTGCCCCATATCAAATGGGCGCTGCTTTATGGCATCGTCTTATGTTCGGCAAGAGCCATGGGGGAATTTGGGGCAGTATCCGTGATATCCGGACATCTGCGGGGGAAGACGAATACGTTGCCGCTGCATGTGGAAATATTGTATAATGAATTTAACACCACGGCGGCTTTTGCGGTATCTTCCATCTTGGTGGTATTGGCAGTGGTGATCCTGATCATAAGAAGTCTGATTCAGCAAAAAGGGAAGGAACGGTAAGCTATGTATGTGGAAATGAAGCAGATCAATAAGACTTTTGACGGATTCCATGCTTCCAGGGATGTAAGCTTCGGCGTGGAAAAAGGTCATCTTGCCGCCCTTTTAGGTCCAAGCGGCAGCGGGAAGACCACCATACTCCGGATGATTGCCGGGCTTGACAAGCCGGATTCGGGGGATATCCTGATAGACGGCAAGAGAGTGAATGATGTGCCGGGGAGCAAGCGGGGGATTGGATTTGTGTTTCAAAATTACGCTCTGTTCCGGTATATGACAGTGGCGGATAATATTGCGTTTGGACTGGAAGTGCAGAAAAAAAGCAAGGCAGAGATTAAAAGCCGGGTGGAGGAGCTTTTGGAGCTGGTCTCCATGGAAGAACTGGGGAAGCGCTATCCGCATCAGTTGTCCGGCGGGCAGAAGCAGAGGGTGGCGTTTGCAAGGGCCCTTGCCCCTAACCCCCAGCTTCTTTTGCTGGATGAGCCCTTTGCGGCAATTGACGCCAAGGTGCGCCGGGAGCTGCGCACATGGCTGAAGGAGATGATCGGCCAGGTGAAGGTCACCAGTATCTTCGTGACCCATGACCAGGAGGAAGCCGTGGAAGTGGCGGACACGGTGATCGTGACGAACCAGGGGCGGATCGAGCAGGTGGGTACGCCGGAGGAAGTCTGCAGGCAGCCGAAGACAGAGTTTGTGAGGGAGTTTATTGATTCGGAGAGGTTCGAGGCGATGGCGGCAGTGAGGGGGAAGCAGATTAGACAGTAGTCAGCCTAATTTTGGTGTATGACTAAAGAGTAAATTATTTATGCCGATATAATTACAGAGTAGTTCAGGAGGAATAAAGAAAAGTTGCATGGATGCAGAAATAAGATAGGGATTAAGCTGCCATTGCATTAATGTGATGGCAGCTTTTTTGAGGAAATAATATGAATCGATTAGGAACAAAGTCGGAAACATTACACAGCCTTTACCAAAAACTAAAATATGCAGAGGTATTGCCGCAGTATACTTTTACGGTGGGGGAATGGAGAACAGATTCAAAAAAGGTAATAAAAGGATTTTTGGCGGCGGAATGGAATGAAAAAGTAATTGTCAGGAGCAGCTCCCTGTTAGAAGATACGAGTCAAAATTCTCAAGCAGGGAAATATGAGTCTGTAGCTGGTGTGACAGGCGTAAAAGAATTTAGTGATGCCGTAGACGAGGTTATTGGTTCGTATGATGATGATAATGAAGCTAATCAGGTGCTGGTACAGCCTATGCTTTCGGATGTGAGTATTTGTGGTGTTGCATTTACCGTAGATCCAAATACATTGGGCAATTATTATGTGATCAATTATGATGATCATGGTTCTACATCAGCAATCACGTCTGGGAATGGAGCTGAGAGTAAGCTTTATTATAGGTTTAAAGAAAAAAATCTTGGTAGGTCTGAGCGTGTAAGTGAAAAGGATGATGAAGAAGCTTCAAGCAATCTTATGCCAGCGGATCGTATGGAACAGCTATGCTTGGCATTGCGGGAATTGGAGATTTTTTTTGATCAGGAGAATCTGGATGTGGAATTTGCTTTTTCGAAAGAGAAGGGGGTTCTATACATTTTACAGGTCAGGGCTTTATGCGTTTACAAGAAACTGGCAGACAAGGGGATGCAGGAAAAACAGTTATGGCAGATTAAAGAAAAAATAAGGCAGGCACAAAAGAAAAAGCCATTTTTGTGTGGGGAAAAGGCTTTGTATAGTGTTATGACAGACTGGAATCCTGCAGAGATGATTGGTGTTTATCCCAAGCCGCTTGCACTATCTCTTTATCGGGAGATTATTACTGATAGCGTATGGGCATACCAACGGGATAATTATGGATACCGAAACTTGAGGAGTTTTCCGTTGATGGTAGATTTTGGCGGTCTTCCTTATATTGACGTGCGGGTGAGCTTCAATTCTTTTGTTCCTGCAGAATTGGAAGAGGAGCTTAGCGATAAGCTGGTAAATTATTACTTGAACCAATTAGTAAACAATCCGGCAAAGCATGATAAGGCAGAGTTTGATATTGTGTTTTCGTGCTATACATTTGACTTGACAGAGCGGATACAGGTATTACTTGATCATGGGTTTTCAGCAGAAGAAATCAATAAGATTATTAATGCGCTTAGAGAAGTGACTAACAGGATTATTGACCATAAAAGCGGGTTGTGGCGCAGAGATTATGAAAAAATACAGATCTTGAATAAACGATATGAAGATATAATGAGGAGTGATTTCAGCAGGAGTGAGAAAGTTTATTGGTTATTAGAAGATTGTAAAAGATATGGTACGCTCCCTTTTGCAGGGCTTGCCAGGGCAGCGTTTATTGCGGTACAGATTTTGCGTTCCCTTGTAACATGCGGGGTTTTTACGGATGCTGATTATGAATCTTTTATGCATGGTATCAACACGGTAAGTTCGGACATGAACCGGGATTTTCAGGAGCTGCCCCAAAAGGCATTTCTTAGAAAGTATGGACATTTGCGGCCTGGTACGTATGATATCACTTCTCTTAGATATGACGATGCACCGGAGTTGTATTTTGAATGGGATGGAAGATTAAGGCAAAATATGACGACACAGATGGATTCTGTGAAGGATGGAGAATGCAAAAATGAAAAGGCAGGGAATGGGCAGGAGATAAGAGAAGAATTTCGGCTATCGTTACGGCAGTTAGACTTGTTAAAAAAGCAATTATGTGAAAATGGGCTGACAAATGATATATTGGAATTAATGAATTTTATTAAGACGGTAATAGAAGGGCGGGAATATGGTAAATTTGCATTTACCAGGAATTTGAGCATGGCGCTTAAATTAATCGAAGAAATCGGACAGGAACACGGAATTACAAAAGAAGATTGCGCTTTTCTTTATATTCATGATATATATGAATTATATACATCCGCAAAAGATGTATGGGATATTTTTGGTAATTCAATAGAAAAAGGCAAACGTAATTATGAAATGGCGCGGTCAATTGTTTTACCACCTATCATTAAGAGCCCGGAAGAAGTGATGCAATT
Source organism: uncultured Lachnospiraceae bacterium (assembly GCA_910587295.1). GTDB lineage: Bacteria > Bacillota > Clostridia > Lachnospirales > Lachnospiraceae > Suilimivivens. Next base: position 6,137 of record CAJULP010000009.1, on the reverse strand, counting down.
TTATTATCCGGATTCAGAGCCAAATTACATAACTATAAATCATGCGGTTGGACGGATATGTCTCTTGGAGGAAGGGAAGTCTGTGGGGGAGATGGATGATCGAATTGTTTTAATTCCTAGTGCGGATCCGGGGTATGATTGGATATTTTCCCATAAAATCAAGGGGTTCATTACTATGTATGGTGGCGTAAATTCACACATGGCAATCCGGGCGGGAGAACTCTCAATTCCTGCGGTAGTAGGAGTAGGCGCTAAAAAATATGAGAAGTTTAAGAAGGCACAGATATTAGAAATTGATACAGCCGGAAAGCTGGTCAGAATATTAAAATAGGAAAAGGAAAGGTAGGAAAATATGAAGACAGAATGGGACTACACAGAATTAGCAGAGGCTTATTTAAAGCGTCCAGATTATGCCCAAGAGGCAATCGACAAGATGCTGGGTATTGCTGGCATGAAGAAAGGGGATTATGCTTGCGATGTTGGGGCTGGAGCAGCGCATCTTACTTTAAAGCTGGCAGAGTATGGATTGAATGTCTGTGCGGTGGAACCGAATGACGCGATGAGGGCAAATGGGATTCGCAGGACAAGTGAATTTGGATCAGTTCAGTGGTTTGAAGGTGTTGGAGAGCATACAGGGATGGAAGAAGGAAAGTTTGATTTGATAACTTTTGGTTCATCTTTTAATGTGTGTAACCGTCAGGAAGCGCTAGTGGAAGCAAAAAGGATTTTGAAAGATGGTGGTTGGTTTGCCTGTATGTGGAATCACCGGGATTTGAATGACCCCTTGCAGAAAGAGATAGAAGAGGTACTCAAAAAGGAAATTTCAGATTACAATTACGGAACTAGACGTGAAGATCAAACGGAAGTTATTAACCAGAGTGGCTTGTTTGGTGAAGTAGTATATGTGGAGGGAACGGTGATTCATGAGATTTTGTCAGAGGATTTCATAGAGGGGTGGAAATCTCATGGTACAGTGCAGCGCCAATCTAAAGATAAGTTTGACTTGATTAACAATGAAATCCGTAAAGTAGTTGAAGCAAAAGACACAGAATATATTAAAGTGCCATATACTACGAGAATCTGGATGGCACAGGTGAAATAAGGGGCAGTATAACTTTGGCAAAGGTGTGAGGAATATGTCGGAGATTACAAAAATAGTATTTTATACACAAAGAGTTGAATTTATAAAAAGCTATGGGGAGAGGCGGGACTGTGCCGACCAAAATATTCCTCGCTTTATAGAGGCATGCGGTTATTTGCCTGTTCCGCTTCCTAATATCTCCAATATTGTGAGGCAAATGCTGGAGTTGATGAATCCTGCGGGGATAGTCTTAACTGGTGGGAATAGTCTGGTAAAATATGGTGGGGATGCGCCAGAAAGGGATGAAGTTGAGAAAATACTCTTAGATATTGCTTTGCAGCGTACAATTCCGGTTTATGGTTTCTGCAGAGGGATGCAGGTAATTGTGGATTATTTCGGAAATAAACTGGAGCAAGTGCAGGGGCATACAGCCGTGCGTCACGAAATTTCAGGTACAATAGGAAAATTGAATGTAAATAGTTTTCATAATCAGGCATGTTATGAAGTTACAGACCCGTTAAAAATCTTGGCACAGTCAGAAGATGGCGTGATTGAAGCGGTATGTCATATTCAGAAACCTGTTTTAGGCACTATGTGGCATCCAGAGCGGGAGGTCTCGTTCTGGACGCAGGATATACAGAGGGTTCGGAGACTGTTTAAATAGTTTTTTAAGGAAAAGAGGATAGATGGATGAAGGTAATTATATTGGCAGCAGGGCAGGGAACCAGACTGCGTCCATTGACGGATGACAGGCCAAAATGTATGGTAGAAGTTAATGGCAGGAGTATTATTGAAAGACAGCTTGATGTGATTTATGGTTGTGGGGTTAGTGACAAAGACATTACAATCATATGCGGCTATCGCAGTGACGTGCTTAAAAGCAGGTTTAAAGGCACAGATATTCAATTTATCGTGAATGAACAGTATGATTTGACAAATATGGTATGCTCTTTGATGTGTGCAAAAGAATTGATGGAATCGGAAGATGATATCATTATTTCTTATGGGGATATTATTTATGGTGAACCTGTCTTCAGGAAAGTATTAGCAGCGGAAGATGATATGTCAGTCGTTGTGGATGATGGGTGGTATGAGTATTGGGCAGAGAGGTGCGAGAATCCACTGGATGATGCTGAGACATTGATGTTTGATGAAAATGATTACTTGACAGAAATTGGACAGAAGACCTCAGAGCTTACAAAAGTGCAGTCGCAATATATCGGTTTAATGCGCTTTAAAGGAGAGGGATTGAAAAAAATGTTGCTTCTCAGTGAGGAAGCGGAGAGAAGGAGTATAAAAGGGGAAGCTCTTTGGAGAACTTCTAGAAATTATGCAAAGATGTATATGACAGATTTATTACAAGGGTTAATTGACGAAGGGAATAAATTGCGTGCAGTTCATATACAAAGAGGATGGTTTGAGATTGATGACTGTGAGGATTTGAAGGTTGTGGAGTCAAAGCTATGAGCAGGGTATATTGGATCACCGGACTTTCAGGTGCGGGAAAGACAACAGTTGGCAGATTATTCTATAATAAATTGAAAGAACAATATTCTAATACAGTATTCCTTGACGGAGATACGATGCGGAAGGTGTTTGGGAACGATTTGGGATATTCGGCGGAAGACCGCAGAAAGTGTGCCATGCGGTATTCCAGATTATGCGCTATGCTTCAGGAGCAAGGAATGAACGTGGTCTGTTGTACAATCTCAATGTTTGACAGTGTGAGGGAGTGGAACAGGGAGAATATACAAAATTATAAAGAAATTTACGTGAAAGTCTCTATGGATACGCTCAGAGACAGAGATCAAAAAGGGTTATACAGCAGAGCAGAAATGGAAGAAAAGGGAGAAGTTGCTGGAATCCATATGAGAATAGAAGAGCCTAAGCATCCTGATTTGATTCTGGAAAATGATGGTGACAGGACACCGGAGGAGCAGGTGGAGAAGATATTCTTTTATTGTGTTAGTTGATTAGGAATTTTCAGGCAGCCTGGATGGCTGAAACGGATTTAAGAAAATGGGAAGTTTGATGGAGATATAGAAATGGAAAATGTAATCATTTGGGGTGCAGGCATAAATGGATTAAAATTAAAAAGAAATTTGGAAAAATTTACAGAATCGGTGAAGGTATGTTTTTTTTGTGATAATAATACAAAAAAACAGGGATGTAGTCTGGAAGGTGTAAAAATATTATCTTATGACCAAATAGTCCAAATGTACGAAGAAGGATGGGATGGAAGTATTGTCATTTCTGTTTTACAATTGGCAGATATCGTTGAGAATGTCCGTAAAAGTGGTGTAAAAGCGAAAGTTTACGGGGTATCGCATAAATGGTATCTGAGAGAAAACAGTCATTATAAAGTGCTTACAGACTTATTGTATGAAATAGATGTAACAAGACCAAGACTGGATTATTTTGAATATCATGTTTCATGGCACTGCAATTTGAAATGTAAAGGGTGTATCCATTTCAGCAATGTGGCGAAGGAGGAGTTTGGTGATTTAGAAAAATATAAATGTGATATTCAGAGATTGAAGGAGTTGTATTGGGGTGTAGGAACTATTCGGATTATGGGTGGTGAACCATTGCTTAACAAAAATTTTCTTGAATTTTGTATTGTTTCAAGAAATTTGTTTCCCGATGCCAGCATAAAAGTTGCCACCAATGGATTATTGATTCCGAATCTTGATACAGAAGTTTTAAAAGTGATGAGCGCATATGGTATTGGATTTGACATTACGCAGTATCCGCCTACAAGCATACTGAAAGAGAAGATTGAGTTAAAATGTATGGAGAATGACGTCGTGTTCGGGATGACGCCTCTCAGAGATAAATTTTATGACAGCAGTAATTTAAAAGGTGATTCAAATGGGGAACTAGAGTGGGAAAGTTGTTTGAGTAACGATTGCCATTTTCTTGATAATGGACATATTGCAGTATGTGCGTTGCCCATTTTGTATGAAAAGTTTAAAGGCATACTTAATGTAAATATGGAAATTTGTGATGAAGATATAATCAATATTTATGATAAAGAGCTGGACGGGTTTAGCTTAAATGAACGTTTGTCCAGACCAATGCCTGCATGCAGATATTGTAATGCCAGAAAGCCGAAATGGTTTGAGTGGCAAGGCAATTATCCACAACTATTGTAAAATTTGATTAATGAAGGAATACAGAAGTATGGTAAGATTTTGTGATAGGGAAGTTGATTGTGTAGAATATTCTTCGCTGACACGTGCAGGTATACTGGCTTATTTTCTTCCTGATCATAAGGAAGATATGCTTTGCGTATATGATAGTTTTGATGCAATGGGGTATGTGGGAGTTATTACATATGATTCGTTTAAAAATTCTCTTAGTGTTAATGGAGCAATTAAGCAGGAATATGTGATTCTGAATACTGATATATGGAAAAATGCAAGAGAATATTTTAGATATCGGGAGAAGGAATTGATGGTTGACAGGCTTCTCCCGGTTTTGGACGAAGAATACAGATTGATTTGTTTTGCATATGAAGATGTTGATGCAAATAGGGAAATTCGTATGTTGCGGGAATTATCAGAACATTCGGAAGCCTTACAGTTTTCAGATTTATATCCGGAATATCAGTGTGTCAGAATATATGAGTTTAATGAATTGGCCTATTTCTTTGCCAAATATCTGGAGAGCCAGAATATTTCTGTACAGGTGCAAGGAGAGATGTGGCGTAATTTTTTTGCTGGCAAGGAATGTGAGGTGCCAGAATATGCCTGTCTGACTGTTTATGCGGAAGGAGTTGCAGGAAAAAAGCAGAATATTTTGGAAAATATTTTGCAGAGTGTTTCGGTGGAGTTTGAATGTATTGATCAGATTTATGAAACAAATATCAAGAAAGGTATTTTTTGTAATGCAGAGGAAAGCTGGGAGAAACTTGCAGAACGCCTAAAAAAAGAAAGAGAAATTGTCATTATAGGAACAGATATTGCCGCACAGAGGACATATGGATTTCTCATCAAAAATGAGATTAATGTCTGTTGTTTTATGGGAGAACACCAGCAAAGGAAAAAAATGTATGGCAAAAAGATATTAAATAGTTATGAGGTACGAAGCACCTATAAATTGCCTATTTACATTGAATGTACATCCAAAGGGAGTGCATGGGGAATTGGCGGTGTAGATAATTATGATTATATAGGATGTGAAAGAAATAAAAGATTTATTTTGTTGAGAGATTATATTGAGGTGCCTGATGACAGTGTGATAGACGCAATACGAAATAGAAAGACAGCCTTGATTGGGGATCGGTATCTTTGCCAGCGCCTATATGAATATCTTATACAAAATGGAGTTGTGGTGGAGAGATGTTTGGTAATGCTGCCGCAGGATGATGCGTTTGAAGAAATATTAGGAAAGCAGGCGAATCATACAGATAAAGACATTACTTGGCTGACCGTTTATCCAGAAGCGTGGGATTGGGATGTGACATGGTTAAAAGAAGAAGAGAGGATAATGTCCTACTGCCAGGAAAAAGAAATAGATGATTATTCAGATTGCTTTTCTGATATAGAAACGTATGTAAATGTGGAGAGTAAAGGTATTTTGCCTGATCAGTTAAAACCAAAGAAAATAGTTATTGGTTCAATTGATGATCATAGTGGAAACGTTTTTTTTAGAGGATTGCTGGATAGCCATCCTTCAATTTTAATGATTGCCGATTATGCGCATCTAAATAATAATTTGTTTTGGGTATGTGTCAGCTTATCCATGGTATGTGCAAAAAATATTTTGCCAGTTTTTTGGGAAACATATGGTGATATAGCGGCGGAAACGATTTATGATAAACAATTATTTAATAAAAAAATGGAACAGTTGTTAGAACATAAGAACAGGGTAACATCACAGCAGCTGTTTGTAATGTTTCATGTTGCATATAGAGCAGTCTCGGAAACTCAATAGCGAATAGGCAGGAAAGGGTTGACTTTCAGAAATGAGAGGGATAAGGGATGGATGATTGTGGGGCTTGAGCAGTCCAGAGAGCATAAAGAATAAAAATGTGCATGACTTTAAAGCCTGT
>CAJULP010000008.1 GCA_910587295.1 uncultured Lachnospiraceae bacterium | reverse complement strand
TAAGGTAAGGCAGTTATGCAGCAAGCTTTTACAAGTAGGCACCATAAGCAGACAGCATACGATCTGTGAGGTGAGGGATAATGGGTTACTGTTGATTTAGCTTGTTTCAAGCAATCACCCCATTTCCTGACTAACACCAAGGAAAATGTCCATCTGGACGAGCAATACTTCGATGTGGTTAGCAGTAAAACCGAAAACGGAATCCGAAAGGTTCCTATCGTAGATAAGGTCTTACCTTTCTACAAGGCTTGGTTTGAAGATAATCCGGAATGTGAGTATCTTATCCATACACCGGATGGCAAACACCTCCAATACCGAAATTATTATGACAGCTACTTCCATCCACTGATGGAGCAACTTAAGATTGACCGCACACCACATTGCTGTAGACATACATGTATCTCAATGTTAGCAGAAGTCGGTGTCGATCAGACGATTATCAAGAAGATTGTGAAACACTCCGGTGCAATGACCTCTGTACCCTTGTAAAATCGGGCTTTTCTCGATTCTTGCGTTTCCGTAAGACTTTCTCTTTGCCCCCTGCTCTTCTATCTAAATATCGCATCATATTATTATGTTTTTTCCAACATAATAATTTTATTTGTTACCTTAAAGAACAAATAGCAGAAATAACAACACATATGCTTTCCTAAAATCCCTGTTCACCAGAAGATACACGCTTCCCATGGCAAATCCGATAACAATCCCTAGCAGGCCCGTTGACAGATCTTTTGTAAACAAATGAGCCAGTCCCCAGGTCAGCCCGCAGACGATTCCGCCATAAGGAACAGTTACTTTCCGGAACCACAGTTCGCAGGCTCTCTGCCCAAACACGATGATCAGCAAAAACAGCATAGTCTCAAACATATAGTAAATATACTGGAAGACAAACAAAAGCGGACCGCGGCGGACAAATTCCAGATATACTTTAAAACCTCCCCAGCTTACATAATCAATCCAAAACGCAATTGCCAAAAACAAAACACACAAGCCCCACTGCCAGATACGCATCTCCTTCCCCTTATCCAGGATTGGGAACCGGTACTTTCCCTTTGCTTTCCGAATCAGCACACAGGCAACGATCCCCCAGGTAACGCAGGTCAATATCCAATGCAGGATCGTCTGCCCTGGCGTAAATTCCTCCATAGGCACCCCATAAACCGCCGGTTCCAGCCAAAAAGCATATACCACTTCCAGGCCCAGCCCTCCAAAAGCATCCATGGCCAGCCATAAAAAATCAGATCCTTTCATTTTCTTTCCTCCTTACCTCATCTAAAATCCGGTTTGCCCGCCTTACTTCATAAAAAAGGGAAATGTAATAAACTATCGCCGCAATCCCATAGGGAATACTAAACGATAAGAACATATCCCTGTACCCCTCCTCGTGTATTGGCTCAACAAAAGAACCAAGCCACGTCACGCCAAGAACCACACTTACCAATAGCAAGTATTGTACCCCGATCACTGCCAATAGGGGCAGATTCTGAAAACGGTAATGTTGGGAAAGAACGAAGGTTCCTAACAGCGAAAAGAAAAACATCATAAGGACATTCCCCTGATACCCTCCAAAAACACCCTGAAAAACCGCCTCAAGCAAAACCTTCCCAATCATTAAAATCGTAAACACCGTACATACCGTGGGAAAAAAATTCTTTTTATTGATCAATTTCATGGTACACCTCCTGCAGCCGGTACAAAGCTTCCAAAAAATCTTTCTTGTAATTTCTGTTTAAAATAAGCTCTTCCCCATTATCTAACGCTAAGCGGAGCCGCATGTTAAGATCCGCTTTCATCCTGGCAACCTTGCGAATGTTCACAGCCGTTGACTTGCTGATCTGCGCGAACCCGCTTTCACCATAGCAATCCAGGAAATGCCCCAGACTGCCCTCAATCTGATAGACTTCTTTCTCCTGGTAAGCAAACAGTTTTCGGTCAACCACTTCCAAATAGTAAATGCTCCCTGGGTACAGCTTGTGGGTGCAGCCGTCCTTTTTCCCCATAATACTATGGAAGGAAAGGAAAAAGTTCCGGATCATTTCCACTGATTCGCTCTCCTTGCGGTAATGGACATCCACATGATCCTCTTTCAGGGAAGGTTCTTTCCAATAATGTACTTTCATTCTGACCCGCCTCCTATGAGATACATTATATTCCCCTGCCTTAAATAAACAAGTGCAGGATGTGTATCCTGCACTTATCACTGTCTATATTGCGTTTACCAAAACTGCTTTGAAGGGGGGATTGCCCGGCCGCGTTCCGGCCATCTTATCCCACTTGCCCATTGGTGTATTTCCATCTTCCAACCACTGCCATCCCACATCCGATCACCAGATAAAGGATGGGAACCGCCTGCCAGGAGACCAGTACCATTCCAAGTACCGGAACCGTGCGGCAGGAAAAAATTTCCCACGCCGCCACAAAATTGCTGGGCAGGTAACTCCATAACTGAGAAATCAGGCGGTATCGTTCCGGAATTGCAGATGACGGGAAAACCATGCTTAAAATAATGATCCCCGCGGTAAGCGCCAAAGTTCCAAGGCTGTTATGTAAAACTTCCGACAAGACCATCACGAATACCCCGGTGATAACTGCCGCCGCCCCCAGCATGGCAAAAGCGATCAACACGCTCTCCCCCACCGTAACAGGATAGGAGAAGGATGGCATAATCAACTGGAACGCCGCATCAAACCCTTCCAACCCATACAGAAAATAAGTTTCCAAAACGGATAAGCCGCAGATCAGCATCACAAACAAAACCGTAAAACTAATACCTGAAAGAACCTTTGCCAGGTAGAGTGGATTTCTCCCATATTTGCTGCTTAGGATCAACTGATCCATTTTCCTGCCCCGCTCATCCGCAAACACTCCCGCAAGACAGATCGCCGTTGCAAAGATCACCAGAAACCCAACCGTATACATGCTGTCATGAAGATGCCAGTACCCTTCCTTAAATCGGAACACCATGGGCATCTCAATTTCCTTCTCCTTTTGCCGCCAAAACTCCTTCTCCTTTTCTGTGAGAAAAACCTCTTCCCACTCTTTTTCCAGCATCTGCTGCCTTGTTAAATACAAATCCTGCTCGTCAGGCTCCCACGTAAAAACCTCAGAAATGTTCCTCCGCAACACCTGCTTTACAAAGTTAAAAATAGCGGAATAGGGCCTTGCATAGGTCTCATATTCTTCCGTTGCAACATAAGGGATTTCCCCATGGATTGCTTCCTCAGGTATCCTGTCATACCCACTTCCCATTTCCTCCAACAGCTCCTGATCAATGGGCCGCCCGTCCAGGCCCAACTGGTCCGCCTTAAAAATCTGGTTCCTATGGTAATTGGTATCCATCTTTACCCCATTAATATAATAACAACCAACCGAATCCAGCCCTAAAGATAATAGGATAAGAAGCAAAACAACCCCCACCGTGACCAAGGTGGTTTTCCGCCTTATGATCTTCCCCAGTTCAAACCGATAAAGCATTCCTAAATTTTTCATCCTGTCTGCTTTCAAACGTTACACCTCCCCAAACTGCTGTAAATAAAATGCCTCCAGATTGCCCTGCGTCTCATCCCACTTCCCCTGATAAATAAGCTGGCCGTCCTTCATCATCAACACCGTGTCCGCAATATGCTCAATGTCCGAAACAATATGAGTGGAAAGCAGCACAATATTATCCTGCCCCAGCCTTGCAATCAGATCCCGGAACCGCACCCTTTCTTTTGGGTCCAGCCCCGCCGTAGGTTCATCCAGGACCAAAAGCTTCGGCTCCGCTAAGAGCGCCTGGGCAATCCCTAACCGCTGCTTCATCCCCCCGGAATAGGTTTTGATTTTTTTCCTGTATACCTCCTTAAGCCCCACCAAATCCAAAAGCTCCAACGCTCTTTTCTTTGCATAAGATTTATCAAGCCCTTTTAAAGCCGCCATATATAGCAGAAACTTCATCCCGCTAAAATCCGGGTAATAGCCAAAATCCTGGGGAAGGTATCCCAAATGCGCTCTGTATTCTTCCGTGGACACATCCAGCCCTCCTCCGCCTGCCAAAGTTCCTCCTGAGCTCTCTTCCTTATCACCTGCCCATAAGCTTACTGTGCCGCTGGTTGGCTTTAATATCCCGCAGATCAGCCGCATCAGCGTGGTCTTCCCGGCGCCGTTGGCCCCCAACAGCCCGTAAACCCCTTTTTGCAGTTTCAAGGATACCCTGTCCACCGCAATCTTACTCCCATATTGTTTTGACACTCTGTCTACGATAAGTTCCATGTGACTTCCTCCCATCCTTCCAGACTCTTTTTCCATTCCTTTACCGCCAACACGGCAAAAACCGGCAGTGCCGCCATCCACCAGATAAATCGTTCCTCTTGATAAAGAAGTTTAACCCCAAAGGGAAGCACCGCCACCCCTGCCGCTGCCGCCAAAATGGCATACATACATTCCCTGCCCCGCATTTTCCTCGCAAGGTACAGACCTGCCCCATTGGTAAGCAGGTAAGGCACCGTCAGATAAACGCCTGCATGTAATAAGGGCGCCTCTCCCTGCCCATAACAGACTGCCATACCAAGGCAGAGCAGCAGCATATGCACCGCTCCCATGATTCCCATCCTGGCAAGAACCAGGCTCTTTAAGGAAAATCTTGCAGTCATTTCCAGCTCCGCCATCCCGTACATTTCCGACCGCAGCCCCTCCGCCAAAAAGACCACCGCCAAAAAAGGCGCCGCGGCAGAAAATGTCCAAAGCAGGTTTTTATCCGAAAAGCCGCCCAGCAGCAGCGCCCCGAGAAATGCGCCAAAAGAACCGCACCATCCCCATTTCCCGATATAAAAAACCTGTCCTGCCACAAATCTCCCATAACCGCCCCTTGAGCCTTGGCCTGCCTGCCGATCGTCCATAGATTCCCTGATGCGGCACAAAAATTCCTGCTTCCGCTCCGGCGCCGGCGCTTCCATGGCATATTGAAGCATTGTTTTCAGTTTCTTTTCCATTTGCCGTCCTTTCCGCCGTTATAAACCTAACCCGGCCAATTCCAGTTTTTCCTTTAACACCTTCACAATCTTTTTTAATTTCCGGTAACAGGTAAAGCGGGACATATGATATATGCCGCAGATCACAGAAAGGGGAACTTCATTCACATATCTAAGGAGCACCAACTCCCGATCCTCTTCTTCAAGTTCCTGCAATGCCGCCTGAACCGCCATGGATGTGACTGCCTTTTCTTCCATATCGGAAACCGCCATCCCTTTATAAGTCCTGTTTCCGGTATCCTTTCCCTCAGCAAACTCCCCTCCCAAAACCTGATACTGCTTTTTCCTGTACTCATCTATACACAGATTCCTTGCTATGGTGTACAGATACCGCAATCCTTTCCCCTCATTGTGATAGCCGGGGCTTTCCAAAAAGCGAAGGAAGGTTTCCTGCGTGATATCTTCCGCAATTTCACGCTTTTGCAATTTAAAATAGCAGTAGCGATAAATCTTATCGTACTGCTCTTCGATTTCTCTTCTTTTATCCATGGACATGCTTTGGAAACCTCCTTTCACTATAGTATAACGGGTCAGGCGGCAGGAAGGTGCGGCTTTTTTGTAAATTAAATTATAAAATCACTTTAGCAAAGATACCGATTACTCATTTTTTATTTTCCGGGCAATCAGCGTATCCATACAATGCTTATGCGGTATCCCCCCGCTGTTACAGTCAAATATGTCCTCCCTGCACACATGGAACATCCAGTCATGATAATATCCAAACAGTTCCCCCGAATGCCATGGATGCAGCTCTTCCTCCTCCCTGGTGCTGTCCGGGGCACGCTTGATAAAAGGCTTTTCCACAAACACGTTCAGGGCATTTATGCCGTTGTCCGCAGTATGTGCTTTCAGACTGTCACAAAGCCCTTCCCGCCCGGCCCTCTGCATGAAATGCAGCGCCCCGCTGCTGAATATAATGTCATACTCCGTATCAGGACGGTAGTCAAACAGATCCGCTTTAAAAAAGTGAACGTCTGCCTGATTGTACTCTGCAAGCCGCCTTGCTTTCTCAATGCCCTGCTCGGATATGTCAAATGCCGTTACCGAATAGCCGCATTTGGCAAAGAACACGGCATCCTTGCCTTCGCCGCATCCAATATCAAGCACACGGTATGGCTTGATCGGCGGAAGGATTTTCATGATATCATAGCAGATCTGGTTCGGCATAAGCCCCCAGTAATATTCTTCCGTATCATAACGTTTGTCGTAATCCGTCACAATGCTTTCATAGCAAAGCAGTGCGTCCACTGTCGTGTGAAGGGCCGCCGCCAGTTTCGGAAGCATCTCGATATCGGGATATGCGGAATTATTTTCCCATTTCGAGACTGCCTGAAACGATATGTTTAAAGAGCTGGCAAGCTGGTTTTGCGTTAGCCCCAGCTCCTTACGCCTTTTGCAGATTACTTCCCCTGTTTTCAGATGATCCATAACTTTTCTCCTAGTATAATAATGGTGTAGTCAAAAATGACTACCGGTTAACAGTTACAAAGTCCAATCTAATAAATCTATATAGATATAACGGAAGGAGGATTCCCCCTCCATCAGAAGTTATAGGCTGCATTACTTACCATG
>CAJULP010000007.1 GCA_910587295.1 uncultured Lachnospiraceae bacterium | reverse complement strand
GAGATGAAAACAGTACGTACCGTCAGTATCCAAGGCAGCCGTAAAAGGTACACCACAGAACTTACACCATTTCAGAAGAAGATTTTCGGACTGTATCACTTAATAGCTTAAACCAGTGTATAATCAGGCCGGGATTTTAGGTTCAAAAGATTTTTTAATTCACCTGTCACTATTACATTACTCGAAAATGGCTGATCCATGTTAATCAGGAACTCCATCCCTGTTTTTTCATCTCTTTGGATTGCTAATTGATCTTCTCTTATGTAAAGGCCTTTACCTGTCAGCTTATCAACGACATCATACGCTGGTACGCCTTCTATATAACTGGCATCCTCAATTTTATATCTTTCTGTTTCTATCGGCAGGCTAAAGTCCTGTGACGCAGAGATATCTTTTCTGGAATACACGCCCATACCATAAATGCTGGCTGCATCACCACCTACATAATTGTCGCGCCCGGAAGCGGTACTTGCCTTCCTTCCATTTTCGGAGGCATTTGTACCAACCACATTTGCCATCCTGCCTGCAAATCCTATTCCTGAACCAGTCTTTTGTTCACTTCTTGTTTCCCGCCAGGCAGGATAGTATTGGGCACCTATTCCATTTACGCTCATTTCTAAATCTCCTCCATATATTTTTAGTATTGCAGCCCCTCTGTCGTTCAGGGCCAACTTTGCTCTCTCATAATAAGTCCGAGCAGTTTATCACTTCATACAAAAACGCTTTATCTATGTTCCACGGCAACACATCCTCTCACTGCTCCCCGATTCCCCGATCTGCCGGAAAACCGGGGAAGCCTGCCCTGTCCGTCCTCTATGGCTTATTGGGGATATGCGTCTGTGGTGCTGTATATTCCATTACCACTTCGACTTCTTTCTGATGAACATAGAAATCAGCATGGCCGCTATCCCTAATACAAGATAGACCACCGCATACAGTATAAATGCCGTTTCACCCATTTCAAAAAACACCCATGTGCCAATCAGGAACAGCACCGCAGAAATAACTGGCAGGCTCCACAGATGCTTCATATCTTTTCCCGCAAAAATTCCGGTAACCACAAAGTAAATTGGATTAATGGCAAAAAACAAAAGAAAACATACGGCCATTCCTGCATCGCCTTTTACTAAAGTAACCGCAAGCCACGGCAATGCCAGTATGACTACCGCCGAAGCCGTCAACCATAAAATAAAGTTCTTTTTCATAATGCTACAGAACCCCATCAATTTTACATCACAGCCCCTCTGTCGTTCAGAGCCGCCCCTGCCCCCGGCAGTCCGCAGAAGCAAAGGTTTATGCGCCTCTGCGGAATAGGATGTAAACTTTATATCTTCATATCCAATGTGCTGCCCGAAGCAGGAATCCCAAGATTACCGCTCATCCTGATCTTCCCTATAATATCCACCAATGCATCCTTCATCCGTTCTATCTTAGCATTGTCCTTTGTCTTATTAAGCAAATTATCTGCCTTATCCGGCAATCCTCCGTTCTTCCCATCGGGCGTTAAATTTTTTATTTTATTAAAGAGACATTAGCTTCTTCATTGTTTTTTCTTAACATTTCTTCCATCGCTTTCACATATTCATCAAATGTCATAACCACAGAAGAACCCACAAAACTATAAAGAGTATTTACTGCATTTGGAAAAGCATTTGCTAATGCCTCTCGTAAAGTTGGCCCATTTTTCTCTGCCGCTTTGACTCTATCATCAATTTCGTTTTGTATTTCTTCTGCTGTTTTAACTGTTGCAAAACTGCAAGAACCTTTCACTCCATTTCGTTCCATAATACTGCGATCAAAATACACCGGCACGGATGTGTAGTCATTAAGACTTTGCTGCCACTTGTCCATAGAAAGGTAAGCGTCCCAATTTCCGGAACTTTTATATTCCTCCATAACCTCCTTTATCGCCGCACTGTAGTCTGCCTTATCTAAATAACTTTTCGCTCCTGTCTTTTCAAACAGAATATCTGCTCTCTGCTTATCTCCTAAAGATGTATTTCCCGTTTCCTGATTAAGCATCATAAGTTCAGCATAGCTACAATTTCTTGGATCTATAATCCATGCATGGTGCATCCTTTCAAATTCTTCTCCCTCTGCGGTCTTGCCCTTTATTATGTAAATTGGCGTATCATCCGAATAAATGTCTGAACGATGTATCTCAACGCTCTCCCCTGTCTTTGGATTTGAAAAAGACATCAACGGTTTATTCACTTTACTTCCTCTGTTTATATCTTCTATTTGATTATTAAAATTCTTACCTAAAACTCTCTTTTTACCCGTCATATAATTCGGGTTGATTCCAGTATTATAATTAATTCCATTTACATTCATTTTCTTTAATCCTCCATTGTCATCAGTTATTTTAATAGTAGCTCCTCTGTCGTTCAGAGCCACGCCTGCTCTCTCATAATAAGTCCGAGCAGTTTATTGCTTCATATAAACATACCGCCTAACTTCCTCTGTCAGACTTCATGACAAACACCTCCCTTCGCTGAAAATCTGCCATCCGCTTATAACACGAATCATCCCTCAAAAATATTTCAACGGCGGCTCCTCTGTCATTCGGAGCCGCCCATGCCCCCTTACGATAAGTCCGGGCATATCCTGCTTTACTTCAAAATGCCCGCCGCTTCATAAGCTACAATCGAAACTGCCTTTTTGGTTATGCTGGTCTGATAATATCTCGCATCTGTTTCCTGCTCCATCAGCTTGCGTTTCAGGGCGCTTTCCTCATTCAGGCGGGCATATTCCTCACGCCTTTTCTTCTTTGCCGCCTGCTCCGCTTCGAACTGACGCAGTTCTTCCTCTGTCGGCCCGGATATATTACCGCCGCCGCTTGAACCTGCAGCATGGGCAATCTCTCCATTTTCATCCAGTACAACCACGCAGGAATATATTCTGCCTGGCGGTAATGTTGCCTGATCATTCATGATAAAACTTTCCACTTTTGCCATTACCTGTTGTGCCAGATCTGTGTCATTTTTCATTTTTTCTTCCAATGCAGGTGGAACAACAATTGCTTTCTTTCCAAGAGTAGAATCTATCCTTGACTGTACACTCGCATCCGTCAGTTTAGGTTCCACCCCTGTTGGCTTCCAGTCTATAATTGATTCATCAAGCTCATCACTGAAAAACTTTTCATGTGGAAAGTCATACCTTTGCCATGCGCCCTGTGGAATTTTATAGGCATCTGCCGTATGGTAGTATGCCCCCGGAAACCTCGCCTGCCACATATCCTTGAAACTTATCCCCGACACATCCGACTGCCCCGCCGCCTTTGCCGCCGCAAGCTCCGCAAAGCTCACACCCCCACTCTTGCCTGCCGCATTCTTCCGATACTGCTCTGCCAGATAGTACCCTCCTGATTTACCTGTCACTCCAAAATCCATCTTCTTCTCTCCTTTCATTTTTCATCATCACCGACAGGATGAACACCCTGCCATTTACCTTGAAATCCATTGTCCCACTATATTTCTCCGCCGTGCTTTTGATGTTCGCAAGCCCTATCCCGTGGTTCTCCCTGTCTGCTTTATCCGTCATGGGGAATTCCTCCTGCCGTCTCCGCACCAGTCGCCCGTCAAAGCTGTTCTCCACTTTCAGGAAAAACAGTTCCCTCTTTTGGAATGAGCTGATGCGCATAAAGGCTTCTGCATCCGGCTCCTTCGATTTCAGCTTCCTGCACGCCTCCATTGCGTTATCCAGCGCATTCCCTAAAATAATGCCGATATCATAACTTTGGATGAACAGTTTATCAGGGAACTGCAGCCACTCCACATCCATCCGCAAGTCTGGCACTATACTGATGATCTCATGATATTTCATGTTCAGCAAGGTATCCACGACCGTGTTCCCCGTCTTGAACTGAAACTCCAGCCTATCCATAGTCTGGTTTAGTTCTTCCAAATAGGCTTGTAGCTCTTCCTCCTTTCCGGACGCAAGCTGCATGATGAGGGAGATTGTATTCTTCATATCGTGCTTCATCCCCCGTATCCCGGAATAGACACGCTCCATCTCCCCCATGTGCTCCTGTAAGCTGCTGACCTGATTTTCTAAAATGATCCGGCTGCTCTTTTCCCTGTTCCAGCAGATCATGTCCTGAAAGAGCTTTACCCCGGACACAATGGAAAACAGTAATAGCAGCAGGATAACAGGCACAATGATTATCAGTGACGGGTATCTGTCATACAGCAGTTCCGGTGCGCCGCTTTCTGCCGTATCTATAGTGACACGCAGTAAAGTACATACCATCAGTCCTGCAAGCCCTGGTGTAAGGATAAATAACAGTTCCGTCCTATGTATGGCATAATCCTTTTCCCGATAATCTTTCACTATTTTTTTCACAGTGAAGTATAATAATGCCGATGCAATCACACACCTTAGAACATTCATTCCAATCACAGTTATTACGGCTATGTTATATGTTTTGGCAGAAGTCATATACCCGTTTATGGCATACCAGTTCCACAGCTTGAGCAGATTGTCCTCCAACCTGAAAACCATATAGGACAGGAAAAAACTTATTTCACTTACAGCCATAAAGGTAAGTACAAGAAATAAAGTTATCTTCCCTATTGCCCAATAAAATATCAATGCAATCACGGATATAATGCACATGATCGCTGCCAGCTTTGCAAAGGTTCCAAGGTTTCCATACCTTTGCGGCAGGAAGGCTCCCGTCCCTAACCGCAGAATCCCATACAGCACTGCGGCTACCAGCCCGTTTATACGCCGGTTCCGTATCCTGCCGTCCAAAAAACTCCCAAAGAAATACTGCAGGCAGTATCCCTGGAACATGGCAGAAAACACTTCCAGCAGGCCGCTCACCACTTCATACACAGGACACCCCTCCATTCTGTAAATACCACATATACGCCTTTACAAACTCATTATGTTTCTTCCTTGTCAGGTAAACCTTCTCGCCGCTGGAAAGGAAGATGCTGTCACTGTCATACCTCGCTATGTGCGCCATGTTGACCAGATACCCCCTGTGGCAACGGTAAAATCCATCCCCAAGCTGCCCTTCCAGTTCATCCATCGTGGCATATGACTCTATGACATCCTCCATGTCCGTGGTGTGGATCTCCACCTTCTTCCCCCTGCTCTCGATATACAGGATGCTGTTTAGGTTAAGCGTATACCCCTGATTCTTCGCCCGTATGAATATCTGCCGCTCCTTCTGCCCCTTCCTTTTCCCGGCTTCCTCCGCCGCCCTGCCAAGCACTTCCATGAACTTCTGTTCCTCAATCGGCTTTAACAGGTAGTGGAACGCCGACACGTCAAAAGCCTCAAACACATATTCCCTGATTCCCGTAATGAAGATGACCACCGCTTCCACGCCGGACTGCCGGAGTGTCCTCGCCGCCTCAATGCCGCCCACGCCCTCCATCTGTATGTCGAGGAAGATAATGTCAAAATCCTTTCCCGCCGCAAGCAGTCCTTCCCCCGTGGCAAAACCGCTTATATCAAAACCGGGATTCCGTTTTTTTATGAATCCGCCAATCTGCTCTCTGATGGCTTCCTCATCATCGACCACTGCTACATTCAAAATTCATCACCTCGGATTTCCGTTTCAGCCTCACTTAATTTATCGGCAGATTTTCTGTTATTTTGGGATTCAGGGAACGAAAGGCATATAAAATGGAGCGAAAGGCATAAATGCAGTACGGAAATTTCAAAATCAGCCCTAAAGTTTTTCGCCATTCGTCCGATATAGGGGCGGCACAAACGCAAACCGCCGTGTAAGCATATTACCTCTGATTTCCCCGCTTTCCAACTAATTTTCCTTATCAGGCCGTCCGGCCTGCCTGCGGAAACGGCAGACCGCCGCATATGGCGGATGATGGCCACAGTGCGGCGGTTTGTCTTTTGTAGTATTTTCTCTCATTTACTTCTGCGTTACATTCATATTCCAAATATGTCAGAAATCCGTCTATAGGCTCAATTCCTTTTTCAATCCATGTAAAGCCCAAATAAAACTGATACTTCCCATAAGTATAAAAAGCATGAACACAAATACCGTGCTATTTGTGTTGACAGTTCCATAAAGTATCAGATCACGCAATACGTTAATCATATGGGTGAATGGATTGATGTTAATTGCAATCTTTAATATGCCGCTGATACCGTCTGCCGGAAATAATGCTGTACTAAGAAAAAATACAGGTAATACAATCGCGTTCATTACTGTTTCATATATTACCTCGTTTGGCAGAATTAGACTTATTCCATAAGCAAGTCCCGCCATAAAAAATGCTGTCAGAAACACCAGTATCAAAATCAGAAAAATTCCTGTTATACCACTGGCAAGCCTTACATGAAAAAGCAGACTAATACACCCCATTATTCCCACTTCAAGGAAAGTACATAATACCGCTTCAAGAAGTTGTCCTAAAACAATAGAACTTCGTTTAATAGGTGCAATCAATACCCTATAAAAGCTACCGTCCGACTTCATCATATAATTCATAATTCCGCTGCTGCTGCAAGTAGAAAAACTAACTAAAACCACTAATCCGGGAAGAATAAATGCAGTATAGTTTTCTATCCCTGTATTTTTCATGGTCTGCCCAGCAACAGCACTGTAAAGCACAAGCCACAAGATAGGCTGCAAAATTGTAATTACAATGGTAAATGAGTTATGAAAACGCCATTTTACATTTCGGTACAAAATTGTGAATACACTCATATACATTCCCCCTGTCTGCTCTGTGTCAGCCGTAAAAAAACATCTTCTAAAGTTGGCTGTGCAATTTCTATTCCTTGAAAGGGAATATGACGTTCTGCCAAAAACGATATTATATACTCCATATTTGATTGCGCATTAGGTGAATGGATGATGACTGTCGAATTTTGCACAATCATATTTTCTTGCTGGAAAAAGTTCTTTAATATCTCCATGTATTCTTTTGCGTCCTCAATATTATGGAATTGTAGCCGTATCGTGTTTTCCCGAAGTAAAGAGCGTAATTCAGTTGGTGTCCCCTGCTTTACAACTTTTCCATCTTTCATAATACAGACGTTATTACTTAAACTATCTGCTTCTTCAAGATAGTGTGTTGTGAGAAAAATAGTGGTTTCAAAATCACTACGGATTTGTTTCATCATTTCCCACATAGAAATACGGGATTGAATATCCATGCCAACAGTTGGCTCGTCCAAAAAGAGGATTTTAGGATTTGACATCATGTTAAGGGCAATATCAAGGCGGCGTTTTACGCCCCCGGAATAAGATGATACGGGATATTTCCGATACCGTTCCAATCCAAAATCCGTAATGAGTTTTTCCGTTCTCTTTTTGGCTTCTGCTTTCGGGATTTTATATAAGCGGCTTTGGAACAGCATATTTTCTTCTAATGACAAATGGGTGTCGATTGATGTTTGCTGTGCAACACAAGCGATCTGTGAACGTACCCACGCAGCGTCCGTATAAATGTTTCTTCCCAGCATAGTTACTTTGCCGGAAGTAGGACGTATATAAGTTGTCAATATGCGGATTAAGGTGGATTTCCCCGCTCCATTCTCCCCTAATAGTGAAAAAATTTCCCCGGCTTTAACCGAAAGGGATAAGCCCGAAAGTGCCTGCACGCCATTTTTATACTGCTTTATAATATTTTCTGTTTCAATAGCATACATGATCTATTCCCCCTTAATCGGGAATTGAATTTCTGTGATATATTTGTCCGGGTTTCCTTTCAGAAACATTCCGGGAGCCTTTATAAATACTTCCCGAAATGGCGGTGTCAATATCAGTCCGTTATCTGCTGCATACTTATCAATGGCAGCATACGCCAAGGGAAGAGTTTCATAAGAGCCGATATGAGTAACGCATACCGCTTTTATGCGGGGCATTTCTTTTACTTCAATACCGTTTCCAACAGGGTTTTCTGCGGTGGGTACGCACAATTCCATTTCTCCCTGTTTTGTTTCCGGGTTCATGGATAAATAGCTAAAAAACGGCGCACTATTCACTTTCCCGCGAATTGACTTAAAAACATTGGGAAATACCCTGTTTGCTTCGGTAGCAATGCCTTTATACTTCATGTAAGCAACACGAATAGGCTCAATTTCTCGTATCTCGACTTGATATTGCATAGTTATTTCTCCTAGTATAATAATGGTGTAGTCAAAAATGACTACCGGTTAACAGTTACAAAGTCCAATCTAATAAATCTATATAGATATAACGGAAGGAGGATTCCCCCTCCATCAGAAGTTATAGGCTGCATTACTTACCATGT
>CAJULP010000006.1 GCA_910587295.1 uncultured Lachnospiraceae bacterium | reverse complement strand
CATGGCATCTCCTGACTTTTATAAAAATTCTGCAAGAAAATAAAGCGATTATATCTTTGTTCCATGCAATTATTATAACAAAAAATGCTGGAAAATTCAGTATTTATCAATATTTTAAGTTGTTCAGCAGACACTAATTAATTCCCGAATAATATGATTCTTTTCCCAATAAAACACAATATTTTTTATGTATAGAAAATTTTATATAGCTTATTATTAAAATTATATCGCTACTTCAAAATATCTATAATAAATTCCATTAAACAATTACGGAGAGCCCTTAGGCTCTCCACTTTTCTATCCTTCACCTTACAATACACCACCGCCGTCAACGTACTCACAAATGTCGCCACAATCGTTGGCGCAATGATCCCCGCTGGGTTCACACTTCCGTACTGACTCCTATAAGCTAGTGTCAAGTTAGGACTAAAAAATATTTCTATTTTTTTCAAAAATCTACAATTTACGACTGCATATTAAACTTCCACTACAAAAGTGTGGTTATTTTCCCATCCATACTCTGGCTTAGTGATGCAGACTGGATTGGATACCAGCTTCCACGGTTTCCCCGGTCAATCTGAGCCCGATACAGCCAGGCCCCCTGATTTACCGGTACAAACTGACGCTGGGATCACATCACGTACCAGTTTCCTTCATATCCAGAGAAATGACCCTGCCCATATCGCAGAGTGGCGTTCCATCCTTTTTCACCACAAGTCGCGGTGCTTCCCATGCTGCATTCTTTTAAAACAGCCTCTTATTCCATAACTTTATATTATTGTCTGTTACGACCACCTACTTTCCTAGTAACCGGTTCATTACAACATCAATAGTATAATTAGTAATACCATGGGTATTAATCATGGTATCTGTGCATGCCTTGTAGGTTTCACTAAACTGTACACCATCATAGCTGATAAATACCACCGGTGTCTCATACCGCATCCAGCCATTCATCATATTACGTGCCGCTGGACCGCACAGCTTGGCAGAATTATAGCCATAGCTTGGGGATTCAAAAATGGAGCAGATAATATAATCATATTCGCCACTTTTTGCAAGCTCCATCAGACTATAGGGACCGGGATCAGGAAATTCGTCCACCCTTCCAGCCAGATTACGGAATTTATCCGTCAGTTCTTTCCCTGTTTGCCACACTTCTGTCCACGGATTAAAGAGAATTACATGGGCTATGCTGGTCACTTCATCTACCTTGATTGGCAATATACCGGTGCGGTCACGTACTACTTTCACTGCCTTATCTGTAATGCAGGAAGATGCTTTTTCCGCTTTCTCACGATCGAAATCTACTTGTCTGTTTCCAAAGTGACTTTCAGCATACTCCTGTACAAAACACAGCATCCTGTATGCCCTGTTTCTTAGAACGTCGATTGACAAAAATTTTTCATCAACACATTTTTTCATTCCCATAAGAAACTCCTCTGTCTCATGCATAAACAACAGGCAATCCCCTCCGGCCTCCAGAAAAGTTGCACAGGCCCGATAAATCGGCATATATCCACTAAACCCGGTCATATAAACCGCATCAGACACGATAATCCCTTCAAATCCCAGCTTCTTCCGAAGCAGCCCCGTCAGCAGATTCTCAGACAATGTTGCCGGGGGATAAAGACCAGTAACCGGATCTGCTTCGTCATACACCGGAAGAGCAATATGCCCCGCCATAACTGCCATAGCGCCTCTCTGGATCAATTCAGCATACACTTTCCCATAAGAAGAATCCCACTCTTCTCTGGAAAGAAGATTTTCTGTAGTAGTGACATGCTGATCATCCGCACAGTATCCGTCACCCGGAAAATGCTTAAGGGTTGCGATCAATCCATTATCCTGCATCCCATCCATATAGGCTCCGGCATACTGGATTACTGTCTCTGCATCACTCCCCGCACTTCGCAGCCCCACGATTGGATTCTCTTTGTTGTACATAATATCTACGCAAGGACCAAAACTCCAAGAAAATCCAGCATCTATCGCTTCTTTTGCGGCCACTCTGCCCATTTCATACGCAAGCGATGATTCCCCTGCTTCTGCTGCCGCACGCAAGGACGGAAAACGGACCGCATCGTCAATCGCCTCTCCTGCTCCATGTTCCAGGTCTGCAGCAAGAACCAACGGATAACTGCTTTGCCTACTCAGTCTTTCCGATGAAGCAAATGCTCTGTCTGCCGTTGTTGTATGAAGAAACATCGTTGGCGAAGAATAAGACGGCAGATTGTCATAAGTCATATTTGGACAAATTACGCAGCGGAGTAATTCCTCTACATTCATCTGCCCTACGTTCCGGTATATCTCCGGAAAATCCTTTATACGATATTTCATAAGCAATCTCCTCCGTAATTTCCATGTTCTTATTATTTTTACTGTATTTTGATTGACAGAACAGAACATGCCGGGAGTGCAACAGCCACTTCATCAGCCCTGACCTGGTAATCATGGAACTCTTCCACGGAAAGCGTGCTCTTTCCAAAATCATTATACTGATTCATATATCCAACCAGAATCTGACCCTCCACCTGCCGTGCCAAAGTTCCTCGTAACATGACTTCCGTGCCTTGGTCTGCGGAAAGGTTTGCCATCGTCACAGTTATTACACCATCTTTTTCTGATGCAGAAGCTGCAACTTGTCCAATTTTCCATCTATCAACACCAACTTGCTTAGACTGAACGAAACAATCAATCTCCTTTGCTCCCTGATGAGCCTGATACAAATCAAATACATGATAAGTAGGTGTCAACACCATCTCTTTACCCTTTGTCAGAATCACGGACTGAAGTACATTCACTGCCTGTGCCAGATTCGCCATTGGAATACGGTCACAATGACGGTTGAAAATATTAAGCGTGATTGCTGCCACCAGTGCGTCCCGCATCGTATTCTGCTGATACAACAGACACGGATTGGTTCCTGGCTCCACATCACACCATGTGCCCCACTCATCTACAATCAGACCGACCTTCTTTTCTGGATCATAGCGATCCATAATATCACAATGACCTTTGATAACCGCACCAATTCCCTGGGCTCTCACCAGAGTACTGTAAAACTCTTCCAGTGAAAAGTCAGTGGCACTGCCCTTATTCTCCCAATCCCCATTTGGAAGAGTATAGTAGTGAAGGGTAATTGCATTAACCAGCTGGCGAATCTGCTGCATCATCACTTCCGTCCAGTGATAATCATCACCGCCTGGTCCGCATGCTATTTTGTACAGATCCTTACCACAAAAGTTTCGGCAATAGGTCGCATACCTTCGATACACATCCGCATAATACTCAGCCCGCATGTTTCCGCCACCACCCCAGTTTTCATTGCCTATTCCCCAGTAACGCACATCCCATGCTTCTTTTCTGCCATTTGCCCAGCGTCTCTGCGCTATGGTAGAATCGCTGTCACTGTTCAAGTATTCTATCCAGTCAGCCATCTCCCGAACCGTACCGCTTCCTACATTTGCGTTAATATATGGTTCACAGCCTATCTGTTCACAGAGATCAAGGAACTCATGGGTGCCAAAAGAATTATCCTCCACCAGCCCTCCCCAATTGTTGTTTACCATACGTTTACGCTGCTCTTGTGAACCTATTCCATCTTCCCAGTGATATTCATCCGCAAAACAGCCCCCCGGCCATCGAAGAACCGGTACTTTGATTTTTTTCAGAGCTTCCACCACATCACTGCGAATTCCGTTTACATTTGGAATTGTACTATCTTTTCCCACAAAAATCCCTTGATAAATACACCGTCCCAAATGCTCGGAAAAGTGTCCGTAAATATTTTTATTAATCGTGCCATTGCTTCGTTCAGTATTCAGCTGAATTGTTGCCATATACTTTCCTCCTAGCTTCTTATCTGATTTTCTGTCCCATCTGGACAATGATAGATAAAATTGCTGAAAGCTGCCTTTCCCCCAGTTGCTTCGGTCGAATACATAAACAATCCGAACCGGCATCCGGTAAAATGATCCATGGTATACTGCATTGGATGTGTCACGCCAATTTTTTCCCACTTTCCGTCATGCAACCAGAAAAACTGTGCCTCATCCCTCAAATCTGTAAAGTCCACCGCTACCTTTAGCCTTACTTTCCAACTTTTTAGTGGGATTCTGGCATATTCCTTTTCCTCTGTCTCACCTTGCCGTCTTGCTTTCATAACAAGGTAATTTCCATCCTGCCCTTTTGCTATGCCAATCAAACTGTAACAGCCTATCAGCGCACAGATTCCTGCAACATCACCAATCTTCATTTGTCTAGCATCAAGCGTTATTTCCGCCGAACAGTACGGCAAAACTGTCCTCTGAGTAAGCGTATTTCTGGCAAACTCTACTGTGCGACTAAGCTTATCCGTAACAATCCAGTAAGAGTTGTTTTCGATTCCCCAATAGGAACTGACCGGTTCATGATTAAACTGCCACACCTTTTTCAAAGCGATTTTCCCATGTTCATCCGGCTGATAATCAAATTCATCGCTAGAATACAATTGTTCATACTTATGGTCCGGTCGGGTACTGGTATTTTCAATCTGTTTTGTCACATCGCCAAAGACAGGATAACCATATTCATTAAATTCAATAGGTACGAGCACCGGGATTCTGCCTACTGCACCATGATCCTGAAACAGCACTGCAAACCACCGGCCATCCGGCGTATCAACAATTCCACCCTGTGCAACACCATGATTAATCTGATCCAGATCTTCCATAAGCACATCACCGCCGCTCCATACAGAGTCCTCTAACGAATCAGCCATAAAGCAAGCCTGTGTCCGGAACCATTTTTTCTTATTCGAATGGATCAGAAACAGAAGATACTTGCCATTTATCTTATAAATGTGGGAGCCTTCATATCCAAGGAATTTTCCCGGTGCATCCCTGACAATTGTTTTATGTAGGCCTCCCGGCTCAGGACCGCTCAAATCTTTCTTTAATTCTGTAATCTTTATATCCCGGCCATCATAAACAATATAAACCCTCCCATCATCATCAAACAGCAAGGATGGATCATGATAAATCCCTTCTATATAACTTTTTGTCCACGGTCCCTCCGCTTTTTCTGCAGTGAACAAAAATGTTTTTTCAAACTCGTGGGCAATAAACACCACGTAAAAACGACCATTATGATAGCGGATACATGGTGCCCACATACCATGGCTATATACAGTCTGCTCCCCTTCTAGCCGCTCCCCCGGCGTATGTTCCAGCGATTCATAAATATAGGAACAGATTTCCCAGTTAATTAAGTCATAGGAGCGGAGAAGAACTGCTCCCGGCATAAAATACATTGTAGTGCTGACAATATAGTAGGTATCACCGACGCGGATAATGTCCGGATCAGGATAATCCATTTTGGTCAGCGGATTAGTTCCATAGATCATATTATACTCCTCTCTATAACGCATCACTGTCAAATGTGGAATGGACAGCCACCCGGCATGTTCCGCGCATCCTGGCAAACCTCTACCCACCGCATTCTCCCCCACTTAGCCTTTTACGGCTCCAATCGTAATGCCCTTTACAAAATACCGCTGGAAATAAGGATATACCAGCAGGATGGGAAGCGTTACTACCATAGCTACCGTCATCTGGACTGAAAGCGAAGTCTGCTTCGTTACCGCACTGGCTATCGCATTTGCGTCCTGCGTATTCCGTATAAGCGTTGCCAGCGACTCTGCCTCACGTTGATACTTATACAACAGATACTGTAATGTCTGATAATTTCCGGATGGCATCAGCATCATCGTATCGGTAAAGCTGTTCCATTGCCCCACGGCTGAAAAAATACACAATGTAGCCAGAATAGGTCTAATCAGCGGCATCACAACGGAAACAAATGAACGTACATAGCCTGCTCCGTCCAGCATGGCGCTTTCCTCCAGAGAAGGCGGAAGACCTTCAATAAATGTTTTGACCAAAATCATATTGTAAGGGGATACCAGCCCCGGAATTACATATACCCAAAAATTATCCAGAAATCCGAGGTTTTTCATATTTATAAACCATGGAATTAGGCCTGCCGAAAAATACATAGTAATCAGAATCAGGCGGTACCACACCTTACGGAGCCACATCTCCTGCTTCGTCATCAGATATCCCAAAAATGCACTGCCACCGACTGTCCAGATAGTTCCCAGCACGGTCCGGGCAACAGACACTACAAATGCCTCTAGGATACCATTAATCTTAAACACCTGAATATAGTTTTCAAAATGGATATCCCTTGGAAACAACTGAATCCTCCCCAAACGTACCAGTTCATTCGAGGAAATCGTATTAATAAATAAATAGTAAAATGGAAAAATGCATAGCAACATAATAATGATAAATACTAGGTAATTTATAATATTAAAAGCAATATCCCCCATACCCATTTTATATTTTTTGGCATTTTCCCTTTTTAAAACGGCATTTTGTTGTCTTTCTTTCTTTTTTATAAACATATCATACCTCCTACATAATCGACTCGCCGCGCACCTTTCTCGAAAACTTGTTTGCACTGAACAGTAGTATGATACTTACCAGAGTCTTCAAAATGCCAACAGCTGTTCCCAATGAATACAGGGATGACGTCCCCTTTGCCGCGATTGTAATGTTATACACATGCAAGTCCAATACCTCAATAAAATTTTTGTTCATTGGATTCTGGAATACAAGATACTGATCCATGCCGTTGTTTAAAATATTGGAAATATTTAACAAAAGCAGTACGAAAAATGTAGGGATCAGCCCCGGCAGGGTAATATGACGCATTTGTTGCCACCGGTTTGCACCGTCCACTTTGGCTGCCTCATACTGTTCCTGGTCAATACCCGTGATTGCTGCAAGGTACATAATTGCCCCCCAGCCTAATCCTTTCCAAGTACCCCATGCCCACATTTTAAGCCAAATATGATTGCCGCTGTTCAGCCATGCAACAGGCTCGTCTATTGCGCCAATACTCAGCATGAATTTACTGAAAATCCCGGTATCCATTGAAAACATTGCCAATGCAAAGGAAAATACAAGCGGCCATGAAATGAAGTTTGGCAGCGTCGTGGCAATCTGCACAACTTTTTTGAACTTCTCCTTTTTCACTTCATTCAGAAAAATTGCAAATGCCATCGGCATCCAGCTTGTCAGCAATCCAAGTCCGCTCATCCCAAGAGTGTTCTTCAATACACGGATAATATTGGTACGATGACCTCCATTCCTAAACAGCTCCGTAAACCATTTGAATCCCACAAATTCCTGGTCACTCATGGGAAGCCCGAATTTATAATTATAAAGTGCATATCTCCACCCATACAAAGGTAAATAACTGAATAAGAATGTTGCCACCAGAAAGGGAACCAATAGCAAAAACAATTTATATTTTCTGGGTAACATCTCTTCATATGCAAAATTGGCAATGAAAGCCGCAAATATCAACAAAGGCAGGGAAATATACAGACCAATTCCCGCCGTGGCAGAACCAATAGACCGGTTCATCTGCAAGCTAAGTATTCCCCATGTAACAACTCTCATTGCAAATGCCATCACAAACAGTGTAACAGGTATTTTTGTATCCATGTTCTTGAGCAACGCCAAAATACCGCCACAAATCAGCACCACCACAATCCAAGTGAATATACTGTATTCTGTCAAAAGACCGCTCATAATGTCTTCCACGGCAGCTGCGGAAAGTTCCGTATCACCCCCACCTGAACTCTTATACATTACATTTCCTTTACTGTCTTTTGGCTGGAGTACATCTTTCGACTTCTGAAATCCAAGAGCCTGAACACCGCTGACCATCACAGCAGAAACTGTCTTGCTCTTGCCTGGTCTATTAAATGAAAATTCCACACCCGGTAGCAATACCATGACCAGTGACAATACAGCAAGTAATACCGCTACCAGACAGAGCATTTTTTTCTGTGGAATTGGTGACACAAAATACGGTGAATCTGCAGTACGGACACTCATTACACTACAGACTGTACTGCCAAGGCAAAGCAAAAGCATCACTACTGGAACAGCAGAGACTGTCCCAAGACCCAGATATTCCAGCTGTCTAACGGCAGACGCATACATATCACCATCATCAATGATCACAAGATTCATGATAGATGCTGCAAACAGAATAGTTGCCAATGTAAAAAATGCGAGCGGAAACCACTTGTCCGCCTTGGAAATAAAGGCTAGAATTGCTCCTATGACCAGCAATACAAGACTGCCTGCTAAAATCAGATCAACCGATGGTACGGAAGGAGAAACCTGAAAAATACCCCTGACGTTCGCCTTGTCCTGATAATATGGTCCTAGCTCTGCCAAATCCCCATTCAATACATCCCTGAACACGCCTTCCTCTGCTGCAATTTCTGACAGAGAAGGCTCATTTCCGAGCATTTGCTGCAAAATTGAAACACTTCGGTTCATCGCTTCTGCGTCAGAGGCTATTCCAGTGACTGAATCCGGTACCTTTATTAAAAATGTCGGCAGCAACACACACAATATAGCTCCAATCGCTAGTATTCCCCCAAGTTTTCGCCAGACCCGATCCCCAATTTCAAGTTTGTTACAGTCTTTCATAATCAACAACACAAACAAAATCTGCAAAACAGCCGTTACTATCGGAACATACGCCCATACCTGTATTTCATCCAGCAACAACTCAAACAGCAAAGATTTTGAAAGGTTCATCAGTTGAACCATAAAAGTAGCAAGAAGCCCCAAAGCCATGCAGGTTGTTACCAGGGCTGCTTGTATCCATCCTTTTTTTCTGCCCAAAGCCAATACAACTCCAATCATCAGGAACAACATTCCCGCCATCAATATCCATCTGCCTGTATTCATTAATCCTAATGCAGGAATGGTTTCAACCGGTAATCCTGCCGCTTCTTTCGTTACAATATTCATCAGGCTTATCGTATCTGGAAAAATGCCTGCTCCCTCTCCCGCCTGACTATGAACATATATTTTTACAGCCGGTTGGAAAAGTGAAAATAATGTAATCATAATCATCAGGACCAGAAGAGTTCCCGCCTTTTTCTTCATTTTTACCCCCTTCTTTGTTCTTAATCAAAAACATCTCTCTCGTTAATGTCTACGATTTTTTCCCCATAGGTTTCATAATTTTTCTGAATTGCCTTATCAATATAGGAATCATATCTGCGTAATCCAAGCCTGTCCAGCTGATCAAGAAATTCTGTATACATTTCCTCAAACGCAACATCATCCTCCGCAAATAAAAGGCTGTTCTGCACTTGTTCCGCATAAAGTTTCACTTCATTCGCAATATAGGCTTCCTTACTGTCCGGTGAGACATAATCTACCGGATAGCTGAGAAGATCCAAATCATATAGATACACCTTGTCTGAAGTTCCGAAAGCTGTTCTAATATCGCTCACTTCACTTAAATCCACCCACTGAACCGAATTGGAAAAAGAACCATAATGAAAGCCCCAGAACCCTTGCATACCGGAAATGCAGTCTTCGACCTTTGCCGCGCCAGCTTCCGTGCGGTGCAACAAGTTATTCTTATCCCAGTAATAATCTTCGCCTTCTATCCCATACATATGAACCAGCATGCCTTCCCGGCTGGTCATATAATCCAGAAAAACGGCAATTTCTTCCGGATACTCTGTCTGTTTGGAAACCACAGTCTGCAGCCACCCTGTGCTTGCAACCAGCTCATAGGGCAAACCAAATACCGGTCGATCCCCCATGCTGGACTGCACCGGTCCTGGCGTACACCAGTCTGCGTCAAGGTTACCATGCAAAGCGTACAGTCCGCCAATGTAACAAGCCACACGTCCATCATCGCACAATGCAATAAACGTTGGTTCATCCATAGCAATCATGCTTTCTGTGATGTAGCCCTTTTGTGCGCACCGATTCAGGAAACTCATTACATGCTTGTAGTTCTTATTATAATAGATACTTTGATAATTACCGTTCCGATCCACTGGAAGTACGCCAAAATGCATTTCAAGTGCCTGTGTCGTGAATGTCTGATACTGATTGCCATGTATCATCAGAGGGAATACCGACTGGCCTGCTTCATTTTTCAATTCTGCTTCTGCAATCAGCTGTAATGTCTCAAGCAGCTTTTCTTCCGTGTCGATATCCTTAACATTGATTCCTAACTGCACTAAATATTCTGTACGGAAGAAAATTGAAAACTGATTCGCATATTTCAATCCTTCCAGATATTCCGCCTGCGAATCCGGTACTCCCCATATAGCATCCGCATCGTTGGAGGCAATATGGCTAGCATAAGAATACCAGCCACCATCCCTTGCAGTCAGCGCCGCCTTTACATCCTGAGGATAATCCTTTAGCAGATGCGAGTCCGGCAGATAGGTCTGTAAAAATTCTTCCAATTCCCATACCAATCCTTTGTCAATCATTTCTTTCAGAAGTTCTGTATTCCCTGTTGTGATTAAATCTGGCAAGTTCTCATAATTCATCATGAGATTCAATTTTGCGTCTGCATCTTCTTTCGGATGAACCAATACAGGCTTACAATTTGTTGCTTCTGTAATGGTCTGCATAATCGGCTGGCTTGTATCCCAGACAGCAGGCAGTGCACCACAGTCATAAAAATAATTAAACTGACAAGCCTCTTTTGTAGGTATCTTTGTATGTATCTTTGTGTACGCCCATCCAACCACCGCACCGGAAAATAAAATTGTTATACCTATTGTAGCCATCCACAAACGTTTCATAATCAAATCCCATCCTTACTCTCAATGCACCTGTTTTTATCCTATAATATACTGACCTGAATAAACTATACTGGTTCACTAAAATACTTTGAGATATATCTTGCCATTGTTAACCGAGAATAAACAGGCATTTTCTTCTATATATTTCAGGTCTGAGAGTCTGTCATGTTTTAAAACAGGGAATCATTATTCTGTTACTATTCCGCAAGCAGCCAAACATTCATTGATGTCTTCCACCTTTTCTTCCACGTAGGAATCATACCCATAGCTCTTGCAGGTAGCAACCATATTGCTCCATAGTTGTTCAAATTCCTCATCAGTTTCAGCGTATACACACTTCCAACTGCCTTCTTTCATTACTGGTGCAAACAGGGCACGGTTAGACAAAGCGTCATCGCTCATGGTTGGATAAGTCCAGCTGAATGCTTCAGGAGAAACCAATACTACATCAAGTTTTTCCTTATACAATTCTACAGTCGTCTTAGCTCCGTCTGCATAATTTTTACTCCATGCTTCTGAAAGATTTGTCGAATAACGCTCTTCGTAGCAAGGCCATCCTTTATATGAAAAAGAGTATGTTTTTCCAGGAATAATCTGCTCTAACATCAGTGTGGAGAGATCAAATCTCATGCCGCCATCCGAGTAAGTGCCTCCGCCGTACTCTGCAGGCATGGTAGTTCCATCTCCATTTTCCAAGCATTCCCATCCAAATTCCGTAACATAAGGTACTCCGTCCTCACCATAATCCCAAGTCAGCCCTTGTGGTCCATAAACCCAAGAAATGATGCCTTCTTCCGTGCAAAGCCATTCGATAATTTCCAGTACACGTTCCGGATTCTCACAGTTTGCACCAATCGCCCACACCCCCTTGCCTCCTGCTGTAGAAGCCGTCAGCTGCTGGGGGGTTGAATCCTCAAATATAAATCCTACAAATCCAATTTCCTTTTCTGCTCTCTCTTTTGTATTGAAACCATTTGTAGCCCATCCCCATGGGGTCATCAGATAACGGCCTGCATCCAATTTGCTGGAATAAGAATTAAAGTCCTGCGATACGGATTCCGGATCAAACAGTCCCATTCTGTACAACTGGTTATTCACTTTCAATGCTTTATAATACAAGCTATCTTCCTCCAGTGGGTTTACAATATCGCCGGTTTCATAATTTACACCAAGAAAATCAGCTTCCCTGTAGCCATAATAGGTCATGTAATCCCAGCTGAATTTCATTATACAGTCTTCCCAGTCTGGAAAACCGCCGTAAGCATATACTTTTTCTCCATCCTCCGTTGTCGGTACTGCTTCCTGAAGCGTCTGAAGGAATTCCGGCAAGCCTTCCAGAGATGTAAGCGCTGGTCTTCCGGCTGCATCCCACGCATCATAACGAACCTGCAGTGCATAAGTAGGGTCTCGCAAATTATCCCATTCGCCGCTCTCCATCGCCACGTCATTGTTAAATCCATACGTTCCTTCCATATCATGCGTTGCACAGAAGTCTGATACCCTCTGCATGGACTCAGAAAAATAAGTAGTCAGGGTCGGATAAACAGACAAATCCAGTTCGTCCAAATCCATGAGAAGATCCGCCTTTAATGCAGTGACAAAATTCTCTCCTAAATCACTGAACTGGACAATGTCTCCCAGCTCTCCGACAGCAACAGCCGCATTAAATGCATTCGCGTCCAACGAGCCTGAAACAATGTTGACTGATACATTAAACTTGTCTTTCAGCATCTGTGCAAACCACCCAGACTGTTCGCCGTCAAAGATCGCAATATCTGAATATACGGTCAGAGCCAACGGCTCGCGATACTCATCTGGCGCGCTCTCATCAGACGTGTCACTCTCATCATTCCCGGCGCTTTCGCTGCTTTCATCACTTCCGGTGTTTTCACCACTTCCGTCACTTCCGCTATTCCCGCCGCCTCCACAGCCTGCCAGCAATGTTGTTGTCATTGCCATGCTCAGCAAAATTGCTAAAAACTTCTTTTTCATGTTATGCCTCCTTTTCCTTTTATGTCTATATTTTACTGTGCATTAAGTCTAATAACTATGTTCCAGAATTGACGAAATCTGTCTTTTTATTGACAGCTAAAGTAATTATACAGTATTATTTGGTTAGCATGACTAATTCATTTACTGTCAAATATTAAAGGGGGAAACATGATGTTAAAAAAGCATGTACCGCGTGAGCATTCGTTGTTAATGACCTTTTTTTGGATGCTGACTCTTTTTTTTGTTATCTGGCTCATTACTTATGGTATTTTTGTCGGCATGGTATACAAAACCAATCTAACTATTGCTGACAACGTAATCAGCAGCATACACAACCAGATGACAGAACAACTACAGCAGTTCTCCCAAGCAGTTGACAATGCTTTATACACCTTTAACTATTCCCCTACCATCCAATCCCTGTTTGAGGATGGTTCTAATTTGACAGCGTTTTCCCTTTCCGACAATCTCCGTTCTGTCTCTGCTAGTGCATTTCTGACAGATGATCTTGCCGGAATAGCTATTTTTGATATGGAAGGCGTATATTTATGGGGCAGCCGTTATAATTATTTTTCCATTAATGGGCTTCCGGAAGAACTGCGTCAGGCTAATGTAAATATTGTCACTTCGATTTATCAAGATACCGATATTTCCATATTAAACAACTGTTACTGCGCAATATCACCGGTATACCGCATGCGGCTTCCTTCCCGTACTCTGGGAAAACAATTAGGATATACTGTTTTTACTTTCCAGACAGAACTCCTACAAAAGAACATCCTCGCTGCGGAAAGTTACGAAAACAGCATTATCATACTGACAGACCAAAATGGTTACCCTTTTATTTCCACAAAAACAGATATTGTAGATAAACAGACCCTACAAGAAATTTTGAACGCTCCTTCTGTTGTAAAGCTTTCCAACAGCATTGATAATCCTGGCTGGACACTGTACAGTATCCTGCCCTCCAATATCATCAGCAATATCATTTACCCGATTCTACGAATGATTGTAATTACTGCTTTCGTCATGCTGATTTTTATGGTTCTTTTTTTTCAACTTCTACGGAATAAAATCTTTATTCCTATAAGCAGAATCGGAGCATTTATGAAATGGGTTCCAACGAACCAAACTGCAGTCCGCTTTCCCATAAAAGAAGATAATGAGCTGGGGCAGATGATCTATTTCATGAACCGAATGCTGGATGAACTTGAACAGAAAAATAGTAAATTACGTTATCTGGAGAACTGTCGTCTTGCCGCTGAGATTACACAAAAAAAAATGGAGATTCTGGCATACCGCAATCAAGTCAATCCCCATTTTTTATACAACACACTTAACTGCATCCGTGGAATGGCACTTGAAAACGATTCCTGGGAGATTGCCGAAATGGCTGAGTCACTTTCTTCTATATTTCGCTATGCAGTCAAAGAAAGTTCCATTGTCACCGTAGAAGAAGAACTCTCCTATGTACGTGAATATGCTCTGATTATTTCCAAACGCTTTGCAGGAAGGATGACAATAAATATCCATGCGGAAAATGCCGCGCTGCCTGTTCAAACAAATAAAATGTTCTTACAGCCCCTTGTTGAAAATGCTGTCCAGCATGGTCTTGAACAGAAACCCGGAACCGGGCTGATTGAAATCTATGTACAGGTTCTTGAAGATAGGCTGATTTATACTGTTCATGATGATGGTATCGGTATCCCTCCCCAGCGTCTGGAAGAAATCCGCACTTCCATCTATGAGAGCCAGCTTGACCGTATAGAGGAATTTGAAAATGAACAGCATATCGGGCTTTCGAACCTTGCCCGGAGGCTTCATCTTCTGTATGGTAATAGTGTATGCCTAAATATAGACAGTACACAGGGAAATGGGACTACCGTAATAGTCTCTTTTCCCATAAGGGAGGAAATTAAGAATGTATAAAGTATTATTGGCGGATGACGAACCCTATGCATTAGTTGTTCTGCGTAAAATAATTGTCTGGGAAGAACATGGATTCTGTATTGTTGGAACAGCAGAAGACGGAGTCTCTGCCTTAAAGATGGCACATGACCTTAAACCTGATGTGGTATTCACAGATATCCGCATGCCAAGAACGAACGGACTGGAACTGATTACAGAATTACACAAATTGAACGAAAAAATGCTCATTGTGTGTGTCAGCGGCTATAATGAATTTACCTATGTGCAACAGGGATTACGCCTTGGGGTTTCGGACTATCTGCTCAAACCAGTCAAGCGAGATGATTTAATCCGTCTGTTGAACAAAATGAGCCACCAGTTAGACCAGGAACATAACAACAGCCATTATATCAATGCATTGTTCAGCCTACTATCTGGTCAGAATATGCAAAGCATCCAAAGTTCCATGTCTCTGCTTGGAATTCGGGAGCAGCATGCCTATGTAGCTTTTATCACTCATATCTTGTCCGAACACAGGAATATTCCTCTGTTTACAGTTATATCAGAGGAAGGTCTTTTCTCGCATGTCTGTTTTCGGACCGGTTCCATGCAGGAAACTTTTTTACTCTTTTCCGATACAGACCATGAAAATGCTGCTAAGTGGATTGCACAACAAGATTGGCCTGAAAAAGACAGGACAGGATATTGCTGCTTCTCTTCCATAAAAGAACCCTTTTCTGCGCGTTTCTCTCAATCTGAAATTGCCGCAAGAACGAACTGCCTCCGGCAGGACTCACAGCCGCTCCCCTATCATCCGCAACGCCAACCTAAACAGGAGAATCAACTTCTACGTCGTTTTTCAACCGCACTGAACACTATCAACCAAAAAGAACTTCACCTTGTGTTCCGGGATCTGATTATTTACAGCCAGACTCTAATGCTGGATGAAATCGCTTCTCTGTATAACAATCTTGTTCTGACCGTCAAAAGTGCCCACAAAGATTTTGAGAATGCTCTGGATTACCAAAATTATGCACAGTTAGGCCAGCAATATACATCTATACCTGACATATTTACATCTATGGAAAAGATATTGACTGCAAATGAACAAAATAGTTCTGTGCCCAACGCTTCAACAATATCGCTTATTCTCAGAGCTATTGATACGCAATATACTTCCGAAATAGAATTTACAACTCTTGCTAAACAGTTCCATATCACGCCAAATTACTTATCAATTTTAATTAAAAAAGAAACAGGAATAACTTTTACAGAATTGATTATTAAAAAACGCATGGATGCTGCCTGCCGTCTGCTTCGTGAGACAACTCTTCCAATTCAAAATATTGTTGAACAAATTGGCTATTCGGAATACTCCTACTTTAACCGACTGTTTAAAAAGCGTATGGAGATGACCCCAAATCAGTATCGCAAGCAGTTTCAATCTGTAAAAGAGCAGGCTTCGCAATGAACGCTATTTGATGGTATGTCCTCCAATTGATTCTACGGAAAACCCCCGTTTGAGGCATCAAAAAAATACAGAATAACAAAAAAGCCAATGACTCGACTCCCTTTTGTCCTCGAAGGGTCTAAGGTAGCGATGCTACAGGATTCACTTAATGTTACGGACTGCTAACTTGCACCCATTTCGCATAAGCATACATCGCTTCAGCGCAATCGGTCACCCAAAAGCACTGGATGCTTGCTACGGAGCTCACTGCTGGCAAGCTGTTGACAGCTTGCAGAACACACGACTTTAACCCGTTAGATTACTGTCCATGCTGGGCAAACAAAAGCAGAGAGCCTTATACTCTCCGCTTTCTATCCTCCCCCTTACAATACACCACCGCCATCAACGTACTCACAAATGTCGCCACAATCGCCGGCGCAATAATCCCCGCCGGGTTCACGCTGCCGTACTGCTGCCTGTAAGCAATCATATTCACCGGTATCAACTGCAAAGAAGAAATATTCAAAATCAAAAACGTACACATCTCGTTGCTTGCAACACGTTCCCTCTTTTCTTTCTTGCCATTCGCCTCTCCTGAACCGCTCCTCAGACTTCCCCTGCCCTGCCCGCCTGCCGATTCTGCACCGCTGCTTTTAACCTTCCTGTTATTATCCACATACCCTGCCGTTCCCCTCTCCTCCTCCAGCTTCGCAAGCTCCTCCATTGCTTTAAGCCCTGCCGGCGTACAGGCCCATCCCAATCCCAAAATATTTGCAATAATATTTGTGGAAATATAATCCCTTGCCTTATGCCCCTTAGGAATCCTTGGAAACATAAACGACACAAACGGCGACAGCGTATTGGTAAGCTTTAGCAAAAGCCCCGACTTTTCTGCCACTTCCATCAGCCCCACCCACAGTGCCATCACCCCTGCCATAGTAATACATAAGGAGACCGCTTCACCGGCACTGTCCAATGCCGCTTCCGTGACCTCCTTCATGCTTCCCGTTATTGCGCCAAATATGACGCCTAAAATAATCATTGCCGCCCAGATATAATTTAACAAAGCCTTACCTCTTCGCTTTTTTACACCATATGCGCTGTCCTCTCAAATTAGAAGAACTACTGCAAAAGCCCCTGATAGACCTCCCGCTTACTGATTCCTCTGTCCGATGCAACCTTCCTCATGGCTTCCTTTCTCTCCACACCCTGCTCTTCATAAACCTGCATATGCTCTTCCAAAGTCAGCTTTTCCCACTCCCCCTGCTTTTCCTTAGCCAGCTCTCTGCGGCTGATTCCTTCAAGGACAAGAACATACTCCCCCTTAGGCTCATTTTCTTTATAAAATTCAGCAGCTTTTTCCAAAGTAGTAGGAAAAACAGTTTCAAATTTTTTCGTCAATTCCCGGCAAAGGGTGACTCTCCTATCCCCAAGACATTCCAAAAGTTCACCAAGCGTCTTTTTTAAATGATGGGGCGCTTCATAAAGAATAATAGTCCGGGTTTCCCTTTTCAGTTCTTCCAATATTGATTTTCGTTCCTTCTTATCTGCCGGTAAAAAGCCTTCAAAGCAGAATCTTCTTGCAGGCAGCCCGGAAAGTGTAAGTGCCGTGATACAGGCGCAGCATCCCGGAAGGGATGTTATCGGAATCCCTGCTTCCAGGCATTTGGCCACCAGCACTTCCCCTGGGTCGGAGATTGCCGGTGTTCCCGCATCCGTTATGAGGGCTATATTTTTTCCCTGATGAAGCCATCCAATTATTTGATCGGCCTTTTCCACTTTATTATACTCATGATAGCTTGTCATGGGCGTTCTGATGTCAAAATAATTTAACAGCTTAATACTGTTCCTGGTATCCTCTGCCGCAATCATGTCCGCTTCCTTCAGCGTATCAACAACCCTGGGCGTCATATCCTTTAAATTTCCAATCGGCGTTGCGCACAAAAACAATGTTCCTGTCATACGTATTTTCCCTCTGCACTTATTCTTCTTTTAAAAGCCCATCCTCGGTATAACGGTTTGATGCATTCCATAAAATCCATTCTTCATATCCCGCATCATACACTCCCTGGATCTGATCCCTGATCTCATCTGCCCCATAAGAGATATGTCCTTTTACCCAAGTAGCCGTGAAATCCTGCAGCCATGGCCGCACCTGTACCCTGATCCCTTCTTCCGGCTGCAGCCCGGCAATTTCTTCCATAGAATATTCTTCCGTGCAATACCCCTCCATGTCATTCCCTGATACTGTGTTTTCTGCCAGATTGTTTCCTGATACCGTATTCGGTAAAATTCCTGC
Organism: uncultured Lachnospiraceae bacterium; assembly: GCA_910587295.1. Lineage (GTDB taxonomy): Bacteria > Bacillota > Clostridia > Lachnospirales > Lachnospiraceae > Suilimivivens. Next base: position 9,277 of record CAJULP010000006.1, on the reverse strand, counting down.
CAGTACCTTCCTGGAAGACTGCATTGCCGTAAGTACCAGGCGATAAGGCTCCGCATCCGGTACCGGAATATTATAATTATATGGACCATAGTGGGAGGGATAGATCATAGGGCTGATATAATCCAGATACCTGGACAGCTCCCTGTAATCCTGCCCCACGATCCTCTGATCTTCTTTGCTATCAATCACCACTCCATAGACATCAGCGGAAATAGCTCCTCCCGCTTCGTGAATCTGTTCCGCCGCATACCGGACAAATTCCGTAATGATCTTCCTTCGGTCCGTTTCTTCCCACTCCGAGCCAAAATCCGCATTTTCCATACCCTTATCAGTGGAAAACCTGACATAGTCAAACTGAATCTCGTCAAATCCAACTGCCAAAGCCTCATTAGAAATCTCCATCAGATAATCCCACACCTCATGCTGGTACGGATTCAGCCAGGCAAGCCCGGACTTATCGGTAAATAGGCTTCCATCCTTATTATGGACGCACCATTCCGGCTTTACGCCGGCTAAATAAGGATCCTTAAAAGCAACAATCCTTGCAATCAGGTAAATATTTTTTTCTTTGCATTTTTCCACCAGGGCATCCATATCCCGTATGTATCTTTTGGCAGCCCCCAACTCCTTTACCAGCGGCGTTTCCATTTCGTAAGTGACTCTGCCTTCATCATTTTTAATATCAATGACCATAGCATTTAACTCCGTCCTGTCAACCAGCTCTATCAGGTTTTCCACATTGTCAGTTCCTGCCATGGCGCCTGTAACGAATATTCCCTTTACCTTTGGACGTTTTGGAGCAAATGATTCTTCCTCCTTATTTTCCTGCGGTACCTTCTCCACTTTTACCGAATTAATCCCCTCTGTCTTCCGGTCAGGTTTCTGTTCTTCATCCTCTGCCTGTTCCCCGTTCCCCTGTACAATTTCTACATCTTGCGAAACAACCGTTTCCACATTTACAGTCGCTGCCTTCTGCCCGCATGCTGCGATAAAAAAAGAACAAAATAGGAACAAGACCAGCTTCTTTTTAAAAACCATAAGCATTCTCCACCAAAACTGCCAAGAGCTTTGTCAATATCCATAAATATCGTAAATTTCTTCTGTGTACATCCCCGGCTTTTGATACACGATCAACGGCTTCTCCACCGTTATCCGCGCCTTCCCACCCCGGTTTGCCTGTATCAACACCATATTAGGCTCTTTATCCACAAAAGGATACACCATTTTCATACGCTTCGGCTCTAAATGATAGCTTCTCAGCAATACAAATATATCCACCAGCCTAAAAGGCCTGTGAACCATAAAAAAGTTCCCTCCCGGCCTTAAAAGCTTTGCTGCCTGGGAAATCACATCTTCTAAAGTGCATAACAGTTCATGCCTTGCAATCGCTTTAGGCGCTCTGGCATTTGTCAGTCCGTGATGCTCTGTCATGTAAGGCGGATTACATGTCACAACGTCAAAAGAAGCAGCGCCAAACAGACTGACTGCTTCTTTGATATCCCCTGTAATTATTTCTATTTTTTCTTCCAGATGGTTCAGCCGTACGCTTCTCCTTGCCATATCAGCACTGTCAGCCTGGATTTCCAGTCCGGTCAAATGCGCCGCATCCGTTTTTGCCTCCATCAAAATCGGGATAATCCCGGTTCCGGTTCCAAGGTCCAAAACCCGGTCGCCTTCTTTTGCAAAGGCAAACCCAGAAAGCAGCACTGCATCCATACCAAAGCAAAAGCGCCCCGGATCCTGGATGATCCTGTAATGATTTCTCTGTAAATCGTCGATTCGCTCATTTTCCTTCAGCGTAACCAATTACCCATCCTCCGGCCCAAAACCTAATTATCATCAAGTTTTGATCTTCTTTCTTCTTTTTCAAGCTTTTCCAGCTCTTTCAACTCTTCATTCTGCACATCAACCTTATTATGCTTATGCCTTCTTTTAAAGCGGAGCTGCTCTACCCGGTACTCATGAATCTCCTTTTCATCCCCAACTTCCACCACTACCTTAACAAGCTGCCTTAACACATTCACACTGTGCACTTCACCCTTTAGCCCGTCTTCTGTGGTCACGTGGTCACCTACATTGGGAAGCCTGCGGTTTAACTCCTCATAGGTCTCTTCCTCATGCTTTAGACAGCACATCAGCCTGCCACAAACACCTGAAATTTTTGTAGGGTTTAAAGATAAGTTCTGTTCTTTTGCCATTTTAATAGAAACAGGAACAAATTCTGACAAATGCCTATGACAGCACAGTTCCCTTCCGCAGATACCAATGCCCCCCAAAATTTTCGTCTCATCACGGACACCAATCTGCCGCAGTTCAATTCTTGTCTTAAACACAGCCGCCAAGTCTTTGACCAGCTCCCTGAAGTCGATGCGCCCGTCCGCTGTAAAATAAAATAACACTTTATTATTGTCAAACGTATATTCCGCATCTATCAATTTCATCTCAAGACCGTGCTTCTGGATCTTTTCCAGGCAGATCTTATAAGCTTCTTTTTCCTTTTTCTTATTTGCAGCCTCCTGCTCATCATCCCTCGAAGTTGCGATCCGCAGGACAGGCTTTAGAGGTTGTACCACCTTTTTATCTTCAACCTCCCTCGGATCCCCAACCACAGTACCGTATTCTATCCCTCTTGCCGTTTCTACGATCACATGGTCTCCCCGCTTAATATTCAGCTTCCCCGGATTAAAAAAATATATTTTTCCCGCTGTGCGGAAACGCACACCTATCACCATTGTCATAAATCTATTTACCCCACTTAATTTTCTTTGATAGTCAAAAGCAGCAATTCCATGGCCAGATCAAAATTTACATTTGCCACAAGGCGCTGCTTCGACTTTTCAAGTGCATCAATAATCTTTTCAATGCCCTCGTAAGTACTCCTGTCTGCCACCCTTCTAATATACTGTATTTCCTCTCTGAAAATCAAGTGATTTACATCATGGGTCGCTTTAAACAGCAGCACATCCCGATACCACACAGAAAGAATATCCAGATAATCATTTACATCAAATTTATATTCATTTATCTTCTTAATGGCAGAAACAATCTCATGCATCTCCATCTCATTAATGTATTTCAACAGCGTGACTGCTTCTTCCTTTACCTTATCAAACTCCTCGCTGCCTGCAAGCATCTTTGCTTTCCCCAGATTCCCCCTTGCAAAAGCAGTACATATATCTGCCTTGTAATCCGGTATCTGCATGGTCTCCATCAGAAACTTTTTCACCTGCGCATCCTTAGCAGGCTTCATATTAAGAACCACGCACCTGCTTAAGATGGTAGGAAGCAGGGAATCCACATTTGTTGTCAAGATCAAGATCACGGCATATTCCGGCGGTTCCTCTAAAGTTTTTAGAAGAGCGTTCTGGGCCTGAACCGTCATCTTTTCCCCTTCATTTAAAATGTAGATCTTTTTGGGGCTGCTATAAGGTTTAATGGTAATATCGTTGTTGATTTGTCTCCTGATATCATCCACACTGATGGTTCCCGGTTTTTCATGGCTAATAAAAATAATATCCGGCTGATTGGCGCTTAACGCCTGCCTGCAGGAATGGCACTCCTGGCAAGGCTCACCATCCTGCCTGTTTTCGCACTGCAATGCCATTGCAAAAACCTTGGCAATAAATTCCTTACCGGAGCTTCTCTCTCCATTGATGATATAGGCATGAGAAACTTGATTCAGCCTGACGGCATTCTGCAAATGTTCCTTTAATTGTTCCTGTCCCACAATATCAACAAATCTGCTCATATGATCCCCCATACCTTCCTGTATCCTGTCATCTGTGCCAGTCATTTATCTTACGTAAAAATATCCAGCAAAAGTCCTCTGATCTCCCCTATCTTAGATAAAATAGCCAAGTGGTCTTTCTCATCCTTCATAAGCTCCTTTGCCAGCTCATCCAGATTTTCATCCACAAGGCGTATGATTCCATAAACCCTGTGCCTTCCCTTCCGGTCAAGAAAATTTTCGCGACTGAAGGAATGAGAACGGTTAATGATCTCATTCATAAATTCTTTGATCAGACCGCGGTATCTTTTCATATCCCTGATATCCCGTTTTTTAGCAAGCTTATCCCCCTGTTCGCTAATCTGTTCCATTAGTGCGCCAAGCCTTGCCTGAAGTTCTTGCTCTTCAACGTGACTGACCAGCGTGAATTTGAAGGATCCATCTGTTTCACGCACCGGGGCCGCCGTCTCCGGCTGTGCCACAGGCATTGTTTGATTCACTTTAATATCCAAACAGGCCACCTCCCTTTTACAGGTTATTTTGAATATATATTTTTATCTGTGCAATGCATTTCTCAAAATTATCGTTTAAAAATCTTCCTGTGATTCCTGCTGATTTTATTTTTTCCTCTGAAAAGTCCTTTGCATCAGCCAAATATCTCCTGCAAAGCTCCTCATAACGCGGATGCTCCTGTTTTCTTTCCCTGTTGAGGGCCCTTTGCAGCCTGACACCGTCATCCAATTCCAAAAGAACCGGTATCACTTTCTCTTTCCCGAAATACTGGACTGTTTTCACATAAGATTCCAGTGTTCCTATAATCAAGTAATTCTCATGGTCAAGGTTGATTTTTCCATCATCCACTGTAAAATAACGCCAAATGCCGTGATATGTATGGTAGGCGCGAGCCTCAATAACGCTGCCCTTAGCTTCCAAATCCTCATATCCGGTATCATCCGTGAAATGATATTCTTTTCCATCTTCCTCCCCAAGCCGTATGGGCCTTGTGGTATAAGGTACTATCCTTCTTAGATTACCTTCTTTCCATGAAAGAAGGCATCTGTAAACAGTATCCTTACCCGTAGAACTCTTCCCCATTAAGTATACCATTTTCCCCATGAAATTTAAACCTCAACAACCCGAAGCATATTAGTATTTCCCGCAACCCCAAGGGGAACCCCTGCCGTGAGAACAACGGTATCACCTTTTTTTATATAACCCGCCTTCTGTGCTGCGCAGACTGCAACTTCAAATAAATCATCCGCAGTACTTTCCCTTGCAATCCATATAGGCGTTACTCCCCATGAAAGAGCCAGCTGCCTGCAAACCCCCGGACTTACACTACAAGCAATGACCGGACAGCAAGGCTTATAGCGTGCGATCATACCTGCTGTAAACCCAGAAATTGTAACCGTTATGATAGCCGCTGCTTTTAAGTCGGCGGCGGTGGTACAAGTGGCATGGGAAATCGCTGTGGTCACATCAAAGTCAGTTATATTTTCTCTTTTTTTCATCCTTCCTTTATAATCAATATCCTTCTCCGTCCTTTCGGCAATCTTTGCCATGGTCCTGACGGCTTCCACCGGATATAAACCGGCTGCACTCTCTCCCGAAAGCATGATCGCCGTTGTTCCGTCATAAATCGCATTGGCGATATCTGTGGTTTCTGCCCTTGTGGGCCTTGGATTCTTGATCATGGACTCCAGCATTTGGGTTGCAGTAATGACATGCTTCCCCTGTGCCTCTGCCATTTTGATCATCTGCTTTTGTACTATTGGCACTTCTTCCATAGGAATTTCCACCCCCATATCTCCTCTCGCCACCATGATACCGTCAGCAACGGAAAGAATATCCTCAAGGTTGTGTATCCCCTGCATGTTTTCAATCTTTGCAATAATCTTCATATGACTGCCGCAGTCATCCAGAATTTTCCGGATTTCCAGCACATCTTCCTTGCACCTGACAAAAGAAGCAGCAAGAAAATCATATCCTATTTCGCATCCAAACATAATGTCACTTCTGTCTGCCTCACTGATATAAGGCATTGACAACACTGCTCCAGGCACATTAACACCCTTATGGTTTGAAATCGGGCCGCCATTTATCACTGTACATATTATATCGGTATCTTCAATCCCGTCCACAACCATTTCAATCAGACCATCATCTATTAAAATCGTTGTTCCCGCAGAAATGTCATTTTTCAGGTTCTTATAGGTAATTGCCACCCGCTCCTGATTCCCAAGGATATCTTCTGTTGTTAATATAAATTTTTGCCCGCTGACAAGCTCTGCCCGGCCCCCTTCTAAATCCTTTAAGCGAATCTCCGGTCCTTTTGTGTCAAGCAATGTAGCGACATGGATTCCCAGTTCATTGCTGACCTTAATCACCCTGTCAAACATTTTTTTGTGCTTTTCATGCGTTTCATGGGAAAAGTTGAATCTTGCCACATTCATTCCCGCAAGTATCAGCTCCCGAAGCTTCTCCTCACTTTCACTGGCAGGTCCAATTGTACATATTATTTTTGTTTTACGCATACTAACCTAATCCTCCTTCTAGGTTATTTCTAAACGACCACTTTCACTTTCTTATCATTGACTCCTTGCACCGTATAGCCTTTTTTTTGATATTCTTTGATCATATCCACAAACTGTGCAGATATCACCTCACCAGGCACTAAAAGCGGAATCCCGGGTGGATATAGATTCACGAATTCCGCAGCAATCCTGCCTAATGCACAATCCAAGTCTTCTTCCTCATATGTTTTCAAAAAGCTATCCCATAGCTCCAGGCGTTTTTCCGGCACTTTTTTTGAATGAACAAGCAGAAATTTTTCAATTTCCAAACTGTAAAGTTCCTTGTCTATCTCACAAAGTGCCTTTGATAAACGTTTCAACCCTTCTTTTGTATCCATCATAGATAAGATTGCAAGCACATATGTGCCGGATGCCATCTCCATCTGCAAATGATATTTCCTTCTCAATACATCATACAGTTGCTGCCCTGTCATAGATGTTCCCTTTACAGAAATAACCAGTTTCCCTGGCTCTGTATCCGGACATATTCGGATATACTTACATCCTGCCACATGGCTGATCAACTCTTTTCTATAATCTAACAATAGCGAAAGCCTTTCTTTTCCTTCATCTTCCGCTATGCGTATCGCTTCATCTATCCCTGCCATAAGGGGATATGAGGGACTGCTGCTTTGATAGATACAAAGATAACTCCTCAACTTTTCGCTATCCACCAGCAGGCCATTTTTATGAATAAGCGCTGTTTGTGTAGGCGCTGCCAATGTTTTGTGCACACTGTGTATCACCAAATCGGCCCCCTGGCAGACAGCATTTTCCGGAAACAACGGATGTAACCCGAAATGTGCGCCATGTGCCTGATCTACTATAAGCGGTATCCCGTATTGATGAACCAGATCGCCAATTTCTCTTATATTAGAACATATTCCATCATACGTAGGAGAAGTAACCACCACACCGGCGACTTTTCTCATAGGATTTATCGCATCAAGTCTCTCTTTTATCTGCCTTGCAGTTATTTCCCCTGCTATGTCATATTTTTCACATATTTCAGGGTACACATAGGCAAGATCCATATGATTTAAAAAAGCCGCATGATATACGGCTTTATGGCAATTCCTTGCAATCAACAACGTATCCCCGCCACAAGCTACAGCTGAAACTGCACTCAAAATGCCTGATGTGCTTCCATTGATCAAATAATACGTTTCTTCAGAATGATAAAGTTGTGCAGCACGCTCCTGTGCATTCATAATTATGGATTCTGGACAATGAAGATTATCAAAACCATCAATCTCGGTAAGATCTATCTGATACAAACCGGATAAGCAGCCACTTTGCAGATTACGTTTATGCCCCGGCATATGAAAAGGATAAAAACCACTCTCACCATATTCTTTTAAATCATGATATAAACCCATATTTAATTACTTACCTTTATCCTTACCCTCCCGCTTCCTTTACGGAGCCGCAATGTTTCCAATAAAGAACAATACTTATCAGCAGTAGTCACAATCCATGCTTCTCTGCAACGGGGAGGTGAGACCGTAAGCGGCCACATGTGCTTTTTGATAATGTCCTTTTCCCTTGGCGTTAAATTATACTCCTTGCTGGCATTTTTAAGCGCAATACCCGGATGATAAAATCCATGTAAAATCTGATAGTCTTCTCTATCCTTATTATGCCAATCATACAAGAAATAGTCATGTAAAAGAGCACCTCTGATCAAATCACGTTCATTACATGGAATCCTTAAAAATTTACTGATCGCAATGCTTTTTCTTGCTACATCCATGCAATGACTGTGCACAGACATAGAACCATGCTGAATATAATTTCTGGTGTTTTTGAAATTATCAGACTTTAATATATCAGCAGCATATTCCTTATAAAGCTTAAACAATTCTTTTCTCTGCTCGTGACGTTTCCGCACTTTCTCTAATTTCTTTTTATGCTTTTCTTTCATAATGCATTCTCCCATTTATATACATTATGCCATACTGGCCAATATCTATTCTAGCCTCTATGCTAACGCCCATTGTACCATACATAACAGTTCAAGTCAAAAATACTATGTTTTCTTAATATTTATTCTTTTCGTGGTGGAATAATATATGACATGCAAAATAAAATAGATAGATTAAATGAGCCACCGGGGACTCGAACCCCGGACAACTTGATTAAAAGTCAAGTGCTCTACCACCTGAGCTAGTGGCCCATATAATAAGTATACCCTAAAACACAAGAAAAATGCCCAGAGCCGGAATCGAACCAGCGACACGAGGATTTTCAGTCCTCTGCTCTACCAACTGAGCTATCTGGGCATTTGAATAGCGGGGATAGGATTTGAACCTATGACCTTCGGGTTATGAGCCCGACGAGCTTCCAGACTGCTCCACCCCGCGTTATTAAATTTAAATTGCCTTTACTCAACTTTAGTCATGTTGTTTCGCAATTTAATGGATGGAGGTGGATTCGAACCACCGAAGCAATTTGCAGCAGATTTACAGTCTGTCCCCTTTGGCCACTCGGGAATCCATCCATATGATATTTCTATCAAAAGCCGATGATCGGACTCGAACCGATAACCTGCTGATTACAAATCAGCTGCTCTGCCAATTGAGCCACATCGGCAACTACCATTCCACTTGCGGAATAATGGGACCTATAGGGCTCGAACCTATGACCCTCTGCTTGTAAGGCAGATGCTCTCCCAGCTGAGCTAAGATCCCATATATAATGTACATTCTAACGACCCGGATGGGATTCGAACCCACGACCTCCGCCGTGACAGGGCGGCGCTCTAACCAACTGAGCCACCAGGCCATAACAATAATCATTAGTATACACCTAATAATTATTTTTTTCAAGCCATACCTTCAAAACCGAACACCAAGCATATACCTTCCGCTCTTCCTGGCCAAGCCTTCGGCCTATTAGTGCCTGTCAGCTCAGCGCATCTCTGCGCTTACACCCCAGGCCTACCTACCTCGTCGTCTTCAAGGGGCCTTCCGCCTTT
>CAJULP010000005.1 GCA_910587295.1 uncultured Lachnospiraceae bacterium | reverse complement strand
GGGAGTAAATCCTTTTGCAGAAGCGGGAACATCCCTGTTTGCCGATGGAAGGAGGGCGAATGGAGAGAAAAAGAGAAAAAAAGGACACGGTGGAGAAGGAGTTTGTGTCATATCCGGATATTGCGGCAGACGTGGTCAATGTGCTGCTTTATCAAGGGGAAAAGGTGGTCGATGAAAAGTCTTTGCTGGCCGGACCAACCGAGACCATATATCAGGGGCTGGAAAGATTAAGAAGCCAATATGAAGATTTGTGTAAGTATGAGATGCTGGATGGCAGTATCAACCTGATGTATTTGATTGCCAATCAGAGCAGGGTGGACGGGAAGATTCTGCTTAGAAAAATCGGCTACATAGGCGGTTTTTACAGGGAGCAGTATGAAAACAAGATGCCAAACCTGTTTCCGGTAGTTGAACTCGTACTTTATTGGGGAAAAGCTAAATGGAAAAACAATTGTGACAGCAGACAGCTTTTCAAAAGGCGGAAGATTTCGGAAACCACATGGAAATATATTGATGACATCACGGTGCATATGTTTGAAATGAGATATTTGCCTGCTGAGGTGAGGGAGCTTTTTGCAAGTGACATGAGGATAGTCGTGGATTTTCTTGCGGAAGGGAATGGCTACCGCTCTGACCGTAAAGTAAAGCATAAAGCGGCACTGATCAAGATGATCAGGGTGCTGTCAGGAGATAAGGTTAAAGATGGGGATGTGGAGAAATGGCTGGAAGAATGCCAGATGAAAGAGGAGGATGAGATTAAGGTGTGCGAATTATTTGACCAGTATGAGAGAAGAGGAAGGATTAAGGGAAAGGAAGAAGGAAAAATTGAAGGAAGGGCGGAAGGAGAAAATCGTTTGGCAGAATTGATGAAAAAGCTCATAGGAAGCGGAAGAAATGATGATTTAGAGAAGATAGCGTTTGACCAGGGTTATCGGGAAGAGCTGTATGCAGCGTATCATATATAATACGGCAGACAGCAGCATGTACTGCCTGCCGCGAATATTCCATTACGATTTTGAAATGACAAATGTAAAATCACTTCCGGATTTCACCTGGAACTGATCTCTGAAATTTCCCTGATTGATTCCGAGTTCAATATAGTTGGTGGAGGAATCAAACAAGATTGGGTCGCCGACTTCTACAAATCCAAAAGATTTTTCATAGAGGACGTCTTTTTCAAAATAAATAGTTTCCTTATTGGATAAGGTTACATGGAGGGTTTCCCCATGAGAAAAACCTGCCGCTTTAAAGTCGCCGGAAAGAACATTGAGGGCTATACTGCCAAAAGGATCGCTGATACTGGAAACAATACCTTTTACGGTCTGGCCGTCTATCAGTGCCTTGATCATATCCTGCCGAAACAGGACAATTTCCTCTAAGGGATAAGAAGGACCAACCCCGTTAAAATCAATGATTCCTGCAGCCAGTTTTGCGGCGGTGTATGCGAAAATATCCCTTCCGTGGAAGACAGAAACATCCTCTGTGCCGGGATAGCGGTTGACGGTCTCGTCAATTTCGCGGATTTCCGAAATTCCTACCTGATAAAAGAGATGGGTAAGGGTTCCGTTATCGGGAGTTACGATATAATTCCCATCATTTAATTTTGCCACGCAGGCCCGGCGGCTGGTGCCCACACCGGGATCCACGACGGATACAAATACGGTACCTTTAGGCCAAAAGGGCTCCACATATATGATTTCCCGTGATGCGGCTAATATGTTATACTGTTCAATTTCGTGGGTGATGTCCACACATTCCAAAGCAGGATCCACTTGTTTGCAGACACCCCGCATGGCGGCAACTGCACCCCACTTTAATCCAAAGTCTGTCTGCCAGACGATACATGGTTTCATTTTTTTATTTACCTTTCCTATAAATATTGTTGTAGATTATTCAGATCAACGCAATTCGTTTCATGGCTTCATAATAGATTTCAAGGACTTTTCCGGCATAAGCAAGGGAGACGGATTCATCAGCCTGATGTGCCAAAAGCGGTTCTTCCGGACCGGCAGGGCCGAAAGCAACGCAATGGCCAAATACCTTACTATAGGATACACCGCCGGAAATGATCGGCTCGCTGTGATCACCGGTCTTTTCCCGGTAAACGGATAAAAGTATGCTGACATAAGGATCATCCGGGTCGTTCATGGTAGGCGGTGAATCATAGTCAAGGGATAATGCCAGGGCGCATTTGCAAGCCAGTTTATCAGTACACTCTTTGGAAGTCATGCCAAAAGGGTATCTGGCATCTACTTCCCCATAGCAGGATCCGTTTTCGATGCGGAAGATACCAAGGTTCATAGTAAAATCAACCGGATTACCGCTTGGCGTTGTGATGCCGATGGATTGACCGTAAAAGTCTTTAAAACATTGATAGAGGTTATCCATCAGCGGATCGCCGCATTCCTTTAAAAGGGAAAGCAGGGCAGCCGTAGCGCTATTTCCTTCCTGTGGCATGGATGCATGGGCTGCTTTTCCGGTGACTTCCAGATAAGTTTTCCCATCTTTTTCCGATACGGTGCAGGAAATGCTGTTTTTTGCCGCAAGTTCTTTTAACATGGCAGTGTAATGATTATTTTTAAGGAGAGCATGGGCAGTGGGCGGAACCACATTGCATTGGACACCACAGTCCATATTCTCCACGATGCCGTCATATTTGCCGGAAAGGCGCCACATCAGCGAGCCTTTTTCTCCGATCGCCATAGGAAAAAAACCGTCCGGCGTAAAGGCGAAGGCAGGCATACCGGCTTTATCCACGTAGTAAAACATGTCGTTCATGGTGCGTTCTTCATCGCTGCCTAAAACGATCCGCAGTTCTCTTTTTAAAGGAAGGTCTTCGCTTTGGATCAGTTTCAGGGCAAGATAAGTAAGGAAAGCGGGAGCCTTCATATCCTGGCTCCCCCTTCCGTAAAGCCTTCCGTCTTTTACTTCCCCGCAGAAAGGGGGAACGCTCCAGCCCAGTCCTGGTTCCACCACATCCAGATGAGACACGATGTCGACGCGCTCCTTGCAGTGACCGGCATGTGGCATTAACCGGATTGCTATGGCATGTCCGTCATAAGTAAGCACTTCAAAACCGTCATGCTGTGCCAGTTTTGTCATGTAGTCGAGGGCATCGGCAATGCCTTTACCGCAGGGTGCGTTGTCAGTGATGGTTTCCGCATCATAGACAGAAGGAATTTGTATTAAGTTTTGCAAAAAAGATAAATGGTCTAAAAAATATTGCTGAAAATTTATATCCATGGCGCCCACACCTGAAATTCTGGCGGAAATGCAATCCGGCAGAAGATAACAGCCAGAATGGAAAGATAGATCAAAATATAAAATACCTTCATCCGGCGGTCGTTTGGAGTTTCTTCGTGTTCTGAATAGTAGGTTCTTGTTTTGCCTTTTCCGTATCCCCGAAGGTCCATGGCATTGGCAATATTGCCTACTCTTTCAAAGGAAATGATGATCAAGGGAATCAGGATTAAAATGTACTGTTTTAAACGGGTAAAAAGTCCTGTCCGCTTGGAATCCAGCTCCATGCCCCTTGCCTGCATCGATATCTTGATATCCGAAAAATCTCTGGAGATATCAGGGATGTAACGGAATGCAATGGAAACAATGGTAGCGATCTTATAAGGTATCTTGATAGAGTAGAGCCCGGCAGCCATTTCACTTGGGGTGATCGCCTGTATAAAGGTCAGGGAAACGATGAAGCTTGCAAGGAATTTGGTAAGCCGGATCAAAAAGTACCACAGGGTTTCCGCCGTGACCACGTATCGGGAGCTTACGGAAAACAGGATGGTTGATCCGCCCACAACATCCCTGCCGTAATCCGGTGTGACCACCCAGATCAGAAACAGGTTAAACAAATTGACCACAAGGATAAACGTTAACAGGCCGCCGATCAGTTTCCAGTTTGGCTTGATGGAGACCAGCCCTACGATGCCAAGGAGAAGGACCGGAAATAAGATCCGGAAATCCCATGTGGCGATCAGGAGTATGATCAGCGAAAAAAACAGGCGGACTTTTGTAGTGCCTGATAATTTGTCAAGAAAGGTTTTGCCTGGGATGACATTGATAAAAAGCCGTTTACTCATGTCCATGTGCGCGTTCCTCCCTTTCTGTCTCTATAAAGTGCCGGATAAAGGCTTCCGGTTCGATACCTGCCTGTCTGGCCAATGTAACGAGGGAAGTCTGTTTTAGGTTAGCCTGCTCAATGATCTTGCTGTTGGAAAGTACTTTAAATACGTAATCATCGGCAATACACTTACTGTCGGCAAATACGATAGCCCGGTCTGTGTATTCGATAGCCAGGTGCATATCATGGGTGATAAACAGAATAGTGATATTATAATTGCGATTCAGGTCTTCCAGGAAGCTCATGATCTCGGTATACCGATGATAATCCTGGCCGGCAGTAGGCTCGTCCAAGATGATGATTTCCGGCTGAAGCGCCAGGATAGCGGCAATGGTAACGCGCTTTCTCTGGCCGTAGCTCAATACGGAAACCGGCCAATTGCGCATGGAATACAGGTTGCACATTTTCAATGTGTTAGATACCCGTTTGTCTATTTCCTCCTGGGTAAACCCGTTTAAAGTAAGGGCAAGGCGCACTTCGTCGGCAATGATATCTTTCACGATCATCTGGTTAGGGTTCTGCATCACATAACCGATTTTGGTTCCGATCTCCTTGATGGAAAGTTTCATGCAGTTTGTGCCACCCATGCTGATCTCGCCTTTTTGTGGCCGGATGATTCCGCAGAGCATCTTAGCCATGGTGGATTTTCCGGCGCCGTTTTTGCCTACGATCGCAATTTTCTCCCCGCGGTGGACATCAAAGGAGACGTCATCTAATACTTTGCGCTCCCCATAAGAAAAGTCAACATGGGAAACATGTAAAAGAAGCTCGTCCTTTGGCGGAGCCTGATAGGATTTTACGGCTTTCATATCGTCCAGAATAGCCTGTTTATATTTAGCAATATCTAATTCTTCTATATTGTCCAGGTGTTCGGCTTCTGAAAAATGGATTCCTGCATTCTTAAGAGCGGAGATATAAAGAGGCTCCCGGATACCATGTTCTTTTAAAAGTCCGGAGCGCAGAAGCTCATCGGGGGTGGCATCCATTTGGATCTGCCCTTCATCGATCAGGATGATACGATCCACATGGCGGTATAACACATCTTCCAGACGATGCTCGATGATCAGGACCGTTTTTTCTTTTTCACGGTAAATCTGGTCGATCAAATCTACCGCTGCCATTCCCATTGCCGGGTCTAATGCGGCCAGGGGTTCATCAAAAAGCAGTATTTCTTCTTCGTCGTGTAAAATACCAGCTAAAGCCACCTTTTGCTTCTGTCCGCCTGACAGATGAAAGGGTGGCTGTACCAAAAAATCTTCCATTCCAACTAACGTTGCTGCGTAATCAACCTTTTCCAACATTACGTCTCTGGTAACCGAGCGGTTTTCCAGAGAAAACGCGATATCTTCTCCTACGGAAAGACCTACAAACTGGGCGTCCGTATCCTGTTGGACAGTGCCCACATGGCTGCTGAGCTCAAAAATGCTTGCGTCTTTCGTCTCAATTCCGGCAACCTTAAGGGAACCGGTGATCTCCCCATCGTAGGAGAAAGGGATTAATCCGTTGATGCAGTTGGCAAGGGTTGATTTCCCGCTGCCGCTGGAACCAAGGATCAAAACCTTTTCTCCCTGATAAAGGGTGAGGTTGATATTTTTCAGCGTTGTCTCGGTTTGGGTTTTATACTTAAAACTAAAATCTTTAAATTCAACAATCGCTTTTTTCATCATACCTTAATCTTCTTTAGTCAGATTTGTCTTTTTAGCGTTACGGTTAGCAAGTAAAAATAAGAACGGAATACCTACGATCAAAAGAACCGCGCCGTTGGAAATGATTGCGGAAAAAGCCTGCATCCAGGTTACGGTCAATTCTGAAGAGTAGAATAAGTAGGTAAGTAAAGGGGTTACCAGGCCGAATGCAACTGCGTTGCCTACGATAACGGTAATCACATAAATGATTGCATGTTTAACGGTAAAGATTCCCTCGTCGATCTTAGCGCCGTAGATGGGAAGCAGTCCTACGAAAAAGCCGAGGACGAAGTTTCCGATAGACCAGTCGAACCAAAAGCCCCAGCCACCGATCAGGTCAGCGATCACGTTCCCGATACCTGCGGCAACCGCAGCGGGCAATGGACCAAACATCCCGGCCACTACTACAACGACAACCATGGCTGTGGTAAGGGAAGTGTTGGTGAATACCTTGATTCCGCCGAATACCATCAGTACGCCAAACAATGCGGCGCCGATTGCTACGCCAACGATGGTTTTGGTGTTCCACACACCAAGTAATAAAGATAGTTTACTTTTCTCTTTCATTGATACTTTCTCCTCCTGTGTTAAGCTGATAGGTTTATTACGCTTTTCATTATACAGTTGGGCAGATGAAAAAGCAATCAAAAATGCGTTTAATCAAAAAACGGATTCAGCAAACATAGTATTTGGCCTGGGCATTCCACATTTTGGCATAATTTCGGCTTGCGGCAAGAAGTTCATCATGACTTCCTCTTTCCACGATCCGCCCATCCTCAAAAACGATGATCTCATCGCAGAACCGACAGCTGCTCATCCGATGGGAAATATAGATACTGGTTCTGCCTTCCACCATTTGGTTGAACCGGGCATAGATGTCAGCTTCCGCTTTGGGGTCAAGGGCGGCTGTCGGTTCGTCAAGGATGACAATGGGCGCATCCTTATAAAGGGCCCTTGCAAGAGAGAGCTTTTGGGCTTCGCCGCCGCTTACTTCCACTCCGTCTTCCAGATTTTTGTAAAGGAAAGTATCCAGTTTTTCCGGCATGTTCAGCACCAGCTTTTCCGCATCCGCCTGTCTTAGGGCTTCCCAGATCCGGTCATCCTGACCTGGAAAACCTGCGGTGATATTTTCCCGGACAGGAAGGGAAAAAAGTTTAAAATCCTGGAACACCACGCCGAATAAGCGGCGGTATTCTTCTTCGCTGTATTTTTTGATGTCGATCCCGTTTAGTGTGATGCGTCCTTCGGTGGGTTCGTAGAGACGGCATAAAAGTTTGATGAAAGTTGTCTTTCCAGCCCCATTTTTGCCGACAACCGCCAGCTTTCCCCTGATGTGGAATCTGCAGTTGATATCCTTGAGCACTAGCTTGTCATTTCCCGGATAGTGGAAGCTTACATGTTCAAAGGCAAGTTCATACTCTCCGTCATCCCGTTTTTCCACAGGGATGCTGCCTTTTCCGTGGAGGCTCTCCGTATCTAAAAAGGCTAGAAATTCCTTCATATAGGTGCAGATCTTCCTAAGTTCCCCGTGGCTTGTGATGATGGAAAAGCAGGCGTTGCCAAACTGGTTTAATGCCCCGGCATAGCGGGTAAACGCTCCGATGCTGATAGCTCCTGTCACTGCTTTTAAAGTTACCAGAAGATAAGAAGCTATGGTGAAAAAGCTGTTTACCATTTGGTCCGCATCATTTTGTCGAATGCTGGTGTCGCACATTTCTTTGAAATAATCAATTGATTGCTTTTGATTCCTCATGGTGTTTTCAAAGATCATTTCTTCCATACCATAAATGCGGATGATTTTGGCAGTCTTCACATTGCCGTAAATCTGTGCTATAAAGTAGCTTAACTTGTTTTCCACGCCGGTATGGTTGTCAAAGATTTCCTGCTGCTTTTGGGCAAATTTTTTAAACACCCTGAAGGAAGAAAGTATCATCCCGGCAAGCACGCCGGCAAACAGTATGGCGGAGGGAAGGGGATGAGCCAGGGTGCTTAATACGGCGTTTGGAATCCGGGGCGCTGCCATGCACAGATATACGATCAAAGAAACCGATAACAATATGTGCAGGGCTGCCCTCAGGATTTCTAAGTAATGGTATAAAAGAATCCCAAGGCCGCCGTGCATATCCGAGGTCCGCTCGGAAAATAGGATTTTTTCGGCAACTTCCGGGTTTTCCATGGTTTCATAATCCAGGGAAAATGCCTTTTCACGCAGCCACACGTAGAAAAGGATCCAGATTTTATTTTTCATTCCCCGGAATTTCCGTTTGGTCAGGTGGACTGCCACGCCAAAAAGTAAGTTTACCAAAAGCAGCCAGACAGCCATGATGCCCGCATCAGGAAAGTTTCCAGCAAGTAACAGGTCGATCAACACTGAGGTCAAAAACAGGCTTGCATAGACCTGTGCCAGGGAAAGGAACACTTCCAGCATATGAAGGGGGATGATAGCCGAATCAACGCTATGGATTTTTTTTAACAGCCGGAAACCGGTTTTGTGGATGGAGATCAGTTCATGCATAGCTTTCTTCTTCCTTTCTTTTCTGTTGGTAATATTTTGCCTGGAGGTTAAACAGCTCCGCATAGGCTCCTTTTTCCGCCATCAGGTTTTCATGGCTGCCTTCTTCCGTAATCGCCCCTTTTTCCATAAAAAGGATCCGGTCACAAAAACGGGTGGAGCTTAGCCGGTGGGAAATGAAGATTCCTGTTTTGCCCTTGGTCAGTTCATCATATTTCTCATACATTTCACTTTCGGCAATGGGATCAAGTGCGGATGTGGGTTCATCCAAGATCACGACGGGGGCATTTTTGTAAAGCGCCCTTGCAAGCATCAGTTTTTGCAGTTCGCCGCCGGAAAGGGTCACGCCCTCTTCGTCAAGATCCTTGTTCATTGCGGTGTGGATCTTTTTTGGAAGGCTTTGGACTTTTTCCCATAGCCCTGCCTTTAAAAGACTTTCTCTAAGCAGGGCCTCATCTTCGGATCCGGCTGCCTGACAGGAGACATTGGCCGCCAAAGGGAAGGAAAAAGCAAATACTTCCTGGAACACAACGGAAAATTCCTTAAAAACTTCTTTTTGGGATAAGGTTTGTATATCCTGTCCGTCCAGGTAAATGCTGCCCCCGGTGGGCCGGTAAAGTCCGCATAAGAGCTTGATCAGAGT
Organism: uncultured Lachnospiraceae bacterium; assembly: GCA_910587295.1. GTDB lineage: Bacteria > Bacillota > Clostridia > Lachnospirales > Lachnospiraceae > Suilimivivens. The sequence goes on along the minus strand of CAJULP010000005.1, from coordinate 76,017 downwards.
CGTTTTTCCGGCGCCGTTTAATCCTACCAGCGCCAGTTTTTCCCCGGGGCGGATGGTAAGGTTCAGGTCATGGATGGTATCGGCGGCGCTTCCGTCATAGCGAAAACACACATGTTCCAGCCGGATCTCATGAGGATTGCCCGGGGAAAGGGGCGGTGTTACCCCGTCTTCCGGTAAAACACCATAGTCCATGAAATCCCGGTATGCGGTCATAGGCGTTTGGTTGATCAGAATCTGCTGTATGGAATCAAAAAGACCGTTCATCCATGTTTCAAACCCGGCAACTACGCCTACGTAGAGCAGAAAAGCCGGAAGCGTCAGGGTTCCATGTACCATATTCCAGATCAGAAAACCATAGACCAGTATATTGCGGGCAAAAGAAAGGATTTTTTCGGCTATGCCTGCGGCCATAAAGCCGGTCTGTTCTTTATCGGTGATCGCCACAATCTGGTGGATCCGGTCATGGAAACGCTTAAGAAACCATTGGTCCATCCGGTATAGACGGATATCTTTTCCGTTTTCAGGTATGATGGATTCCCGCCGCAGGTATTGAAATTCTGTCCAGTTTTTTTCCAGTTCATTTTCTAACTTAAAGGTACGTTTTCCGGCCAGAAAGTGTAAAAAGGAGGAGAACATGGTCTGGGCGGTCAGAAGGAGCAGTAAAAGTAAACTGCATCTTCCCACGATGATACTGTAAAGGGCAAGGCCCCCTAAATTAGCACACAGGGTAAGACCGCTTTGGGCGTATGCCTCCATACCAAAATCATTACCGGTGAAAAGATTTCTGGTTGCAGCGTCTTTCTTTTGCTGTCCCGTGGCGCTTTCAAGGCTCTGTCCGTCCATCTCCAATATTTTTTCGTAAAAATCACCTATCATGCCGCCGCGGAATATAAACAAGGTTTTCTGTTGGACTTTTTGCAGATAATGATACAAAAATCGTGCCGCTTGCAGCAGGATAACATATCCGGTGATCAAAAGCAGGATGATTTCCGGTTTCCTTTGGCTGGACAGGCAGGCGGCCACCGTTCCGGCAAGGGCGGCTTCAAGGAAAGGCAGTAAAATGCTCATTGCCATGTTTCCCCCGCAGAAAGCAAGGGCGCCAATTCCTTCTTTTTGCTTTAGCAGGTAAAAGGTGTACCGGAAATTATCCCATATGGAATAGTGTTTTTGTTCTTTCATAATTTCCTCATTTCTGCATTATGTTGCGCTTTTTCCTGATTTTAAAACAGGAATCCCTCTGTGTGGGGATTCCTGCACGAAATGTTTGATTTTTTTCATGAAATGATCATGGATGTAATGGGATAGTCACTTCTGCCGCAAAGATTCCCGGCTCGTTTGCAAGGTTTAGATAACCCTGGTATTTTTCCACGGCTGTTTGTACCCGCTTCATTCCAAGCCCGTGGTTGCCCCTTTTTTTCGTAATATAGTTTTGCTCGTTAAAGTCAGGGTCTTCTTTGGCGGAGTTCTGGATAGAAAGGTAAAGCTGGCTTTTGTTAACCTTCATATAAATCCGCAAAAAGCGGTTTTCTTCCGCAATCTGTTTACACGCCTCTAAGGCATTATCCATCAGATTGCCCAAGATCACGCAAAGGTCTACGTCTTCCACAGAAATCCGTTCGGGTATTTTGGCGTTGCAGTTGATGCGGATTTTTTGCCGTCTGGCTAAAGTAAGCTTGCTGTTTAAAATGGCATCAGTCATCAGGTTGCCGGATTTTACCAGAGTATCCACATGATCCAGCTCTTTTTCCAGGGCGTTTAGGTATTCCTGTATTTCTTCAAGGTTTCCAAGGGCAAGCTGGGCTTTCATGACCTGCATGTGGTTGTGGTAATCGTGCCGCCAGCCCCGCATGTCCATGTAAACGCCTTTGATCTCCTCATACTGATGTTCCATCAGGTCTCTGCGGAATTGTTCCGTTTGAAATTCGTATCCTTTTTTATAGAAATAAAGGGTTCCTTCTATTATTAAGAATAACAGGGTTTCCAGCAAAGCGCCGCCCCAGAGTAAAACACCTCGTAAGGGTTCTGCCATCTGTAATAACTGGCGGTTGCCGGAAAGCCACAGGAAAGCACATACCAGGAAATAGATCGTAAGGGTGAGTATGACGCTTCCTGCCCGCAGGATATTCCGCTTCCTTGCCAAAAGCAGGAGAAACAGCAGGGTAACGGGGCCGTGTAGAAGAAATTTGTTATCGGCAGTAAAACCAGTCAAAAAGGTATTTGGGAACGGAAAAAGGAAGAGGGTGGCGATAAAAAATCCAGGCAGCCAGATCCGCCACCATTGTGCCGCAAAAGGCTCTTTGTCAAAAAACAGGTCATACAGCAGTATGACTGCGGTCAGGAGCAGCCAGACAAGGCAGGCGGGCAGCCAGATAGAAAGAACAAGTATGCCTGCCGTCAGGGAAAATCCCAGCAGGCGCTTGGCGTATCCCTTTTCAATCTCGCCTATTTGTTCCACGTAATACCAGTATAAGATTAACCATAAAATTTGAAAGATTCCTGTTTGCATGTTTGTCCTTATTTCTGGCGGTAATAGCCAAGGTAAGCTTGGTTCAAGGATTCCCAGCGGCCCCGGGCAATGGGCAGGGATGTTCCGTTATCCATCCACAGGTCCTTCCGGGTGATCCTGCTTACATAAGAAAGATTTACCAGATAGGAACGGTGGATCTTAAAAAAAGAGCAGCTTAGAGCCTGCAATTGTGTTTCCAGTTCATGGATTCCTATTTTACAGCGGATGATGCCGGAAGTGCTGTGCACTTGAGTGTCATGGGCATCGCTTTCAAGATAATAGATGTCCGAAAGTTTCACTCTTGCAGCTCCGCCCGGAGTTTCCAAAAGCAGGGCCGGTGTTTTTCTGCCGCAGCGTTCCTTTGCTTTATCCAGACAGGAAAAAAGCCGTTCCTTTTCCACTGGTTTGATCAGGTAGGATACCGCTTCCACGTCATAACCTTCCAGAATGTAATCGGTAAGTCCGGTAATAAAAATAATCTGTGCGGCCCCGCCTTTGGAGCGGAGGTGGCGCGCAAGGGAAAGCCCGTTGGTGCCCGGCATGTCAATATCCAAAAGGAGGATATCCGGTTCCGGATTCTCCTCCTGCATAAAAAGGAATCGATCCGCATTTTGGTATTGGCTGATTTCCAGTTCATATTTTTGCTGCCCCGCCCATTCTGTCACAAAGGAATAAAGCAGGGCCAGCTGGGTCTTTTCGTCATCGCAAATAGTAATGTGCAGCATGGTCTTGGTCCTTTGGGGTAAGGATAAAAGGTTTCCTTATCGTCTTTTCCACTTTCCGAATAAAGTTTTTTTGTATCGTTCCAAAGCTTCGCTGGCTTCGGGTATTTTTTTAGAGACAGCTTTTTGATAGCAGGAAACAGCCATAGAGATATCTTCAGGCACGCCTGCAGCCTGGTCATACATATCCCCAAGGAACATCCATGCCTGGCCGCTGCCTGATTGTGCGGCTTCTTCCAAAAGGCGTTTCCCCCGGGCTGTGTCAGTGGCAATGCCTTTGCCATAAAGACAGCAGTAACCCATCAGCTCTTTGGGATAATCCTGTTTTTCGTTTATGAGTTTTTCCATCATGCGCACGGCCGTTTCATAGTTTTTGGAAACACCCCGGCCCCAGAAATAGCACTGGGCGAGGTATACCCTGGAAGGCTTGTGGCCGCTTTTAAAAGCCTGATCAAAGTTCCGAAAAGCTTCGGTGTAATTTACATCAGTTCCCCAACCGTGGTAATAGCAGCGGCCTGCGTTATAGCATCCGTATTCGTCTCCGGCTTCTGCCGCCATTTTGAAATACTGCAGTGCCTTCGTGTCATCTTCTGCGGCACCTCTGTCGCCATACAGATACACCAGACCAAGATTAACCGCGCAGACACTGACGCCATCCCGGATTCCCCGCTCACACCAGCGGATCGCGTCGGCAAAGCGCTTTAATTTTTGATATTCAAGGATAAAAGAATGGTAATAATCCCGCATATCTACTTTGCCATCCATGGTTTCCGACCAGCGAAGCGCCTCTTCCAAATTTTTTGGCACGCCGTTTACGCCATTCCGCACACTGTTAAAGGCATTTCGGAAGGCGGGAATGCAGCCCTGGGCAGCCGAAGCGCGGAACCATTTTAAGGCGTTTGTGGCATTTTCCTTTTCGCATCTTTGGAAATCTTCTTTAGATGGTTTCTGAAAATTAAGGAGCATATCGCCCCAGAAATAGAACAGACCGATGGCATACTGTGCCATTGGCTCTCCGCTTTCGGCCATTGCCATAACGCCTTGAAATGCGTCTTCCAGGGTTCCGGTCATTGCGTTTTTGACATCGCCTTTTAAAATATCCATGCGGTCCGCACCCAGAACACAAAGGCTGCTTCCCAACTCAATCCCACGTTTCGAAAGCTTCTTGGCTTTTCTTTCATTTGGAGTAACATCCCCATCGCCCCAGCCATAACATCTGGCCAAAAAATAAAAAGCATGGGGCTCTTCATTGGCAGTGGCCATTTCTAAGAGCTGTACGCCTTCGGCAAATTTGGAAGAGTCTGACTGAAAATAAATAAGACGCAGACCCTGGCATAAGGTATCTGAGTAGTAACGTTCCATATCTTTTCCTCCGGATGTGGTCAATGATTTATTTAAAAATATATTATATCATTTTGGGGCATTTTACAACTGTCAGGGAAAGTGACTTGGAGACGGTGTAAAAGGAAAATGACTTTGGGGAGGATTCGTGTTATAATTAGGGAAAGCCTGTGAAACAGAATAGAAGGGGATTTGGGAATGTATTGGAAATTAAAAGTGTCGGGATATGGGAAGATTGAACATGCTGAAATAGAAGTGGCGCCGCTCACATTGTTTGTGGGTGATAATAACAGTGGGAAAAGTTATTTGATGTCTTTGCTTTGGGGGATTCAGAATTTCGGAATGGAAGATCTGCTATATGGAGAGGGGATGGAAGAGGAAAAACAGGTGGCAGATTGGATGAAAAAACAAATAGCAGTGGCACAAGAACAAGGCATTTGTGCTGTCTGTGTGAATGAAATATATGATATGCTGCAAATTGTATTGGATGAAGGGCTAAAAAGAAATAAAAGCAATCTGGTAAAGAAAATATTTAATAGTATTGATGTAAAAATAGAACAATTGCAGATTATCTTGAATGATATAGATAAAAAAAATGTTACTTTTGAGGTTGCTAAAGATAACGAAAACGGAAAAGAATGGCTTCATTTGGGAGATGATAATAAAGTACAGTTTGCAGTACCTTTATCCAATAAAAATTCTTTTGGGTCTGACCACGATATGGTGAGTACATTATTAGGTCTGATAACAGGTCTTCATTTGTGGAATATGAGAGATTTCAATTTCGATGTTTATCTTCCCGCTGCGCGGACAGGATTTATGTTGACTAAAGATATTGTCAATAAAGTAGGGAGAAATACAGCGTTTAACCTTGTTGCGGAACAAAGGGAAGTAACTCCTTTTATCCGGCCGATAAATCAGTTTTTGGATGTCATGAATGACTTGACCTTTGATGGTAAAGGCAATACAAAATTTGAAAATATAACAGCATATTTGGAAAGCAGCATGGCGGAAGGAACGATTGAAGTGAGCATGATGCCGAACCGGGATGTGTTGTATGTTCCGACAAATCTAGAATCAGGGATGCCCCTCAGGGTGGTTTCTGCAGTGGTGACAGAGCTTTCTCCGCTGATTTTAATCTTAAAGCATAAAAAGAATTTGAAAACTCTGTTTTATGAGGAGCCTGAGATGTGTCTGCATCCTCAGCTTCAACATAAAATGGCAAGAGTAATCTGTCAATTGATAAACGCAGGATTAAAAATGGTAATAACAACCCACAGCGATATTGTTCTCCAACATATTAATAATATGATCCGGCTGTCCGAAAGAGGGGATATGGAGGATATCTGCCAGCAGTATGGGTATCAGGCATCTGATTTGATGAGGGCTGATAACGTAAAGGTTTATCAGTTAAAATCAGGATCAGGGGGAAAGACGAAGGTGAAAGAAATCACATGTGGGAAAAACGGTTTTGCAATTCCTACATTTAATGAAGCCCTTGACAGGATTATGGAAGAGGCATATACAATTCAGGAGTGACCGTAATGTTAAAGAACAAAAGAGAATTTATCATGAATGACCTTATGGTGTCTGGATTTATTGAACATGAAAATCAGGAAATATTTTTAGTGGAAAATGAGGAGACAGGGAAAAGTGAATTGATGCCGATGAAAAAAAGACAGAGTTGCTTGGGGAAAGAATCTCGTTTTCCCATATACCGGTTCAAATGGTAAGAAATGAAAAAGATGTGTTAGTTGGTGATTTGACAGCGGGTTGACAATTTTATATTATACTATAAAATAGACTCATGAGTAGGTGAATCATGAGTCTGTTTTTATAAGCGCAATTTATTGACAATAACACGGCAGTGGTTTAGGAGGGCATTAATGTTTTATTGCAGGGAAGAAGAACTTCGTATCATGAACCAGCGTTATGAAAAGAACCGATTTGAATGTATCGTCATTTATGGAAGGCGGCGCGTAGGAAAAACCGCATTGATCAATGAGTTTTGTAAGGATAAGCCGACAGTTTATTTTTCGGCGTTGAATGCTTCTGTAAGGGAGAACCTGGAAGCATTGTCGAAAGCGATTTACACATACAAGAATCCGGAAGGGGAAAGCGGACCGGTTTATCAGGGATTTGAAGATGCGCTGGCAGAGATTACGGCCCTGGCAAAGGAGAAACGTCTGGTGCTTGTTATTGATGAATATCCCTACCTTGCCAAAGCGGAAAAATCAATTTCCTCGCGTCTGCAACATATCATAGATCATTTTTGGCAGGAAGGTGAGCTTTACTTTATTTTGTGTGGTTCGTCCATGAGTTTCATGGAATATCAAGTATTGGGATATGAAAGTCCTTTATACGGGCGCAGAACGGCACAGCTTAAAATACAGGCGTTGACATATCGTGAGATGACGGCATTCCACTCGGGATTATCCGTCGAGGATCAGGCGTTATTGTATGGTGTTACGGGAGGCATTCCGCATTATATTAATAAATTGGATGTAGAAGAGGATTTGGATGAAGCGATTTTGAATAACCTGTTTCATACATCCAGCTATCTGTTTGAAGAACCGGAGAATCTCCTTAAGCAGGAGCTTCGCGAACCGGCTGTTTATAATTCGATCATTACTGCAATTGCCGGAGGTGCCAGCCGTTCAAATGAGATTTCTACAAAGGTTGGTTTGGAGTCCGGTATATGTGCTAAATATTTGCGTGTATTGGTGGAACTGGGGATTTTGAAGAAAGAAACGCCTGTTACGGAAAAGCCCGGGAAAAGGACAATCTATATGATAGAGGATAATTTTTTCCGTTTTTGGTATCGTTTTGTGCCGAAAAACATGTCTATGATCAGTGCCGGGCGCATACGTCAGGTTTATGATCTGGCAGTAAAGCGATTTTATCCTGACTACATGGGTCTTATATTTGAAAAAATGTGTCAGGAATATCTGCTTCGTTACGCTCAAAACCTTCCTGTTATGTTAAGCGAGGTTGGGCAATGGTGGGGAACGGATACAAAAACACGTAAGGAAGTCCAGATTGATCTTGTCGGTACGTCTTTAGAAGGAAATGAATACTTGATTGGTTCTTGTAAATATAGAAACGAAAAGATAGGAGTGAATGAGTTGGAACTGTTAAAGGAATATGCCGCAGTCTTTCGGAAAGACGGGAAATTCCATTATTATATTTTTTCTAAAGGTGGGTTTAGCGAAGCCCTTTTGGAGTTGGGTAAACAGGGCGTAGTCACTCTCGTGACATTAGAGGATATGTATAAGTAGTGTAACATGATAGGAGCGGAGCGCAAGAGTGGCTCCGCGGCTAAATTTGATCCTGATTTGTAATATCAATTTTAAAAATAATCCGAAAAATACGGCTTCTCCACCGGAATCAGTCTTTCTAACCAGGTCAGCATATAGTATTCCGTCTTGATCTTTTCGTGGTCATACAGGTAAGAGGGCCGTTTATAGCCCATCAGCATAGTGGTAAGCGTATTGACGTTAAGTTCCACCACGTTGATAGACTGGTTGTCTTCCACCTGTTCACACAATGCTTCGCCTTCATGCCATGACACCATATAGTCCCCTTCGTTCCAGGGGGCCATTTCATCATGTACCTTAAAATGGATCTTAAAATCTTCCGGCTGGATCTGATAAGGGTAGTTCTCCAGAAAATCCCGTACATTGACGATCCTTGCCATGATATAAGGGGAGATTGTTTCCGTGATCTCACTGTCTTCAAACAGGTATGCCATAGGTTCCCCGGAATAATTATCCCCCTGTACCTGATCGATCATGGAAAAGTGCGCACTGATATAATTCCACAGGCCGTAGTTGGCTTCTATGTTCAGGTACACCATCTCTTTAATATGAAAAATGTCATTAGCGATATAGTAGACCACGTAACCAAGGGGTTTGTGGCTTTGGTTGTAATAAACCGCAGCGATCATGTCGTCATTGTCCCAACGCCAATATTCTTCCCATGACAGGGAATCCCGGATCAAGCAGCCATGGCGCTGCAGGGCGAAGTAAGAATGCACGTTATGATAGTCTTCGGAATCGAGGCTGACCCGCTCTACCATTCCGGTGACCGGACGCGGTTTGGGAAGCTGCGTATCCTTTACGGTAAAGGATAATTTGTCCGAAACGATTTCCCAGCCCATTTTACGGTAAAGCGGGATGGAATAAGGGTACAGGAAGGAAATGGACATTTGTTGTTCATGCATATAATTGAGAGCATGTTTCATCAGGGAATGAATCAGCCCCCTGCCGGTATATTCCGGGTAAGTGGCAACTCCGGTAATGCCGCCCATATCCATGATCTCGTCGTGAATATTGACTTTCATGGAGTAGACTACGATCATGGACGCCAGTTTTTCTTTATAAAACCAGCCAAGTACGTAGGCTTCTTCTAAGATTGGGCGTTTGGCGTACTTGATCTCGTCCTGCTGCCAGCCGGTCTGAAACAGGTCGTAGCTCGTCACCTGAAAGGCATATTGCAGCAGGGCATTAAATTGTTCTAAGTCACTTCTGTCCAATTCTCTCATGTAAAATTCGTCTTTTATTTCAAGAAAAGCGGGTTCGTTATTTTTTACTTCCATAAATAGATGACCTCTTTTGATCAGGATTTTTAATAAGTACCATTTTATTTTACACCTATATAGATGATTTGTTCAATTAAAAAAGATATTGTTCAAAAGTAAAATATGGTTAGTATTTTATGTTTTTTGTATAATAAATAAGGAAATAAAAATTTGCTGCCGCTGCTTTTCACAAGCGGGAATAGGTGTATGTGTTATGAAAAACAAAAGAGAACAGTATATCAAATTTGTGATCGCGTACAATATTGTTTTGCTGATTCCACTTCTGGTGATCAGCGTTAGCATACTGCGTCTTATTTACAAGCAGCAGATACATAAGATCAGGGATGAGATGAGCCTGACGCTGGAAAGACAGGAGAGCTTTTTCAAGCAGCAGCTTTCCACCATCCGCACATTTAACATGTCATGCAAATATGACAAAAAGTATAATGAGCGATACTCGGATGTTCCCAAGGTATACCTGGACATTCAAAGGGAATTTAGCAGGCAGGAACGGAATTTTCCTTTTGTGGACGCCATTTATCTGTATGATTGGGAAAAGAAGTTTATCCTTTCTTCTACGGGGAAGATGACAGAGGAACTTTTCTTTACGTCGGTCTGCCGTATGGACAGGTCGGTTTTTGAAAATCTAGAGGAGGGCATCATTGGTGCGTGTCCGGTGTTGCTGCGTGCGGACCAAAATGCAGGGATGACATTTGTGGCGCCGATCAAGACCTGGGGAAAGAACGGAAGTGAGATGAAGTATTTGATCTATCCGATACGGAGCGAGAAGCTTTCGGCACAGTTTCGGCAGGACACCGATGACAGCTTCTGTGTGATCCGCCAGGGAGAAGAGGTCGTGTATGTGCCGGATGGGCAGATGTCCGGGCAGGATTGGACAGAATCGTATCGGGAATTTGTTTCAAGCGGAGACTATCTGGTTTACGAGGGAGAGCTGGGGGAGGGCTTTTCCACCACTGTTTTCATTTCCAAAAAGAATCTGTATGTGGGAACGGCGATTTATCTTAGAGGGTATGGCATGTGGCTGCTTTGCAGTTTGTTGATCGGTTTGAGTCTTGCACTGTTTTTTTCACGCAGCCGCTATGCGGTCTATAAGAAGCTGGTGGATCATAACGAAGAACTGCTGGGGGAACGGGATGAACTGCGTATGGAAAGCTGTCTTTATGAGCTTTTATATAAAACCGTGCAGCCAGGAGATGAACTTTGGAACCGCTGCCTGAAAAATAATATAAAACTGAACAGGAAATACAAGTTTTTTGTGGCACTGCCGGACAATCTTCCGGAAGACGAGGGATTTTATGAGTGGTTTGGACAGCAAATGAATCGTTATAACGTTTTTGACGCATATCGAATCGAATTGTTAGAAGGTATTTTAATCTATCTGGTATGCTCGGATGAATCTGACGTTGATTTAAAGGGAAAAATTGGGCAGTTATCTCAGAAAGGCGTGCAGATTGGTATTGGCAGTCTGGTCATGGAGGTGGAAGGGCTGCGCAGGTCTTATGAGGAAGCCAGAAAGCAGCTCAATACATTCTGCCTGAAGAAAAGCGGCTATCCGGAACGGGAGCTTTTGTCCTTGCGGGAGGCCGTCCAGGAGGATGATCTGGCAAAAGAAAAGTTTTTACTGGCAGAAATTGGCGGTATCGTGGGGGAAATGGATGAAGTGGCCGCAGCCGGGGTGCTTTGGGATATAGCTAGAATGATGCAGATTGATACGAATGAAGTATTGGATGAGGTAAAGGCGCAGGGCGGAAACATTGCTGCGTGTGTGGAACGGTTTTTGGAGCAGGTTGGGGAAAAACTGCCCGGAGAAGCGGCCCCGGTCCAGGATCAGGCAGGCTATAAAAAGCGGAATATTGTGGATATTGTCGCATACGTGCATGAACATTATCTGGAAGACAATTTCAGTGTAAAATACATGGCATTTTATTTTGATACCTCCGTGTCAAATATCAGTCATTTTTTCAAGAAAAATATGGGGGTAACGATTTCGCAGTATGTGGAGCAGATCAAGTTAGAGCGGGCGAAGGATATGCTGGAGAACAGTGATATGCGCGTGTCCGAGATTGCGCAGGCGCTCCGCTATGCCAACAGCACCGTTTTCATTGAAATGTTTAAAAAGTACGAAGGCGTGACGCCTGGCGGTTATCGAGAAAACTATTGGAAAAGGAAGTGACAGGAATAAAGGATGGATTCCCGGCGGTTTTTCAGCAAAGCGGGATGATGTTCAAGAACGGGAGATATACTTTTTTGAAAAAAGAAGATATGCTGAAAGTACGAACTAAAACGAAAGCGCGCAGTAATTTTGGTCTGGAACAGAAGCCGTAATGGAGAACAATATCTGCAGCACAGCGGCGCAGGTATGGAAAGGGTATGGTAAAGTATGAAAAGAAAATGGCTTAGATTGGCTGCTTTAGGTATGGCGGTGGTTTTGACGGGATGTCAAAATTCCTCACCCGCAACAGGAGCGGACAGCGCGGCAACAGACAATGAGACGAAAACGGAAAGTGGAGCAGCTTCGGGGGCCCAGGAGACGGGGGGGAACGGAAACTTTAACCCGGAAGGGCTGCCGATCGTAAAAGAAAAAGAAACATTTACAATTGCGGTGCCTCAGACGAGCACACTTAAGACCGCTGCGGAAAAGCAATGCGTGATCGAAACGGAGGAAGCGACCAATATCCATATTGAATGGATCGAAATCCCCGCTTCCGGATGGGAAGAAAAAATAAATATCATGTTCAGTACGGACAGCCTGCCGGATGCGATTTTAGGGGATGTGGATATGTCCAGGAATTTTGACCAGCTGGTGGCGCTGGATGAGTATCTGGAGCAGTACGCTCCCAATGTGACGGCGTTTTTTGATACCAGGGACGATTATCCGAATGCGCTTCGTTCTCCGGACGGAAAAGTCCATACGCTTCCCGTTGGAGACGAGTCGACGCATAATATTATTGACTCCCATTTGTGGATCAATCAGACATGGCTGGATAATCTTTCCCTGAAAATGCCGGAGACACCGGAAGAGTTAAAAGAGGTGTTGATTGCGTTTCGTGACCAAGATCCTAACGGAAACGGGAAGAAGGACGAGATTCCTTTTACATTTCAGGATTCCTGGGGCTGGGGAACTTCTATTGAAAATATATTCGGACCCTTTGGTGTTTTGGAAAACGGTTATCATGTGATCACTCAGGACGGGAAAGTGACGTTTAGCGCAAAAGAGCAGGGTTATTATGAGGCGCTTGCGTGGCTGCATGACCTGTATCAGGAGGGGCTTATCGATAAAGATGCTTTCACGCTGAGTGCTGATCAGTATGCGGCCAGGGGCGCATCCGGGGATATTTTGGGATTGGTTGCGGGATATCGCGCAGAGGAAGCAGGCATAACAGACGAAAGTGAATACAGGGCACTGCCTGTTTTAAAAGGGAAAGACGGAACGCAGATGATCGGTATCAATAACGTGACAAGAGCCGGCGGTTTTGCCATCAGTAAAAGCTGTAAAAATCCTGAGGCGCTGGTACGCTGGTATGATTATATCAACTCTTCCCTGGAACTTGCCCTGAAATGGGGAAGGGGCGCAGAAGGAGTCTGGTGGAATATTCTGGAGGAAAACGGGGAGGAAATCCCGCAGTTTTTGACAATAGACAATGATGTGCTGGCAGCAAACGGCGGTTACCAATCCAAGGCGGAATACCGCAATGCGGAGAGTTTCTCAGGAAAGACACCGTCTTTGTGGCGGTATGAATATGACCAGAAGCTGGTTTATGATGATAAATGGCCTCACGATGATAAATTGGAGGCCGTGCGGGAGCAGACAAAGTTTGGTGTGGTGGGCCTGCCGGCAGGAATGGCGGTATCGCTGGAAAACACGGAGAGACGGTCCATTTTGATGACGGATATTGATACGTATTTGAAGAAATTTATTGCGGATTCCGTGATCAACGGCATTGACGAAGGAAAATGGGAGGAACACTTAAAGACACTGGAAAGTCTTAAAGTGGATGAATACACACAGTTATGTCAGGAATTTGTGGATTCCGTGAAGTAAGGCATCGGATGCCGGCAGGGATCGATCTGTCATAACGCAGAAAAACATGTATGGCCGGACGGTATTGCGCAGTATGGTATGCGTCTGCCGTCCGGCTTGTTTATTAGGTATGGAGGAGGATTACGATGAATAAAAAGAACAGGACGAAGCTTTTCAGTATGCGCATGCTCAAAAAAACGTGGGTATGCTATCTGTTTATTCTTCCGATGGTATTATATGTGTTATTGTTTAATTATGTGCCAATGTATGGGATTCAGCTGGCGTTTAAGGATTACCGGGCTTCGGACGGAATCTGGGGAAGCGCCTGGGTAGGGATGAAGCATTTCCAGACGTTTTTTGATTCCTGGCAGTTTAAAGACCTTTTATGGAATACATTGTCATTGAGCCTGTATTCGCTGGTGGCCGGGTTTCCCATGCCGATCATCTTTGCGCTTATCTTAAATTATGTAACGCATACCCGCTTAAAAAAGACGGCGCAGATGATCACTTATGCCCCCCATTTTATTTCTATGGTGGTTTACTGTGGTATGATCTTGATTTTTCTGGCCAGTGACGGTATTATCAACCAGTTTCTTATGTTGTTGGGGATAGAGCCGGCAGGCTTTTTGTCAAAACCGAGCAATTTCCGCCATATCTATGTCTGGTCCGGGGTACTGCAAAATATAGGATGGGGTTCCATCATGTATATCTCCGTGCTGACCTCTGTAGGGCCGGAGCTGCATGAGGCAGCTACCGTGGATGGGGCCACACGGTTTCAAAGGCTTTGGTATATCGACCTGCCGTCTATCGTGCCCACTATGGTCATTATGCTGATCATGCGGGCCGGGGAAATTATGGATCTGGGGTTCGAAAAGGCTTTTCTTTTACAAAACAGTATCAACTTGGATTATTCGGAGATTATTTCCACGTATGTTTATAAGATCGGTATCCAGGGTGGGCAGTTCAGCTATTCTGCCGCAATCGGACTTTTTAATAATGTTATCAATTTAATTCTGTTGTTGGCGGTCAATAGGATTGCCAGGAAAGTATCGGATGTAAGTCTGTGGTAAATGGGGGATTACTGTGAAAAATAAATTTTTCACAGACAAATTTGTGCTTGCGCCCAAATTTGCAGGCTTTTGAAAACATGGAGGATTATGATGAATAAATGGAATAGATTGTGTTGTAAGGACAAGATTTTTTTATCCGTCGTGTATGGGATCGTGATATTGCTTTCGGTGATGATTTTGTATCCGCTTTGGTTTGTGGTGATTGCATCAATCAGTGATCCGGATCTGGTTGCGTCCGGCCAGGTGCTGTTTTTTCCCAGAGGAATCACCATGGAGGGTTATAAATATATTTTCAGGGATACAAGGATATGGACAGGCTACTACAACACAGTGCGTTATACGCTGGTGGGAACGCTGATCGCACTGTTTATCACGATTCCCGCAGGTTATGCGCTTTCCCGGACGGATATGGCCGGCAGGGGTCTGATTATGAAGCTTTTGATTGTAACAAAGTATTTTTCAGGAGGCCTGATCCCTACCTATATGGTGGTCAAAGGGCTGCATTTGGTCAATACGCCTTATGTGCTCATGATTTTAGGTTCTTTTAATGTGTTTAACTTGATTTTGTGCAGGACCTTTTTTGTCAACACTATGCCCATGGAGCTGCAGGAAGCGGCAGAGATCGACGGCTGCAGTATCCCCCAGTATTTTTTCCGGGTGGTGATTCCGCTGTCTAAGGCGATTCTGGCCATCATGGTGCTATACTATGCGGTTGGACACTGGAATTCATTTTTTAACGGGTTGATCTATGTGACGGATAATAAACTGTATCCGCTGCAGTTGATTCTGCGGGATATTCTGATCACAGGACAGTCTGTGGATCCTACGACACTGGATCCGGATTCTCTGGAGCTGATGCGGCAGATTGCGCGGACGATCAAATATGGCGTGATCATTGTTTCTTCTCTGCCGGTACTGATTCTGTATCCGTTTGTACAGAAATATTTTGTGAAAGGGGTCATGATCGGCTCCGTGAAAGGCTGAATGGTGATATGAAAAAGAACATACTGATTATATATACGGACCAGCTTTCTTTAAATGTGCTGGGATGTTACGGCGGAAGAGAAGTGGAAACACCCTGGATTGACGCCATTGCGCAGGAGGGGATGTTACTGGAAAATTTCTACACGCCCAGCGCTGTCTGCACGCCCTCCCGGGGCTGCTTTATGACGGGAAAATATCCCCATGCCAACGGCGCATACAGAAACGGCGTGCCCGTAGGTAACGACGAACATGGGTTTGCGGAAGCCTTTGGGCTGGCGGGATACCATACGGGTTATGTGGGGAAATGGCACCTGGCAGATCATAAGGAACGGCAGGATGCTCTTGGCGATTATAATCCGCTGGGGTTTCAGGAATGGAAGTACAAGGTGGAATTTGGACACTGTAAATCTGTTTTTATAGATCAGGAAGGAAAGATACACACAAAACGCAGTGTAGGGAACAGCAGGTCTTATACCACGGACTGGCTGGCGGATGAGACGGTACGGTTTTTGGAGGGAAGAGCCGGGAAGGAGGAGCCTTTTTTATTCATGGTCAGTATGCCGGACCCGCATCAGCCCTTTGAGGTCAGGAAACCTTACGACACTATGTTTGACCCGCTGACGCTTACGGTGCCGGAGAGCTTTTACGAGGAAACGCTGCCAGATTGGGCGGAATATGACACGTGGGGCAGGCACCATTATTTTCCCAGGGGGATGTTTGAAAGGGAAGGCCATTTGCGCAGGTTAAAAGCCCAGTATCTGGGTGCCGTAAAATGTATTGACGATAATGTGGGAAAGATCACGGAATGCTTAAAGCGGACTGGGCTTTGGGAGAATACGATCGTGGTATTTACCACGGATCATGGGGAATACATGGGCGAGCACGGCCTGATGGAAAAAAATAATCTGTATGAAAGTGTGTACCATATTCCCCTTGTGATGTCTCTGCCGGGAAGCCGGATTAAAGGGATGCGGTGTGCGGCCTGGGTCAATGTGGTGGATTTAGGCGTGACCCTGGCAGGGCTTGCCCGGATTGAATATCCCTTTGCGGTCCATGGGCAGGATCTGTCCAACGTACTGTTAGAAAACGGAGAAACCCAGCGGGAGTTATACATTCACCCGGGGGACGTGCCCAGGGCGGGAATCCTGACGCCGGAGTTTGAACTGGCTTATGTGGGCCTTGGTAATGAGGGGCAGATGTTCAGGGATCACATCTTGTTTGACAGAAAAAAGGACCCGCTGCAGATGCAAAATGTGTTTGGAAAAGAGGAATATGCGGGCGTACAAAAAGAACTGACGGAGAAGATCCGCAGTCATCACAGGCAGCTGGGAACGCCGAAAGAGTTTTTGCCGGAGGAGGTATGGTAAGTGGACAAAAGACCCAATATTTTATTTCTATTATCGGATGATCAGGGGGCGTGGGCGATGCGCTGTGCAGGCAATGCGGATGTCCGGACACCTAATCTGGACAGGCTGTCGGCTGGCGGGGTGCGGTTTGAGAATTTTTTCTGTGCTTCCCCGGTGTGTTCCCCGGCGCGGGCCTCTATCCTGACCGGAACGATTCCGTCCTGCCACGGCATTTTGGATTGGCTTTCAGGAGGAAATCTGCCCTCGGGCATTCCCGGGATGGAAGGAATGTACGGTTATGAAAACGAGACAAAGCCAATCCGCTACACGGAACACCTGACTGCTTACACGGATCTTTTGCATGAAGCGGGATATACCTGCGCGCTCAGCGGAAAGTGGCATATGGGCGACAGCCTGCATCGCCAGCATGGGTTTTCCAAATGGTATACGCTGGGAAGGGGAGGCTGTGATTATTACAATGCGGATGTAGCGGAGGAGGGAAGGATCAGTTTCCCCAAAGGGTATGTGACGGATCTGATTGCGGAAAACGCTTTACAGAATTTGGAGGATCTGGCGCAAAAGAAAGAACCTTTCTATTTAAGTGTTCATTTTACCGCACCCCATAGCCCCTGGGAGGAAAAGGATCATCCAAAGGAGATGCTGGATCTGTACAGAGATTGCGAATTTTTGGCAACCCCCGATCTTCCCCTGCATCCTCGCCAGGTAAAAACATGCCCCTGCGGAACCGGGGAGCGGAGAAAGGAATTGCTGCGGGGTTATTATGCCGCCATAACTGCCATGGACCGGCAGATTGGCAGGCTCTTGGACCGGATGGAGGAATTGGGGATCTTGGAGGATACACTGATCATTTTCACCTCGGATAATGGCATGAATTTAGGTCAGCACGGCATTTGGGGGAAGGGAAATGCCACCTTTCCACAAAATATGTTTGACACTTCGGTAAAGGTGCCTTTTATCGTTTCCTGGAAAGGAAAGACAGCGGAGGGAAAGGTATGCAGGGAGCTGTTTTCTCATTATGATATTTTCCCAACCCTGCAGGAGCTTTTGGGATTGTCCGGCGAGGTGCGTCAGAAGCTTCCGGGAAGAAGCTTTGCAGACTGGCTTTTTGCGCCGGAGAAAGAAACGGACAGAAGTATTGTGATATTGGATGAGTACGGGCCGGTGCGCATGATACGCGACCGGGAATGGAAGCTGGTTTTGCGCTATCCATATGGGCCTAACGAATTGTATTGTCTGGAAAATGATCCCGATGAAGAGAACAACTTGTACGATGCCCCATCCTGTGAGGAGCGGATCTTACAGATGAAAAAGCGGCTGGAAGGCTGGTTTGCAGACTATGCGGACCCCGATCTGGATGGATCTCGGCAGCCGGTTGCAGGCTCAGGACAGTTTGACGCGGTGGGAAAGCGGGCAAAGGGAGTTGACAGTTTTGGGCCGATTCCGGAAACTGTCGTCTGCGGATGAAAAGTAAAAGAGAGGTAAAGACGAGGCCGGTTTTGAACCGGCTTCTTTTATATAGATTTACAGTCTCTTAAATTAAGGGTATAATGTGAAAAAGACTTATCGTGGTCAGCGGCGGATTGGGGGAAGGTTATGGACAAATATGCGGTTCCAAAGACAACATGGGGAGAATTTGCCATCCCTGAAAAAGTATATCCTTTGAGGCTCTGGTATATGTCAGGGGATCAGGTGTCCACGATCATTGACGTGGATGAGCAAAACAGAAAGGTGGAGATCCACAACTATACGAAGGATTATATTGCCCGGGCTTTTGGGGTAATAGAATGTCCGTCGTTTGAGGATTACGAGGCATTTCTGGAATCCAGGTGTTTCCCGAGGACCAGAGATAAGATGAAACTGGTTTTGGAGGACTTGGGTCTGCCGTTTTACGATCCGTTTATGATCATTGAAAAGACGGAAGGGAGAATGGCGGAAGACGATTTCTGGATTCGGATAGAGAGGTAGATCGTGGTAGAATTATTTGAGCATAATACCAAAGGGGAAGCAAGGCGGTCTTCCAAAGGAAATCAGCTCAAGTGGGAAGACGGCGGAATCTGGTATAAAGCTGATTATACAGGATATGAAGGATTGGCAGAGTATCTGGTATCCGGTCTTCTTGCCTATAGCAGTCTGGCACCGGAGGAATATGTGTCTTATCAGACGGAAGAAATATTGTATAAGACCAATAAGTACAGGGCATGTAAAAGCCGGAATTTTCTGCCGCCAGGGTGGAAACTGATCACGTTAGAACGGCTGTTTCAAAGTGCCCGGGGCGAAGGGTTGAATAAAGCAGTTTATTCGATTGCGGAACATGCGGACAGACTGCGGTTTCTGGCTGAACAAGCGGCGGAATTGACACAACTTGAAGGATTTGGGTATTATCTTGATAAGCTTTTGACCATTGACGCATTGTTTTTCAATGAGGACAGGCATACTCATAATATTGCGGTGCTGCTGGACGAGACCGGAAAATATCATTATTGTCCGATTTTTGATCATGGAGCGGCACTTTTATCGGACACGACGATGGACTATCCGCTGCATGGGGATATAGATGAGTTGATGGAAACGGTAAGGGCAAAAACGTTTTGCCAGGATTTTGATGAACAGTTGGATCTGGCAGAGCAATTTTATGGAAATCAGATCCGTTTTTACTATGGAGAAAAGGAAATTGACAAGCTGCTTTTGGAAGAACCATTTTACCCGGAAGAGACGAAGCGGAGGGTAAAAATAATATTGATGAATCAGAGGAGAAAATATAGGTATTTGTTCGGGAAACGGAGTTAGGAGAAAGGGAGCTAAAATGCTTGGAACAAACAAAGGAAAAAAGCTGGATCAGTATGTTACGGATTACGTAGTCTTTGATCTTGAGACAACGGGAATCTCCTGTTATAACGATCAGGTGGTGGAGATATCGGCAGTCAAAGTAAGCAAGGGGCAGGTGGTGGAGGAGTTTACTTCTCTGGTCAACCCCAAGTGCCCAATCCCTTACAGGGCAAGTATGGTGAACGGGATTACCGATGAAATGGTGAAAGACGCCCCTGCATTTGACAAAGTGCTAGCGGATTTTCTTGGATTTATCGGGGATCATGTGCTGGTAGGGCATAATATCCATACCTTTGACATGAAGTTTATTTACCGGGATTGTGAGAAGTTCTGGGGAAAGGTTCCGGAAAATAATTATGTGGATACCTTAAGCCTTGCCAGAATGTGCCTTGCGGAATTGGGACATTACAAACTGACAGATCTGTCAGAATATTATGGTGTCTCGACAAAAGGAGCCCACCGGGCGTTAAATGACTGCCGGATGAACCAGATCATTTATGAACGTCTTGGCGGGGAAATGGAAAAGAGAAAAAATGACATAAAACAGTGCCCAAAATGCGGGCAGTTTCTTTTAAAGCGGAAAGGAAAGTTTGGATATTTTCTTGGGTGCGGAGGGTATCCGGCCTGCAGGTATACGGAAAACTTATAAATACATAACTGATGAACAGGTGAGGGCAGGCGTGCGTTACGTGTCCTTAGAAGGAACGGGCAGTTGGTCTATGATTGCCGCCGCCTGCTGGGCACAGCTGATTACGTAAGCAGTCCGTTCGCTTAATTTCACGCCTTTCTCCAGAAAAAAATTGGTATTTTCTAAGTAGGAAATGGATAGACGATAGATATAGGATTCATCATTTTCCTGTTCCTGTGCAAGGGAATCTCCGACTGCGCTCATTTCTTTGGTATTTTTTTCTTTGCCAAGGCTCATGAAGGAAAGCATTTCCAGAAGGATTGCGAAGTGCTCTTCATCCCAGGCGGACAGGTACATACATTTGCACAGCCCTTTCGTAAAAAAGGGTTTATCAGAAAAACAATAAATCAGTTCGTTAAAGCGTGATTCGTGGCCGGGGCTTTGGAAGAGACCGGCTTTGGAGAGTGCTTTCAGGCAATTTGCATTCCAACTCATAAGTAGTTCCCTTTCGCGGATGAATCTTTTCTTGTCAAGATTATAATTCACAAGGGAAAAGAATACAATATTTTTATTTACCGGGCTTTAAGAACCTTGCAGCTACTTGACAAATCCCCTTTTATGGTATATTTTTTATCATATAGTAACGTTCTTTGTATTTGAAAAGGCAATGACGAAGACAGTAACTGTTTTTTGAACATCACAGCGAGCCGGAGAGGGTGGAAGCCGGTATCAGTAAATAAACAGCGAAGATCACTTCCGAGCTGCAGGGCGGAAAACATAAAAGCGCAGATGACAGGTTAATGCCGGTGGCGCAGGGTGAGTAAGTCCTGACGGAATCCTCCGTTATGGGAAAGCATATTAAGCCGTTTGAACCGGTGCGTATGGGTAAACAGGTGGTGAAACGTGGCAGCTTAGCCCCGTCCTTTTTACGGACGGGGCTTTCATCATATAAGAAAGCTTTTTTGCTTTCCTGCATGATGAAAGTAATTATTGCACTGCGGCGGAGCGGAATGCCGCTGAAGCGGCCCGCCACAGGCGTAGAATCCCGCAAGCAGGATTCTATATCATATTTTAAGAAAGGAAGAGAGAAATGTATCAGAAAGTTTCAACAGACTTAAATTTCGTAGACCGTGAAAAAGGGATTGAAGAGTTCTGGAAAGAAAATGATATTTTCAGGAAAAGTATGGAAAACCGCAAGGAAGGGCCGACCTATACTTTTTATGACGGCCCTCCCACGGCGAACGGTAAGCCCCATATCGGTCATGTGCTGACCCGTGTGATCAAGGATATGATCCCCAGGTACCGCACTATGAAGGGGTATATGGTTCCCCGCAAGGCAGGCTGGGATACCCATGGCCTTCCGGTGGAACTGGAAGTGGAAAAGCTGCTTGGGCTTGACGGGAAGGAGCAGATCGAGGAGTATGGTCTTGATCCGTTTATCAGTAAATGTAAGGAAAGTGTCTGGAAATATAAAGGTATGTGGGAGGATTTTTCCGGCACGGTAGGATTCTGGGCGGATATGGATGACCCTTATGTGACTTACCATGATGACTTCATTGAGTCTGAGTGGTGGGCGTTAAAGCAGATCTGGGATAAAGGGCTTCTTTATAAAGGGTTTAAGATTGTGCCCTACTGTCCCAGGTGTGGAACCCCCCTTTCTTCCCATGAAGTGGCACAGGGGTACAAAGCGGTGAAAGAACGTTCCGCGGTAGTGCGTTTTAAAGTAGTTGGCGAGGACGCTTATTTCCTTGCCTGGACCACCACCCCCTGGACGCTGCCTTCCAACGTGGCGCTTTGTGTAAATCCGGAGGAAACCTATGTGAAAGTAAAGGCGGCGGACGGCTATACTTATTATATGGCCCAGGCGCTGCTTGATACGGTTCTGGGCTCTCTGGCACAGGAAGGCAGCCCGGCTTACGAAGTATTGGAAACCTATGTGGGAACGGATCTGGAATATAAGGAATATGAGCCTTTGTTTGTCTGCACAGGAGAAGCTGCAAAGAAGCAGAACAAAAAAGGGCATTTTGTAACTTGTGACAATTATGTCACAATGACGGATGGTACCGGGATCGTCCACATTGCGCCTGCGTTTGGTGAGGACGACGCACAGGTTGGGCGTAAGTATGACCTGCCGTTTGTCCAGTTTGTAGACGGGAAAGGCGAGATGACTTCGGAAACCCCTTATGCCGGAAAGTTTGTAAAAGATGCGGATCCGGATATCCTTGTGGATCTGGATAAGGAAGGGAAGCTTTTCTCCGCACCCAAATTTGAGCATGACTATCCTTTCTGCTGGAGATGCGACACCCCTCTTATCTACTATGCTAGGGAGTCCTGGTTTATCAAGATGACGGCAGTCCGTGATGACTTGGTGCGGAACAATAAAACAGTCAACTGGATCCCGGAATCCATTGGGGAAGGACGTTTTGGAAACTGGCTGGAAAATATCCAGGACTGGGGCGTATCCCGTAACCGTTACTGGGGAACGCCGTTAAATATCTGGGAATGTGAGGACTGCGGGCATCAGGAGTCTGTCGGTTCCAGGGAGGAACTGGAAAGGTTAAGCGGCAACCCGGCGGCAAAGACGGTAGAGCTGCACAGGCCGTATATTGACGAGATCACCTGTACCTGTCCGAAATGCGGTAAGACCATGAAGCGGGTTCCGGAGGTGATCGACTGCTGGTTTGACTCCGGGGCGATGCCTTTTGCACAGCATCATTATCCGTTTGAGAATAAAGAGTTGTTTGAAGCCCAGTTCCCGGCACAGTTTATTTCCGAGGCGGTGGATCAGACCAGAGGATGGTTTTATTCTCTGATGGCGGAGTCTACGCTTTTGTTTAACAAATCGCCTTATGAGAACGTGATCGTGCTTGGTCATGTGCAGGATGAGAACGGGCAGAAGATGAGCAAGAGTAAAGGAAATGCCATCGATCCCTTTGACGCACTGGCAACTTACGGAGCGGACGCCATCCGGTGGTATTTTGTGATCAATTCCGCCCCCTGGCTGCCTAACCGTTTCCATGGTAAGGCGGTGATGGAAGGACAGAGGAAGTTCCTTGGAACCTTGTGGAATACTTATGCCTTCTTTATCCTGTACGCCAATATTGACGGTTTTGACGCCACCAGGTACACCTTGGAGTATGATAAACTGCCGGTGATGGATAAGTGGCTTTTGTCTAAGCTAAATACGGCGGTCAAGCTGGTGGATGGGCATTTGGAGAATTACCGGCTGCCGGAAGCCGCAAGGGTTTTGGATAATTTTGTGGATGAGATGAGCAATTGGTATGTGCGCCGCTGCAGGGAGCGCTTCTGGGCAAAGGGCATGGAGCAGGATAAGATCAACGCATACATGACTCTTTATACCGCACTGGTGCAGATCAGTAAGTGTGCCGCACCGGTGGTTCCTTTCATGACAGAAGAAATTTATCAGAACCTGGTGCGCACCAATGACAAAAAAGCACCGGAGAGCATCCATCTGTGCGATTTCCCGAAGGCGGAAGAGGCCATGATCGATGAAAAGCTGGAAGAGAGCATGGAGGAAGTGCTGGATATCGTAGTCATGGGCCGTGCAGCCCGGAATGCCGCAAACATCAAGAACCGTCAGCCCATTGGTACCATGTATGTGAAGGCGCCTCATAAGCTGGATGAGTATTTTGTAGATATCATTGCGGATGAACTGAATGTAAAAGAAGTGGTATTTAAAGATGACGTCAGCGATCTGACCAGCTATAGCTTTAAGCCCCAGCTCCGCACGGTAGGCCCTAAGTACGGCAAACAGCTTGGCGGTATTAAAAAGTATCTGGAAGAAGTGGACGGCACTAAGGCCATGAAGGAACTGAAAGCAAAGGGTGCGTTAACGTTTGAGGTAAGCGGCGTGGAAATCTCCCTTTCTGAGGAAGACCTTCTTATCGACGTGGCCCAGAAGGCAGGGTTTGTCACGGAAGCCGATAACTATACGACGGTAGTGCTGGATACCAACCTGACGCCGGAACTGGTGGAAGAGGGCTTTGTGTATGAGGTGATCAGCAAGATCCAGACCATGCGGAAGGAAGCCGGGTTTGAGGTAATGGACCATATCAAAGTATCGATCAACGGTAATGCAAAGGTGGCGGAGATCGTAAACGCAAACAGGGATGCAATCTCAGGGAAAGTACTTGCCAACGAGATCTTGACAGACGCGGGGCTTGCGATTGAAAAAGAGTGGAACGTGAACGGCGAAAAGGCGGTCATCGGCGTGGAAAAAGTTTAAATCCCCCCTTTTACTTGTGGTTTGGGGTGTTCTGTAGTAAAATGAAGTTTGGATATAAGCCAAAAAGGAAAAAAATGGAGGAGATAGTTATGGTTAAAAAGGTAAAAGAACCAGTTCAAAAGCCGGCGCTTACTTTTGACAAGGATTTGTTTAAGAGAAGCGTGCTTTATAACGTGAAAACTCTATATAGAAAGACCTTGGAAGAGGCGAGCCAACAGCAGATTTTCCAGGCGGTAGCCTATGCGATCAAAGATGCCGTGGTTGATAATTGGTTAAACAGCCAGAAGGAATTTGAAAAACAGGATCCCAAGATGGTATATTACTTGTCCATGGAATTTTTGATGGGGCGTGCCCTTGGCAATAATATCATCAATCTGCAGGCGTACAAGCCGGTAAAGGAAGCCATGGAAGAGCTTGGGCTTGATCTTAATGTTGTGGAAGATCAGGAACCGGATGCGGCTTTGGGGAATGGCGGTCTTGGGCGTCTTGCGGCGTGCTTTTTGGATTCCCTTGCCACATTGGGGTATGCCGCATATGGCTGCGGAATCCGTTACCGTTACGGGATGTTTAAGCAGGAGATCAGGGATGGATATCAGGTAGAAGTTCCTGATAACTGGCTTGTGGACGGCAATCCTTTTGAGCTCCGGCGGCCGGAATATGCGAAAGAGGTGAAGTTTGGCGGTTATGTCAATGTACGGATTGACGAGAACGGAAGAAGCCATTTTATGCAGGAAGGGTATCAGAGTGTTAAGGCAATCCCTTACGACCTTCCAATCGTAGGTTATGGCAGCGGGATTGTGAACACCTTACGTATCTGGGATGCTGAGGCGGTAGAATGTTTCAGGCTGGATTCTTTTGACAAGGGGGATTACCAGAAGGCGGTAGAACAGGAAAATCTTGCGAAGAACATTGTGGAAGTGCTTTATCCCAATGATAACCATTATGCAGGTAAGGAATTACGTTTAAAACAGCAGTATTTCTTTATCTCCGCTTCCGTACAGGCGGCGGTTGCCAAATATATGCGTAAGCATGATGACGTGCGTAAATTCTATGAGAAGGTTACCTTCCAGTTAAATGATACCCATCCTACGGTAGCGATTGCCGAGCTGATGAGGATCTTGATGGATGAATATTATCTGACATGGGATGAGGCATGGGAAGTTACCACCAAGACCTGTGCGTATACCAACCATACGATTATGTCGGAAGCGTTGGAAAAATGGCCTATTGAGCTGTTTTCAAGGCTGCTTCCCAGGATTTACCAGATTATTGAAGAAATCAACCGCAGGTTTATTTTAAAGATACAGGAACTGTATCCCGGAAATCAGGAGAAGATCCGTAAAATGGCGATCATTTATGACGGGCAGGTGAAGATGGCCCACCTTGCGATCGCTGCCGGTTATTCCGTAAACGGTGTTGCAAGGCTCCACACGGAAATCCTGAAAAAGCAGGAACTTAAGGATTTCTATGAAATGATGCCCGAGAAGTTTAACAACAAGACCAACGGGATTACCCAGAGGCGTTTCCTGCTCCACGGGAATCCTCTTCTTGCGGACTGGGTGACGAACCATATCGGGAATGAGTGGATCACGGATCTTCCAAGGCTTGCCAAGCTGAAGATTTATGCGGACGACGAGAAGGCGCAGCAGGAGTTTATGCAGATCAAGTATCAGAATAAAGTACGTCTGGCACAGTACATTCTGGAACATAACGGCGTGGAAGTTGATCCCAGATCTATCTTCGATGTGCAGGTAAAGCGGCTCCACGAGTACAAAAGGCAGCTCCTTAACATATTGCATGTGATGTACCTGTATAACCAGCTTAAGGATAACCCAGAGATGGACTTCTATCCGAGAACGTTTATCTTTGGAGCAAAGGCGGCGGCAGGTTACTATAATGCAAAGATGACCATTAAGCTGATCAACTCCGTGGCAAATGTGGTGAATAATGACCCTGCCATCAAAGGGAAGATCAAAGTGGTATTTATTGAGAATTACCGGGTATCCAATGCGGAGATGATCTTTGCGGCGGCGGATGTTTCCGAGCAGATTTCTACGGCAAGTAAGGAAGCTTCCGGCACCGGGAACATGAAGTTCATGTTAAACGGCGCAATCACCATCGGAACCATGGATGGTGCAAACGTAGAGATCGTTGAAGAAGTAGGGGAAGAAAATGCGGTCATATTCGGTCTGTCTTCAGACGAAGTTATTAATTATGAAAATTATGGCGGATATGACCCCAACGAGATCTTTAACAATGACCCGGATATAAGAAGAGTACTGATGCAGCTTATAAATGGAACTTATGCTCCTAATGATCCTGACCGGTTCAGGACATTGTATAATTCCCTGCTTAATACCATAAGTACTGCTAAGGCGGATACCTATTTCATCCTCAAGGATTTCCGCGCTTATGCAGAAGCGCAAAAGAAGGTGGAGGCAGCTTACCGTGATGAGAAGGGATGGGCAAAGAGCGCGATCTTGAACGTGGCATGTTGCGGGAAGTTTACTTCTGACAGGACCATTCAGGAGTATGTGGATGAAATCTGGCATTTGGATAAGGTAGTGATGCCGAAGAAAACGGTATAAGCGAAAATAATTAGAAAAGCGCCGCTATGTGCGGCGCTTTTTGTTAAAAAACATTTCAATTCGGATATAATAAATGAAAAACAGTACCGTAACTGCCGACTGCTCAACTAATGGGCAGTCTCCTGCCCGATATGATTATGTATTAAGTTACTGGATAGAGTTTTATATTACTTATTTTCCTATTGCGGAGACAATCCGCATACCAGAAGATAATCTCCGAGGTATGGTGGAGATCTCCTTCCCGGCTGTTTTCGCGCCATAATTCTTTATAAGACATATACCAGGTTTCCAGCCGGGCGGCAAGCGCAAAATCTTCCCTGCCGAATGCTATGGCTGATCCGATTTCATTAAAAATCTGGATGCCTTCTATTGCGATCAGATAACTGGCGATCAATGACCGAGCGCTGCTATCCATATTTACTGTATTTTTCTTTAATTGTCTGCAGATTTCGGTAAGCGTATCATTGGCCTTTTGGATTAGATTTTCATTGGCAAGTGACTTCACATATTCTAGGACATTTAAATTTTGTTCCCCAAGTGCCAAGGTTTCGTAATATATGATAGCTTTAGGCCAGCCAAACAGGCTGTTTTTCGGAGCTTTTGTCAAAATATTTACAAATTGCCCGGAACGATCCTTGAATTCAATCATAGAAATCTGCCGATTGATTTCTTCGAAAGGGATTGGGTCGTTGTTCCAGGAAAATGCTGCTCCGTAAATTATGCCAGGTAAAGAATGATCCGGATGGTTAATGTGGCCGAAGTCACCCCAGTCGGTATTTAAAAGACCTGTCGCTCCATACCTTTCTGCATAGGAACACATTCTCGTGATATTTTGATAAGAAGTTTCTAATTGAGGAATCCATTCATTCCAACCGCAAATTCCTGAACAAAGATATTGTGTTGCACCGGCCTGTGCCATTTTGCGGCATTGCTCGTCGTTTTGGTCAGCGGCATATCCCCAAGTCAGACAGATGGTTTCGGCTGGAAGCTCATGGATTAAATCAGGTTTAGCGCAGATAATATCTCCCCAGAACATAGGAATTTTCCCTTTTTCTACCAAAAATTCACAGAGGTTTCTCACAAAGTCAATATAAATGCGATGTACGCCTTTTTTATCTGCAAGAGGTTTTGTGCGGCCTTTTCCGAGATCAAAGGTCTCATCTGCGCAGATATTAAATTTGTCGGAAGAAAATAGTGCCATGTATTCTGTAAAGCGATCTATGATCAGCGGAAGAGCCCGTTCGTCAGTTACATTTATGGTATGGTGATCCATTCGATCGATATAGGAAAAGGGTTGCTTTTCGGAATCGGTAAGCTCACACAGGGTTCCGTGGCTTTTGGTAGAAAGCAGGTTATATAAATGGCCGAAGCTTGCCAGAGAGGGAATCAGTTCTATGCATCGCTCCCGGCAATAAGCATCAAGTTCCATGATTTCCTGAGCGGTGAGGGGTGTTTCATCCCGCCACATCTCGGAGGAACCGCGAAAAAGGTAGGTGTGTTCGATGTAAAGTTGGAATTCATTAATTTTATAGCGGCAGAGGAAGTCTGCGGTTTTTTTTAGGTTTTCCAGTTTCAGGACACGTCCCCGGGTTTGGTCAAGGTAATATCCCCGGTGCATCAGATTAGGAAAGTCCGTGATTTCCAGGCAGGGAAGTATACCGCCGCATTGCTCTACGATTTGGCATAAAGTTTGTACACCATACAGAACTCCGGCATAATCTTTTCCGTCCAGGAAAATATTTTTTTCTGATATAGTAAGTTGATATCCTTGGTCATTATATTCTGGTAACAGTGTCAGAAAGATGTCACCTGTTTCCGGTGTGCCCTTTATGATAGCTAGCGTTAGGCCGGTCCACTGCGTTATACATTTCTGAAGTAAGGACGCAGGGATTACGTTACATTCCCTGATTCGTGGGTCGATCACAATTCGGGTATTGTAGCTGGTAAGAAAATTGCCATCCTTGTAATTCAATTCTTGGGGGTTGGGTAGCAGATACATAGTAGTCCTCCTTATGTGAATGTTAGTTTGTGAGATTAAATATATAAAATTTGAATTTTAAATACAACGGATTATGCAACATTACGGGAAAAATTTTTGTAGATAGGGAAAAACTATTCTATATTCCTTTTTTATTTTCCCATATACTTACCATAAAGGAAATTCGAAAGGAGAAAATCGTTTGATGAAATCTAATAAGTACCGGGCAGTTTTCTTTGAGAAACCGGATTACATTCCCATGAATTTTGTTATCAATGATGCATGTTGGCATCATTATCCGCAGGAATGGTTAATAGAGCAGATAGAGAGGCACCCGTTGCTGTTTCCGGATTTTAAAAGGCCAAATCTGCCTTATACGCCTGATTTTGGCAGATGTGCCAGAAAGGATACGCCGTATATTGATGATTTTGGATGTTTGTGGGTTACTGCGGATGATGGTATCACCGGTACGGTGGTTAAACATTCTCTGGAAGATTGGGAAGCATATGGCGCCTATGTATTTCCTGACCCGGAGCATCAGATGGGAATTGGTCCGATTGACTGGGCGCGGGAGCGGGAAAGGCTGCGTCTTAAACGAGACCGGGGGGAATTTGTAGAAGCAGGCCTGCGGCATGGTCATACTTTTCTCCAGCTTTGTGATATACGAGGATATGAGAATTTATTAATGGATATGGTGGATGAGGAACCGCTCTTGTGGGATTTGATCGAGAAACTGGAATCTTTTAACATGGAGATTATAAAACGATATCTTGATATTGGTGTTGACCTGTTTTGCCTGCCGGAGGATTTAGGGATGCAGACAGGGCCTATGCTGTCTCCCCGGCAGTTCCGTGAGTTTATTAAGCCAAGCTATAGCAGGATGATTAAGCTTGCCAGGGAGAAGGACATTCCGGTACATATGCACTCCGACGGCGACATTCGGCTTTTGGCAAATGACTTGATGGACAGTGGGGTTTCTGTCATAAATTTGCAGGATCAGGTGAATGGAATTGATTGGATCAAGGAAAATCTCAAAGGCAAGGTATGTATTGACCTTGATATTGACCGGCAGAAAATTACTTGCTTTGGAACACCACAGGAGGTCGATCGGCTGATTCGTGATGAAGTGGAAATGCTGGCGGCGCCTGAAGGCGGTTTATGTATGGTGTATGGCATGTATCCGGGGATGCCCATGAAAAATATGGAGGCTCTTATGGATGCCATGGAGCGCTATGCCAAGTGGTATGCATAATATGTTATCAAAATACAAATATAATGATTACACGTTTAAAAAGGAGGGAAACAATGATTACAAAAAAGTTGTGGAAACGAATGATAGCTATGGCGCTTATTATTGTTATGGCAATAGTCATGGCTGCTTGCGGCAAAGGGAAGGAAGAAAATAGCGGAGATAGTATTGTGCCCGGAGACGAAACGAAAGTTGAAGCACAAGATCCCTTTGGGGCGTATGCGGAAACTCTCCAAGTTGAAATTGGAAGACCAATAGAACCGGGTAAAGTGGGGCCGGACGGCGGCAGTCACGAAGAAAATGCAATCAGAACTCATATTAAAGATACCTTGAATGTGGAATACACCTATGTGATAGAGGCTGCCAATAGTACGGATTATGGTCAGCAGCTTTCTTTGGCAATTGCCGGTGAGGAACTTCCGGACATTTTTACGATTTATGATAGAAATACACTGGATGAACTGGTAGAAAATGAATTAGTGGCAGATTTGACGGAAATTTATGAAGATTATGCGAGTGATGACTTAAAAGCGATGTATGATGCTTATAATTACTCTGTGCTGGATCGGGCAACTTATGGCGGAAAGCTTATGGCTCTGCCTCGCTGCTCACCGGAATTGGAAAGTCTGGTTTGGATCCGTCAGGATTGGGTGGAAGCTTTGGGAGTTACCGTTGACGAAGACGGAAACAATCTGATCACCAGAGAGGAATTGGAGGAACTGGCAAGAAAATTTATAGAGGCTGATCCTGGGGAATCAGGAAATCCGGTAGGGTTTTCAATTATTCCTAACATCACGGAGGATGCAGATGCGTCCATCAGCGTGGTCAATAATTCCTTTGGGGCTTTCAACCGAAAATGGCTGCAAGGCGAAGACGGTTCGATATACAGTGGTTCCACACTGCCGGAAGCAAAAGACGCTCTGGCCTGGTGGGCAGATATGTTTCAGAAAGGGATTTTGGATCCGCAATATGGCACCAGAACATGGGATGATATCATTGAATTGATGGTAAATGGGCAATTGGGAATTGTTTTTGGAGAAATGAGCTGCCCGGCATGGATGTTCACTAACGTGTATGCGGCAAACCCCGACGCCCGCTTTAATGCCTATGCGCTGGATACCGGAGAAGGATATGCTGTCACGCCTTATTATAATTCGGTAAACCGTTGGGTGGTTGCGAGAAAGGATTATGAGCACCCGGAGCTGGTCTTGAAATTTGCAAATATAATAAGAGACATTACTGGAAATCCTAATTTGGCAGAAGAAAATTCTGTTTTGTATGAATATGTGGTAGCTGGTACTGTGATAGACTATTTTGATCCGGTGACAATGGCGAATTATCCGGCGGATGACTGGACATCCCGCTATATTGGCGTCCGTGACTATCTTAACGGTGACATTATGCGGGAAGATATAAGAAACCCACGTATTTTGGCTGACATTGATGCGGTAGAACGATATCAGAAGGATCCTGCCGCGTTAAGCCCGGAGGAGCTTGGCAACTATGAATGGTGTATGAAGGGTATTAAAACCGTGGTAGAGCTAAATGAACAGGAACTGATTCGTTATGTATCCCCGCTCTATTTGGGAAACACGGAAACCATGAACAGTAAAAAGGCGGATTTGGATAAGCTGGAAGAAGAAACATATATTAAAATAATTACTGGTGAACTTTCCGTGGATGGGTTTGATTCTTTTGTGGAAGAATGGATGGAAATTGGCGGGGCAAAAATCGCTGAGGAGCTGGCGGAAAAAGTGCGGTAACAGGATGGTATAGGTATTGGAGAAGCTGTTGCAAAATGGATAGGAAGGTATTCCTTTGCAATAGCTTCTTCCGCATTAAAAGCAAAAGGAGAGTGTATGAAACAGATAGCTATGAGCAAACAGACCGGAAAAAGGCAGAGAAAGTGGGTTTCCCAAACCTATTATCATATCATGATGATGCCGGGAATGATATTGCTGCTTATTTTTTCTTATATTCCCATGACAGGAATTATCATGGCTTTTCAGAACTTTGTGCCTGCAAAAGGAATTTCCGGTTCAAAATGGGTTGGTTTAAAGCACTTTAAAGAATTATTTTCCAATAGGGATATTACGTTGTTGATAAGGAATACTCTGACAATTGCGCTGGGTAAAATTGTTCTGGGAACTTTGGTGGCAATTATTTTTGCCATTCTATTAAATGAAATCAGAGTAAGATGGTTGAAAAAGAGTGTGCAGACGATTGTCTACCTGCCGCATTTTTTGTCCTGGGTTATACTTGCGTCTGTTGTCTCGAATCTATTTAATCTGGACGGTATGGTAAATAGCCTGTTATCCGGTCTGGGATTAGAAAAAGCGAATTTTCTGGGCAGTAACAGCCTGTTTCAGCCCTTGCTGATTGGAACTGATGTATGGAAAGAATTTGGATATAATTCGATCGTTTATCTGGCGGCTATCACTGCAGTGGATCCGAATCTGCATGAGGCAGCGGCTGTTGATGGGGCAAGTTGGTGGAGGAGGGTATGGCACGTGACCTTGCCTGCCATGCTGCCCATTATCATGATGATGGCAGCCATCAATGTAACCGGTATTTTAAACGGGGGTTTTGACCAGGTGTACAACCTGTATTCCCCAAAGGTGTATGAAACAGGGGATATTCTGGATACTTACGTATACCGGGTTGGATTGATCAACCGGGAGTATGGCTTTGGAACAGCGGTTGGGCTTTTCAAATCCGTGGTCGGCATGGTATTGATGCTGAGCGTCAACTGGCTGTCTAAGAAAACTACCAGACGCAGTATTTTTTAGGAGGGTGTCAGTATGATTGAGAATAAAAGTATTGAATCGCGCATTCGGATAAGTGTTATACATATAATTGTGATTTTATTGGGGATTTTATGTTTTTTTCCGCTTTGGAACGTGGTGTGTATATCCTTTAGCAGCAGCCTGGCGGTATCTGGAAACCGAGTAGGGGTGTGGCCGGTAGAATTTACTCTGTCCGCTTATAAAATAATTTTGGAGGATGCCCAGTTTTGGCGTTCTTTTGGGATATCCGTTTTTCGGGTGGTGGTGGCGCTTGCTATTAATATCACGACCACGGTGCTGCTGGCTTATCCACTGTCAAAATCAAAGTATGAGTTTAAGGGAAGGGATATTTACATGAATCTTCTACTGTTTGCAATGCTCTTTAGCGGCGGTATGATTCCGAATTACATGCTTATTAAAAACCTGCATCTTCTAAATACGGTTTGGGCATTGATATTGCCGGGATCGGTGACTACTTTTAACGTGATTCTTGTGATGAATTTTTTTATTGGAATTCCGAAATCCATTGAGGAGGCGGCTGTTATTGATGGGGCAAATCCCTTTTTCATCCTGTTGAAAATATTTATTCCCTGCTCTAAGCCGGTATTGGCAACAGTGGCGCTTTTTTCCATTGTCTGGAACTGGAATGACTTTTTCGGCGGGCTTATCTACATGACAAAAATTAGAAATTATCCCCTGATGACCTATGTACAGTCCTTAAATATTAATATTGCGGAGTTGGTTCGTGGTGGAGCCGGTGCGGAAGCCCTGAAAGATGCCATGGCGGTTTCCAATAAGAACTTGAATGCGGCTAAAATTGTGGTGGCGGTCGTGCCACTGCTTTTCATCTATCCACTGTTACAAAAATACCTGATCAGCGGTATGGTATTAGGCGCCGTGAAGGAGTGATTTTGTTACGGATGGTGAGAGGGCTGAGCCGGAAGTGTTAAAGTTACGGTGGTTCCGATACCCGTCTGGCTTTGATAGCTTAATCCGTAAGGGCTCCCGTGGGAAAGCCGTACCCGGTTATGGACATTTTGCACGCCATAGCCTTTGGAATTCCAGGATAAAATATGTTCCAGCCGGGCGGAAGGAATACCGGCTCCGTTATCAGTAACCCGGAAAACAAGATTGCCTTCGGAAAGTTGTCCGGTAATTTCAAGCAGGCCTGGGGAGTCCTGCTTCGTGCGGTGGTCAATGCCATGGATAATGGCGTTTTCCACTAATGGCTGCAGGAGCAGGTTTATCATAGACAGAGGCAGGATTTCCTCCGCAATATGATAACGTACCGTGAAGGAATTCGAATGCATTAAAAGCTGGATGCCGACATAAGAGCGGACATTTTCCAGCTCGTTTTTCACGGACGTCATGTTCTGCCCTTTATTCAGCGTGGTACGGTAAAAGGTGGATAGAAATTGTGCCATTTGTCCGATTTCTTTTTGGCCGGAAAGGATAGCGTGGCTGTTAATCAAGGATAGAGTGTTGTAGAGAAAATGTGGGTTGATCTGAGCCTGGAGAGCCCGCATCTCATAGTCCTTTTGGAGGATTTTTCCACGGAGGATTTCATTTACCAGATGGTTCATTTGTTGGTTCATACTTTTGAATCGCTGGATCAGGCAGCCGATTTCATCACGGGAATCGTAAGATACAGTTACGGTAAAGGTTCCCTGTTCCATATTTTCGATGTCGGACATAAGCTCTTTTAGAGGGCGGACTATGGTGTTGGATAAAACGGAGCTTACTAAAATCACCCAGAGAATACAAAATACAATGATAATAAGTACGGTTTGAAGGATGATTTGTGCCGGAGAGGATATAGCGTATACAGGGCGGTAAAGGTAGACGCTCCAACCCTGAGTCAAATCCGGAAGGGCTTCCATGATAAAATCTTTTTCCGGCACGTTGGTTTGTGCGGCTTCGATAAGTCTCTGGGGTGACAGGCCGAGCTCCTGCATGTCTTGTGTCTGAAATTGGAAGATAGGCGCAGCGTCTTCATCCACAATTAAAATACCATAGGAATTTTCATATAAGGTTGAGAGTGGGGCGAAGGTAAGGCCGTAATTGATATTCAACTTAAGAAACGCAGTATATCCATGTTGAATATTGTAAAATTGGCAGACAAGGAATAAATCATCCTGATCGGAATTTGTAACAAATGCAGTTTTATAATTATTGCAGACCTTAGGGTACCAGACAGTATTTTCTATTTGATGCAGGGGAAGGAGTGATTTTCCATGAGGATAAATGTTGAGGTCTGTATAAATGGTGATAGTCTCAATGTTGGGATTTAAGGCCCGCATAGTGAAAAATAACGGGTCGATGGTATCGCGATAAGCAATATACATATCAAAATTATTGTCGTAGGTTTGGTTCAGGAGCTTAAGGATGTTTTCATTCCATATGAGATGGTTCATTGTGGATTCATAGTCATTGAGCCGGGAACGTAGTGCGTAGCCCTCTTGTTTTAAGGTATCGGCCAGGGCGGTTCGTTCACGCTCGATCAGTAAGGACTGAATTTGATGATAGCAGAAATATCCCAGTAAAATTACTGGAACAAAACTGGTCAACAGGCACACAAAAATTATTTTTTTCTGGAATTTTAAATTTTTTATGAGTGACGCCATTTTACTTTGGTTTCCTTTCGGCGGAGGTAGAATTACGGTAATTATTTGGCGTGGTTCCAAATTCTTCCGCAAAGCTTTTGCAAAAGTAAGACAGATTGGAATAACCTACTTGTCGGCAAATATCATTAATTTTCAAGTTTGTATGCAGCAACAAATCTTTTGCTTTTTCCATGCGGACATTTTTGATATAGCGGTTGATGCCGCATCCGGTTTCTTCGATGAACAATGCGCTTAAGTAGTGCGGTGTCAGATAAACCTCTTTTGCCAGAATGTCAAGACTTAAGTCTTCGCCGTAATGTTTGTGAATGTACTGTTTCACCATACAGAGAGCATAATTGGGTGCGTCTTGTTCTTTTTCAAGCTTTGCGGATAACCGTTTTACCAGAGGGAGCAGTAATGCCTCAATTTCGGATATGTGCTTTGACTGATAGATTAAATGGGCATATGATTCAAAGGAACGGCCAGAATTTTCCGCAAGGCCGTCCAGCAACAGTTTTAGTATGTTGGTACATAAAAAACGGAAGTAAATATAGGAGACATTAGGCCTTTTTTTACAGGAGTCCAGCAGGAGGGAAAGATTTTTTTCCACACTAAATGCGTCTTTTAACCCAATGGCTGTCTGTATGTCTTTAAGGAGGGTATCGTCTGTCTCCGGAACAGTCTCCGTAATATCGGGCGCTGGTATTTCTGCGCTAAGCAGAGTGTTTTTTGAGAAGAAAAACTGATCCATCAGATACTGTTCCATTTCTTTGAAAGCGGCCGGGAGATCTTTTGGATGGGTAATGGGCTGGCTCATTGCAATTCTTGCGTTAATGCCGTACTCCTTTATCATGTAGGAACGCATTTTGTCCGCAAGGTTCTGGTACCAGGGAAGATGATGTCTTGCTCCTGCAAAAAACAACAGATTCTGTGCGGGGTTTAGGTTAACCAGATAACTGTCTTTAGGAAGGATATCCGTAAATGGGGCCGGGAAGAAAAAATCTTTTTCCAGTTGAATCAGGAATAGCCGGTGACAGTCGAAAACAAAAGAAAAATCCAATTGTGGGTACTGTGCCATAAGTTGAGCGATGTCAGTACTATTAATCAGCTGATAAAAAATATGGTTTCTGGTAAGCTCGTCCGCTGCCTTTTTCCTATTATTAAAATGTTCCAGGGCCCGAATCCGCTCCAACACGTCAGAGATAGTTTTTACGAACTCCTCGTCATTAATGGGTTTTAAAGATTGGCAAGCAAAATACCATTCAAAAAAGGCATTTGAATGTCCGTAAACAATATGTCATATTGTGTCTCGGATAGAAGTTTTAATGCGTCCCTGCCATTAGATGCTTCCTGAAGTTCAAATTGAAAATTATGTTGTTGCAGCAAAAAACGGATGGCTTGACGTTCTACTATCTCATCGTCAACAATCAAAAACCGATACATTGTAGAGTCTCCTTTCGGCTCGTGCACTTCTTATCTTACCTAATGTACTGTTTTAGCTGATCATAAAAATTCTCTCTAGTTCCGGCCATAATCACAACGATTACCTTATCCTCTAAGTATTCTACTGTATATGCCAATTCATAATTTGTTTTATTGTAATAAATATCATACCCATACACACCTGACAGATCTCCGGTTTTGGCTTCCCCAACTGTATGATCCTTTTTTATCTTATCAACTGCTTCCTGATACAGCATCTTCAATTTCTTATCTTTCAGTTTTTTGATGAACTTTGCAGCAGGCGGAAGAAAACGTACTTCTGTCATTCCTCATCCTCCGTACCAAAAACATCTTCATAAGATATATGACCAGTTTCGGAAGATGCAACCTGCTCTGCGTCCGCAAGCATAGCTTCTACAGCTGGGCGTACCTGCCCCTGTGCCCTTTTAAAACGCTCCAGAAGATCATTGCCACTGTATCCCTTGGCAATCAAGTCTGCCAGAATCTGTTCCGCAAACTCTCCTCCCGTATTGGTTCTGGACGGACGAATAACCAGTTCATTTCCACGCACGGTACATTCCGCCTCCGTATCGAACCCCAGCATGGTAAAAAATTTTTGTGGAATGGTAATCTGCCGCTTCGCAGAAATACTCAATTTTTTCATTTCCATAGGAATTCTGCCTTTCGTCATCGTTGTTGGCATTGCTATGTTCTCCTCCTTTATCATATGCACAGCCAAGAAACAATATTCTTTGTTTCTTGGTTTCTGAGATTATTGTATCCGGCTTTCTTCCATATGTCAAGGTTTTTGGGGGCATAAGATTTTACATAAAGGCAATGAATATCTCCATACTAATGGTGATTTTTCAGCAGGCAGAGGAAAGGATGGATGTATACATAGAAGATATAGAAAATCTTTTTATGAATGCAGTCTATAATAGTTCCGTGGCGGCTTTTTTGACGCAGAAAATTTTTCGGAGAGATGGAGTATCTGAACGGTTTTTTTCAGGTAGTCAGTAATAAAAGGACCAGAAGGTGGTATATTCAGACGGTTTGACGAACAATCAGACGGATGCTTTGTACTTTGAAGTAGGTATGCCTGTATATCAGGAAAACAGGCAGAAAGGCGGTGTCGCAGGAGAGACACAGGTCTACTGGTATTTGGATGCGATCGCGAAGGATGTGTATGTCTTTTTGTTTCCAAAGGAAATATCTTTTAAAAGCTGGGAATCCGTGTTGAATAACATGGAAGTAGTAAAAGCATTTGGGATTACGTTTTTGAGAACGGTAATTGTAACTGTTTTCCAGACAGTGATCACTCCCATGTTTGCCTATGGATTTTCAAGGGATAATCTAATGGGAAAAAATTTTATGCCGCAATGGGATTTTTGTGTATGTATTTAAATGGCGGTGCGATAGCGTATTTCATTTTATTTAATGCTCTGCATATTTATGATACATTTTGGGTTTATATTATCCCCTGCCTGTTTGGCGGATTTTCTTTAAAATAGTATTTCCATTATCAAAGCCGGTATTAAGCGCATTGGGGATATTTACCGCAGTGGCCACATGGAATGATTATACACAAACACTTTACTATACAAAATCCTCACGCTTACAGACGTTATCTTACTATACGTTGTCACTTACAAAATCAAGTCAGGCAGCGGCAGATTTATTTTTCGGTCAGCAGGGATGGCATGCACTGGAAGGATTTAGGGAATGGGCCGGTTTTAGTATCCGATGTGGGAGAAAAGGGTGTCCGGGATCCGTTTATTGTGAGAAGCCGTATTGACCGGAAATTCCATATTATTGCCACTGATTTGCGGATTGCTAATGGGAAAGGCTGGGATACGGCGCAGTATGAGGGAAGCACCGGTCTGATCACATGGGAATCTGAGGATTTGATCAATTGGAGTAAAGCCCAAAGGGTGGAAATGATGAATATGAACGGTTAGCCTGTCATTATGGAGTATATGAAAAGGGTGACAGGGTAAGCCTTCCTGCACCGCTTTTTTGTGACCCAATTTATGATGCGTCTACAGATCCGACGATAATATGGAACAGAGAAGAAAAGCAGTGGTATTTGGCTGATATCTGACTTCTGGGAAGGACTGGCGGTGTATCGTTCTGATGATTATTCAACTTGGATCAGATGCGGCAGTATTTTGAAGGAGTCAGGAATAAGGACGTTAGATCAAGGATTTGCCCATCATGCGGATATGCTGGCTTGCATATCCGCATGAACTTTAAATTGCATTACCTGGTTAATTCACCTGAATCGTATATTCTCTGTTCCACACACCACCAGGAGCTAATGTGTTTCCCCATTGCCGGTCTTTTAACTCTCCGTCAAAGTTTTCGTGGTCGCATCTGCCGCACCAGGGCTCAATACAGATAAAGGGTGCATTCTTGTGGTCAGGGGACCAGATGCCAAACAACGGCACGTCCATCGTCACGGTAACGTAAGGTTTTCCGGTCTCATCACAAAAAGCAACTACGTTTGTCTGGTCATTTTCAATTACCAATGCATCGTGGTCAAACAGGTTTTCCGTGATGGAAAGCAGTCCGTCCTTTAAGGGGTAATGGTCTCTTCCATCCGTAGCCATGCCTGCTTCGCTGATCTTGGTGCTTACTACCTCTTCAAGTCTGCCAAAATAAATCTTATAGTCTGTCTGTTTCTTTTCGGGATCAAGGGGGCAGTTGAATGCCGGATGACCGCCAATGGAGAAATAGAGTTCCTCGCTTCCGGGATTTTCTACCTGCCATAATACTTTGACTCCGTCGGGAAGGAGCCGATACCCCTGCTTTAAGACAAATTCATAAGGGTAGATCTTCAAGGTATCTTCCGTGGGTTTCAACTGGAACCAGATTTCCTGTTCTGCTTGGGAAATAACTTCAAATTCCCTGTCTCTGCAAAAACCGTGCTTGGTCATAGGGTAGGTTTTTTCGCCAATCCGGTATGTTCCGTTTTTAAGCCCCCCCACAAAAGGGAACAGAATCGGTGAAGTCCTTCCCCAGTATTTGGGGTCAGCCTGCCACATGTATTCTACATTTGTATCTAATTTCTTCAGGGAACGCAGTTCCGCCCCGCAGGAATTGATCTGTACTGCAATTGTTTCATTTTTTAGTTCATATACCGCCATAGTAACCCTCCTTTTTGTGCTTCTCACAACTTGTTATGATGACAAAGCGGAAGCATCATATAATTCAAGTTTACAATAAGATGTTCTTTCCTACAAGACCATCGTGATAATTATCTTTATTTTCTTCTTGAATGCCTGTTACTTACATGTTAAGTTTAAAGAAGAAATCAGAAGGTAAAAGCAGGAAAACAAAATGGAAATAGATCAAAAGAACAGAATCTTATTGCTGGAAGATGATGAAGGCCTTGTGGATGGCTTATGTTATTCTCTTAAGAAAAGTGGTTATGAGGTGGAAACAGCAGGGTGTGTCCGGGAAGCAAAGGAATCTTTGGCACACAGGCAGTATGACCTTTTGCTGTTGGACGTGACACTGCCTGACGGCACGGGCTTTCAGGTATGTGAAGCGGTTAGAGCCCAGGGAGATCAGGTGCCGATCATTTTTCTCACGGCTTCTGATGAAGAGATGAACGTGATCCGGGGGCTGGACAGCGGAGGCGATGATTATATTGGAAAGCCGTTTAAGCTGGGAGAACTGCTTTCCCGGATTCGCGCGCTTTTGCGCAGGGCAGGTATGAAGCAGGCCAGAGAGACGCTAAAGGAAACAGACAGTCTTGTGTGCGGAGATATTCGGATTGACTTTGCGGGCAGCAGGGTATTTTTGCGTGGGGAAAAGCTGGAACTGACGCAGGCAGAGTACAGGCTCCTTAGTCTTTTGGTGCGTTCCTGCGGCAGGGTAGTCACGAGGGAGATCATATTTGAGGAGTTGTGGGACCATGCCGGAAATTTTGTGGATGACAATACCCTTTCCGTCTATATCCGGCGGCTTAGGGAAAAGGTGGAAAAAGACCCGTCCAAGCCGGAACACTTGATCACGGCCAGAGGGTTTGGGTATTGCTGGAAAGAGATATGAGCAAGGGAGAATGGGCATAATGAGATTTTTAGCGGATAAGGAACAGAAAAGATATTTTTACTATATGGCGGCAATACTTTTAATGGCGTCTGTTTTTGCCGTGGCGATATGGGCGGCAAACGGACGGCGGATGAAAGCCGCTTTCTTAAATCATGACAAATGTGTTGCTTCTTCCCTGATCGGGCAGGGAGTGGATGAGTCAGTGATCACAAGAGCTTTTGCGGAAAGGGAAATCACAAAGGAAGGAACGGCGCTCCTTACCCGTATGGGAATAAAGGAGGAAACGGGGCTTTTGTTTCTGCCGGATATTTGGGGTGTACAGAAGGGAACGGGGCTTTGGCTTGCCGGGCTTTTTTTATGTTTGTGGGCCGGGCTTTTATTTTTGACAGCTTCCTTTTTTGAATCAAGGGAGCGGGTTTATGAAAAGGCAATCCGTCTTGTGGACCGGTTTATGGACGGAGATTTTAAAGAGCATCTGCCGCGGATGGAGGAAGGGGGATTATGCAGGTTTTTGGGAAAGGTTGACGGGCTTGCCAATGCACTTTCCGCCGGGAATGAAGAGGCGGTCAAGGCGAAGGATTTTTTAAAAGACACTATTTCTGATATTTCCCACCAGCTGAAAACGCCGCTTTCTGCCCTTATCATGTATAATGAGATCATAGAGTCGGAGGCCGGGGCGGATACGGAGGCAGTACTTGCTTTTACTAAGAAAAGTTCCGCGTCGCTTGCCAGAATGGAAGAATTGATCCAGACACTTCTTAAAGTGACAAGGCTGGATGCCGGGGCAGTTTTATTTGAAAAGCAAAAATGGCTTTTAAGGGATGTGGTTCTGCGGGCGGTTTCGGAGCTGCAGGTAAGGGCGGCAGAGGAAGGTAAGGTGATCCTGCTTGCCGGCAGCGATGAACTGTCGGTGGACTGTGACCTGCAATGGACCGGGGAAGCGATCGGGAATCTGGTGAAAAACGCATTGGACTATACGGACAGGGGCGGACAGGTTTTCGTCTCCTGGGAGCAGTTTCCGGAAAGGGTAAGAATATCGGTAAAGGACAACGGGAAGGGAATTGCGGAGAAGGATATTTACCATATCTTTAAACGGTTTTACCGGGCTTCCAAAGAAAATGGCGTCAGGCAGGGGATAGGGCTAGGACTTCCGCTGGCAAAGTCCATTGCTGAGGGTCAGGGTGGAACGTTGTCCGTACAAAGCTCATTAGGGGAAGGAACCACATTTACGCTTATGCTGCCGAGCCGATAAGCCGGATAAGGTAAGACGTATATCTTACAGAACTGTAAGCTGTGATTCACCTGATTGTAAGCTGTTTATTTTATACTGATGGTACTCTAGGGAGTAAGGAGTTACTGCTCATAGAGAAAACAGATAGTGGGAGGTGCCAGAAGGTATGGAAATATTGAAGGTACAGAATTTAAGTAAGATTTACGGTCAGGGTGAAAGTCGGGTAACAGCCCTTTCGGGGGTAAGCTTTTCCATGGAAAAAGGTGAGTTTGCCGCAGTTGTGGGGGAATCCGGATCAGGGAAAAGCACGCTGCTGCATTGTGTCGGCGGTTTGGATACGCCTACGGAAGGAAAGGTGCTCCTGGACGGGGAGGATTTGTTTTCGCTGGATGAAAAAAAGCGCACGGTTTTCAGGAGAAGGAATATTGGTTTTATTTTTCAGGCGTTTCACCTGATCGAAGAGTTGAATGTGGAACAGAACATTGCGTTTCCCCTTTTACTGGATAATCAAAAGCCGGATCAGGGAAAAATTGAGGAATTGCTGGGGCTGCTGGGGCTTTTTGACAGAAGGAAGCACTTGCCAAGCCAGTTATCTGGCGGACAGCAGCAGAGGGTAGCGATCGGAAGGGCGTTGATCATGCATCCCATGTTGATCCTGGCAGACGAGCCGACAGGAAACCTGGATTCAAAAAGCAGCCGGGATGTGATGGATCTGCTGATCCGGGCGTCAAAAAGTTATCAACAGACGATTTTGATGATCACGCACAATGAC
Organism: uncultured Lachnospiraceae bacterium; assembly: GCA_910587295.1. Lineage (GTDB taxonomy): Bacteria > Bacillota > Clostridia > Lachnospirales > Lachnospiraceae > Suilimivivens. The sequence continues at coordinate 33,000 of CAJULP010000005.1, read as the reverse complement.
AATCTTGCATCGGATGCGGATCGGGTATTTCGTGTGACAGACGGACATTTGATGGAAATGGGAGGTATGGCACATGAAAAGTTATCTTGACCTGATCCCAATCTCTCAAAAGCTCCACAGGCGGCAAAGCCGTATGACCCGGCTGTGCATTGCGTTAAGCGTTTTTCTGGTGACGGCGATTTTTGGCATGGCGGATATGGAGATCCGCAGCCAGAACGCCCAGGCAAAGATCAATTACGGGGAATGGCACGCAGGGTTTGGCTTTATGGATGACGATGAGGCGGCGTTGATTGCCCAAAGGCCCAAAGTGGCGGCCAGCACTCGGTATGACACGTTAAATTACAGGCTTAACATGCATTATCAGGTGGAAGGCAATGATTGTGTTATAATCGGGTTTGATGAAAGCGCATTGGATATTTTTCCCACAGCCAAGCTGATCGAGGGCAGTTTCCCCCAAGAGGAAGGCGGCGTTATCATAGATGAGAACATGAAGCAAAGGCTTTCGCTGAAGCTGGGGGATGAGATCACATTATTTTTGCCGGATGGATCACAAAGAGAATACCATATTGCCGGGATCTTTGGCCAGTTTCCTATGCTGGCAAAGGCAGATGTTTTTGGGCTTGCGCTTTCTACGGAGGATTTCAGGAAGCTTTCGCTAGATGGGGCGGAGGGCAATTATGATTCTTATCTTTATGTAGAGTTTTCTCCCTGGTGCAATATCCAAAAGGAAATCAGCGAGATTCAGAGTCAACTCCAGATTCCGGATGAGAGAGTGGGCAGAAATGAACTGCTGCTTGCTACCATTGGGCAAAGCAGGGATCTTAGCATGATGGCTATTTATGTTGTGGCCCTGCTGCTGGCGGTTTTGGTCTCTGTTGCCGGGATTTTAATGATCACCGGAAGCTTAAACAGTAATATTGCCCAGCGCACGGAGTTTTTCGGGATGCTCCGCTGCCTGGGGGCGTCAAAGGAACAGATAGTGCAGTTTGTCAGAAGGGAAGCGCTATGCTGGTGTAAAACAGCCGTGTCCGTTGGAACATTGCTGGGAATGGTGGTGGTATGGGTGCTTTGTGCTTTGCTGCGGTTTTTAAGTCCCATGTACTTTAGCGGTATGCCGTATTTTGGAATCAGCCTGATTGGGATGTTGGCGGGGAGCCTGATCGGTGTCATAACGGTCCTGCTGGCGGCCAAAAGCCCGGCAAAAAAAGCTGCCATGGTTTCGCCTTTGACAGCGGTGTCAGGTAACGCATCTATAAAGTCACAAGTGAAAAAGGCGGCAAATACGCGGTTTTGCAGGGTAGAAACGGCACTGGGCATTCATCATGCTTTAGGGAGCCGGAAGAATTTTCTGCTGATAAGCTGTTCGTTTGCTTTTAGCATTATTCTCTTTCTTGTCTTTTCCGTTGCAATTGATTTTATGAAACATGCGGTAAAGCCGCTGGATCCTTCCGTTCCTGATGTTTCTGTGGTAAGCGCCGGCAATACCTGTGGGATTGATAAGAATTTGGTTGGGGAAATTGCAGGGCTGGACGGGGTGGAGCGGGTGTATGGGAGAAGTTTTGCTTATCATGTGCCGCTTCAAACGAAAGAGGGTACAAGACAGGCGTGCCTGGTTTCTTACGATGACACTCAGTTTGCCTGGGCAGAAAAAAACTTGGTCTTTGTAGGAAAGGGAACCAGCCTGTTTGGAAAGAAGAAGAAGGATCATTTGCAAGAAGCGGCAAAAGGGGATGGCATCCTAGCAGTCTATCATGGGAAAGATTCCTTAGAAGCAGGTGAGGAGGTATGTCTGGGCATAGGAGAAGAAGAGAAGGAGCATAGGATCTCAGGGGTTTTAAGTAAATGCCCTTTTGACACAGGGGATGGGGAGGAAATTCTGATCTGCTCGGAAGATACATTTAAAAAGCTGACAGGAGAAGACGCCTATACGGTCATTGATGTACAACTGGAAAGAAATGCCGGTGATGATGTGGTGCGTCAGATCCGTTCTCTGGGAGAAAGCGTTTTGGGGGAAGAAAATATGTCATTTTCCGACAGGCGCCTTGGCAATGCGGAGGTAAGGGGGGCTATCTGGTCATTTCAATTATTTGTATATGGTTTTTTGGGGGTGATTGCGCTGATCTGCACGTTCCATATCATGAACAGCGTTGCTATGAGCACATCAGCCAGGGTGCGCCAGTACGGGGCAATGCGTGCGGTTGGTATGGACAGTACCCAGATGCTGAAAATGGTAGCGGCGGAAGCGGTGGCTTACGGAATCTTTGGTATGCTGGCGGGTTGTGCGGCAGGGCTGCCCTTAAACTGGTTTTGTTTTGACAAGCTTGTCACATTCAGATGGGGAACTGTCTGGCGTTTTCCGGTGGTTCCGTTATGCACGATTTTGCTGGTAATGGGATGTTCTTTGGTGTTTGCCGTATACGGTCCGGCGAAAAGGATCCGGGAGATGTCTGTGGTGGATACGATTTCCGGGAGATAAATTGCGATGTGCATGGGGATTAGTATGAAATAAAGGATAGCGGACGGCATTTTATGCAGTCCGCTATAGTTGTGAAATAGGGGGAAATGGGGTATAATTGAAAAAAGTAGGGTAACGGCTTGATGGGGGAATCGGGATGAAGAAAGCATTGCCAATCGGTGTGGAAAATTTTGAAGATATGCTGAAATCCGGTTATTATTATGTGGATAAAACAATGTTCATCAAAGAACTGCTGGATTTAAAAGGAAAAGTAAACTTATTTACCCGTCCGAGACGTTTTGGGAAAACTCTGAATCTTAGTATGCTCCGGTATTTTTTTGAGGACACCGGAAGCATAGAGAAGAATGCGCAGAACAGGAAGCTTTTTCAAGGATTAAAAATTGCGGAAGCAGGGAAGGAGTATATAGGTCAGATGGGGATGTTCCCGGTAATCAATCTGACTTTGAAATCAGCGAAACAGCCTGTCTTTGAATCAGCGTATACAAAGATTAAAAGAGAAATATCGGAAGAGTTTATGAGACATCAAAGTGTGCTGGAAAGCGGTGCCCTGAATGCTAATGATGTGCAGTTTTTTCAAAGGCTCGCAGGTGGTGATGCTGGATATGACGATTATTCCGGATCAATAAAATTTTTGAGCAAGTGTCTTCACCATGTTACGGGAAAAAATGTGGTTATTTTGATTGATGAATATGATGTTCCTCTGGAAAATGCATACTTTAAAGGGTTTTATGATGAGATGATAGAATTTATCCGCTCATTGTTTGAATCTGCATTGAAGACGAACGACTATTTGCATCTGGCAGTTATTACAGGATGCCTCCGGGTCTCTAAAGAGAGCATTTTTACAGGGCTGAATCATTTGAATATCATCTCAATACTTGACAAAAAATATAGTGAGCATTTTGGGTTTACAGAACCGGAAGTGTTGCAGATGATGACTTATTATAATGTCGAGGAACGCTTTCCGTCTATGAAGGAGTGGTATGACGGATATGTATTTGGCAATACAGAAGTCTATAATCCGTGGAGCGTGATAAAATTTTTGTATGATTTATATTCGGATGTTAATGCGTTCCCTCATCCGTATTGGGTCAATACCAGTTCCAATGATATCATAAAGGATATGGTTGCCAGAGCGGATAGGGAAACGAAAGGGCAGATTGAGACACTTTTGGACGGAGGAACGCTGGATATACAGGTGCATGGGGAAGTTACCTATGAAGATATGTATGGGAATGGTGAAAATTTATGGAATTTCCTTTATTTTACCGGATATTTATCCAAAAAGGATGAATATTTCCAGGAAAAGTATGTACATTTAAAGGTTCATATCCCCAATACGGAAATAATGACCATTTATGAAAATACAATTATGAGCTGGTTTGGTGAAAAGATCAAGAAGGAAGACTTCCGGGATCTGTACCATGCATTAGAAGATGGTGATGAACAAAAAGTGGCAGGGATTTTAAGTGGGCAGCTTTTCTCGGCTATTAGTTTTTATGACAGTGCAGAAAATTTTTACCACGGCTTCCTTACCGGTATATTGAACCAGAGCGAGAACTACCTGGTAAAATCTAACCGTGAGTCAGGCAGTGGGCGTTCTGATATTGTGCTAAAAAGTCCTTCTTTGCGCGGCAGGGCGTTTGTTCTGGAATTGAAGGTCTCAAAGCGGTTTGATGATTTGGAAGGTGATGCGAAAAAGGCGTTACAGCAAATATATGATAAAGGATATGCGGATGAATTGTATGCGGAAGGGTATAAAAAAATTGACTGCTATGGGATAGCTTTTTACAGAAAAGACTGTGAAGTCTTGTTTGGCAGGAAATAGGGCTGCAATCAGTTGATTCAGAAAGGGGAGAGGTCACACATGTTAAAAAACGTACATTTTTTAGAAAAGCCGGAAGAAGAGGAATTAAAGCAGCGCCTTGGAAAAGCAAGGGAAAAGCTCTTTGGGCAGCAGATGCTTCTTAAGGATCACAAAGTTCCGGTGTTGGTGCTGGTGGAAGGCTGGGGTACGGCAGGAAAAGGAAGTCTTATCGGGAATCTGATCCAGAATATCGACCCCAGGTTTTTTAAGGTGGCGCCTATGGAGGATGCGCCTGATGAAGAAGAAAAAAGAAAGCCCTTCCTTTACCGGTATTTTAGTAAGATACCGGAAGCAGGGAAGTTCATGTTCCTGGATTCGGGCTGGATGGGGGAGATGACCGGGATGTGCCTCCATGAAGGAATGAGCCAGAAAGATTATGAGCAGCGGATTGAAAGTATCAGGCGGTTCGAGCGGCAGCTTACGGATAACGGCTATCTGGTAGTGAAGTTATTCTGCCACATCAGCCAGAAGGAACAAAAGAAGCGGATCAAGGAACTGATAGGGAATATTGACACTAAGTGGCGGGTAAGTGAGGAAGATAAGTGGCAGAATAAGCACTACGAAAAATGCGGTCTGGTATTTGACCGGTATCTGGAAGACACCCATGCGCCTTCCGCACCCTGGTATGTGATTGACGCTAAGTCGAAGAAATGGGCGGAGCTTCAGGCGCTGGATATCCTTACTCAGGGGATTGAAATCGCCCTGCAGAATCAAAGTCTTGCAGTGCCTCTTTTGCAGAATGTGTTCCCTCTTGTGAAAATGCCAAAGCTTGCGGAAGTTGCCCTTGACCAGAGTATGGAGGATAAGGAGTATAAAGGGGAGCTAAAAACGCTGCAGTTCCAGTTACAGGAATTGCATAACCGTTTATACAGGATGAAAGTTCCTGTAGTCATTTTGTTTGAAGGCTGGGATGCGGCGGGAAAAGGCGGAAATATCAAGCGGATCACGGAAGCCCTTGACCCAAGGGGGTTTGAGGTGCATCCTATAGCAAGCCCGGAGCCCCACGAGAAGGCAAGACATTATCTGTGGAGGTTCTGGACCAGACTTCCTAAGACAGGGCACATTGCCATTTTTGACAGAAGCTGGTACGGGCGCGTGATGGTGGAGCGGCTGGAGGGTTTTTGCAGTGAAAATGACTGGAAACGCGCTTATAACGAAATGAATGAGTTTGAGAAGGAGCTGCATGACTGGGGTGCGGTGATCATTAAATTCTGGGTGCAGATTGATAAGGATACCCAGCTTGCCCGTTTTGAGGAACGGCGTGACACACCGGAAAAGAGATGGAAGATCACGGATGAGGATTGGCGTAACCGGCAGAAGTGGGATCAATATGAAGTGGCAGTGGATGAGATGATTGAAAAGACCAGCACATCCTATGCACCGTGGCATATTTTGGAGTCTGTGGATAAGAAATATGCAAGGATTAAAGCGCTTAAGATTGTGATCGAGGAAATTCAGAAAGCGCTAAAGGGATAGGGAAGAAAATGATGACAGTTGACTTTAAATCCAAACGAGCGGATATCATCCGCATCCGTTATACCCGCAGGGGAGATTATGCGGATGAAACGGGGATTGGCATAACATCGGTGAACCTGTTTCACCCGGTGGTTTTCAGAGTAAAAAAAGGAAATTTAAAATTGTGAAAGGGGAATTAAAATGAAAATGATGCAAAAGGGCGTTTTTATGCGCGGAACGGACAAAATGATCATCAAAGAAATCGAAAGACCCAAGGCTGGGCCATGAGTGTGCCGGAACGGTAGCCGAAGTCGGCGAGGGAGTTACATCCTTAAAGCCCGGTGACCGTGTCTGCTTAGAGCCGGGTATTACCTGTGGCAAGTGTGAGTTCTGTAAGGCAGGTAAATACAATCTTTGCCCGGATGTGGTATTTTTTGCTACGCCGCCGGTCCAGGGCTGCAATGAGGAGTTTGTGGAATTTCCTGCCAACATGTGCTTTAAGCTGCCGGACAACGTTTCTACCAAAGAAGGCGCATTGATCGAGCCCCTTTCCGTCGGGTTCCATGCGGCTAACTAGGGGGATGTGCAGGTTGGCGAAACCGTGGTCATTTTAGGGGCGGGAACGATAGGGCTGGTCACTATGCTTTCCTGTAAAGCCCGCGGGGCCGGCAGGATTATTGTTGCGGATCTGATAGACGAAAAGCTGAATAAGGCTAAGGAGCTGGGTGCGGATTATGTCATTAACAGCGGCAGGGAAGACGCATTGGAACAGATTGGGAAGATTACGGATGGGGAAGGCGCGGATAAGGTCTTTGAAACGGCAGGTTCTCCTCATACCATAGCCCAGACGCCTTTTGCAGTGAAAAGGGGTGGAACGATCGTACTTGTCGGGCTTGCGGCGGTTGCCAGCGGCGCAATCGATATTAAGGTAATTGTGACCCATGAGTTTGACCTGGAACATATTGAGGATGCCTATAATGAAGCCGTAAGGAATAAAACGGATTTGATTAAAGCGGTGATCAAGATCAAGTAAATCCGGAAGATTAAATAATTTATAAATAATTAAGTCAAGAAAAATCAAATTATTTTGATTTTTCTTGACTTAATTATATTTTTAGGCAATGATATAGATACAAATAATCTGGAAATGGAGATTTTGCCATGAAAAGAAAAATAGAAGAAAAACTTTTAGCTTGGAAGGAAAAACGAAAGAATAGGAAACCTATTATTCTAAATGGAGCCCGTCAGGTGGGGAAGACTTATATATTAAAAGAATTTGGCAGAAAGTATTTTGAGACCGTAGTATATGTAAATTTGGAAATTAACAGCCAGGTGAGATCATATTTTGAGGAAAACATGGAGCCGAAAAAAATACTCCGGTTTCTGGAAGCTTTACAGGGAGAAAAAATCATTCCGGAAAAATCGCTTATTATTTTAGATGAAATCCAGAGCTGTGAGAAAGCATTAACGTCCTTAAAATATTTTTGCGAGGAAGTGCCGGAATATTATGTTGCGGCGGCAGGAAGCCTTTTGGGGGTAGCGATCAACAGAAACCAGTATTCTTTTCCTGTAGGGAAAGTGGATACGATGGAATTATTTCCAATGGACTTTGAGGAATTTTTGTGGGCGCTGGGCAAGGAATTTCTGGTATCTGAAATCAGGGAATGCTTTCAGAAAATGGCAGCTATGCCGATGGGGCTTCATAAAGAAGCATTGGAGCTTTTCAGGTATTATTTGATCGTAGGCGGTATGCCGGCAGCAGTTGAAAATTATCTGGAAAATGAATCTTTTCTGGATATCATGCCAATTATAAATGAAATTGTGGACAATTATATTGCGGATATGGCTAAATATGCATCTAATACGGACAGTGTAAAAATCCGTGCGTGCTACCAGTCTATCCCTGCACAGCTTGCCAAAGAAAACAAAAAATTTCAATATAAGGTTGTTCAAAAGGGCGGAACGGCAGCTATTTTTGGCGTGTCGATCGAGTGGTTGAATTTGGCAGGTGTGGTGTTGAAATGCCAGAAAGTTGATCATGGTTTCGAACCTTTGCCAGCGTATGTAGACCTTTCTTCTTTTAAACTTTATATGGGGGATGTGGGTGTCTTGACTATGAGATCATCTCTTCCACACCATATCATATTATCGGGAGAAGGAAATACATTTCTTGGGGCGCTGACGGAAAATTATGTGGCGGAACAGCTTAAGGCAAATGGGTATGACTTGTACTATTGGTGTAGTGAATACTCAGCGGAGCTGGATTTTGTAATTATCAAGGAACAAAAGATTTATGGCATCGAGGTGAAAAAGGGAGAGCATGTCAGATCTAAAAGCTTGTCGCAGTTTATTGCAAAATATCATCCCTACCGTGCCGTCCGGTTTTCTGCAAAGAATTTTGGGGATGAAAATGGGATTTGGTCGATTCCTTTATATGCGGCATTTTGCCTGTAATATATCCGAGCCGGCCTGGGCATGCAGGGCCGGCTTGGGCAATATTCATCCGATCAGAACATGTTTCCCTTCAAACACAAAACCGTAATGACGGATGTTTTCTTTGGGAATCCCTCTTGCAGTCAACGCTGCGTCATAATTTTTATCTGCAATCTGCAAAAGAGCCGACTTCAAGGTCTCTTCCAGCGTCTTTTCCTTTTTAGGGTTTCGCACTTTAAATTCCAATATATATGCGGTCTTCCGGTGGTCTTCCGGCTCTAACATGACATCGTATCTGCCAAATCCGCTTTCGCGGTTTGAGGTGATCCGGTATTTTCCCGCCAATTCCACAATAAGCCCCAGCACGAACCCATGGTAAAAACGCTCTGGATCTGCGCTTTTGGAGGGCTTATTTCCGGTATCAAAAGAACTGAATATCTGTTCTGCCACCAGGTTCATATAGTCATTCATATAGTCTATATCATTTTGTAAAAATGCCTGTAAAAATCCATGGTAAGGGATATTGTCATCCGAAAACCAGTTTTTGACCATGTCTTCAAACATCAACAGCACTTCCCGGTTTGTCAACTTTAGACAATAGGTAAATCTGCCGGTGGTCTCATCAAACTGCCGGGATGCCACTTTTAAATAACCGCTTGCTAAAAGAAGGCTCCAAACTGCACCGCGTTTATGATGCAGCTGGTCAAAGATGATTTCTTCATCAAGTTCCATGGATAATGGTTTTCCTGCAAGTAAATCTTCCATCATAATTTTAGTCTGTGAGCTTCCTTGTTGGATCAACTGGCTCACAAGGCGGTTAGAGCTGGAATTTGCCCAATACGGCTTATACAGCCTGTTTTCCAGAAAACAGGTAATGGACCATGGGTTATAAATATCTGTCAGAGATCCGAAAGTAAAACCGTCATACCATTTCTTGACATTTTCTTTTTCACCGGACATGTGATAAAGATCCAGCGTATGAAAAACTTCTTCCTGTGTAAAACCAAACTGGCTGCAGTATTTTTGGGAAGTTGTGGTCACCACTTCCAGATTGTTCAGGTCGGAAAAAATAGATTCTTTGCTGATTCGTGTGATGCCGGTCAACAGTCCCCGTTCCATAAAAGGATTGGTTTTAAATGTGGAATTGAAAAGACTGCGGATGAAGGTGGTCAGCTCCTCCCAATATCCGTTGGTATAAGCTTCCTGTAAAGGGGTATCGTATTCGTCTAACAGGATTAACACTTTTTTTCCATGATAATGATATAAGTAATCTGTCAGGTTCTGGATAGCGGCTGTGGCAATGGCATCTTCCATATCCGCTTGAATCAGGTCAAAGGCTTTGGAATCCATAGCGTTTAATTGCTCCCGGATGTAAACATGGGAGCTGTAAAGCTTGGCAAGCTTACGGATGATTCCGGCTCTGGCAGTTTCATAGCTGTTTCCTTTAATGTCTGCAAAGCTTAAGTAGATGACAGGGAAACTGCCCTGAAGCATACGATAGCTTTCCTGATCCCAGATTTTCAAGCCCTCAAATAATTCACCTCTGTTTTCATAGGTCTTGGAAAAAAAGCAATTGAGCATACTTAGGTTTAATGTTTTTCCGAAGCGGCGCGGGCGGGTGATGAGCGTTACGTCATCATTGGACTCCCACCACTCCTTAATCAGCATGGATTTATCAATATAAAAGGAATGACTGGTCCTTATTTTTTCAAAGTCCTGTGTTCCGATGGAAACGATCGGCTTCATAGATTGCGCACCTCTTTCCTTATGTTCCTGCACTTATAATTAATATACCGAATCTGTTTTGACTTGTACAGTAAAATGTAAAGGGATTGTAAAATGAGGCCGGCGGCAGCATAAGTTTTCCCGGAAGCAATTGCAACCTTTTCCATTTTACTTTATAATTAATGGCAGTGTTTCATGGATAACTGTAATAAACAAAGTCAGGAGGTTACAATATGGTATCAGTATATGAAAAAGGCGCTTACCTGGTAAACGGCACCCAGATCGTGCCGGATAGACCGGAGGCGCTTGATCAGGTAAAAAGTAAGATTGGAAAAGATATTTCCATAGAGGAGGCAAGGAAAGGAACGATTGCCTACGGGATATTGGAATCCCACAATACGTCAGGGAACATGGAAAAGCTGAAGATCAAGTTTGACAAGCTTACTTCCCATGACATCACTTTTGTAGGGATCATCCAGACGGCAAGAGCGTCGGGGCTTGAAAAGTTTCCGGTTCCTTATGTACTTACCAATTGCCACAATTCCCTGTGTGCGGTGGGCGGAACCATCAATGAGGATGACCACATGTTTGGTCTTACCTGTGCTAAAAAATACGGCGGTGTTTACGTTCCCCCTCATCAGGCGGTGATCCACCAGTTTGCAAGGGAAATGTTAGCCGGAGGCGGGAAGATGATCCTTGGCTCCGACTCCCATACCAGGTATGGGGCTCTTGGAACTATGGCCATGGGAGAAGGCGGGCCGGAATTGGTAAAGCAATTATTAAACCAGACCTATGACATCAATATGCCCGGCGTGGTGGCGGTATACCTGAAAGGTGAGCCGGTTCACGGCGTAGGCCCGCAGGATGTGGCTCTTGCCATTATCGGAGAAGTATTTGCAAAGGGTACCGTGAAGAATAAGGTGATGGAATTTGTAGGTCCGGGCGTGGCTTCCTTAAGTGCGGATTTCAGGATCGGTATTGACGTGATGACTACGGAGACCACCTGCCTGTCATCTATCTGGCAGACAGATGATACCATTAAGGAATTTTATGAGATCCACGGCAGAAGCGAAGATTATCAGGAATTAAACCCGGCACAGGCGGCGTTCTATGATGGCCTGATCGAGATTGACTTAAGCACCATTAAGCCTATGATCGCCATGCCATTTCATCCCAGCAACACATATACCATTGAGGAACTGAATGCAAACCTCATGGATATTTTGGATGATGTGGAGAAAAAGGCTGCGGTTTCCTTGGACGGTGCCGTTGCGTTTTCTTTGAAGGATAAAGTGAAGAACGGAAAACTCCTGGTAGATCAGGGAATCATCGCAGGCTGTGCAGGAGGCGGATTTGAAAATATCTGCGCTGCGGCGGATATTATGAGAGGGGCTTATATTGGTTCCGATGGCTTTACACTCAGCGTGTATCCGGCTTCCATGCCGGTTTATATGGAACTGATCAAAAACGGTTGTGCGGCTGCGCTTTTGGAAACCGGGGCAGTGATGAAGACAGCGTTCTGCGGTCCTTGCTTTGGCGCAGGGGACACACCGGCTAACAATGCGTTCAGTATCCGCCACTCCACAAGGAACTTCCCCAACAGGGAAGGCTCTAAGCTGCAAAGCGGGCAGATTGCGTCCGTAGCGTTGATGGATGCCCGTTCCATTGCGGCAACAGCGGCTAACAAAGGCGTGTTGACGGCGGCAACGGACTTTGACGGAACCATCGGCAAATATCAATATCACTTTGATTCAGCGATTTATGCTAACAGGGTGTTCGACTCCCATGGAGTGGCGGATCCTTCCGTGGAGATCCAGTTTGGCCCTAATATCAAGGACTGGCCTGCAATGACGGCCCTTCCGGAAAACCTGGTCCTGCGTGTGGTATCGGAAATCCATGACCCGGTGACCACCACGGATGAGCTGATTCCTTCCGGAGAAACCTCTTCATACCGTTCTAATCCGCTGGGACTTGCGGAATTTACGTTATCCAGAAAGGATCCGGCTTATGTGGGGCTTGCCAAGGATATTCAGACAGCGCAGAAAGCAGTGATGGAAGGAAAATGCCCGGTGGAAGTAAAACCGGAGTTAAAGCCGGTGATGGATAGGATCCACGAACTTTATCCCGAAGCAGGGAAAGGAAATATAGGATTTGGTTCCACCATTTTTGCGGTAAAGCCCGGTGACGGGTCGGCAAGGGAGCAGGCGGCGTCCTGCCAGAAAGTGCTTGGGGGCTGGGCGAACATTGCCAACGAATATGCCACCAAGAGATACCGCTCCAACCTGATCAACTGGGGTATGCTTCCGTTCCTGATCAAAGAAGGGGAACTGCCTTTTCAGAATAAGGATTACCTGTTCTTCCCGGATATCCGGAAAGCGGTAGAGGATAAGGCGGAGGAGATCAAGGCATACAAGGTAGGAGATGAAGGGATGACGGAGTTCTCCGTAAAGCTGGGAGAGCTTACCGACGAAGAACGCCAGATCATCTTAAAGGGATGTTTGATCAATTACAACAGAGTGTAAAAGTTTTCAGGGTATGTCCTCATTTTTCAGGAATGGGGGCTGCCCTTTCTTTTTCAACGGACGGCCCGCAAAACCTGCTGTCCGTTGTTTTACTTCAGGTAAAAGACAAGCCCGAAGACGCCGCTTAACAAAAGGATGAGGATAGGCCCTGGATCATATGCTGGCGCTTTCTAATTTGAAAGCGGAACCGATATGGGAAAGCGTGAATTCCCTTGCTCTTTTAAAAGCGTGTGAAGTGGGACTTGGGGTTACGGTGCTGCCGGAACAACTGCTGCTGGGTTCCTTACATTTAAAGAAACTGCATTTGATCCGTCTTAAGGATATGAAAATGGAAAACCAGATGTTAGCGTTATTCCACAAGGATAAATATATTACAAAGCCTTTTCAGGTTTTGCTTGACAGGCTTGAAGGGCTTTCTCCCATATATCTACAGCGGGCTTAAAGGTGGGTATCCGCTATAGGAATGCCGCTGCTTTTTAGGAAGACATTCCCTATGCAAAAGAGGCGGGGCTTATTAAAGTGTCTCTATTCACAGAACTGCCATTCTTAAAATTTCAAAAAGCCGGCGATTGGTGCTTTGTAGAACTGCATTCAATTTGAAATTACATTTTGCGGAAACTCAAGTAATAATGGTTGCAAACATTTGTTTTAAAACATAAGTTCTGGTTGTGAATTGTTCTAAATGATGGTAAAGTGGATTCATCAAATCAAAAAAAGGTATAGTTATGTACAGAAGATTGGCTGAATCCATACCAAATGATATAATAGACAAAATATATGAATACGGAAAAGAAAATCATGAACGTATTGTTTATAGATTTTGTAAACGAGGAATAATAAATGATTTAGAATTCTTAAATTCTTATGACGAATATTTGCTTGAAAATAGAGAAATAAAAGATTCCATTGATAATGTAATAACATTTTCAACTTCATGTTCTTTAACAGATAAGAAACCGAAACAACTTTACAAACTCATAAAAAAGAAGTATTTTTTACAATTCCCTACACCTTGTATAATTAGTGGACACACAATTGGAGGTTTATCGCAAAGAACTATAGAACGTGATCCGGATTATCCCGATAAAAATCATATAGACTGGTGGATATATCAGGATTGTATTGAAGATATTATTGCAGATTTTATAATTATTGACGATATAAATAAATAGAGGTGAATAAAAATGAATAAAGTATTTTTTAATGATGTTCCAAATATTGGTGACTTATATATTAACATGGTATTGCTGGAATTTGAGTTAGAACCAGTTTTATTTGTATGTAAAGATAGCTATAGCAATTTCTTTTTATGCATATGTGATGATTTTATTGATGCAAAGAGGTCTTGGATTACTATTAAAATACCGGTAGAGGATTTATTGGACGTAATAAATGATAAAATCACTTTGCTTTCTGCTTTTAAAAAATCAAAGAATAAAACTATTATTATTGATTATAATCCTGATAAAAAGATATACGATTACCGTATGGCGAACTTTTCCGATATTGACGAAACCGAACTTCCATGTGAAGATCAATATTTAGATGAAAAGGAAAATTTTGATGATTATATTGATTATTTAAAATCATATATTATCTCGTATGACATTCAATATGATGCTGATTATTTAGATACAATTTTTATTAATTTGAATAAAAATAACTGTGAAGAAAATTTTTCTATTGGGAAAGAATATAATCCGGTTCTAGATACTAAAACATTAGAAAAACCAAATGATGTAAACATTAAGTCAAATAGCATATTATTATTTGCGGCTTAGGAGACAATATGAAAAAAAGTAAATTTCAATTTCAAAATCCACGTATCTCATCTTTTTTAATTAATGAAAATAAAGATTTCGATAATGAAAATTTTGGTGGTTTCTCAATTTCTACAAATATGGATATACAAAAAATAGAAGATAATAAAGAAGCAAAGGTTTCACTTACAATAAAAATTGGAGACAATAATGATCAATACCCATTTTTTATGATTGTAGAGACTTATTCCTTGTTTAAAAATGACGGAGCAGATAATTTTAATGAATTATTAAAAGTGAATGCACCAGCATTGCTTTTATCAAATGTAAGACCAATAATTGCATTGATGACATCACAACTTGGTTTCAAACCATTTTATATTCCATTTATGAATTTTACAAGTTCTAATGATGAAATACAAAAAGACACCAATTAAGGTGTCTTTTTGTAAAAGTGCAGATTACCGCAATCGTGTGTAGCAAATGTATGGCGGCATTACGACAACCCCGCCCGGTCCAGCAGCGTAGAAGCAAAAACCCCGGCAGCCAGCCAAAACACGTTGATAAGGCAGGCCCTGGTTGACACGGTAAAGCTTTCAAAGGGGATCGTCATAACGGTGGCAGCGGTGACAAAACCGAATATGGCATGGAAAGAAAGGCTATAATATTTTTTAAGCAGGGTGTCTACTGCCTTTGCCATGGAAATGATGGTCAGTATGCATCCTATGCCGCCGGGAATCACCACAGCCAGATCCAAATGTCCGATGCCGTCCACGAAAGGGGCGTAAAGCCCTAATGGCATTAAAATAGCGGAAAAGCTCATACCTGGCGCAATGATGCTTAAAGCAAGGGCAAAGCCACAGAATAAATACCACAAAAATCCCGGCGTGATGGTAAGGCTGGCGGTATGTAAAAAGGATAGAAAAGCAAATACAAAGAGCATAGCAGCAGCGGTGGCAAACATGGATTTCGTGTTCCGTCCTTTGTTCCCCGCTTCCTGCCAGAGGGAGGGAAGCATCCCTGCGATCAGTCCTACGAAAAGGCAGATGGAAGGGGCGGGATATTTTTCAAGGAAATAAGTGAGCAGGCCGGCTGCCCCTAAAAAGCCGATGGCAGCTCCCGCAAAATAAGGGAGCAGTCTTGGCAGGTGGGTCTTCGCATGTTTTCCCGGACTGGCAAGGAGCTCCATTACCGGCTTGTAAACGCCGAATACCACGCTTAAGACACCGCCGGATATTCCCGGCAGCACGGAACCCAGACCGATCAGCGCTCCTTGAAGCAGCCTGACCGGAAGCCGTAAAAGGTAACGGCGGATCTTTTGTTTCGTATTCTTCGTATCTTGTTCCATAAAACTCCATTTCTGCAGCTTATGTGCAGACTGTATTTTATTAATGCATATGCACAAACCTAAATATTTTTGCAAACCAGTCGATAAATATAGTGCAGGTACCTATGGCCAGGGCATTCTGCAAAATATGATTTTAGTCGCCACGGATGGTATACAGAAGGAAAGGGACAGCCTTCATGTGTATCATTTTTGTTTTTATGGATCAGGGAGGGGAAGTAGAGGCAAGGGACTTAAGAAGGAGGAAGAATGCGAATAGATTCCAGCAGTATAGGAATGGGATCGACCAGAAGATACTCTTCTGTGTCCGGAAGGGTAAGCAGGTTTATGCTCACTAACGGGCGGCAGAGCCTTCAAAACGGGGCCGGGCTGTTATCCGGGAATTTGTTTGGAACCAATGTAGGGCAGGAGTATACGAAGGCGAAAGGGCAGAATCAGACAAACCGCGGTCTGCAGGACCGCCTGAAAGAAATGCAGTCACAGATGCGGGGGCTTAGCTCGGGGAATGTCCGGAACACACAGGCGGATGATGCCAGAAAGCAGCTTCAGGATATCAGGCAGCAGTGTATCGTCTTTTTGATGGATCTCCTTTTTCCGGGAAGGAGCCGGAACACGGTATGGGATCAGGGCCTGTCCAAAGAAACCGGTCAGGAAAACCAGAATGTACAAAATGATCAAAGCGCGGGTTCGTCTAATGTGTCCTCAGGGTCAGGAACATCCGGGCGTATGCTGCAGATGACCAGGATGTATTACCGGCATGAGACGGAAAATACCAGTTTCCAGACCACGGGAACCGTAAGGTGTGCAGACGGGCGGGAGATCAGTTTTAATCTGAACTTGGAAATGAGCCGCAGCTTTGAGGAATATTATCAGGAAACGGTAAATGTTAAGCAGATGAGCTATCATGACCCGCTGGTGATCAACTTAGACGGAAATATTGCGGAGCTTTCCGACCAGACCTTCCTGTTTGACCTTGACGGTGACGGGGAACTGGATGAGATCAACAGGCTGTCGGCTGGCAGCGGTTTCTTGGCTCTTGACAAAAACGGCGACGGCGTGATCAACAACGGGAACGAACTGTTCGGCACGAAGTCAGGAAACGGCTTTGCGGATCTGGCCGCTTACGATGAAGACGGAAACGGCTTCATTGATGAAGGGGATGAGATCTGGGATAAGCTGAAAATCTGGGTGATGGAGGATAACGGAGAGCAAAAGTTATATTCCCTGGCGGAAATGGGTGTGGGGGCAATCTGTCTTCAAAACGCTTCCACCGACTTTTCACTTATGGGGGAAAATAACCAGGCTAACGGAATGATCAGAAGGACAGGGGTCTTCCTGTATGAAAGCGGCATGGCGGGAATCGTGCAGCATGTGGACCTTGGGATCCATTCCGATGGGGAAAACAAGCATATCAATATGCAGGGCTGACGCAAATAAAATTGCCATTTCCTTAGGTATGAAACCGGGGCATCTTTACATAGAATGGGTTAGAGGTGTCCTATGAAAAAACTTAGAGTCTTTCAAACTGTCAAAAGCAAAAGGATCGTATCCGGTTTTTCAATGAAAAACCTTGGTACGGTTCTTTTGCTTTTATTTTTCTTACCTTATATATTCAGCTTTTTGTTTGGAAACTTACAGCATGCCGATGAGGATGTCCGGGCGCAGGGTACACAGAAGCAGTTAAAAAGCGGGCGCATGTATGTTTTAAATACAACGGCGATGGGAAAAGAGAGGATCCCGTTGGAAATTTATGTGGCGGATAAGCTTTCCAGAACCATGGATGGGGATTTTGAAAAAGAGGCCCTCAAAGCGCAGGCGGTCTTATTGCGTTCCGGGCTGCTTGCAGGGTGTGAGGATGGACCGCCGGAAAAGGATATTTCACTTGAGGATGAAGCATACGGGAGCGGTATTCTTACGGAAAAGATCATGCAGGCGGTGGCGGAGACTTCGGGGGTTTATCTGTCTTATAAAGGGGAAGCGGTGGAGGGCGCTTACTTTGCGGTCAGCAACGGGGCTACAAGAGACGGCGTGGCGCTGGGGATCACGGATCATCCGTATTTAAAAAGAGTGTTCTGCGACAGGGATTTTCTTTCTCCTGATTATACAAAGACCGTAAAGTACAAAGAAAATGAGTTTGACAGGATATGGGAACAGTGTGACAAATCTCAGGCCTCGGAAGAAGAGATTCTGAAAAATAAAGAGGTACAGGTAAGCAGGGAGCCATATGGGGTGACTTTGTATCTGGACAGTGCGGGGTATGTGCTTTACGCACAAAGAGACGGAGCGTTTATTTCCGGGGAAGTGCTGAGAGATGCCTATGTGCTTCCTTCCACCAGTTTTCATTTAGAAGATTCGGAAGGGCGGATCGATTTTCTTGTAAGAGGGAAGGGGCACGGGATTGGCATGAGCCAGTTTGCGGCTAATGAGATGGCGAAGGAAGGGGAGGGATATCCGGAGATCTTAAATTATTTTTTTCAGGATGTAAGAATTTCAAAATTTGAATAAAGAAGGAAAAAAGGGCAAAACTATCCATAAGAACTGAAAGGAGATAAGTGAATAAAATGAGAAGAAGACGTAGAAGAAGTTTTTCGAAAGAACGGTTTCTTATGGTTGCCGCATCTGTGCTGGTTCTGGGGTCATTGACCGCAACCGGATTATGGCTTAGGAGAGATCAGGGGCGTCAGGATGAAGGATATGTGGTGGATTTAAGCGCCATTGAAAATAATACAGCCACCGGGATAGCGAAGGACAAAGACATAGATCTTTCGGAAAAGATCAAAAGAGAGCCTTCCATGGCAGATGATCTTGACTATGATCCTTATTTTCAGGAAACCAATTCCCAGAAAGTAGAAAACCCGGACCAGTCCGAAAGCGAGAGCATGTCGGATGGGGCAGATGAGGCCAGGGGAAAGTTAAAAGAGGACGAAAAGGAAGAAAGCCCCTCCCCCTCCGCACCGGCAGAGTCTGACGGACAAGCCGGTGAAAGTAATGAAGGGCAGGAAGGCGGGGAAGGAACGCCTGCGCTTTCCACTGCCATGCAGCCGGCCCTTACTTTCAGTGATTCTGATACACTGGTATGGCCGATCGTTGGAAATATCCTGGTAAACTACAGTATGGACAAGACGGTTTATTTCCCTACCTTGCAGCAATATAAGTATAACCCTGCCATTATCATTCAGGCAAATGTAGGAGATCTTGTGACGGCTGCCAGTGCGGGGAAGGTCAGCAGTATTTTTAATGATCCTCAGATCGGGAATGGGATCACCATGGAGTTAGGCGGCGGTTATGAGGTGACTTATGGGCAGCTTGCCAACATTCTGGTTTCCGAGGGCAGTTATGTGGCGGCAGGGGATGTGATCGCCGAGGTGGCATCACCTACCAAATACTTTTCAGTGGAAGGAACCAACGTTTACTTTAAGCTGACCAAAGACGGAACGCCTGTTAACCCTATGGCGAAACTCAGTTAGCGGCAAAGGGGCAGTAAAATGATATGTTATATTATTGGCGGTAAAGTTCTTACCATGACCGGTGAAATATGGGAAAAGGGATATGTCCGCGTTGAAGGCGGTAAAATAACCGAATTGGGGCCTATGAAAAATGGAGCCCCTTTTCCTTTGCCGGAGGGAGAACAGGTGATGGTGGTAAATGCCCTGGGGGCGCTGGTGATGCCGGGCCTTATCGAAGCCCATTGCCATATGGGGATTACGGAGGAAAAAAAGGGAATGGAAGGGGATGACTGCAATGAAACGGTGGATCCCATAACGCCCCAGCTTCGGGCTATGGATGCCATTAATCCCATGGACGCGGCTTTTGATGATGCCCTCCGGGCAGGGATCACGTCGGCCATGATCGGGCCGGGGAGCGCTAATGTGGTAGGCGGCACATTTTCCTTTGTAAAGACCCATGGAAGGGCCATTGACGATATGCTGGTACGATCCCCTGCGGCAATGAAAGTTGCTTTTGGGGAAAACCCCAAGGCAAATTATGCGGGGCAGGATAAGTCGCCTGCCACCAGGATGGCGATTGCGGCTATGCTCCGTCAGGAGCTCTTTAAGGCGCAGCGGTATTATGAAAAAAAATGCGCAGGGATGAAGCGGTCAGAGGAAGACTTTCATTATGAAGCATGGGTTCCGGTGTTTGAGGGGAAGATACCCCTAAAAGCCCATGTGCACAGGGCCGATGACATTCAGACGGCGATCCGTATTGCAAAAGAGTACGGGCTTTCCATGACATTAGATCATTGCAGTGAAGGGCACCTGATCGCGGAAAAAGTAAAGGAATCCGGTTTCCCGGCTGTCGTAGGGCCGGACCTTGCAAGCAGGAGCAAGATCGAGGTGCAGAATATGGCTTTTAAAACGGTGGGGATCTTAAACAAGGCAGGGGTCAAAACGGCTATCGTCACGGACCATCCGGTATCGCTGATCCAATCGCTGCCTATCTGTGCCGGGCTGGCGGTAAAGTCAGGGATGGATGAGATGGAAGCGTTAAAGTCCATTACGATTTACCCTGCCCAGATATGCCGGACAGATCAAAGGGTAGGCTCCCTGGAGGTTGGGAAGGATGCCGACATTGCGATCTATGACCAACTGCCGTTACACGTAGGCGCAAAGACCCTGTGCACTATGATAGAAGGAAAGATTGTATATGCGGATGAAAGCTTTCCTTTACCTGTCTGCGAAAAAAGGGTATAATCAAAAAGAAACCCGTGACTCTGGGCGGGGCAGAAATAAGCGTTCAATTAAGAGGATGATAGTTTTGCAGAGGATAAGAAGATTAGCGGCAGCGGGCCTGGCCTTACTTTTGGCCGGCTGCGCCGCAATGCCTTCCGTGGAGGAGGTTAAAGAAAATGAATCAGTGATCACCAGTATGGAGAAGGAACCGAACCTTTCCTATGAGGTTCCGGAAAGTTCTCCTAATATTCTGGTGAACCAGTTAGGTTACATAAGAAGCGGAACCAAAATAGCAATTTTTTGCGGGGAAGAAAAGCCATCGGAATTTTATGTGATCGAGGAAAGCACCGGGGAGCGGGTTTTTGTGGGCCGCCCGGAGGATAATGCGGCGGGAAATGAAAACGGAAAACAGGTCTATTACGGGGATTTTTCGGAAGTCATGGCGGAAGGTGCTTATTATCTGGAAGCTCCTTTGATCGGCAAGTCTTATTCTTTTTTAATAGAAGAGGATCTGTATGACCAGGTTTTTCGTGAGGCATGCAGGCAGTATTATTATAACCGGTGCGGGGTGACCCTCACTGCCGATTATGCCGGGGAGATGGCTCATAATGCCTGCCATACCAGCAATTCAGTGCTTCAGGAAGATTCTTCGGTTTCCATAGACGCAAGGGGAGGCTGGCATCAGGATGAAGCAGGTTCTAAGGATGTGATGACAGCAGCAAAAAGCATAGGGGTCATGCTGTTGGCATACGAGTTATATGGCGCGTCTTTTGGGGATGATATGGGGATCCCGGAAAGTGAAAACGGCGTGCCGGATATTTTAGATGAGGTGAAATACGAGATCGAATGGCTGCTTAAGATGCAGGATCCTGCCACAGGCGCTGTGTATAAGGGTGTGACCGTTTATGACCAGAGTGTGGGGAGCGGAACGGTTTCTTACGTGGAATCCGGGGATATGGGAACCGCCAGCGCATTTGCCATGGCGCTTGCCAAATTCAGTTATTTATATCAGGAGTATGACACGGCTTATGCCACGGATTGCTTAAAGGCAGCGGACCGTGCCTGGAAGTACACGGAACTAAATGGCGGAAGGGAGCATGATGCAGACCCTTGGAAATTTGCGGCGGCGGCGGAGCTGTACCGGGCGTCGGGGCTCAAAAGCTGCCAGCGGTTTGTGACGGAATACCTTGGGCAGGAGGATGAGCGAAAAGAGCTGGACGAAGTGACTTTTCTTGGCTATGTGGCCTATATTTCCACGAAGCTGCCGGTAAAGATAGAGCTGTGTGAAAAGATTGCGGAAAAATTGATGGAAAAGGCGGAAGAGATCTCGGAAGAGGCAAGAAATTCCGATTATCTTGTGAAAGAAGGCAGTGGGAATGAGCATAATCATGAACTGCTCCAGAATATGATGTATTTGACTATGGTGGATTATATGATCGCCAACCATGAATATGAAAGCCTGATCGAAAACCATCTGCATTATTTTTTGGGCAGGAATCCTCAGGCAATTTGTTACATCAATAATATCGGGATAGGAAACGGCAGACCAAGTGACGACGGAATGGGAATCATGAAGCAGTTTGAGGCTGACAGTAAGTTGATCTTTATGTTAAGTGAGATCGTGGAAAAATAAGAGGAGGTTAGGATAAGTATGAGAATCGTTGTTTTGGCTGGAGGGATCAGTACGGAGAGGGATGTGTCCTTAAGCTCCGGAGCCATGATCTACAGGGCCTTGAAGGAAAGAGGACACCAGGCTGTCCTTCTGGATGTTTATTTAGGATACCGGTGGAAAGAGGAGGCTTTCCCGGATGTTTCCGAAGGACAGCGCCCCGGGGCGGTTTTTGGCCTTAAGAAGGACTGGGCGAAGGAAATGGGAAAGATTGAGGAGAAGAACCCGGATATTGAGAAGATCAAGGCGCTCCGTCCGGACGGGGCAAAAAATTTCTTTGGCCCGAATGTGATCCCAATCTGTCAGGCCGCTGACGTGGTGTTTTTGGCACTCCACGGGGAAAACGGGGAGAATGGGAAGATACAGGCCTGCTTTGACCTGATGGGAATCACTTATACGGGCACGAATTATTTAAGCTCCGCCATTTCCATGAACAAGGGGATATCCAAGGAGTTGTTTGCGGCAAACGGGATTCCCACACCTTGGGGATTTCGGTTAAAAAAAGGAGAAACAGGAGAAAAGAAGACGGTATTTCCCTGTATTGTCAAGGCGTGCAGCGGAGGATCCAGCGTAGGAGTCGCGATCGCAGGCAGTGAGGATGATTACGAAGCGGCCCTGGCGGAAGCCTTTACTTATGATGATGAGGTGATCGTGGAGCAGTATATCAGCGGCAGAGAGTTTTCCGTTGGCGTCATGGATGGGAAGGCGCTTCCGGTCATTGAGATCGCTCCGCTTACCGGGTTTTATGATTATAAGAATAAATATCAGCCGGGAACCACGGTGGAGACCTGTCCGGCGGACATACCGGAAGAAAAAAGCAAAGAGCTGCAGGCATGTGCTGAAAAGGTTTTTGCCGCACTCAGGCTTGAAAGTTATGCCAGGATGGATTTTCGGATGAATCAGGAGGGGGAAATCTTCTGCCTTGAGGCAAATACGCTTCCCGGTATGACCCCTATTTCCCTTCTTCCTCAGGAAGCGGCGGCAGTGGGGATGGATTTTGGCGATCTGTGCGAGAGGATATTGGAATCCGCATTACATAAAGAATAGGGGAAAACAGCGTGAACATGAAAAATATAACTTTGGTTACGATAGCGGATGCCTGCGGCGGAAGGCTGTGCGGTACGGACGGGATGGCGCAGGAACGGTTAAGGGAAGAAGCGTCCTGTGTGGTGATCGATTCCCGGAAAATAGAAAAAGGCGGTATCTTCATCGCGACAAAAGGGGAAAAGGTGGATGGGCATGAGTTTATCCCTTCCGTGGCGTCAAAAGGGGCGCTGGGCGTTATCTGCGAACGCGCGCCAAAGGACTGCCGGATTCCCTATGTTCTGGTGGAAGATTCTTTTAAGGCCTTAAAGGATCTTGCGGAGTTTTACCGGATGCAGCTTACCCTGCCGGTGGTGGGGATCACTGGCAGCGTGGGCAAGACCAGCACTAAGGAATTTATTGCGTCGGTGCTTTCCCAGAAGTTCCGGGTGCTGAAAACACAGGGGAATTTTAATAACGAGGTGGGCCTTCCCCTTACCGTGCTTTCCATCCGAAAGGAGCATCAGGCAGCAGTGCTGGAGATGGGGATCAGTGATTTCGGGGAGATGCACCGGTTAAGTAAGATTGCAAGGCCGGATATCTGCGTGATGACTAATATCGGGCAGTGTCATTTGGAGAACTTAGGCAGCAGGGAAGGAATCCTGAAAGCCAAATCCGAGATCTTTGATTTCATGAATCCGGATGGCCATGTATTGGTCAACGGGGATGACGACCTGCTTGCAAAGATTGGGAAGAAGGGGAACCACCCTCCCATTCACTTTGGAATGAACCCGCAAAATGAAATCTATGCATCCAATGTGGAAGGAAAGGGCTTGTTGGGAAGCAGTGCGGTGATCCATGGATTTTTAAAG
This sequence comes from uncultured Lachnospiraceae bacterium, assembly GCA_910587295.1. GTDB lineage: Bacteria > Bacillota > Clostridia > Lachnospirales > Lachnospiraceae > Suilimivivens. Next base: position 9,183 of record CAJULP010000005.1, on the reverse strand, counting down.
GTATTGCCGGTGGAAATCCCGCTTCCCGGAGAGCATATGGTGTGGAATGCGCTGGCGGCAGCCGGTGTCGGATTTTTGATGGGCCTTACGCCAAAGGAGATCCAAAGAGGGATCGGTAAGGTGGAATCGGTAGGCGGGCGCAGCCATGTGATTCCGTTAGGGGATGGCATCCTGATCGATGACTGTTACAATGCCAACCCGGTATCCATGCGGGCAGCCATTGACCTTCTTGCTACGGCAAAGGAGCGGAAAGTGGCGGTGCTAGGGGATATGTTTGAGCTGGGAGAATGTGAGGCAAAGCTCCACGGCGAAGTCGGCGCTTATGCGGCGGATGCGGGAATCGATGTGCTGATCTGCGTGGGAAAACTTTCCCGGTGCATGTACGAACAGGGAAAGCGGCATATGGCGGCAAGGCCAAAGAAGGGCCAGGTTTATTATTTTACCACAAGGGATGAAATGCTTGAGAAACTACCGGAATTATTGAAAAAACAAGACGCTGTTTTAGTCAAGGCTTCCCACGGGATGCAGTTTGAAAAAGTAGTGGAGAAAATTTTGGATGGAGTGAACATATGATACGATTTATAATACTGGCAAGCTTTGTGATCTTATTTTTGATATTGAGCATCCCGCTGCTCATTGCGGAGTGGATTATCGGGAAATTTAATATGGACTTGAAAAACAGAAGTTCTCTTGCCATCGTAAACTGGGCGTTCCGGGGATGCCTGTGGGTTGCCGGAACGAAAGTGATCGTGCGGGGAGAAGAAAACGTGCCGAAAGACCAGCCGGTTCTTTATATTGGGAACCACAGGAGCTACTTTGATATCCTGATCACTTATGTGCGGGTTCCAAGGCCTACCGGCTATATTGCCAAGAAAGAAATGCTGCGATACCCGCTTCTTGTCAATTGGATGAAAAACCTCCATTGCCTGTTTCTGGACAGGAAGGATGTAAAGCAGGGACTTAAGACAATCCTCACGGCTATCGAGGAAGTGAAATCCGGGGTTTCCATCTGCATTTTCCCGGAAGGCACCAGAAACAAGATAAACCATACCTTTATGGAGTTCCATGAGGGAAGCTTTAAGATCGCGGCAAAGACAGGCTGCCCGATCGTGCCTATGACCATTTACAATTCGGCGGATATCTTCGAGGATCATCTGCCGAAGATCAGGCCGGCTGCCGTGATCTTGGACTATGGGAAACCAATCTATATCAAGGAGCTTGCAAAAGAAGACCAGAAGCGGGTAGGGGCGTATACGCAGAATGTGATCAAAGAGACCTATTTTAAGATTAAGGAAGAAGCCGGGTGACTGGCTTCTTTTCATTTGAAATTGTTTTTATTAGGATAAATGTTTACTTTTCTCTTTTCCAGTCCTTCTTATCATATAGACGTCAAAATTTTTCAAAACGAATAAGTTTTTCATGAGAAACAAAAAAGGAAAAGGAGAAAAGTATGGAACAATTGAATTTGAGAGTAACGTTAAACAGCAATGGATCGGTTACGTCAAGCTGGTCATCGGTTTCCAATCTTTTATGGTATGAAGTGACCATGTACTGGAAAGGGAAAAAGGTTGCTATTTTCCATAAGGAAAAATACTATGGAACATCATATACAAGTCCGGCGGATTTGGAAGCAAATGAGATGTATAGAGTTGTTGTTACGGCTTATAAGTCATCCGGGGCGAATGTGTCAGATGGTAAGGAAATTTTAATTCCGTCAGACTTTTATAAGAACACCCCGCTTAGCGTTCCGCAGAACGTGGTGGCAACGGCGGATGCGGCATCCGTGACGGTAAAGTTTGATAAGGTGGCGCGGGCTGCGGGCTACGACATTTTGTTTGATAATGTTATTAACAGTGTAACCGGAACAACCAAAGTGTTTGGCGGCCTTAGTCCGAAAACAAACCATACCTATGCGGTGCGGGCCAAAAACTCCACTAAAACAAGTTCATATAGCGCCCAAAAGACCATCAGGACGCTTCCCCAGACCCCTGCCGTTCCGTCGGGGATCCAAAAGGCCGTTACGGAAAATTCGGTGACCATAAGCTGGGGAAAGGTAAATTTAGCGACCAGCTATGACATTAAGTTTAACGGAAGCACTTATAATCTTACGGGAACTTCCAAAACATTTGCAAATTTAGCGGCTAATAGAAGTTATAGTTATCAGGTCCGGGCTAAAAATGCGGATGGATCCAGTGAATACAGTCCTTCGGCGACAGTGACCACGGCGCCGAAAGCGCCCTTATCCGTCAGTGCAAAGAGCACGGAAAGAACTGTGACGGTAAGCTGGAGCGCGGTGACAGGAGCGAAAAACTATTATGTAAAATTTAATGGCAATGACAATATGATTTCGGGAATTTCCTGTACGTTTGAAAATCTTTATCCCGATACGGATTATACCTATCAGGTTTGTTCCATTGGCGTGGACGGAAGCGGATCTTACAGTGCACAAAAGATCATCAGGACGCTTTGGGCAGCACCCGCGGCGCCGGGGAATGTGACGAAAGCTTCTACAGAAAATTCTGTTACGGTAAGTTGGAATGCGGTGAACGGGGCTACCGGGTATGATGTGTTGTTTAACGGAACTGCTTATGGAGTGACGGGAACCTCCAAAACCTTTACCGGCTTGTCGGCGAACACCAGCTATACCTATCAGGTCCGTGCCAAAACCGCAAAGGGTGTGGGAGCATACAGTGCGCCGCAGACGGTTAAGACAACGCCGAAGGCCCCTTCCAATGCCAGTGTTACCACGAATGAAAATTCCGTGACGGTGAGCTGGAGCGCAGTGACAGGGGCGGTAAGCTATGATGTGTTATTTAACGGAAAGGTTTACAATGTAAAAGGAACATCAAAAACGTTTACGGGATTATCGCCGAATGCCGGTTACACCTATCAGGTGCGCGTGAACAATGGGGATGGTTCCAGCACCTATACTGCGTCTAAGACCGTAAAGACAGCGCCTTCCGTACCCGCATCCCCAAGCGCCAGTGCAACCAGAAATTCCGTTACCATAAGCTGGAGCTCAGTGTCCGGGGCGGCTAATTATGATGTGTTGTTCAACGGAACAACCTACCGGGTGACGGGAACTTCCAAAACGATTTACAGCCTGACTGCAGGAAAAAGCTATACGTATGCCGTCCGGGCAAATGGTGCGGACGGATCCAGTTCTTACAGTGCATCGAAGACAATTGCGACGGTTCCGAATCCACCGGCCATGCCGACGAATGTCAGGGCATCATCCACCACCAATTCTGCAACGGTGAGCTGGAATACGGTCAGCGGCGCGACAGGGTATGAACTTGTTTTTAACGGAACGACTTACAATGTTACCACTACCTCCAAGACAATCACCGGGTTGTCATCCAATACAAGCTATACCTATAAAGTACGTGCCAAAAATGCAGGCGGGAGCGGTTCTTATTCTTCCCTGATGTCGATCAGGACGTTAGTAGCGAAGCCGGGTGTTCCAAGCGGTATCAATGCAACGTCCACATATAATTCAGTGACGATAAGCTGGGGGGCAGTCAGCGGTGCGACGGGATATGATGTCTTATTTAGAGGCACGGTTTACAGTGTGACCGGACGGTCCAAGACCATCACCGGGTTATCGGCAAACACAAGCTACTCTTATCAGGTGCGTGCAAAAAATTCGGCAGGAACAAGTGCATACTCCGGTTCAAAATCCATTAAAACGTTAGTGGAGCCACCGGCTATGCCCTCCGGGGTCAGCGCCACGGCTACGGCGAATTCGGTTACGGTGAAATGGAATGCGGCAAGCAGGGCGACAGGCTATACGGTGCTGTTTAACCAAAGGCCATACAGCGTGACTACCACTACCAAAACCCTTACCGGGTTAAAGGCAGGAACCAGTCATACCTATTCCGTGTATGCGTACAATGCAGGCGGGAACGGTGCAAGCAGCGCCACCCAAACGATCAGGACTAACAGGGCAGTGCCTGCCGTTCCCCAGAATGTTACGGCAGTATCCACTTTAAATGGCGTGACGGTAAGCTGGAGCCCGGTGGAACATGCGGAAAGCTATGACGTTAACTTTGACGGGAAAGTATATTCCACATCCAATACTAACCAAAAATCGGGCAGTGAAATCACCATAATGGCATTTTCCGGTTTAAAGCCCGGCACGGAACACAGCTTTTGCGTCAGGGCGGGCAATGAGAGCGGGTTTAGCGCATACAGCCCGGCCGGCAAGGTTATGACAAAGATCGGCAAACAAAGCGGTCTGCCCAACGGTACATCCAATAAGACATACCCGGACGGGAAAAGGCCGTATATGGGCCTTGACCCTGTTAACGCACTGACAGGCGCATTCTTGTGGAGCTACACTTGTCTTGAGGATTACGGCAGGGATGGCCTGCATTTCACGGCAATGTATGATTCGCAAAGAGATGAATATTTTAAAGCGTTGGGCAGTAAGTGGACGTACTCTTTCAATTACCTGTTATATATGGATCAAGAATATGCGTATTTCAGCACCCCTTATGATGAAGTGGTTTCTTTCCGCAAAGGTTCTGGGGAGAACGGCTTCCAGCTTGCAGAGGGAAGCGGAACCGGTTATTGCATGGGGATGACGGAAGACCAGTTCTATTTTATCAGGGCGGTTGACGGCACGGAGTATATTTTTGACAGCGGCTTATCCTTAAACAGGATTGTAGAAGGCGGCCTTGTGGCTTACAGGTTTGAGAAGGACAGTGAAGGCCGGATTGTCAAGGTGACAGGGCGGCATGGAGCATCCCTTACGATTACCTATGTAAATGGGCATATTTCAGGCGTGGCCGATGCTGCGGGGAATGGGGCGTCATTTGAATATGAGGGGAATTTCCTGAAAAAGATCACCAATCCTGACGGAAAGAGCATGACATTTTCCTATGATTCTACGGGAAATCTGTTAACGATCACGGATTGCCTGGGAAATGACTACCTGACTAACCGGTATGATGTCTTTGGTAAAGTAGTGACGCAGAATATCGCCGGGAGAGGGGATAGCTGTGTGGCCTATGATACGGTTTCGCATACAACGATTTTTACGGATGAAGCCGGGAATGCGACAAAATACTCCTTTGACGAGGCCGGCCACGTGACCGGGATAGAGCTGGCAGGAAAAGGGATACGGCAGAGTTATGATGCGGATGGAAGGCTGGCGGAACAGACAGACCGGCTGGGAAATGTTACCAGGATGGCATATGATGAATCCGGGCGCATGAATCAGGTGACCTATCCGGATGGAAGCAGGGAGATGATTTCGTATAACGACAGAAACTATCCGGTCAGGATCGTGAATCGTGACGGGTCGGAAAGCCTGTATGCGTATGATGACAGGAACAATCTGGTGAGCGTGCAGGATGAGCGCGGCAATACGTGTGCCTATACCTATGACGAAGCGGACAACCTGATCACCTATACGGATAAAGAAGGCCATCTCTGGTCCTATTCCTATGACGCAGACCATCATTTGGAGCAGGCCGAAGATCCGGAAGGTAATTGTTACCGGTACAGCCATGACGCAATCGGCAGGCTGGTATCTTATACATCGCCGGCCGGTAAAACGCTGATCCGCCATTATTCCGCAACGGGCCAACTGCTTCGCATCACGGATGATGCCGGAACGGTAACTTACGATTACAACGATAATGGCGGAAATATTTCCGTTACGGACAGGAGGGGAAACAGCAGACGTCTGGAATATGACGGAATCGGACAGCCGGTACTGGCAACGGATTTCATGGGGAATGAATATCTGTTTGCTTATGACCAGAGAGGGAATCTGACAAAAGCAACGGACCCTCTTGGACATTGCAGGAGCTACGTCTATGATGCCCTGGGCAATTGCGTTGCGTGTACGGACAAGAACGGAAATACTTCTGAATATACTTTTGACGCGGCCAGCCAGCTTACGGAAGTAAAGGATGCCGCAGGAAACCTGACCCAATATGCCTATGACGCAATGGGACGTGTGACAACGGTCACGGATGCGTTGGAAAACCGGACAAGCTACGCATATGATGTGGCGGGGCGTCTGGTAAGTGTCACGGACGCATTGGGATACAGCGTAAGCTATACCTATGACCATGCGGGCAATCTCCTGACGAAAACGGATGAAAACGGTGCGGTGATTTCTTACACTTATGACAGAGAAAACAGGTTAAGCAGCGTGGAATCTGATGCGGGTACGATCCGTTTTACTTATGATCCCCTTGGAAGGGTTATTGCCGTGCAGGATGAAGACGGGAACACGGAAAATACAACTTATGACGGTGATGGAAATGTAACAGGGTTTTCCGATAAGGAAGGCAGCAAGACCACGTACAAATATGACAGTGCCGGATATCTGTCAGAAATGACAGATCCCTGTGGCGGTAAGACTGTTTATGAGTATGATGAGAACGGTAACTGCATCAAGATAACCAATGCGGAAGGGTTTGAATCTTCCTATGAGTATGACGCGGACAACCGGTTGACGAAGGAGACAGATCCCTTAGGGCATGAAAAGGTATATGAGTATAACGGCAGAGGTGAATTGAGAGCGGTCACGGATGCCAGGGGCGGCAAGACCACTTATGAGTATGACGGCAATGGAAACCTTGTCAGGGAAATAAACCCCGAAGGCGGTGAAAGGGCGTTTCGTTATGACAGCCTTGGACGCCTTGTGGAAAGCATGGATGAGGAAAACCATAAACGCAGTTATACTTATGACGCTAACGGGAATATGACGTCTTACACGGATGCCAACGAAAACCAGTGGGATTATGCGTATGATGCCTTGAACCGTCTGGTCAGCGTTACGGATCAAAATGGTGGCAGCCTTGCGATGGTTTATACCGGAACGGGCAAGCTGGCTAAAGTAACGGATCAGGAAGGCGCGGAGACGGATTATGAATATGATGCGCTGGGGCGGCTGGTAAAAATGCATGACGCACTGGAGAACAGCTTAAGCTTCACATATGACAGCCAGGGCAGGGTGCTCAGCCAGACAGACGCAAGGGGCAGCACTACGGAATACACCTATTCTCCGTCCGGTAACCTGCTCAGCGTCAAAGCGCCGGAAGGCGGCACTGTTACATACACCTATAATGCCGCCGGGCAGGTATTGACAGAAACGGACGCATTGGGCAATATAAAGACATACGAATATGACGCATTAGGGCAGACTGTTTCCGTGACAGACGCCGCAGGCGGAAAAACTTCGTTTACTTATACGGCGGATGGGAAAATTGCTTCCGTGACGGATGCGTGCGGGAATGTTACCGGATACCAATACGATGCATGTGGGAATTTAACCAGGATCACTGACCCTGAGGGCAATTGTACTGCTTATGAATACGATGTAATGAATAACCAGATCAGGGAATGTCTGGACGCACCGGATGGGCAGCAATGTGTGACCCTTTACCAGTATGATAAAAGGGGCAGAGTGATACGGGAGATCAACCCTGTATTGGATGAAAAAGCATATACTTACGATGCCAACGGGAATATCACTGCCATAGTTGATGAGGATGGGAATGAGACCCGGATACGCTATGACCTGAATAACAAACCGGTTGCAATGAACTACAGTGACGGAAGGGAAGCGGCTTTCCGATATAATAAAAGGGGAGAGCTTGTAGAGCTGCAGGACTGGAACGGCACGTCCACCATGGAATATGACCTGGCGGGAAGGCTCCTGAAAGTCACGGACCATAACCAGCGGGTTACGGGGTATGGCTATGACGCGGCAGGGAACAGAACCAGCGTCACTTACCCGGATGGCAGCGTGGTGGATTACGCTTTTGACCGGAACAACCGTATGACGAAGGTAACGGACGGGAACGGGGGATCCACCCAGTATGGCTATGACGCAATGGGGAACATCTTATCCCTTACCCAGCCCGGGAGCAGTTCCCGGTATACCTACAACGCGGTCGGGCTCCCGGCCAAGGTATCTTACCTGTTTGAAGACGGAACAGCCATGGAAAACAGCTTTTCCTATGATGCGGCAGGGAAGATGACCGGCAGCCAGCGCAGTGGAAGCATTGCAGAGCTTCTGGCGGATGCCGCATACACCTATGATGGCGCGGGCCGCCTGCTGTCTTACCGGGAAGGGCAGGACACGGAATCCTATACCTATGACGCACTGGGGAACCGTCTGACGAAAAAGCGTAACGGAATCCAGACGGCATCCTACCAGTATGACGGCTTAAACCGTCTGACCGGCAGGACAGAAAACGGCGGCCAGTACAGCTACGGGTATGATAAGCGGGGAAACCTGACGGAGGAAAAGTGTGGCAATGACCTGATCAGGCAGTATGTCTATGATGCGGCGGGCCGGATGCGGACCGGGAAGAACCTGGAAAGCGGCGAGTGGACAGAGTATGTCTACAATGTTCTTGGCATGCGGTTAAAGCACAGCCGGAACCGGCAGGGCGTCACCTCTTCCACGGGCGGAGAGGTCACCGTGGTGCCTGATTTCTTAAGCGGGTCCAACAATGAGCTGATGGCTTACGCCGAAGGGCTTGGAGAGGTGCGCAACGTATACGGGAAGGGCTACAACAGGCTCAGCCGCCACACGGCCCCGTACCCTGCCCCCGGAACGCAAGGCGCGGACACCGGTGCGGCTTCTGCCGGCAAGGCTTACTTCCAGCCGGATATCATGGGGAGCGCGCTGATCGCAGCTGACGGCCAGGGGAACGTGCTGGGATATGCCAGGAGGAATGTCTGGGGCGACCCGGAGCAGCCGCAGGGGGATGCGCTGGATACCGGGTTTGGCTTCACCACTTACCAGTATGACCCCGTGATCGGGAAGCATTTTGCCCAGGCCAGGTTTTATGACGGAACGGTGGGCAGGATGGTCTCGCCCGACCCTGTCAAGCGTGGGCTGAACGGGTACCCTTACTGCGGGAACGACCCGGTGGATTACGTGGATCCCACGGGAGAGGTTGCCAACATCCTGATAGGCGGCCTGTTAGGCGGGGCTGTAGGCGGCGTGTCCGGCTTTGCGGGGTCCGCGGTCTCCCAGCTCCTCGGCGGGGAGAAGTTTGACCTGAAAAAAGCCCTTGGCAGTGCGGCACACGGCGCAGTGACAGGTGCGGTCCGCGGCGCGCTGGTGGGTTCCGGCGCACCGGTAGGCATAGCGCTGGCGGCGGACTTCCTGGCGGGCACCGTGGGAAGCACGCTGGAGCAGAAGATCGG
>CAJULP010000004.1 GCA_910587295.1 uncultured Lachnospiraceae bacterium | reverse complement strand
CCTCCACAGCACTGAAAAGGCTAAAAATGTAATGTCAAAGCTGTATGAATTGTTTCGTATTTTAGATGTAATATCTGCTGACTGTTATGAAGCGTTATCATCAGAAGTGAATGACTATGAGGATGCTGTTATTTCATGCTGCGCTATGCGGAATCATATAGACTATATTGTGACTAGGAACATTAAAGATTATGAAAAAGCCAAAACTAGTGCTATCCTTCCAAAAGCATTTATAAATATGGTTACACAAGACGAAGAATAAAAAACTATTTTTTACAATCCCAAAAACAAAACTACCTGGATGCAGCCCCAAAGCTCATAAAGGTAGTTTTTTATTATAAGTCCAGTTTTTAGGACATGCTGTCTGGTATAATAAGATCTGTAAAGTTGATTCCAATCCTATAGGAACTAAAATAATAACAATCTGGAAGAATTTGGATTACAAAATAAAAACATGCGTTTGATAAAAGCTTGAGTTTCCGCAAATTGTAATTGATAAATGGATATATCTACCCAAAGCACCAGTCTGCCCGATTTTTGAGATGATAAGAATGGCAGTTTCTTGATTAGGGGCACCTTAATAAGCCCCGCCGGAACCGGGCTTTGGGAGACATATTCTTTTATCTATTGAAACAACCAGCTTAAGGCAGAGCTGACGGTTTGCAGGACGCTTTGTCCTGAACCAGAGCCTGACGCCCTCGAAACCTTAAGGGCATTGGTTTCTGACTCCATGGAGACCATTGCAAGAAATGCCATGCATAAGGTGATATAAAAGTTAAGTGCGTTGATCGCTTTAAGCCTGCGCACACGGAATTTTTCAAACTGGAACATCTGCTTTTTGCAGCGGAAATATTCTTCAATTTTCCAGCGTGAAAAGTAGGTTCTTGCCACCCGGACCACGTCATCTTTGGATTTAATCTCTTTGTTGGCGGCAAGCATCATCGGATGTCCGGTAATGCCATAAACAAGCACCAGGTAAATATCTTTTTTGGATGCGGTAATCTGCACTTTTACATGAGAGAGATAAGCTTCATGTTCTTTCCCCTTGTAAAACACACTGGTTTTAACTTTTCCTTTTCTGCGGCTGCGCAGTTCTGTAGCCATAGTCCATTTGTTATGGTACAGCAGCTTACGCCTGGCGGTCAGGCGGATGACATAATCCTGCCCAAGTTCATCCAGTTTCAAAAACATCTTATTGTCATCGTATCCTCTGTCCATGGCGAAAGTTGCCCTGCCGAAAAGAGCGGCTCCTTGTTCCATGGCATGGAAGGTGATTGTATTTGCGGATTTATAGTCTTTTTCCTGTGAAGAATGGATGTGGGAAAAAATACTGACAGGATGGCTGCCGGCGGTAAGGACACAAGCTTCCGTGACATGGCAGACCTTCTTGTAAACATTTTTTGTGGCAGTGCTTTCAGAACCATCCCTGACAATACCTAAGGCTTCGAATTTGTAACCGTCAGGTTTTACAACATCGCTGTCATCAATGTGGATCACAGGGTTGGCAGGCGCCATCTTTTTTACCTGTTGGAGATAGGAAGCCGCCGCAGGTGCCGGGGTTCCTTTATCAAGGTGTCTGGACAAACGGTCAGCAATGTTTATTTTTTTAGAGGGTTCGTGAAGCTGGTCTACGACATCGGTCAGAAGGCAGCTTCCGGAAGCCAACATACCATAAGTGATGTCAGCGGCAAATTTCTTTTCGGGTTTTGGAAGGTGTTTTGAAATTTTATTAGTATAAGTTAAAATTTTTCGTTTTAAAGTGTAAGTATTTGATGTAAAATAAGCCATAAGGAATCCTTTCTTTTTTGTTTAGTAACATTTTTGTTTGACAGCTTAATTTTACATCAAAAGGGAATAAGATTCCTTATATTTTAGGCATTTTTGAAAGTTGTTCACTATGATACTCATAAGATCAGGGGCTTGTGGATAAAACTGCGGAAACTCAAGAGCAATGATATATTGCAGTTTATCATAAGTAATGGTATTATTGACATTAACGATGTGCGGAATTGCATGGAAGATATGAAGAAAGAAGAATTATTAAAACAACATCCATATGAAATATGGCAAAGCAAAGATGGGAAGTGGTATACATATTTGCCAGCGCAAGGTGGTGGCAGGGCGCTAAAAAAGAGAAAATCTAAAAAGACTTAGAAAGCATAATAATTGATTACTACAAAAACAAAAAAGAAATCCTATTAAGAGACATTTTCAAAGAATGGTCTTCACAAAAGCTTGAATATGGAGAAATCCAGAAACAGACATTTGATAGGTACACAACTGATTTTCATAGGTTTTTTGATGGTTCTTATATTGCCCGAAAAGATATCAGGAAGATAACAGAAGATGATTTGGATTTGCCTAAAAGCTATTAAAGATGATGAATCAGTTTTTACAGATGGTGAAGTTGAAAAGATAGCAGACTTTATTCGAGAAGATCCGTCATTGTTAAACTATGGGATTTTGCTTGCTTTCCAGACGGGGGTACGTGTTGGGGAACTTTGTACACTTAAATATTCAGATATCCAAGGGAATAAGTTATGCATAAGACGTACAGAAGTCAGATACAGGGATAAGGATGGTAAATATGTATTTGAAGTCCGTGAATCTCCTAAAACAGAAGCTGGGAATAGGGATATAATCCTAAGTTCAGAAGCCAAAAGGACATTGAAGGAAATCAGGAAGTTAAATCCATTTGGTGAGTATATATTCATGAATGATGGGAAACGGATTAAGGAACGGTCAATGCATAAGGCAAGAAAGACATATGCAACCAAGCTGATAAAAGGTAATCAAGCAGAAAACGAAAAAATGCCGTATTTACAAGGAAAATGGGCAGTGTGTCGAGGGTTCAAATCCCCCTCTCGCTACTAAAAAACACCGCTTAACAGGCGGTGTTTTCCATATACATGGAGAAATTCAACTGAGAATTTCCGCTATATTTTAAGGATAAAAGGAGAATAAAATGAAAGCATTGACTGCACCCATGGGGTGGAACAGCTGGGATTGCTACGGAACGGCGGTGACAGAAGAGACCGTCAGGCGTAACGCGGAGTTTATGGCAGAAAATTTAAAGCAGTACGGATGGGAGTATATTGTGGTGGATATCCAGTGGTATGAGCCTATGGCCGCTACTCATGAATACCATCCTTTTACGGATCTTATCATGGATGAGTACGGGAGACTGCTGCCGGCGGAAAACAGGTTCCCTTCGGCAAAGGACGGGAAGGGTTTTGGACCCCTTGCGGATTATGTGCATTCCCTGGGACTTAAATTTGGCATTCATATTATGCGTGGGATCCCAAGACAGGCCGTGCACCGGAACGTGCAGATTAAAGGAACTGATAAACGGGCAAGGGAAATAGCCAAGACCGCAAGTATTTGTGCGTGGAATACGGATATGTACGGAGTGGATTCTTCCAAAGAGGGCGCAAGAGCTTATTATGACAGCTTATTTGAGCTGTATGCATCCTGGGGCGTGGATTTTATCAAGTGTGATGACATTGCAAGGGAACTGCCCCATGAGGAAGAGGAGATGGTCATGTTAAGCAGGGCTTTAAGGGATTGTGGGCGTGACATGGTCTTAAGCCTTTCGCCGGGTCCTGCCCTTTTGGAGAAGGCGGAGCTTTATAAAGAGACTGCCAACATGTGGCGGATCACGGATGATTTCTGGGATAAATGGGAACTGCTCTATGATATGTTCTCCCGTGCGGAAAAATGGTGTACCCATACCGGGGCGGGAAATTGGCCGGATGCGGACATGCTGCCCATCGGGCCGCTGCGCCAGGACTATGATACATCGGACTGGACGAAGTTTACGGAAGATGAGCAGGTCACGATGCTGACACTTTGGGGGATTTTCCGTTCTCCCCTTATGATCGGCGGGGAAATGACCGGCTTTGACCCCTTTACCATGAGCCTTTTGACCAATGAGGGGATTTTGGGGATGCACCGGGATGCCCGTCATTCCCATCAGGTATGGCGCAAGGAGATTGGCGGCATAGAGCATATCTTGTGGACGGCAGCAGGCGCAAAGGGTGGCCGGTACATTGCCATATTTAATGCGGGGGAAGAAGACAGCACGGTAAAAATCCCCTTGTCAGATTTAGAATTATATGAAAAAGTAACAGGATATGAGCTTTGGAGCGGGGAAAAATTTACGGAGGCAGACTGTATTTGCGCTTCTTTGAAAAAACATGGCGCAAAGGCATATTTTTTGGAATGAAAAAGAAATTAAAGGAAATATTCCTTTTTGCTGCTGTGGCGGCCCTTTTCTTATGCGGCTGCGGCCAAACGGATCAGGAGTTAAAGACAAAAGAAGCAAGGGAAAAGGGAGAAGTGGCATTTGTGGATGACCTTGGCAGGCAGGTGGTTTTAGGACACCCGGATAAGGCGGCGGCTTTGATCGGCAGTTTTGCGGATATCTGGCTGCTTGCGGGGGGAGAGCTTACAGCGGCGGCCAATGATTCATGGGACAGCTTAGGCCTTCCCCTTGATGAGGGGGTGGTCAACTTAGGCAGCATTACGGAGCCGGATGTGGAGCAGCTGATTGCATCGGGGCCGGATCTGGTTTTGGCCAGTGCCAATACGGCGGCAGACTTAGAGCTGGAAGAGCTGCTTACCGGGGCAGGGATTCCGGTGGCTTATTTTGCCGTTTCCAATTTTGAGGAATATCTCCATATGCTGGATATCTGTACCAGGCTGACGGGAAGAAGAGATCTGTACGAGGAACACGGGCTTAAGGTAGAGGAAGAAATTGCGAAGGTCTTAGAGCGTGTGGACGGTTCCGCTCCGACGGTTTTGTTTTTGCGCGCTTCCGCAAGCAGTGTAAAGGCGAAGGGAAGCGAAGGGAACGTGTGTGGGGAAATGCTGGCGGATTTAGGCTGCGTCAATATTGCAGACAGTGAAGGCAGCCTTACGGCTGACAAGGGCAGCCTTGTGGCTGACCTTAGCATGGAGGCGGTCATTGCGGCGGACCCGGATTATATTTTTGTGACTCTTCAGGGGAGTGATCAGGAGGCGGCCATGGAAAATATGGAACAGCTCTTGTTACAGCACCCTGCATGGTCAAACCTTACCGCAGTAAAAGAAAACCGGTATTATATGTTGGATAAGCGATTGTTCAATTTAAAGCCCAACGCCAGGTGGGGAGAGGCATATACTCTGCTGGCGGATATTTTATATCCGTAAGGAGGGAAGATCTATGGGATATTTTCCGTTTTTTATGGAGATAAAAGGAAAAGACGCTTTGGTAGTGGGCGGTGGGAAGGTTGCCTGCCGTAAGGCGGAAAGGCTGCTTGTTTTCGGTGTAAACCTCACGGTGGTTGCGCCCTCTATCGAAAAAGAACTTTTGGAAAACCCGCTGGTCTTCTGCGTGGAGCGTCCGTTTGAAGAAAAGGACATCTGCGGGCGGATGTTTGTGGTCGCGGCTTCCGGTGACCCGGAAGTGAACCGGCATGTGGCAGAGCTTTGCAGACAGCGCCAGATACCTGTAAACGTGGCGGATGATAAGGAAGCGTGCAGTTTTTTATTTCCGGCGCTAATAAAGGAAGGATGCCTTACGGTGGGAATCTCCACGGAAGGCGTAAGCCCTGCCCTCTCGGGCTATCTGAAGGGCCAGATACAAGGACTTTTACCGGAGGGTGCAGGAGACCGTATCAAGGAGCTGAAAGCTCTGCGGGAACATGTAAGGGAACAGATACCGGATCAGGAACAAAGGGCAAAGCTCCTAAGGAAGGAAGCCCTGAAATGTATGAGGGCAGACGTTTTGAAAGAAGGAACCGTGACTCTTGTGGGTGCGGGGTGCGGTGCTTATGATCTGATCACGTTAAGGGGAATGAGGGCTCTGCAGGGAGCACAGGCCATTATTTATGACGATTTGATTGATGAAAGGCTTTTATCTTTTGCAGGGGAGAGCTGCGAGCGGATCTACGTAGGGAAACGAGGCGGTCTTCCAAGCACCCCACAGGAAAAGATCAATGAAATCCTGATACAGAAGGCAAAGGAAGGTAAAAGTGTGGTACGGCTGAAGGGAGGCGACTGTTTTGTGTTTGGAAGGGGCGGGGAGGAGATCCTTGCTTTACAAAATGCCGGGATCAGGACGGAAGTGGTTCCCGGGGTTTCCTCCGCTACAGGCGTGCCGGGTTTGGCCGGGATTCCTGTGACCTATAGGGGCATAAGCCAGAGTTTTCATGTGGCAACGGCCCGTAGTGCGGTTCCGGCAAAGGAAGCGGCCGGGGAGGATGATTTTCCGGAGGATTTGGATAAGCTTGCCTCTTTAAACGGAACGCTGGTGTTCCTGATGGGCCTTGGCAGATTGGAAGAACTTGCCGCAAGGCTGATAAGGTATGGCAAATCCCCGGACACACCTGCTGCAGTGATAAAAAGCGGGTTTGATGGAAACATTTCCATGGTACGAGGATGCCTTGGAGATATTGCAGGGAAAGTGAAAGAAGCCGGGATCAAAGCCCCGGCAGTGATCCTGGTGGGGCCTTGCGCCGGCCAGGAACTAAAGTAGATAAAAATGGTTATTGAAAGAAATAGTATGTTCCGTCCTTGTCCTTAAACTGCTTACAGGATACGTGGAAGATATCCTGTATGATATGGTCATCCAGACATTTCTTGGGCACATCCTGGGCAATGACTCTGCGGTCATTCATGATGATCAGGCGGTCAGCAAGGGAGATGGCATGGCTTAAGTTATGGAGCGTTAAAATTACGGTTTTTCCCTGCGCTTTTAATTCCCGTGCCATGGAAAGAAATTCCCGCTGTCCGTCAGGATCAAGATAGGTGGCAGGCTCGTCTAACACCAGATAATCACAGTCTTGCGCCAAAGCCATGGCAAAGAAGACGCGCTGGCGGATGCCGCCGGATAGGGTGTCAACGGGCTGATTGGCATAAGAGGCTGTGTGGGTGAAGGACAGGGCATTTTCCACGATCCGGTCATCCTCTTTGGTTTTCTTCCTGGAAAATCCAAGGTAAGGGAATCTGCCATGTTCTACCAGCATACGGGCAGGAATGGCAGGGATGATGGTGCGGATCTGGGGCAGGAAGGAGATTTTCCTGGCCCGTTCCTTTAAGGAAAGCTTCAGGTAGTCTTGCCCTTCCAGGTAAATTTCCCCGGAAGTTACCCGGGAAGTACCGTTTAAACATTGCAGCAGGGTAGTCTTTCCGCAACCGTTGGGCCCTATAAGGACAGTGATGATACCTTTTGGGAAGGAGACCGAAACCTGCTCTAAAATAGGGGTGCGCCCGCAGGAGGCGGAAACGTTTTTAAACTCAAGCATTGACCCGGCGGCCTCCTTTCTTTTTCAGCAGCAGGTATAAGAAAAAAGGCCCACCGATCAGGGATGTGAGGATCCCCACCGGCAGTTCAAAGGGGCGGAACAGTACTCTGCCGGCAAGGTCGCAGATCAGGACCAGGCTTCCGCCGAGTAAGGAACTGCAGGGCAGGAGGAACCGGGCGTCACTGCCAAAAAGCTGCCGGCATATATGGGGAACCACCAGCCCGACGAAGCTGATCAGTCCGCCAAAGCTGACCACGCAGCCTGCAAGTAAGCTGGCCAGCAGCAAAAAGACAAGCCTGATAAAGGGAACATTTAAGCCCAGGGATCTTGCGGTATCTTCCCCAAGGCTTAAAATATTCAATGCCCGGCACAGGCTGAAGGATAAAATAAGGGCAGTTAAAATGCCAAGGCAGGGAAGAAAAAGCTTTGCCATGGTCAGACCGGAAAGAGAGCCCGCCATAAAAGAAACCAGGTTGACAGATAGCTCCGTATCCAGTATCTTTATCGTATTGGTACCGGCGTTTAAGAAACTGGAAATCGTGATCCCGGCCAGTATGATGGTGGTCCTTGAGCTGTCTGCAAGGTAAGCAAGCAAAAAGACTGCAAGGGAGGCAGTAAATGCCCCTAAAAAGGCACTGAGGGGCAATAAAAAACCGCTTTGGGGAAAAAGCAGCATGGCGAGCATGATGCAAAATCCGGAGCCGGAATTTATGCCGATCGTGCTTGGCCCTGCCAGCGAATTGTTCATCACGGACTGCAGGATGATGCCGGAAACGCTAAGCCCCATTCCGGCAAACAGCCCGCCTAAAGCCCGGGGAAGCCGGACTGCGGTGATCAGGGTATGGGAAGTGGAGCCGGTATTTAAAGATAAAAGGCTTTTCAGGATGTCCGATAAGCGGACAGATACACTGCCGAATAAAACGCTTAAGGTAAAAGAAAGTAAAAGCGTAAAGCATAGCAGCACGATGATAATAAATTTTTTTCGTTCCATATGAAAATCTCCTATTGTTTGATGGTATCATAGAAAGGAAAAGGAGTAAAGGCTCATGATATGGTCTTATTTGACATTTGATAATATCTGCCGGGCATTATCGGTGGTCGGGCTGATTTATTTTGTCGTTAAAAAGTATCTCTTAAAGACGGCGCCGGTTCCCAAAAGTGCGTTAGGGTATGTGCCAAAGGAACTTTTAGACCGGTGTATCGCACTGCTTAACAAGCAGGAAAAGGAGAACTATGGAATATATCATGTGCCGGAAGCGCTTATGGACCGCTTAAAGGCGGATATGTCTGATGAGGAGACTTTAAAGGAGCTTTTATGTGATATTTGTGCCCATATGGGGATTAACGGAGACTTTATCCGGCTGGTATTATGGAACACGCCGACGCCGGACCGGGCGGGGCAGATCTCCACAGATCTGGCATTTACCACCATCAGCTTAGAGATGCAGCCTTACTATACGTTAGATTCTGTGATCGCGGTGCTTGCCCATGAAGCCACTCATTTGCATTTGTATTATAAAGGGATCAGGATGAATGATACTTGGGAAAATGAGGTGCTTACGGATACGGCTGCGGTCTTTTGCGGTTTTGGGGAATATATTTACCGGGGATATGCGGTATTTCAGGGCCAGATGGCACTATCTTACCGGAAAGTTGGGTATATTAAACAACAGGATGTGACTTATATTTTAGATGTTCTGGCGAAAAGAGAGGTGTAATTATGAGGATTGGGATGGGATATGATGTTCACAGACTTGTGGAAGAAAGGAAACTGATCTTAGGCGGTGTGGAGATCCCTTATGAAAAGGGTCTTTTAGGGCATTCGGATGCGGATGTTCTGCTTCACGCCATTATGGATGCGCTTTTGGGCGCTGCGGCTCTTGGGGATATCGGAAAGCATTTTCCGGATACGGATCCGGCATACAAAGGGATTTCTTCCATCAAGCTGCTGGAGCATGTGGGAAGGCTTTTGGAAGAAAATCTGTTTTTGGTTGAAAACATTGACGCCACGATTATTGCCCAGGCACCGAAGATGAGGCCCCATATTGAGGCTATGCGTGAAAATATTGCCACGGCCCTTGGAATTGATATCAGGCAGATCAATGTGAAGGCGACTACGGAAGAAGGGCTTGGGTTTACAGGCAGCGGGGAAGGGATTTCCGCTCAGGCAATCTGTATGCTGACCAGTCCGGTAAACATGTTCTATCAGAACATGTTCTATCAGAACATGCCCTGTGAGGATGCACCGATCCAGAATGGTGCAGGGCAAAAGTGCGAAGGCTGCGGCGGATGTCCTATGACAGCTGACAGGTGAAAATCCAGCAGGGAAACCATGGGAATAAATGAATTTAAATTCAAATAAGGATAAAATAATGAAATTAAGAGAATTTTTCTTAAAAAATCCCGAGACAGCCATTGCTTTTTCCGGTGGTGTGGATTCTGCTTACCTGCTTTATGCGGCAATGCGGTGGGGGAAAAGGGTAAAAGCCTATTACGTGAAATCTCAGTTCCAGCCGGAGTTCGAGCTGCAAGATGCCCTGGAACTGGCAAAGGACTTAGGGGTGGACATGGAAGTGATCAGGGTTGATGTTCTGGCGGATCCGGTGATTGCTTCTAATCCTATAGACAGGTGCTATTATTGCAAAAAGATGATATTTAATGAAATTAAGAAGGCGGCAACGGCGGACGGCTTTTCCTTGCTGCTTGACGGAACAAACGCTTCGGACGATGCAGGCGACAGGCCTGGGATGAAAGCTTTGACGGAACTGGAAGTCAGGTCGCCGCTCAGGGAGTGCGCCCTGACCAAATCGGAGATCAGGGAACGGTCAAAAGAGGCAGGACTTTTTACATGGGAAAAGCCTGCTTACGCCTGTCTGGCCACCAGGATACCGGCTGGAACGGAGATCACGGAAGAAAAACTGCAGATAACGGAACAGGGGGAACGATTTCTGGCGGGGCTGGGCTTTACGGATTTCAGAATCCGGATGATGGGGAACGGGGCAAGGCTGCAGGTTCCCGGGGCACAGTTTGCTATGGTCCTTGCGCACAGAAAAGAAATTACTGCGGAGCTTAAAAAGTATTACGGCGCTGTTTTGCTGGATTTGGAGGAAAGAGGATGAATCATGAGGTGAGGAAAGTCCTTGAGGCGGTCAAGGATGGAGGGATGTCGGTAGATGAGGCATTGCTTAAGATAAAGACGGAACCCTTTGCGGATATCGGGTATGCCAAGGTGGACCTTCACAGGAAGGTGCGCCAGGGAGCGGCGGAAGTAATCTACGGTGCAGGCAAAACGCCGGAGCAGATCAGCGGTATTGCGGATACTATGAAAAGGAACGGGCAGGATGTGATTCTGATCACCCGGCTTTCCCCGGAAAAAGCGGAAGCGGTAAGCAGAGAACATGAGATGACATATTATGAGCAACCCGGCGTAGGCATCATGGGCGTTTTTCCCGTGCCTGACGGGATTGGGAAGATTGTGGTGGCAACCGGGGGAACAAGCGATATCCCGGTGGCGGAGGAGGCCGCCCTTACGGCGCGGGTGCTGGGAAATGAAGTGGTGCGGCTTTACGACGTTGGGGTTGCCGGGGTGCACCGTCTGCTGGCCCATAAGGAAGAGATCATGGATGCAAGCGTGATCATAGCAATTGCCGGGATGGAGGGCGCCCTTGCCAGCGTGATTGGCGGACTGGCGGACTGTCCGGTGATTGCGGTTCCCACCAGCGTAGGGTATGGCGCGTCCTTCCACGGTCTTTCCGCTTTGCTTTCCATGCTGAATTCCTGTGCCAGCGGAGTTTCCGTGGTAAATATTGACAATGGGTTTGGGGCAGGCTATCTGGCCTCCATGATCAATCACAGATAATCTGTTATCACAAACATATCATTAGGAGGTGAAAGGAAATGAAAACATTATATTTCGACTGCGGCATGGGTGCTGCAGGGGATATGCTGGCTGCAGCCCTTCTGGAGCTTGTGCCGGACGGGGATGATATTTTAGAGGAATTAAATAATCTGGGAATCCCGAAGGTTACCCTGGGAAGGGAACGGGCTTGTAAGTGCGGTGTCTGCGGCACTCATTTTTCCGTGAAAGTGGGGGAGACGGAGGAAGGGGAAGATTCTCATGACCATAGTCACATGCATCACCATCACAGCGGGATGCATGAGATCGAACATATTATTTCCCATCTAAAGCTCAGTGAAAAGATAAAGAAGGATGTGATGGCTGTTTATAGGTTGATTGCGGAAGCGGAAAGCCATGTGCACGGCGTTCCCGTGACGGAGATCCATTTCCATGAGGTGGGAACTATGGATGCGGTTGCGGACATTACCGCTGTCTGTTTTTTGATGGACCGTATTTCGCCGGATCGGGTGGCAGCATCCCCTATCCATGTGGGAAGCGGGGAAGTTAAGTGCGCCCATGGGATTTTGCCGGTGCCGGCGCCTGCCACGGCGTATCTGCTGCGTGGACTTCCTATTTACGGCGGCAGCATACGGGGAGAGCTGTGTACGCCTACCGGTGCGGCGCTCCTAAAATATTTTGTATCCAGGTATGGGGAAATGCCTGTGATGAAGGTGGACGCCATCGGTTACGGTATGGGAAAAAAAGACTTTGACAGGGCAAACTGTGTCCGTGCCATGTTAGGAGAGACTGCGGATCAGCGTGAGGAAGTGGTGGAGCTTTCCTGTAACGTGGATGACATGACGGCGGAGGAAATCGGGTTTGCCATGGAACAATTGTTTGAAAAAGGGGCGGCAGAGGTTTATACTCTTCCGGCAGGCATGAAAAAGTCAAGGCCAGGCACTTTGATCCGGGTGATCTGCAAAGAGGGAGAGAAGGAAGATATGGCAGCACTATTATTTAAGCATACCACTACGCTTGGCATTCGGGAGGCGGTAATGCAAAGGTATGTGCTGAAACGCGATCTGGTTACGATAGACACTCCTTATGGCAGGGTGCGGAGGAAAGATTCCGAAGGGTACGGGGTGAAACGGTCTAAATATGAATATGACGACCTTTCCCGGATCGCAAGGGAAAAGGGGGTCAGCTTAAGGGAAGCAAGGGAACTGGCAGAGGGAAACGGAGATTAAAAGAAAATAGCAGTTGACAAAACCTTCACTTTTGCATATCCTGTTAATGTAAAAAGATTTTTGGTTTTTATAAGGGAATGCCTGCAACAGAATTTGCTTCTGAAATAGAGTGAAACCACGGATAACTTCGTCTCTAGGGAGGATGTTATCCGTTTTTGGTATATCAGGAAGCCGGGTTTTCCTTGTAACGATCAGATTAAGGGGTTGAAACAGTGGGTTTTATTAAAAATATTAAGGAAGAGATTGCGATCATCCGGGAAAGGGATGCGGCGATTCATTCTTCCATGGAGGTATTCCTTTACCCCAGCTTTAAAGTGATGATCCATTACCGGATCGCCCATAAGTTATATGTAAAGAAGCACTATTTTCTGGCACGATGGGTATCGCAGAGGGGGGTTAGGAAGACCGGGATTGAGATCCATCCCGGCGCCCGGATTGGCAGCGGATTTTTTATTGATCATGGCAACGGGGTGATCATTGGCGAGACTACCATTATCGGAGATAACGTGACGCTTTATCAGGGGGTTACCCTTGGCGGAACCGGAAAAGAACAGGGAAAGCGTCATCCCACTTTGGGAAATAACATTATGATTGGGGCCGGTGCGAAGGTGCTGGGTTCCTGTACCATCGGGGATAACTCCAAGATTGGGGCTGGGAGCGTGGTGCTTGAGGATGTGCCGCCCGGTTCTACGGTGGTAGGTGTGCCGGGGCGTGTGGTGAAGCGGCTGAAGCAATGCCTGCCGCAGGATGAACTGGATCAGGTAGATTTGCCTGATCCGGTGCAGGAAGACTTAAATGCACTGCACCATGCCAATGCGGAACTTACCAACAGAGTTTTGGACTTAGAAAGAGATCTTCGGATGCTAAAGAAAGGAGCGGATTAACGCAGAATGAAAATTTATAATACACTGTCAAAGAAAAAAGAAGAATTTATCCCCTTAGAGGAGGGGAAAGTGAAAATGTATGTGTGCGGGCCTACGGTATATAATTTGATCCATATCGGGAATGCCCGCCCGATG
Organism: uncultured Lachnospiraceae bacterium; assembly: GCA_910587295.1. GTDB lineage: Bacteria > Bacillota > Clostridia > Lachnospirales > Lachnospiraceae > Suilimivivens. The sequence goes on along the minus strand of CAJULP010000004.1, from coordinate 31,073 downwards.
ATCGTGTTTGACACGGTCAGGAGATATATGGAACATAAAGGGTATGAAGTAAATTATGTGTCCAATTTTACCGATGTGGATGATAAGATCATCAAAAAAGCCATTGAGGAGGGTGTGGATGCATCGGTTATTTCTGAACGCTATATTGCCGAGTGCAAAAAGGACATGGGAGCGATGAATGTAAAGCCTGCCACAACCCATCCCAAGGCGACAGAAGAAATCTGCGGTATGCTGGATATGATAGGAACGCTGATAGAAAAGGGGCATGCTTATATGGCGGCTGACGGTACGGTATATTTCAGGACCAGGAGCTTTAAGGGCTACGGAAAGCTTTCCCATAAAAACCTGGATGATCTTCAGGGGGGGAACCGTTCTTTGCTTGTGACCGGGGAAGATCAGAAGGAAGACCCTCTTGATTTCGTGCTTTGGAAGCCGAAAAAGGACGGTGAGCCATATTGGGAGTCACCCTGGTGCAACGGCCGGCCGGGATGGCATATTGAGTGTTCCGTGATGAGCAAGAAATATCTGGGCGAGGAGATCGATATTCATGCAGGGGGGGAGGATTTGATTTTCCCCCACCATGAAAACGAGATTGCACAGTCGGAAGCGGCTAACGGGAAACCGTTTGCCAAATATTGGATGCATAATGCCTTTTTAAATATAGATAACAGGAAAATGTCCAAGTCGGCAGGGAACTTTTTTACGGTACGGGATATCAGTGAAAAATATGATCTTCAGGTGCTTCGGTTTTTCATGCTTTCCGCTCACTACCGAAGCCCCTTAAATTTCAGCGGGGAGCTGATGGAAGCGGCTCAAAACGGATACGACCGGATCGTGACCAGCGTGAGCAACTTAAACTATCTTATTGAAAATGCTTCTTCGGATAAAATGAGCGGCGAAGAACAGGAGCTTCTTAACGGAGCAAAAGGGTTTGTGGCAAGTTTTGACGAGGCTATGGACGATGACTTTAATACGGCGGATGCCATTGCGGCCATTTTCGAACTGGTCAAGTTCGTGAATGTAAATGCAAAGGAAGGATGCAGCCGGGAGTTTTTGAATGCGCTGAAAGAAGAAATTATATTATTATCGGATATTTGCGGGCTTATGGTGGAAAGGAAGCAGGAAATGCTGGATGCTGATATTGAAGCCCTGATCGGGGAACGTCAGGCGGCGAGAAAAGCAAAGGATTTTAAGAGGGCGGACGAGATCCGGAATACCCTGCTTGCTAAGGGAATTATTTTGGAAGATACCCGCGAGGGAGTTAAATGGAAGAGAGCATAAGTTTACGGGAAATGATCAGTGAAAGTTTTGGTTTAAAAGAGGTGGATATCAGAACATATTCACCTCTTCCCCTTGCCTATATCGGAGATGCGGTTTACGAACTGATCTTCAGGACAATGATGGTGGGAAAAGGGAACATGCCTGTCAATAAGCTTAACGGACTGACGGTAAGGTATGTAAAAGCACCGGCGCAGGCCCTGCTTGTCGAAAGTATTTTAGGCGAGCTGACGGAAGAGGAGCTTACGGTGTATAAAAGGGGCAGGAACTCCAAACCCTATTCGATGGCAAAACATGCCACCGTGGAGGAGTACAAAAAGGCCACCGGCCTGGAAGCGCTGGTAGGCTTCCTTTATTTAAAGGATCGCACCGCGCGGATACTGGAATTGATACAGATTGGTTTACATAAGTTGGAAAATCAGGAAGGGAACGCAAGTGGAAGATAAAAATCAGGATATTGAAATCAATGAATTTATGATAGAGGGCAGGAATGCGGTGACGGAAGCCTTTCGTTCCGGGAAAGTAATTGATAAGGTATATATCCTTGACGGCTGTCAGGATGGGGCCATTAACACGATCAAGAGGGAGGCAAAAAAAAGGAACGCTATGGTCAAGTACGTGACCAGACAGAGGCTGGATCAGATGTCGGAGACGGGAAAACATCAGGGGGTTATGGCAGTGGCGGCAGCTTACTCCTATGCACAGGTAGAGGACATGCTTGCCCTGGCAAAGCAAAAGGGGGAGCCGCCTTTTTTGATCCTTTTGGATAATATCGAAGATCCTCATAACCTTGGTGCGGTGATAAGAACCGCCAACCTTGCCGGTGCGCATGGGGTGATCATTCCCAAAAACCGTGCGGTGGGGCTTACTGCAACGGTGGCGAGGACTTCCGCCGGGGCTTTGAATTATACGCCGGTGGCAAAGGTGACCAATCTGGTAAGGACCATCGGGGAGCTGAAAGAAAAGGGATTGTGGTTCGTGTGTGCGGACATGGACGGAACCCCGATGTACGACCTGGATCTGAAAGGACCTATCGGTCTTGTGATTGGAAGCGAAGGGGAAGGCGTGGGCAGGCTGGTAAAGGAAAACTGCGACCTGGCGGCCTCAATCCCCATGAAAGGCGACATTGATTCCTTAAATGCTTCCGTGGCAGCAGGTGTGCTGTCTTATGAGATCGTGCGTCAACGTCTTGGAAAGTAGGGATCCGGATAGAGTGGTGTGGTATCGCAGGCATGGCTTGCGGTATGCAGGGGTAATGAAATGGGTAAGATTAACAAGGCAATGCTGATGCTGATCGCAATGCTGGCGATCATGATCACAGCGGTAGGAATAGACCGGGCTGTGGAATATTCAGGCACGAAAAGATGGGCGAAAGAACGGCGGGAACGCTATGAGCAGGCCCGGGCGGATGCTGCGCAGATTCAGATGACGATCAGTGAATTATCAAAAGATCAGCAGGCAATTGAGCAGTTTATAGAGGAAAACCAGCAGTATTTTGAGGATATGGCTGAGCAAGCACAAACGGAGGACTTTCCGGAGCCGGATTCCTTAGCGGAAAGCAATGAGCCGGGAGATGTGCTAAAAGACGATGTGTCAGGGAACGAGGTATCAGGAAATGATATTTTGTGGGAAGACATATCAGGAAATCAGATTTCAGGTAATGATATATCAGGGAACGACGTACCTGGAAATGCAGTGTCCGGGAATGATATATCCGGCAATTCTGTATCAGGGAACAGTGTGTCTGGAAATGACATACCTGGAAATGACATATCCGGTAATGGTGTCTCTGACAATAGTATCTCCGGAAATGGTATTCCGGGAAATGTTGGATGGGAAGACGAAGGGAAGGACAGTGTGGCACCTGGGAGCACTCTTTTGGAGAAAAGGAAGATCCGCGGTTCCTATGCGGAGACGGTTTTGCACAGCAGGCTGGACCAGGAGATTTTACAAAACAGCCAGGTGGATTTTTCCGGTACAAAAATTGCCTGTCTGGGGGATAGCATTACAGCGGCAACGAACTTGGATAACCTGGAAAATTACCAGCAGTACTCATATCCTGCTTATCTGAAAGAAATCTTAGGCGCAAAACAGGTGGAAAACCTTGGGATTGGCGGGTCATCCATCGGAAGATACTGGGAAAATGCATTTGTGGACCGGTATCGTGATATTCCGGAGGATACGGATCTGATTCTTGTCATGGGCGGAACCAATGACGGATTTTGTGTTACAGGAGAAGATTTTGGCGTGATGGAGGACCGGAAAGAAGGAACGTTTATCGGGGATCTGGATGAGCTGATACGGGGACTTAGGGATCATTACCCGGATGCCCAGGTGGTGCTGGTGACGCCCCTGCCCAATGTGCTCCATGATATGCTGCGCAAAGAGCGTGACTATCTGCTGCCCCAGTCCATGATTGCAAATGCCATGAAGCAGGTAGGCGGTGAATACAAGATACCAGTGATTGACCTTTACAACTCCAATATACTGGATTCCCACGATGCGGCGGTCATTTATAATTATATGCCCGACGGTGTTCATTGCAATGCAGAAGGTTATCAGATATTGGCTCGGCACATAGCGGCCCAGCTTGTCAGTCTGTATGAGGAACAAAAAGAAGATGTTGAAGAAGAATTATGAAGACTGTGGTGATGAAGAACTGATCTTACGTCTCAGGGATGGGGAAGAGTCCATCACCGATTATATTATGGATAAGTACAAGAACTTGGTGCGAAGCAAGGCGAAATCCATGTACATCCTTGGTGCGGACCGGGATGACTTGATTCAGGAAGGGATGATCGGGCTTTTTAAAGCGGTCCGGGATTATGATGCGGGCCGGGATGCCAGTTTTTTCACTTTTGCGGATCTGTGTGTTTCCCGGCAGATGTATACGGCGATCCAGGCGGCGGGGCGGCAGAAACATACGCCGTTAAATACCTATATATCGTTGTATGCAGGTTCCACCGAGCAGGACGGGGATGGCCGGGATGGAGAATGGGAGCTGACAGGAAGCGTAAGAATGCCGTCAGAAAAAAATCCGGAAGAATTATTGATCGATAAAGAGAATGTGGAGCGGCTGGAAAAGACCATTGAGAAGGAATTAAGCGGTTTTGAAAAACAGGTGTTGGATCTGTACCTGACCGGTATGAAATACAGCGAGATCGCGCGTGTCCTTGGGAGGGATGGAAAGTCTACGGATAATGCCCTGCAGCGGATTAAGAGTAAGCTGAAAAAGGCGATCACGAACCTGCCGTGATCTCCTCATTCCCATAGGTCAGATACCGGGATACTACAGTATCCAGAGTAGTCTTAAAGCTGATGTAGGCATAAATCTTCCCTTTGATATCCGTGTATTGGATATACAGGTAATGTCGTCCATCTTCTACGGGGATATCCCAGAGCCTTAGCATGGTGCCGTTGCCGTAATCAAGTTCCACGGGATCTCCTTCCGGTATCTTTTTGCTTTCACGTCCGGATTTATTTAGAGAAAGATAGGTAAAGATACCGTACATATTTTCTTCTGACAATTTGAATGTTCTGCCTTTTACCTTTGCGGTCAGGCAGTCATTTTTAAAGGCGTAAGTGGTGCTGGCAGATAGATTTCCCACGAAATCCGTAAAACGCCCGTGGTAGCCAAGAAACCAGATTACGGATATGATCGCAGCGGCCATCAGGCATAAGGCCAGGGCGGTTGCGCCCAAGAACAGCTTGTCTTTGTGCTTTGGTTCCTTTCTTTTTATATTTGCATATAAATCGTTCATGTCGGCTCCTTTTTGGTGTTACTTTTGTGCTGCTTCTAATAAATAATAAAACAGATTTACAAAGAGGGGAAGAGGTTTTTTGCAAAATATACATTTAAGAAGTTTAAATGACACAAGTAAAGCTTTGCGGCATCGGAAAGGGCAGGGCTGAATAGTCACTCTTTTATCACTTTTCAACAAAAAAAATATTGACAGAATAAATATCCTTTTGGTACAATAAATCAAAGCATAGAAATTCTAACGGAAATTCGTTCTATTATCTATTTTTCTAATAGGCACCTTTACAAGGGGTGTAAATATCTGTTTTAGAAATCCTTGCTTTATTACCTGATAACAATTGAATAAGGCAGGGAACAGACAGGATGATAGAAGCGCTCTAAGGGCATCTTTTCGTAATGCCATGGCTGTCCTGCCGGTTTACGAAAGGAGAACGAATGGCTTATACGAAAAAACCATTGGAAGATCTGAATGTCATTGATGATTTTTTGATGAACAGGCTTGCCTCGGATCAAGAGGTGGGGGAAGAATTTTTGGAACGGGTTCCGGCTGATGACGCAGGGGAAGGAACGGCTATGAAAATTTATGACATTGAGCCTCACCTTGTGGAAGGAACAGACCTGCCCAGGCATAACCGTTTTTATCAGGCGCTGTCAGACAGCAGCAATCTAAAAAGCGGAGAGACGGATTACAAGAACTTGCCGAATCTGTATATCCTGATGATTTTAAATAAGGATCCATTTGGCTATGATTACATGATGTACAGCATCCGGAATAAATGTGAAGAAGTAAAAGAAATGGAATATGAGGATGGACTCCGGTTTTACTATTTTTATACTGGCGGTAGTAAAGGCGGAAGCGATGAGATTAAAACAATGCTCCGTTATATCAGGGATAGCCGTAAGGAGAATGCAACGGATGCGGCAACGAAGATAGTCCACAGGTTTACGGAGAAGGTGAAGGTTCACCCGGAAGTGAGGAAGAGTTATATGCTGTGGGAAGAATATGTGTACTTGCTAAAGAAAGAATTAAGGCTGGAGGTAGAGGAGGAAGAAAAAGCAGAAACTATTTTGGAACTGTTAGGAGATTTTGGAGAAATTCCGGAGAAGATAGTAAAAAGGATCAGGTCTGAGAAGGATGTGGAGACTTTAAAACGCTGGATTAAGCTGGCAGCTAAGGGAAACTCCATAGAAGAGTTTGAGCGGATGATGTAATTTGGCAATTCTAAAAAATGAATAAAATCTTTTTTAGGTATATTGACAGAGGAGAACTTTGTTAATATACTTTTTTTGTTTATTGCCGACCGACTGGTCGGTTTTGCCTATTCAAAAAAAGGAGCTTATACATATGTTAGGGAAATTCAGTGTAAAAAAACCATATACCGTGCTGGTGGCGGTAGTGCTTGTGATCGTGCTTGGGGTGGTATCCTTTACCAAAATGACTACGGACCTTTTGCCCAGTATCAGCCTGCCGTATGTGATCGTCATGACGCCTTACCCGGGGGCAAGCCCGGAAACCGTGGAAATGGTGGTGACCAAGCCGGTGGAAGCTTCTATGGCAACGGTAAGCAATATTGAAGGGATCAGCTCCGTGTCCAGTGAAAATTACTCCATGGTGATCTTAGAGTTTGCCCAGTCCACGGATATGAACGGGGCTTCCTTGGAAATCAGGGAAAATCTGGATCAGATCAAAAGCTACTGGGATGATTCTGTGGGAAATCCGATTATTATGAAACTAAACCCGGATATGCTGCCAGTGATGATCGCGGCTGTTGGGGGAACTGACATGACCTCTGCGGAAGTGACGGAGCTTACACAAAGCACGATCATTCCGGAATTGGAAAGCTTGGAAGGGGTGGCTTCTGCCAGTGCTACCGGGCTTTTGGAAGAGAGCGTTCATGTGATCATCCGTCAGGAAAAGATTGATGTGATCAATGAGCAGGTCTTTGGCTCCATTGATAAGGAAATTGATGAGACGAAGGAAGAACTGGAGGAGAAAAAGCAGGAGGTTTATGACGGACAAAACGAGCTTGCGGATGCGCGGAAGGAGCTTGCTGATTCCGAGGTGGATTTAGAGGAGAGCAGGCAGAAGCTGGAAGACTCTAAGAAGGAGCTTGCAGACTCCCGGAAAGAGATTGAAGACGGCAAGGCGGAGATCGCGGAAAATAAGATTAAGTTAGAAGAAGGAAAGACGGAGCTTGCGGATAAAAAAGCGGCTACCGCAGTACAGCTTGCGGAGGCTGAGACTCAGATTGTGACGGCCAAAGCGGATCTGGAAGCGACCAAGATGCACATTACGATGAATCTGGAAACCGTGAAAGCTTCCAATGATGCATTACAGCAGGCCAAGCAGGGAGTTACGGCACTGGAAGGGCAATTTGGCAATAAGAATAATTTGGAAGCAGCGATTACAATGGCAGGGGATGCCAGTGCGGTTCCGTTTGACAATTTGAAAGCTGAGATAAGTGTATTATCAGACCTTACAGAAGATGCCGTGCAGAAGTTAAGTGAACTTGGGATTTTGATGAGTACGGATAACACTGTGGATGAGGCTATTGCTGCATTAGACAGCGCCAAAGAGACGGCAAGGGAAGAAGCAACCGCACAATTACAAGGCTTATTGGATAAGTGGGAGCAGGCGGAAGAAATGATCCCTAATCTTGAGGAAAGCCTTAACGCTAATACCATGGGCCTGGGCTATGATTTGTATGCCGCCCAGATGCAGTCTACGCTCTCCGAAATAGAGGGCAATATTGAAAAGCTAGACGCTGCCATGAGCGAACTTTACCAGGGAAACCTTACCGCAGCCATTGAATTTGCCAATGCCCAGACCACCATCAGTCTTGGGGAACTGCAGTTAAATACGGCAAAAGCCCAGCTTGAGGCAGGAGAATCCCAGTTGGAAGCAGGAGAAGAGCAGATCAAATCCGGGGAAGAACAGCTGGAAGCAGGATGGGATCAGATCCGGTCCGGATATGAGCAGTTAAACGACACGGCGGAGCAGCTCTCCGATGCACTGCAGCAGATCCTGGATGGCGAAGAAGAGCTGGAAGAGGCCAGGGAAGACGCTTATGACAAAGCGGACATGCACGGTATCCTGACGGTGGATACGGTAAAAGGGCTTTTGGCGGCACAGAATTTTTCCATGCCCGCCGGGTATGTGACGGAGGAAGGGATTTCCTATTTGATCCGGGTGGGAGATAAACCGGAAGATATGGAAGAACTTAAGAAAATGCCCTTGCTTAACCCGGAAATGGATGGGGTGGACGTGATCACGTTAGGGGATGTTGCGGATGTGTTTATGACGGACAATTCGGCGGATATTTATGCCAATGTAAACGGCGCACCGGGCATCATGGTGTCCATCCAGAAGCAGACCGGGTATTCTACCGGGGATGTGTCCGACAGGCTTCTTGATAAATTTGAACAATTGATGGAAGAGGATGAAAACCTGATGCTAATCACTTTGATGGATCAGGGGGTATACATTGATCTTGTGATGGATTCCATCCTAAACAATATTATGTTTGGGGCGGTTTTGGCAATCTTGATCTTGATCTTGTTCCTGAAAGATCTCCGTCCTACGGCGGTGATCGCATGTTCCATCCCTATCAGTCTTGTGACGGCGATCGTGTGCATGTATTTCAGCGGCGTAACGCTTAACGTAATTTCCCTTTCCGGACTTGCTTTGGGAATCGGTATGCTGGTGGATAACTCCATCGTGGTGATCGAAAATATATACCGGATGAGGAAAGAAGGACGGAGCGCAAAGGATGCGGCGGTGGAAGGTGCGGGGGAAGTGGCGGGGGCCATCATGGCCTCAACCCTTACCACGGTATGCGTATTTTTGCCTATTGTTTTTACAGAAGGGATCACGCGGCAGTTGTTTGTGGATATGGGGCTGACCATTGCCTACTCGCTGCTGTCAAGTCTTGTGATCGCCCTTACCGTGGTGCCCGCCATGGCTTCTAAGATGCTGACTAAGACGAGAGAACAAAAGGACAGCCGGTTCTTTACGGTGTTGATAAATGGGTATGAAAAGGTACTTTCGGCAGCGCTTAAGCTAAAACCTCTTGTTCTTCTTCTGGTGGTGGTGCTTTTGGTGATAAGCGGTCTTGCTTCTTATGCAAAAGGAACGGCTTTTATGCCGGAAATGGACAGTACCCAGATGACCTTATCGCTGACCATGCCTGAGGATACTCCTCTTGATGAGACGGCGGCGGTGACCGATGAGATCGTGGAGCGGCTGATGGAGATGGAAGAGGTGACGGACGTTGGTGCTATGGCCAGCACGTCTTCTATGAGTATGCTTACCGGAAGCGGCGATACGAAATCCAATGCGGCGGATGTGTACATTGCCCTTAGCGGGGATAAAAAGAAAAGCAACAAAGAATTGGCGGTAGAAATAGAAGAAGACCTGGCGGAGCTTTGTAAGAAGAACCATGCGGAAATTGAGATAGAGACTTCCAATATGGATATGAGCGCTTTAGGCGGCAGCGGGATTTCCATCCAGGTGCGGGGGCGCGAGATCGACACCATGCAGAAAATTGCAGGCGAGGTGGCGGAAATCTTAAAAGGCGTGGAAGGAACGCAGAATGTTTCCAGCGGCCTGGAAGATTCCACAGGAGAAATGCGTATCCTCATTGACCGGGATAAAGCCATTGAACACGGGCTTACGGTGGCGGAGATTTTCCAGCAGATCAGCGCTAAGCTGGCGGATGCGGCAAGTGCCACCACATTGGAGACAGAGATCAAAGAATATGACGTTTATGTAAAACATGGATCAGATATGGAGCTTACCAGAAAGCTGATCAAGGGCCTTGAAGTGGAAAGGACGAAACAGGACGGAACAAAGGATAAGGTTCTCCTTTCCGAACTGGCAAGATTTGAGGATACCATTTCCCCGAAATCCATTAACCGCACAGAGCAGACCAGATATATCGGCGTGTCGGCGGAGATTGCGGAAGGCTATAACGTGGGCCTTGTGTCGGATGACGTGGAAGACGCCCTGAAAGATTATCAGGTTCCGGCAGGATATTCTCTGGTGATGACCGGTGAAAATGAGACTATCACGGATGCCATGGAGCAGTTGTATCTGATGCTTTTGCTAGCTTTGATCTTTATGTATCTGATCATGGTTGCCCAGTTCCAGTCGCTGCTTTCGCCTTTTATCATTATGTTTACCATCCCTCTTGCTTTTACAGGCGGTTTTCTGGGCCTTGTGGTAAGCGGCAGCGAGCTTAGCGTGATCGCTCTGATCGGGTTTGTCATGCTCTCAGGTATCATTGTAAATAACGGTATCGTGCTGGTGGATTATATGAACCAGTTAAGGGGCGAAGGCATGGACAAAAAGCAGGCAATCCTTACGGCAGGAAGGACCAGGCTCCGGCCGGTTTTGATGACGGCGCTGACAACGATCCTGGCGCTTTGTACTATGGTATTTAGCCATGATATGGGTTCAGAGATGGCGAAGCCAATGGCTGTCGTTACCATTGGCGGACTGGTCTATGGTACGCTGCTTACGCTGGTAGTGATTCCCTGCATTTATGATATTTTTTCCAGGGAAAAGAAGGACTAAGGGAAATACGGGGGATGAAGATGGAGAGAAAACAATTACCGCCTAAAGTGCTGGCTGCCTTCAAGGCCGTGGTGGAACTGTTTACGGAAGGCGCCGATCTGAACACGCTTACGGTTTCGGAAATCACCACAAGAGCCGGAATCGGGAAAGGCACGGTCTACGATTATTTTGCCAATAAAGAAGAAATGCTGGCAGGCGCACTTTATCATGGGATGGATGTGGTCTGCTGGGAATTGTATGAAAGACTGGAGAAAAAGAAGAATCTGTATGAAAAAATGGAGCAGATTCTGCTTGACATGGAGACAAATAAGCAGGAGATGGAATGTGCGTTTAAAGTACTCCACCTTCTTATGGATAATTCCCAAGTGAGCAAACAGCTGCGGGAACTTTTCAGGGAAAAGAAAGACAATGAGCTTCCTTTGTACCAGATGCTGCAAAAACTGATCCAGGAAGAACTTGGGGAAGGGAGCGGGATTTCCCAGGAAGATACGCTGTATCTTGTGATGAATACCATGTCCAAGCTGGTTTGTTACGCCATGTACTTAAATTATGACGGTGTGATGAGCGTTTATGGAACAAAAAAAATAAGGGAGCGGATCTGCAGAGCCATCTGCCAGGAAGTGGAGAATGTGGAAAGGGTGGAAGGCAGCGCAGACAAGAATATCGACTAAGTTGAAGTGAGGGAAGCATGGGAACTTGTTATATCATAGGAGCGGGAGAAGTCGGAATATTGGATTTTGTTCCGGATAAAGAGGATATGGTCATTGCCTGTGACGGCGGATACCGCCACGGGAAAAAATGGGGTATCAGGATGGATCTGGTGGTGGGGGATTTTGATTCTTTGGGATATCTGCCGGATCATCTCCATGTAGTCAGGCTGAAACCGGAAAAGGATGACACGGATACCGGATATGCCGTGAAGACCGGGTTAGAAAAAGGATATCGGGAGTTTATCATTTATGGAGGAATTGGCGGGCGTATTTCTCATACGATCGCCAATATCCAGCTTCTTTGCGGCCTTGCGGAAAAAGGCTGCCGTGGAATGCTGATAGGGAAGGATTCATGGTACCGCGTGATCTGTAATGAGGAGATCACGTTTGATCAGGGGCATACCGGTTTTTTGTCTGCGTTCTGCATGGGGGATATGGCTTATGGTGTATACGAGGAAGGGCTTAAATATGCTCTTTGTGACGCAGTACTTAGGAAAGAATATCCGATAGGCGTGAGCAATGAATTTATCGGGAAAGAAAGCAGGGTGTCGGTGAGAGAGGGAACGCTGCTTTTGGTTGGGGAAAATAAGGAGTGATGTAATGGGAACGCTTTATGGCGTTCCCATTTTACGGTACAATTCAAGTAATTGAAAGCGGAAGCACAAGATCATGGCAGCAACTGCGCCTACCGTGGCCTGGAGGATCTGGAAAGGAAGCTTTAACAGGGCGTATTCCGGGGTACTGTAAAGGAAGGCTCTGCCAAGGGAATAGCCGGTCACCATGATGATGGCGCCAAGGAAAACACCAAGTCCTGCCCCTAAAGCCTTCCGGCCTTTAAAAGCGTGGCGGACGCACAGGGAAATGACGATAGCCTGCAGCCCGTGAGTGGCCAATGACACGAACATAGGAGTGGGATAAAAGAAGAAATCGCCAAGGAAAGCCCCTATGCCGCCTACCATAAATGCGCCGAATGGGTCAAGTAAAATACCGGCGGTGCAGATGACAATGTCGTTTAAATATAAATGTCCTCCGGGAACCGGCACGCCAAAGGAGCTTAAGGCTACGTTCACGGCCATCAGCATTGCTGTGACGGTCATCCAGCGCAAGGACGTTTTGCTGCTTAATGTGGTATGTGGTTTTGTCTGTGTGGTCATAAAAATCCCTCCTGTTTGTAGTCGTTGGTAACTAGAACTATCATACAGGAGGAGTGGACTGGTGAAAAGTGCCAGAACAGATATATTTAACCGTGCCAGTTTTGAGCAAAGAACGCAACGGCAATGGCGCCGGGACCGGCATGGGTTCCGATGGTTCCGCCTACCGTGCTGATGGCAAGGCTTTTCGTGTGCTCCGCCCACAATTCTTTACTGTCTTCTATGTACTTTTTGAGAAGGCTGTCATTTAGCCCGGTGTAACCAAGGAAATAGGGCCTTTCAAAATCAATGCCGCATTCTTTGATCTTTTGGACAAGGAAGTTGTTTCCCTGTTTGGATCCCCTTGCTTTCCCTAAAATGACTACTTCACCGTTTTCAATGGCGATAACCGGTTTGATGGAAAGGACCCCGCCTGCAAAAGCGGCAGCCTTGCTTACCCGGCCGCCTTTTTTCAGGTATTCTAACGTGTCCAGAAGTGCAATCAGGTGGATATGTTTCTTTTCGGTTTCCAGTTTTTCAACAAGGGAAGGAGCGTCCATGCCCTGATCCTTTAATTGGAGAGCATACTCTACCAATGCGCGTTCCCCCACGGTAACATTTTCACTGTCCACCACATAAACGTTCCCTTTAAATTCTGACGCGGCGATACATGCGCTTTGATATGTGCCGGAAAGCTTGGAAGATAGGGTGATGATGATAACTTCTTTTCCTTCGGACACTGCTTTTTGGATCGCTGTTCCGAAGTCAAAAGGGGGAATCTGGCTTGTGGTGGGAAGCTCGCCGTTTTCGATCAATCTTTCATAAAATTCCTGGTGGGAAAGATTTACGCCGTCTTGGTACTGGGTTTCCCCAAAGGTGATGGTCATGGGAAGGACAGTGACGTCCTCCCGTATCCGGTCCGTGATATCCGATGCGGAATCGGTAATGATCTGAATGCTCATAATTTTCTCCGTTCTGTGCTTTATTTCTCTGTTTTGTGATTATGTTTCATTTCGTGACAAAGTGTACCACAACCATGGAGGTACGTCAATTTTTGCAAGTATATTTCTTGTTCTTTCTCTGCTTTCCATAAAGGCTTGTACTTGTTTTTTAAAAATGATATGCTAAATAGGCATTCATTATTCGGGAAAGGTATGGGTATGATCATGACAGTGAAAGAACAGGTGCTCCTTTTTTTAGAACGGCACAGGGAAACGGCGATCTCAGGGGAAGAACTTGCCGGGCAGCTTTCGGTCAGCCGGGCGGCAATCTGGAAAGCCATCAAATCTCTGCAAAAGGATGGCTATGCCATTGAAGGGGTGAACAACAAAGGCTATACCTTAAAAAAGGCGCCGGACATTTTATCTGCGGCGTATATTGAGCAGGAGCTTACAAAAGCGGGCTTTATGATTCATGTGAAGGCGGAGCGTATGGTCAGTTCTACCAATACGGTCTTAAAACAATATGTGTCAGAAGGACAGAAGGAAGATATGGTCCTTCTTGCGGAGCAGCAAAGCGGCGGCAGGGGAAGAAGGGGGCGCACTTTCTTTTCGCCGGAAGGATCCGGGCTTTATATGAGCCTTTTGCTGCATCCGGACATGACGCCGGAGGAAGCAACCATGCTGACTACCGTTGCGGCCGCCGCAGTAGCAGAGGCTGTGGAACGGGTTTCCGGTGAGGACGTGGGGATCAAATGGGTAAATGATGTGTGGGTCCGGAAGAAAAAGATCTGCGGTATCCTGACGGAGGGCTTTGTGTCTATGGAAGACGGACATTTAGAATATGTCATCGTGGGGATAGGTATCAATGTTTATGAGCCTGAAGGCGGCTTCCCGAAAGAGATCAAGGATGTGGCCGGGGCGGTATTTACCAATGATATAGCGAGGGAAAACCTTCGAAACCGTATTGCGTCAGAGGTGCTGGCACAATTTCTGGGTTATTACCATAAGCTCCCCGGGAAAGCTTATCTGGAAGAGTACCGGAAGCGCTCCGTTGTGATCGGGAAGCAGGTAAAGCTGATCGCACCGGATGGGGCAAAGATCCCGGAAACGGAAAGCGGCGGATCCAGGGAGCATGGACTGGCGGTGGGAATCGATGACCGGTGCCATTTGCTGATCCGTTATGATGACGGAACCATGGAAAGCCTTTCCAATGGGGAGATCAGCATTAAATTGTAGATGCGTCACCATTTATTTTTTTAGGAAGATAATGCAAAATAAAGCTAAGATCCCCTGCACTGCGGGGATGGTATACCATACGCCGTCAAGTCCTAAGAAAAGCGGCAGGATGAACACCAGCACCAATGTCAGCAGGATTTCCCCGTAAACCAAAATGGTGGAGCGGACTACCTTGTGGGTGGCATAAAGGTAGGATACCGCCGGTTTGGTCAGGCCATAGAGCGCCATGATCAGGGAAAAAGCAGGGGTGGCATGGACGATATAGTTTGCTGCCATATCGGAAGTTCCATATAAAAGGGGAATCAGGTTCCGTGAGAGGAAAAAGCTTACAGCCCCCAAAAGTCCAAAGCCTATGCCAAGGAGAAAGGTCCATTTGACATAGGTTTTTAATGTTTTTTGGTTTCCGCTGCCTTCACTTAAGGAAAGAAGGGGCTGGCTGCCGTCGCCAATGCCCTGGACTAAAAGCTCCATAAAGGAAATAATATATGCCAGCACCGCATAGGCGCTGACTGCTTCCTCACCGCCATAGCGCAAAGCCTGCAGATTCATGAAGATGATGGTGATAGAAGGAAGGTAGGTAAGCCCAAAGGGAGACACCGCCACCCGGAGGATGGAGCGGATCATGGAAGGGTCCGGCTTTAACAGGGAAAGGGGGAAGCGGTGCTTTTTTTGCAGATAAAACGCCCCGCACATAAAAAGGGTGATGACCTGCCCGAACACCGTTGCAAGAGCAGCCCCTTTAATGCCCAGATTAAGGACAAGGACAAAGTAATAATCCAGAATGATATTGACAATGCAGCCAAGGGCCATAGAGCACATGGCGTAAAAAGACGCACCGTGGTTGCGCATCAGGGGAACCATCCCCGTAGCAAAGACTTGGACGATGCCCCCGATCAGTATATAGCGCAGGTAAGTGAGCGCAATGGGGAGAAGGCCGTCCTTTGCGCCCAATAAAAAGAGAGCCGGCTTTCCTGTAAGCAGAAGGATCAGGGTAAGGAGCAGGGAGCCTGTAAACAGCAGAAAGAAAGCATTTCCCTCAGCGAGAAGTGCTTTTTTCGTATTTCCGGCGCCGTTATTGATGGAAGATACCACAGAAGCTCCCATGCCGATCCCGGTACCGAGGGAGATGATAAGGGCCACTAAAGGCCATGCAATGTTGATGGCGGCAAGGCCTGCGTCTCCCATAGCCCTGCCAACGAAAATCCCGTCCACAATGGAATAGATCCCTGTCAGAAGGAAAGACAGCATGGAAGGGAAAATATATTTCATGTATTGTCTGCCCATGATTAACTCCTTTAATAATCGTTATGGTCATGAGCCTTTATTATACAGACTTACACAGAATTTTGCAAATATTTCTGTAGCAGGAAAAGGGCGGTCACGTTGGGCAGGATCATAAATGCATTGATCAGGTCCGTGCACTCCCAGACGAAATTAAGAGGCAGTACCGCACCGATGTAGATCATTACGATGTAGGCCACCTTATAAATGCCGATCCCTCTGCTGCGGGTGATATACCGGTAGGCCTGTTCCCCTAAATAGGACCATCCGATCAAGGTAGTTATGGCAAAGGCCACAAGGCAGAGGGAAAGGAATACATTGCCAAGGACCGGCAGGTAAGAAAAAGCGGCTTCGGTGAGCCCGGCCTCGTTGACGCCTTCTAAGGAAGCAGGGTGCAGCAGCATATTTGTGACGATCACCAGGCCGCTTAACAGGCACATCACCACCGTATCCCAAAACACGGCGGTCATGGATACATAGGCCTGGTGGGCAGGGTTACAGGTATCGGAGGCGGCGGCAGCGATGGCGGAGGTGCCGATGCCTGCCTCGTTGGTAAAAAGCCCCCTGGCGATCCCGTAGCGTGCCGTCAGCATCAGAGAGGAGCCGACGGCGCCTCCTGCGGCGGCCCGGGGGGCTAAGGCATGAGTGAGGATTAGACGGATGGCAGGAAAAAAAGCTTCCCGATTGATAAAAAGCAGCAGAATACAGCTTCCGGTGTAAAGGATGGCAAGGAAGGGAACCAGCTTCATGCAGAGATTTCCGATGGAGCGGACTCCTCCCACGATCACAAGGCCCGCTAAGAAGGCTGCGGCAATCCCCGCCACATGGGGATTTAAGCCGAAACTTGCGGTGGTGGTCTGGGTGATGGAATTGGACTGGGTGGTACAGCCAACGCCAAAGGCGGCAGTCAGCGTCAGCAGGGCATATAACTTTCCCACGGCAGGATTATGTAAAGCGTTTTTCCATACATACATCGGCCCGCCCTGATAGATACCGTCTTTTCCGCGGCTGCGGAATCGGACGCTTAAGAAGCACTCTGCATAGGCGGTGGCCATACCTAAAATACCGGTGATCCAGCACCAGAAAATTGCCCCGGGTCCGCCTAAGGCCACTGCCGTGGACACACCGATGATATTTCCGGTGCCCAGGGTTGCGGCCAGGGTGGTTGCCAGGGTGGCGAAGACAGAAAGGTTGTTTCCGCTTTGGCCGGCGGCGGGGGTAACGGATAATTTTATGGCCCGCAGGATATTTTTCTGCGGAAAGCGAAGTTTCATGGTAAAATAAAGATGGGTTCCCATTAAAAGGAATAAAAGGGGACCGCTCCACAAAAACTGATTAATGGACTGAATGCCGGATAAAATGAATTGCATGAATGCTCCTTGGTTACAGGGTAACCCTTTGGGTCTTACTATTAATATAGTAGAAAGAAGGCCAGGTTATGAGTAGTTTTATGGGGTTTTGGGGGAAGAAGCGGATTGAAGAAGGTTAAGAAATGGAAAATAAGGATACCGGCGGCGCTGGTTTTGGCTGCTGTGGTGTTAAATATTTGGGCTAGGGCAAGCAGGAGTTTTAGTCTGTTTTATGTAAACAATATTTTCCCGTTCTGGGTGGAAACTTATGGAAGGGTGACGGGGTTGTTTCCCTTTTCGGTGGGGGAATGGATGCTTTATCTTGCGGTATGCCTTTTGATCGTGCTGGTCCTGGCTGGGATGTTGGTCTTTGTTTTCAGGAAAAGACTTTCTGATTTTTGGAAAAAGGCTTATAAACGGTATGTCATGTTCCTATACTGGGTGTTTGGGATCACCTGCATGGTGATGACCCTGAACTGCTTTTTGCTGTATCAGGTGCCCGCGCTTCCGGAGCGTTTTTGGGCCGACAAAATGCCGGGCAGGGAATACGGCGTTAAGGAGATCGGGATCTTGCGGGATCATGTGGCGGCGCAGGCAAATGAGCTGGCGCTTATGTTTGAACGGGATGAAAAGGGGTATCTTGTTACCGACTGCAGCGGTATGGAAGAGGAAGCGATTGCCCGGATGCGGGATTTGGCAGAAGTCTTTCCCAATTTAGGCGGGTATTACCCGAAACCTAAAAAACTTTTTTTGTCGGGTTTTTATAGTCAGCAGTATATTATGGGGTATTATTTTCCTTTTTCCATGGAGGCCAATATTAACCCCCGGATGTATCTGACCAATATGCCGGTCACCATGTGCCACGAGTTATCCCATTTGAAAGGATTCATTTTGGAGGATGAAGCCAATTTCATCGGCTATCTGGCCTGTGTGGAGTCCAAAGATCCTTTGTTCCGCTACAGTGCGCTGCTTAGCGTGATCGGGTACTTAGACCGGGATTTTGCAAGGGCGGTGGGGAAGGACAGCATGGAATATCAGAGTCATATTAAGATCAGCGGCCAGGTTTTGGCGGATAAGATCTTCCTTACCAAGGAGGCGTGGCAGCAGGTGGAGGAGCGGGCGGTATTGGATACGGAGACGGTAAGCCAGGCGGCGGACAGCTTTTTGAATACCACCCTTACATTAAACGGGGTGTCTGACGGTACGGTAAGCTACAGCCGGGTGGTAGATCTGCTTTTGCAATACTATGATGGGATTTTGTATTAGCTTTAGGGAGGAAGGAAAAGATGGAAAATATAATTGATTATGTAAAGGACTGGGGGCGCTTTAGTTTGTTTGAAAAGCCGTTTAATGAAGTGGACTCTCTGGTGCTCTGTCAGCTGGTCTATCTGCATTATGGTGATTTTGTGCCGGGGCTGGGCAGACGGAATAAGCCTGTCGGTATTCAGGATATCTACAAAGATCCGGAAAAAGACCATATACTGGATGATTACTGGTACCGCCAGAATAATAAGGAGCTGTTTGGGGCGGTGGCGGAATCCAGGCGCTTTGGCGGGCTTAAAATGAATTTTTACGTGGACATCGTCAACGAGGAAGAGCAGGCGCAGTTTTCGGCAATGACTTATGTTTTGGAGGATAAAAACATTTATATTGCTTACCGGGGAACAGATGCCACTATCGTTGGGTGGAAGGAGGATCTGAACCTTGCTTTCTCCAAACCACTGCCCAGCCATCAGCTTGCGGTGGAGTATATGGAGCGGGTGGCAGGTATGACGGCAGGGGATTTTTATACCGGAGGTCATTCAAAGGGCGGCAACCTTGCGGTCTATGCGGCCATGAATTGTGCGCCAAGGACAAGGGAACGGCTGTTGAAGATTTTTAACAATGACGGACCGGGCTTTCGGCCGGAAATCCGGGAAAAAGGGGATTATGAGGAAATAAAGGACAGAATGGTGAAGTTTATTCCCCGTTCTTCTTTAGTGGGAACCATATTGGAGGATCAAGATGATTATACGCTGGTGGAAAGCCGCAGTGTAGGGATGCTCCAGCACAATACTTATAGCTGGAAGGTTGAGGAGGATCATTTTGTCCGCGCTAAGAATATGGCGGGAAGGAAAATGGCGAGGGATGCGGCGTTAAACGAGTGGATCCTATCCCTTACGGAGGAGGAAACCCATGCCTTTGTGGACACTTTGTATGAGGTGGTGTCCGCATCGGAGGCATCTAACGTGTTTGAATTTGGGGCAGATTGGAAAAACTGCCTGCAAAACGTGTTTGAGGCAGCCAAAGAAATTGATGAGACCACCCGGAAAGTGATCGCTAAGATCATCCGCTCCCTGTTTGAAATGACGCTTTATCAAACAGGGGAAAGGCGGGTGACGGAATTAAAGGAAAAACGCAATGCATTCAAAAAGGAGCTGAAAGCAGCGAGGGGGCCAAAAGGGAAAAAAAATAAGCTATGATTTTTGGTACACCCACAGATTTTTGATTTGGGAACGCAGGGTTTCAAAATCCCAGCGTCTGTTGCTGCGTTCGCGGCTGTTGGGGTCGTTTACTTTAAAGCCGTCCTGGTCATAGCCGTAAAGCATGATAAAATGTCCGGAGATGGTAAAGTCGCCAGGGCGCATGGCACAGATAATGGGGCAGCCGCGGTCAAGGTAGTATTTCATGCTGCCTTCGTCTAAGCCCAGCTCCGCAGCCTGTACCCCGTAATTGGACACGGCATCTGTCATAAAGGACCATGCGGTTCCCACGCCTTCGGTGTAGTAGCCGTTATTCATGCTGTAGGAGGCAAGGGCGTCCGGTGTTGCCGCTTCGTTTTGGGTAAGGGCAAATATCACCATGGACAGGCAGGTGGGCCCACAGCCGGAAATGCCGATATTAAGCCCGCCGTAGGGAACATAGCCCCACCTTGCATCCCATTGCAGAAACAGAGGAAAGTTTTGGGCGGCCTCATCGGAAGTGAAGCCCCCAGTGGCTGTCTGCCCGGCAGTCAAATAGCCGGATACAAAGTCAGTCAGTTCCTGATTGCAGGCAAGAGCCATAAGGAGATCTTCAGGATAGGCTTTCCGGTCTGAATAGATCCTGGCGATGGCCGGATCGTTCTTTGCAAGGTCCGCAAGGATCTCTTCCGTTTCCTGGTCACGAAGGACCGGGCGGGTGTCTGTGACCGTAGGAACCGAAGAAGTGCCGACATATTCTGTCAGGGGTTCGCTGGTCTTGATATTTATGCCGGTGGGATTTTCCGCACCGTAATAGGACTGGGTGTAATCGGTGATGATGATGTTGGGTTCAATGGCGGTCTCCTCCTGGGAAAACCCATGGGATAAAAGGATTTTCCCAAAGCTTAATGTGATGCCGAGTAACACGCCTGCAGCCGCTGCCCGGGAAAGCTGCTTTGTCTTATGTTTTTTATGTCTCTTTTTCATATGGTTGTTTTACCTCCAAAAATAACAGGCCATCCTGTGGTATGACAGATTAAGGATAGCAGAGATTGCTCTAATTTTTCTCTAAAGGTCATTTTAGCATTCCGTTAAGAAGAAAAAAGCATCAATTTGTAAAAAAACAGGATACAAGTTGCTTGATTTCACTTTATCCCCTGCATAACAAAAAAGAAGCCCTGATTTAAAGGCTTCTTTTCGTGCAGGAAAAGAGACTTGAACTCTCATGGTATTGCTACCACACGGACCTGAACCGTGCGCGTCTGCCAATTCCGCCATTCCTGCGAACAAATGATATTTTAACTTTTTTTATGACGAATGTCAACTGTTTTGGAAATATTTTTTTAAAATTGCTGTAAAAAATCAAAGTGTGTCTATTATTTTAGGCACAAGACCATAGAAAATGGATATACTAAGGATAGAAGCAGGCGTCCGCCTGGGCGCAGAAAGAGGAAAATATGAATCAGGCAATCGGTTGGGCAGCTATGGGCACCGGATTCACGTTTTTGATGACGATGCTGGGTGCTGCGGTGGTATTCATTTTTAGTAAAAATATGGGAATGAATGTGCAAAGAGCTTTTTTGGGGTTTGCGGCAGGCGTGATGATGGCGGCGTCGGTCTGGTCGCTTTTGATCCCTGCAATTGACGAGACGGAAAATATCGGTGGAATCCCGTGGGTTCCCGCGGCAGGCGGTTTTGTGCTTGGAGGTATCTTTTTGTACCTGTTGGATTTTCTGATGCCTCATCTGCATTTGGGGGAAAAGAAACCGGAAGGGATGCAAAGTTCTTTTAGGCGCACGACACTTTTGGTGCTTGCGGTGACACTCCACAATATACCGGAAGGGATGGCTGTGGGGCTGGCGTTTGCCATGGCGGCACAGCATCCGGATGACCCGGCGCTGTATGCGGCGGCATTTGCCCTTGCGTTAGGGATCGGTATCCAGAACTTTCCGGAGGGAGCTGCCATTTCCCTGCCGCTTAGGCAGGAGGGAATGGGAAGGCTGAAAGCATTTGTAATAGGAAGTCTGTCCGGAGCTGTGGAGCTTATGTTTGGCGTTGGGATTACGTTGATCGCTGTGCAGATCACGCCTTATATGCCATGGTTCCTTTCCTTTGCGGCAGGGGCTATGATCTACGTGGTGGTGGAAGAACTGATCCCGGAAGCAAATGAAGGAGAGCATTCTAATTTAGGAACGATTGGCGTTATGACAGGATTCCTGATCATGATGATTCTGGATGTGGCGTTAGGGTAATGGGATACCTAACGCTGAATGATTACAGGTATCCGGGGTAACAATTCGGCCCTGCCGATTCCGCTGCTGCAAGGCTGGATTGTTATTATCCGGGAAAATATATTTAAAAAAGCTATTGACAAAAGATAGATAACCTGCTAAAGTAGTAATACTTTCACGATTTTCAATTCAGGTTTTATTTCGAAAATTCTGAAAATTCTGAAATAATCATTTTCCAACATTCATTTTTTACAGTTACCATTCATTTCAGGAGGTTTCATTGAACAAGATTACAGACCGGTCGGCGTGCCATGACAGGCTTTTGCTTATTTTTGCGCCAAAAGGGTATGCAAGAAGAAGGATTTATGACGTCCCGGAAGGGGAAAACAGGATTTTTCTTTCCAGAGAAGAGCTGATGCTTGCGGAAGATGTAGAGCTTCTTATTACCTGCAGGGAAGAAAGCTATGGCATTTTTGAGGAAAAGCTTTGCGAAGGGCATCCCTTCTATTTTGAGACGAAAGGGAAGGAAAAGCTATTGCTGCTTTTGACAAAGGAGTTATCGGAAGCGGAAGGAACTGTGTGGTTTACTTTGGGGGACGGGGAGTGCTGCCAGATTGGAAGCGCCTACCAGAGCCGGATTTTTTATGACTGCTGTGGGCTGGTCAGTTCCTGCCATGGAAGGATCGTTTCGGAAAACGGGGATCATTATGCCTGCCCGGAACATGGGAAGGAAGGGATTTACGTGAATGAACGTGTGCTTTCGGATAAGCGGAAATTGCAGGCAGGAGACAGGGTAGATTTGTATGGGCTTCATATGTTGTATTTAAGGGAGTTTCTTGTATGCACCGCTTTTTCTGGTGTGATGCGGGCTGCTTTGGCCGGCGGGGAAATGGTTTTTGGCCTTTACAGCGCAGAAAACAGGATAGGGATACAGAAAGAGGCAGAAGGAACGGTGATCGAAAGAAAGTGGGCCGGGGAACGGCAGCTTCCTGCGGGAAAGGTTACAATCCTTACGCCATCACCCCGCACAGGAGAGACGCAAGGGCCATTGATGCTGAGTGTGGGCCCTTCCCTCACCATGGCGCTTCCCATGATAGTCATGGCATTTGCCGGAAGCCGTATGATGAGCCAGGGTAGTAATTTTTATCTGCTGTCGATGCTCACCGGACTGTGCAGTGCGGCACTGGCGGTTTTCTGGGGGCTGTCTAACTGGGGATACAGGAGATATGCGGCAAAAAAGGCGGAAACGTGCAGGGTGGCACAATACCGGGAATATTTAAAAGCCATGGAAAAAGAACTGTCTGGTTACCGGGAAGAAAACCGCAGTATTTTGGAGCGGAGGTATCCGAAAGCGGAGGAGTTTCAGGGGAAGGGGAGAGAGTCGCCGAAAGTTCTTTGGAACAGATACTATCGGCAGGAGGACTTTTTGTTTTTACGGTTAGGCACCGGAACGGCTTCTTTTCCAATGGAAGTGGAACTTGCCCAAAAATCGACGGATATTGTTCCTGACAAGCTGTATCAGGAGGGCAGCCGCTTGGCGGAAGCTTTCCGGGTGGTTGACGACGTTCCGGTTGGAATTGATTTTTTTGCCATCCGGCAGTTGGGGATCGTGGCAGACCCCGACAGGGAAGAAAGCTACAGGATATTGTTTCAGCTTCTTGTCCAGCTGGCAGCCTGTCACTGTTATACGGAAATGAAAGTGGTGTGTTTTTACGACAAGGCAAAATACTGGCAGCAGTCATTGGCGGATAGTATCCGGTTTATGCCGCATATCTGGTCGCCGAATGGAAAAGTCCGGTTTCTTGCCGGGGATGAAAAGGACAGTGGGGAGATCATCCCTGCGTTGATGGGAGAATTAGAAAAAAGAAAGGAGGATTCCGGCATCAGCCTGCCCTGGTATTTGGTTTTGGTGCTGGACAAGGAATTGGTTCAGGGAGAGATACTATGCCGGTATTTGACAGATGATGAAACTGCTTATCCGGTCAGTGCGGTATTTATGGAAAAAGAGCGGGAAAACCTTCCGAAAAACTGCCGGGGATTTCTGCAGATCCGGAAAAAGCAGGAATTGGTCATCCGTACAAAGAAGGGGATCACAAGGCAGGCGGTTATGCTTGAAGGATTGGAACGGGATGTGGCGGTGCGGTATTTTCGGGCGATTTCCGGGTTTCGGGTACGGGAAACGGGCATGGAAGAGCAGATACCGGAAAAGGTGGATTTCTTGGAACTGTACGGATGCGGCAGTGTGCAGGAATTAAAAAGCAGGCAAAGGTGGAAGAACAATCATCCGGGGAAACGCCTGAAGGTTCCTGTAGGGCGCGGGCAGGGGGGGAAGATCATCAGCCTGGATATCCATGAGAAGTTTCATGGACCTCATGGGCTGATCGCGGGAACAACGGGTTTCGGAAAAAGTGAATTGATCATGACCTTTCTTCTTTCCATAGCGGTGAGTTTTTCGCCGGAGGATGTAAATTTCTTTATGATTGACTATAAGGGCGGCGGTACCGGGAATGTATTGAAAAACCTTCCCCATTGTGCCGGGGCCATATCTAATCTTTCAGGAAAACAGATCAAAAGAGCCATGTCGGCAATTACAAGCGAAAACAGGCAAAGACAGCAGATACTTGGCAGGTATGGGGTAAACCATATTGATGCATATACGGAGCTTTACCGGGAAGGAAAGGCGGATAGTCCTATGCCCCATTTGATCTTAGTGGTGGATGAGTTTGCCCAGCTCCGAAAAGAAGAACCGGAATTTATGCAGGAAATTATCTCTTTATCCCAGGTAGGCAGAAGCCTTGGCATTCATTTGATTTTAGCGACCCAGAAACCGGCAGGAACGGTGGATGACAGGATTTGGAGTAATGCGAGGTTTCACCTCTGCCTTAAAGTGCAGGATAAAAAGGACAGTATGGATATGCTGCACAAC
Source organism: uncultured Lachnospiraceae bacterium (assembly GCA_910587295.1). Classification (GTDB taxonomy): domain Bacteria; phylum Bacillota; class Clostridia; order Lachnospirales; family Lachnospiraceae; genus Suilimivivens. Next base: position 6,215 of record CAJULP010000004.1, on the reverse strand, counting down.
AGTGATGCCGCCATGCTTCTTTTGCCGGGGCAGTGCTATCTGCAGATCGGGAACCATGAATATTATGAACTGTTCCAGACCGGTTACTGTGGAGAGCCATACAGGGAAAAGGAGAGTAAAAAACAGTGCGCTGTCTTGGTGGAAAATACAGGGAAGCGGCTTCAAACTTCTCCTGTGGAGAAAAAAACAAAGGAAAGCCAATTAGAAGCAGTCATAAATTATGTGTCAATGACGGCAGGCAGGGAAGGAACTAAGAGGGCAAAGTCTCTCTGGATGCCGGAACTTGCGGTGAGGATTTCGTTAGAAGACGTGAGAGAAATTTACGGTTCCGATTATGGGCAGGGGATGGAACTGCTGTTGGGGATGTGTGACGACCCGGAAAACCAAAGACAGTTCCCTCTGGTATATCAGCCGCTAGAAGCCGGAAACTTTGCGGTATGCGGTGGGCCGTTATCCGGTAAAAGTGAATTGCTCCGGCTGATAGCCTGGCAGATTTTTGATTATTGCGGTTCCAAACAGCCGGTACTTATTTGTGCGGATCTAGGCCAGGGGAACATGCGGAACTTTTTGGATAAGCCGGGGGTTTTGGGCGGGCTTTGGGAAAAAGAAGGAAAGGATATTTTTTTCTATCACCTAGAGCGGCTTTTTATAAAAAGAAAAGAAAGCTTCCGGGGAAGGGGAGGTCAGGGAACAATGCAGAGTGTGAAAGAATTTCCCGATGTATTTTTCCTGATCGACAATATTTCATCCCTGCTTAAGGCATTAGAAGAGCGGCAGCAGGAGTTTTTAATAAGGCTTGCGGCGGAAGGGATGGGGTATGGGATTTATATGGTCATATCTGCTGCTTCTCCCGGAGAAATACCGGGAAAGATGTTCGAGAAATTTAAAACGGTAGTGGCTTTGGAAATGAGTGACCGTTTCGCTTACGGGGATATTTTGAGGCAGTACCACCTGCCTGTACTGCCGAAGGAAAACACCAAAGGAAGAGGGATCTGTAAGGCAGAGGGAAGGGTGCTGGAATTTCAGGCGGCTGTTGCGCCGGAACATTTATCGAAACCGGTACATAGGAAAGAAGTTGCGGCGTTCCCACATCTTCCCTCAGTACCTGATTATCCGGCTATGGTAAAGGATTATCGGTGGAAAGCGGATTATATTCCCCTGGGCTATTCCCTTGCCACGGGGGAAATTAGAGAAGTAAATTTTATGAGACATCCCCGTTTTTTATTATCCTGCCATGGAGGGAACGGACGAGGATTTTTAAAACAGATAGAAAAGAGCCTGCTTTATCAGGGGCGGAATGTGGTGTGGGCAGAAAATGAGGATATCTTAACGCTGCACAAAACGGCCGGAGGAGGGTGCTGCTTTTTAGCTCCGGATCTGGCAGGGCTGATCCGAATGATATCGTGGCCGGATGAAGAGCGGGGAGAAAGAATTGCTTTTTGGGAGCGGCTTTTTAGTGGAAAAGGTAAGGATTATTTTATGGCAGGGGCTTATGATTTTGCTTCCGACGGGATGCTTACGGCGGAACCGTTTTTTCGGGCATTTTCTGAGGAACAGGTGGGCGTGCATTTAGGGGGCAATGGAGGGATGCAGAGAGTATTTTCATTTGATGATTTAGGATATGCAAGATTAAACCAGAGGGAGGCACAAGGGGTGGGATATTGGAAACAGGGGGTATTTTCCCAGACAGAGCGGCTTTTGATTCCCGGCCTTTTTAAGGAGAATGATGATATTTGTGGATGTGTATGTTCCGGCAATTGACGAAAAATATGATTTTGAGCTGGATGAGGAAGAAAAAGTGGATACGTTGGTCAGAGAAGTGGTTTCCTTGATCGAACACAAAGAAAAACTTAATTGGAAACCGACAAAAAATAGGTTTTTTTATGATTTAGAGCGGGAATGTTTGTTAAAGCAGGAGGATAGTTTGATCCAACAGGGCGTAAAGAGCGGAGACCGCCTGATTCTTATATAAGGAAAGGGAGGAATCGGCAGGTATGGAAGTGCGGCTTTATTCTAAAGGACTAGAGGACAAGATCCATGATGCGGAAAGAAATCTGACAGTTGTTTTGGATCAATTAAATCTTTTGGAGTCAGAGGCGGACCGGATCCGGTTCTTTTGGGATAGTCCGTCTTATAGAGACTGGCGCAGGGAACTTGAACGTCAGACCGGTATGGCGGCTGTGAGCGTCAGAAGGCTTAGCAGACTGCTTTTGGCTATGAATGAGATTGCGGTCATGCTGGCAGAGACGGAAAAAAATAATGAAACAGCTGTGAGCCAGCTTTAAGGAGGGGAAATGGAAGGGAATATCAAGGTTACGACAGAAAAAATAAAGGAAACAGAGGAATTGTTGTTAAGCATGGCAGATCAGGCCATATCCGGGCTGCAGGCAGCCAGAAAGGAAGTGGAGGGTGTCAGGGGAAGTTTTGCTTCAGGAGCGGTCTCGCTGCTTGAAAGAACTTTTGATTCATTTGCAAAAGAAGGGCAGGCCCGGTTTAAGGAGATTATGGCGCATATAGGGAAACTTTGTGAAATAGCGGTCATTTATGAGGAGGCGGAAAAGGCAAATGAACTTGTCACAGCAGACAATAGAAATACATTTTAAAGAAATTATGGCATTGGTGGAACAGTTAAGGCTGCTGTCAAAGGAGGTGGAAAAAATTGGTCAGGAGGGAATCTTTCATACGGCGTTTGAAACGAAAAGGGGGTGGGAAAGTGTGTGCGCGGATAAGCTTGTGGAGAGGGAGCTGAAGTTAGGGCAGCAGATTGGCAGGGAAGGAGAAGGACTTTACAGGATTGCGGAGGAAATGAAAGAGCAGGCGGAGGAAATGTACCGAATGGAGACACTGAACGTCTCCCTCGCATCAAATAGGATTTATTAAGAAAAGGAAAGGGGAAAAGATATGGCATTTTTTCAGGTTACATCGTCAGAACTAAGGAACAGGGCATCGCGCCTACAGGAATTAAACGGGCAATTTAAAGCAAAAGCATCGGAACTGCAGGAAAAAGAAACTTCCCTGTGCAGTATGTGGGAGGGGGAGGCAAAGACGGTGTTCCATCAGGCATTTATGAACGACCGGCAGCAGATGGATGTTTTTTATGGGCTGATCGCTCAGTATGTGCAGGCACTTTTGGAGATCGCAGCCAGGTATGAGGAAGCGGAAGCAAGGAACAGGGAGATTGCAGCGGCAAGAAGGTATTGATCCATGGAGATTATTATCAAAATGCCTGTATAATTTGAAAGGAGAAATAGGGATGGAAGGTATTTTAAAAGTGACACCGGAAAAATTGATTCAGACATCAGGGGAGTTTGCCGGCACCGGCGGCCAGATGAAAAACTTGACGGGAGAGATGATGTCGCTGGTACAGGGGCTTAAAGGAGTATGGCAGGGGGAGGCGTCTGCCGCTTATGGAAGTAAATTTGCCTCCTTGCAGACTGATATGGACAAGCTCTGCCGTATGGTGCAGGAGCATGTAAATGATCTTCAGGAGATGGCGGCTCATTACCAGAGGGCGGAGCTTGGCAATGCGGATCAAAGCGGCAGCTTACACAACAATGTGGTTGTATAGGGAAAGGAGAAGATAAGTGGGGCAGATTTCGGAAGCTGAGATCAGTATGGTGCTGGATACCTATATGTACCTGAATTATCAACAGGCAGCGGAAGGAGACCATATAAGCCATATTTTAACGGAATTGGAGAAGCTTCCCGATTATCAGCCGGGGGGCAGGTACTATGGAGAATATACTATTATAAAGCAGGCTGCGGAAAATGAACAGATCGGGAATCTGACCATAAGCTGCCAGAGCGCTGCTATGGGATATGATCCGGGAACTGCTGCCTGCACTTTTTCTGCGCCGGATCAAAGCACGGTCTATGTGGTGTACCGGGGAACCGGTGACGGGGAATGGCCGGATAACGGAATTGGCATGAGCAGTACGGCTACGATCCAGCAAAACAGGGCACTTGCTTATTTTGAGGAAGTGGTGGAGAGGATGGGGCTTACAGGAAACCAGCATCTGGTCATTACAGGGCATTCCAAAGGAGGAAATAAAGCCCAGTTTGTAACGATGGAAAGCCGTTATCAGGATTTGGTGGATGCATGTTATTCTGTGGATGGCCAGGGGTTTTCGCCGGAGGCGGTAAACAGATGGAAGGAAAAATACGGGGAGGAAGGGTATGAAGAAAAAACCCGGAAGATAAAAGGTATCTATGGGGAAAACGATTATGTCAGCGCCCTTGGGCTGAGCATCATACCGAAGGGCAGCATCCGGTACATAAGGACACCTGTAGAGAAAAGCAATTTTGCCGGGTATCATGATATTAAGTATCTGTTTGCCGATTGGGAAAAGACTTCCGGGAAAGAAATTGTCTATACTGGGAGAAAAAATCAGGATGCACCGGGCAGGGGGATTCTTGGAAATTATGCAGCGGCGCTGTCCGCCTGGGTGATGTCGCTGCCGGTACAAAAAAGAGACGGCTGTGCGGCGGTAGTGATGCAGGCGATGGAATCCATGCAGGGAAGGAAAGACGGGATCAATGGGGAGAAGCTTACCATGTCGGATGTTTCGGATTTTGCGTTTTTAGGGATTCCGCTTATCGCCGGCAATCTGATCTTAGGGCAGGAAGGAAAAGAACTGATAGAAGCTGTTGTGGGTAAAGAAAGTTTTGTCTGCCAGGTGCCGGGAAACCTGTATCTTTGTGTGGATATTCCCGCATTGTCAAACTGCGCCTTTAAGCTGGAGCAGGAAATGGGGCGGATTGCGGAAATGAAAGAACAGATTCTTAAGGCAGCACAGGCAGTGCCGGTCTATATGAAGGGCTGGATCGGACTGCATCGCAAGATTAATCTGGCGGCAGGGGTATTAGGGCGTCTGGAAAAACAGTTGGGCCAGCTCCTTGAAATCCAAAGGCAGATCAGTCATTCGTACAAAAAGTGGGAGGAAGATGCCATGGAAATCGCGGCTCTTTCCATTGATTTTTGTGAAAAAATCCAGTAAAATCAAAATATAATAGCAAGAAAAAAGTACTTATTGAAATTAGAGAGGTGGAGCATGGAAAAAAGAAATGCCGGAAATTCAGATCAGATCACCAGAGATTATTTTGATTCACTGCTTTTGGAAATGCGTCATTTGGACGGGAAAAAGCCGGATACCACATTAGAATTGTATGGAGAACGGTTTCAGACGCCGATCATGACGGCGGCATTATCCCATCTTGATAAGGTCCGGGATAACGGGATGGTGGAAATGGCAAGGGGAGCTTTTCTTGCCGGTGCGGTGAACTGGGCGGGAATGGGAGATAAGCAGGAGCTTGAGGCGATCGTGGCCACGGGGGCAAGGACGATCAAGATCATAAAACCTTATGCGGATCATGACATGATACTGGACCGGATCGCCCATGCGGAGAAATGCGGTGCTTTGGCAGTGGGAATGGATATAGACCATGCATTTGACGCAAAAGGGAATTTTGACCGGATCCTTGGATATGATATGTCTCCTAAGACCCAGAAGGATATTTGCAGCTTTGTAAAAGCCACTTCCCTGCCTTTTATCGTGAAGGGGGTACTTAGCGGGCAGGATGCATACAAATGTCTTATGGCAGGGGTAAAGGGGATCGTGGTATCCCACCATCACGGGATCATGGATTATGCGGTTCCGCCGCTACGGATGTTACCGGAGATCGTGAAAGTGGTGCAAGGGCAGATTCCGGTTTTCGTGGACTGTGGGATCATAAGCGGCATGGATGCTTATAAGGCGTTGGCATTAGGCGCTGCGGCAGTGTGTGCAGGCCGGGTGGTCATGGAGCCGTTAGGTAAGAACGGGGCAGAAGGGGTAAGAGATCAGATTCTGGGGATGAATGAAGAATTGAAAGGTGTTATGGCAAGGACAGGGTGTGGGGATCTGGGCAGCATGGATCCGTCGGTAATTGTGCCGACATAAATTCCCGTTTAGTTGGGTTACATGGTTAACAGTACCGCCCTAATAAGATGAAAAATCTACGCGTCAGCTGTGCTGGCGATTGCCACGCTCGGATAAAGCATTCGCGAAATGGTTCCTTAAGATTTTTCATCATATTAGGGCTGGTTTATTGACTCATGTAAGTCCAACTGGCTCTTCGACTAGATTTCTGACCACTACGTAGCTGGCTATTTGACGCAATGTGGCATAGATAATGCTATTAGCGGCAGCCAGTTAAGTAGTGGCTTCGCATTTAGT
>CAJULP010000003.1 GCA_910587295.1 uncultured Lachnospiraceae bacterium | reverse complement strand
TGCGGAAACATTTTTTCAGGCTTTTAAGCAAACAGCCGGAATTACGCATAACGCAAATAATTCAGGAACAGCAGGATGAGTCCGGAACCTACTGGGGTTCATGGGCTTCTTAAGTAGCGCAAACTTTTTACTCACAAGTTAAATATATGATACTATAAAGTTATGGAGAATATAATATGCCAAATACAACCAAATATATGCTGGAAATTTCCCTGAAAAAGCTTTTGTTAAGCAAGCCGATTGATAAGATAACGATCAATGACCTGACTTCGGACTGCGGGATCAGCCGGATGGCATTTTATTATCATTTTAAGGATATCTACGACCTGATCGAGTGGGTGTGCGTGGAAGATGGCAAGAAGGCCTTACAGGATAAAAAGACCTATGATACCTGGCAGGAAGGGCTGCTGCAGATCTTTGAGGCGGTGATGGAAAATAAGCCGTTCATCCTGAACGTATACCGGAATGTGAGCAGGGAAAAGATTGAAAGTTATCTGCATAAACTTACATACAGCCTGATCGTGGGCGTCGTGGAAGAGAAAAGCATGGGGGTAAACATATCGGAAGAGGAGAAAGCGTTCATTGCGGAATTTTACAAGTATGGGTTTGTGGGCGTGATGCTGGACTGGATCGACCGGGGAATGAAGGATGATTATAAGAAGATTGTGGAGAAGATCAGCACGACCCTGTACGGGGCGGTTGCCAATTCGATTCATAATTTTGAAAACGGTCATACTTTTTGATCAAAACAGGCGGAATGATAAAAAACTTATCATTCCGCCTGTTTTGTAAATGGAAAACTACTTTTTTCAGGGATAAAATAAAGCCATAACAAAAAACGCAAAAGAAAGGTGGAAATAATCATGTCAGGTAAAAAGAATGTAGGTATTGGTGTAGCGGCGATTGCGGCAGGTGCAGGTGCGGTGCTTGCAGTGAAAAATCATAAAAATGCAGAAAATAAGTCAGCCCGGAAAACGGCGGAAGAACAAAGGAAGCAGGAATACCGCAACACAGAAAGAGGAAAAGGGGAGAAAAACAGCAAAGGTATTTATTATACAAACGGTAACTATGAAGCCTTTGCAAGACCCAGGAAACCGGAAGGGGTAGAGGAAAAAAATGCATATATTGTAGGGAGCGGCTTAGCATCGCTGGCGGCGGCATGTTTTTTAGTCCGTGACGGGCAGATGCCGGGATCCCATATTCATATTTTAGAGGCAATGGACATTGCGGGAGGCGCCTGTGACGGAATCAACGATCCCACAAGGGGATATGTGATGAGGGGTGGACGGGAAATGGAAGATCATTTTGAATGTTTGTGGGATTTGTTCCGCAGTATCCCTTCCATTGAGACCCCTGGTGTATCGGTGCTGGACGAATATTACTGGCTCAACAAAGAAGATCCCAATTATTCCCTGTGCCGGGCAACGGAAAACTGCGGCAAGGACGCCCATACGGATGGGAAGTTTCGTTTAAGCCAAAAGGGCTGCATGGAGATCATGAAGCTTTTTATGACAAGGGATGAAGATTTGTACGACAAGACCATTGAGGATGTGTTTGACGAGGAAGTGTTTGATTCCACGTTCTGGCTGTATTGGCGGACTATGTTTGCCTTTGAGAACTGGCACAGTGCATTGGAAATGAAACTGTATTTTCAGCGTTTTATCCATCATATTGCAGGGCTGCCGGATTTCAGCGCATTGAAGTTCACCAAGTATAACCAATATGAATCCCTGATCCTGCCTATGCAGAGGTATTTGGAAGCGGCAGGAGTTGATTTCCGGTTTCACACGGAAGTGACCAATGTGATCTTTGAATTTGAAGGCGGAAAGAAGATTGCCAAGACCATAGAATGTAAGGTGAAGGGTGTGGAAAAGGGGATCATGCTTACGGAAAATGACCTTGTGTTTGTCACCAACGGGAGCTGTACGGAAGGCACGATCTACGGTGATCAGAACCATGCGCCCAATGGGGATGCGGAAGTCCGCACCAGCGGCTGCTGGAGTTTGTGGAAAAATATTGCAAAGCAGGATCCCTCCTTTGGGCATCCGGAGAAATTCTGCTCGGATGTGGCTAAGACCAACTGGGAATCGGCGACGGTTACCACCCTGGACGATAAGATCATCCCTTACATCACGGATATCTGCAAGCGTGATCCAAGGAGCGGTAAGGTAGTCACCGGAGGAATCGTCAGCTGCAAGGATTCCCGTTGGCTGATGAGCTGGACCATTAACCGCCAGGGGCAGTTTAAAGAGCAGGATAAGGATAAAGTATGCGTATGGGTATACGGACTTTTTACGGACGTTCCCGGTGATTTTATCAAAAAGCCTATGAAGGAATGCACGGGGAAGGAAATCACCCAGGAGTGGCTCTACCATTTGGGGGTTCCCGTTGAGGAAATCCCGGAACTGGCGGAAAACAGCGCTGTCTGTGTTCCTACCATGATGCCGTATATTACCGCATTTTTCATGCCCAGGGCAAAGGGCGACCGCCCGGATGTGATCCCGGATGGCTGCGTCAACTTTGCATTTTTGGGACAGTTTGCGGACACTCCAAGGGATACTGTATTTACCACGGAATATTCGGTTAGGACTGCGATGGAAGCCGTATATGGGCTGCTTGGCGTTGACCGGGGGGTGCCGGAGGTTTGGGGCAGCGTTTATGATATCAGGGAACTGCTCTCTAGCAGCGTAAAGCTGATGGATGGGAAATCGCCTTTAGAGATAGAGCTGCCAGGCCCGTTAAATGCATTGAAGAAGCCCCTTTTGCATTTTGTAAAAGGAACGGTGATCGAGAAGGTGCTGCGGGATTATGATGTTTTAAGGTGATAAGATAAAGGGGCATTCCTCTTTGGGGATGCCCCTTCCGTGCTCCGCTTTTAGGCGGCACTTTTTAATCAAGATGGAACAAAGGTTTCAGGTCGATCGATATAGGGCTGTTGTCCGGGTTTGTCTCCATGATGTCCGCCATAAAATCCCACCATTTCCGGTTGATGGAAGTATCAGCTCCTTTTGCCCAAAGCTCTTCATCTTCAATTTCAATGTAACCAAACAAAGTCAGTGTTTCTTTATCCAGAAAAATGGAATAATTCTTTCCTCCATGCTCATGGATCATATCTTTCATTTCCGGCCACAGTTCATTGTGGCGTTTTTCGTATTCGGCTTCCTGCCCGGGATATAGCTTCATTTTGAATCCTTTGATCATACTGCTGCCGCTCCTTTTACTATATGTATTTGTGTGTCGGTATTTGGTTATATTTTACCATATTAAAAGGGAATAGGGCAATATTATGGTCGAAATTGCTGAATTTTTGAATGAAACCAACATGTTAGAGAAATATAGGATTATGTATAATGTATATATGCAAGCTGTTGTAAAATGAAAAGGGAGGGTTTCGATATGAATTTGGATTTTAACAAAGAACAGATTGAAGACGTGATAGACCGGATCGTGGATCGGACAATGAAAATGGATCTGACGTGGGACTGGCCCTGCGGCGTAGCATATTACGGGATCAGTGAAGCTTATGAAAAGACGAAAAACGAGAAATATCTGACGGTTTTAAAGGAACGTGTGGATGAGCTGATCTCTCTTGGCCTTCCTAAGGTATGGACGGTAAATGCCTGTGCTATGGGGCATTGTCTTGTCACGCTCTACCAGGCCACCGGAGAGGAAAAGTACTGGGAGTTGGTAAAGAGCAAGATTGCCTACATCCAAAAGGATGCGTTGCGCTTTGGCGATCACGTGCTGCAGCATACGGTGTCCGCAAACAATGATTTCCCGGAGCAGGCCTGGGCGGATACGCTTTTCATGGCGGCGTTCTTTTTGCTCAGGGTAGGGGTGATCAGTAAGGATGAGGAGATGATAGAGGATGCGCTGAACCAGTGGTATTGGCATATCAATTATCTTCAGGATGAAAAGACAGGTTTTTATTATCACGGTTACAATAACATTTCCAAGGACCATATGTCCGGCATTTACTGGGGCAGGGCAAATGCGTGGGCGGCTTATACCATGTCAAAGGTGGGAAGCGTTTTGCCGGAGTGCTATCTGTATCCTAAGTATCTGGATGTTGCAGGTTCTTTAAACGATCAGCTTTCAGCGCTAAAAACCGTGCAGACACAAAACGGGCTTTGGCGGACTGTTTTAAATGATGAGGAATCCTATGAAGAAATCTCCGCATCCGCAGGGATTGCGGCGGCTATGTTAGAGCGGGGTAATCTGTTACATACCAAATATATTAATAAAGCGATCAAAGGCCTTTTGGAAAATGTCAGCGAGGATGGCAGGGTCATGAACGTGTCCGGCGGAACCGCTGTGATGAAGGACATTGAAGGATACAGGGGGATTTCCAGACGATGGATCCAGGGCTGGGGCCAGGGACTTGCCCTTGCGTTTTTCAGTAACGTGTTGGTTTCTGCCGATATTGCAAAGGATGGGGCTTTATAAAACATGTACAGACAAACATATCTCTTTTACCCGGCCGGGCAGGTTGAGGCGTCTGCTGTCTGTGTAAAGGAAACGGATTGTTATACCAGGGAGCGGGGTTACGGCTTTATTGTGGAAGAAAATGGGAAGCAGGATCCGGATTTGACGCTTCCGGAGCTAAACGGTGGTTTCCTGCCGGTTCCATGGTATTCTATACCATGGTATTCTATACCAATGTATTCTATGTCGGAAGATTTCGGATGGGAGGGCCGGCAGATTCCTTTGCGGTTTAAGTGCAGAGTGCCGGAGCCGGGCAGCTATCGGATTAAAATTGTCATTCAGGGGAAAGAGAAACTATCGGATCTGCGTATTTTTACAGGGCGGCGCTGTCTTGCCGCTTATCAGGATGAACTTCCGGCAGGGAAAGCCTGTGTCAGGGAAATGTGTGTGGAAGTGTGCGGCATTATCCCCAGGGGCCGGGAACAAAAATATGAAGATAATTGTATCGAAGTGGCTGTGACGGCGGATCGGCCGTGTATCAGCCGGGTCATGGTAGAAAAGGTGCAGTGTCCGGTGCTTTATATAGCCGGTGATTCTACCGTGGCTGATCAGTCTGCGGAATATCCTTATGCGCCCGGAGCAAGCTATGCCGGGTGGGGGCAGATGATGCCTTATTTTGTGGCAGGGGAAATGCCGGTGTCCAACCATGCCCATTCCGGGCTGACTACGGAAAGCTTTCGGGAAGAAGGACATTATGCCATCATCATGGAACAGGGGAAGGCCGGAGATTACATGCTGTTCCAATTTGGGCATAACGACCAGAAGCTGATGCACTTAAAGGCGCAGGAGGGTTATCTTGCCAATCTGGAACGGTATATCGGTGAATGCCGGGATAAGGGGATGTACCCGCTGTTAGTTACTCCTGTTGCGAGAAACAGCTGGCGGGGAAGTGACGGAGCTTATAATGACTTACTGGAGGAGTATGCCGGGGCGTGTCTGGAGCTGGGCGCTAAGCTGTCGGTGCCGGTGCTGGATCTGCACCGCCTTAGCATGGAATTTGTCCTGCGGTTGGGAAAAGAAGGGGCTAAGAAATATTTTTTCCCGTCCGATTATACGCATCATAATGATTTTGGCGCACAGCAGATGGCAGCAATGGTGTGCCAGGAGATAAAACGCGTCTGTGGGAATTGGAAGGATTTGGATGATGATCGGAATAGGGAAGCAGTAAGGAACGGCATACCCTCCGGATACCGATGGCTTGCTGATCAGATACGGGAAGATGTGCAGGAGATACTCTGGGATGAGCCGGCCTGCATAGAACCTCTTCAAAGGCCGGAAGGTTTTGTGGCAGCGGATGATCCGGAAGAGTTCGAAGAACCGGATCGGCCGGAGGATTGGCTTTTGCGGGCGGAAGGCCTGGAAATGGTGGTCCGCCGTGCGGGATTTTTCCAGATCAATGTTTATAATGACCTGCTTTCTGACGTCATCGGCCATGAGTGGTACGCCGGAACGGTAGAATGCGGGTTACAAAACGGGATCGTGACAAAGGATATGTGCCCGGATGGAAGATTCCGCCCTTTAGAACCGGTGACAAGGCTGGAATTTGTCCTCTTTTTGATGACAGCATATGAAAGCAGAAGGACCCTGCCGGAAGACGAGCCATGTGTTTATGATGATCTTGTTTCTGCAAGGGAAAGAAAATTGGTATCGGCGGCCTGCCAGTTAGGTGTACTTGCCCCGGACGGAACGGAACCCCTGAATGGATTTATCAGCCGCAGGGAGGGCGCCCGGATGTGCCGAAATCTGAAGATTATGTGATGACGCGGACAGTAATAAAATAAAGAATGTTGGAGGGATGTTAAATGGAGAAACGAAAGGGAGGCTTTACACTGCCGGGGGAATCGGGATATGAAGAACTGACGTTAAGGCTGGCTGAAAAATGGGGGGCTGATGTGATCCGCGACAGTGACGGAACGGAGCTTTCAGAGGATATTATCCATGCGGGGTATGGAATCTATTCTACGCTTTGCATCATCCGCGACCATAATGAATGGGCGGCCGGCAACAGGGATAAGCTGCAGCAGACTTTTCTTTGTACGGAGCCGGTTGTTGCCGTAAACGGGGAGAGTGGGCTGACAGTCAAGCTGATGGACGGTTTTTTTGAGGAACAGTTTGAGATCAACGACTGTCCGGCTTCCATGAAGTACTGGCAGGTCTATGACAGGACTTCTAACCTACTGGTTTCTTCTAAGGATTGGACTTATGATAAAGAGCAAAAAGCGGTAACGGTACAGAATGTGGTTCCCTGGCATAAATATACGGTGAGCTTTCTTGCATACAGGATCTGGGAAGAGATCTCCATGTATAACCATACTACAAATAACTGGGATAAGGAGCATTTGATGCAGATCGACCCCAGATATCCCACGGTCCGTGAATATCTGAAGGGGTGGCTTAAAAGCTGGTGTGAGGAACATCCCGATACTACGGTAGTCCGTTTTACGTCGTTGTTTTATAATTTTGTGTGGATCTGGGGGGCGTACGAAGAGAGACGTTCTTTGTTCTCGGATTGGGGATCTTATGATTTTACAGTGAGTGAACTGGCACTGGATGAGTTTGCAAAAGAGTATGGATATTCCCTGACAGCGGAAGATTTTATCAATCAGGGAAAGCTCCATGTGACTCATATGCCTGGGGATGCCCATAAGGCGGACTGGATGAAATTTATCAATGATTTTGTGATTTCATTTGGGAAAGAACTGGTAGATATTGTCCATGAGCATGGAAAAAAAGCGTATGTCTTTTATGATGACAGCTGGGTTGGGTTAGAGCCTTATAACGGAAGGTTTGGAGAGTTTGGGTTTGACGGGCTGATCAAATGTGTCTTTTCCGGCTATGAGGCGAGGCTATGCGCCGGGGTGGATGTGCCGGTCCATGAACTCAGGCTGCATCCCTATCTGTTTCCGGTGGGGCTTGGCGGTGCGCCTACATTTATGGAAGGCGGCAATCCGGCTTTGGAGGCAAAGAAATATTGGAACCGTATCAGGCGCGCTCTTTTGCGGGTTCCGGTAGACCGGATAGGGCTTGGCGGTTATCTGCATTTGACGGAAGGCTTCCCGGATTTTTGTGACTATATTGAGCAGGTGACGGATGAGTTCCATATGATCCGGGATTTCCATCAAAAAGGGAAGCCCTATACGATCAAAACGAAGGTGGCGGTATTGCATTACTGGGGGGCATTGCGTTCGTGGACTTTGTCAGGGCATTTCCATGAAACTTACCAGCACGATCTGATCCATATTAATGAAGCCCTTGCAGGGCTTCCGGTAGAAGTTTGTTTTCTTTCTTTTGAAGATATAAAGGCGGGGCGGCTTAACGGGGTAGATGTGGTCATCAATGCAGGTTATGCGAAAAGCGCATGGAGCGGCGGCGATGCATGGAAAGATGATAAAGTGGTAGAGATTTTGACAAAGTGGGTATATGAGGGCGGCGTGTTTCTTGGTGCTGATGAGCCTTCGGCGGTTACCGGGTATGACACTTATTTCAGGATGGCGCACGTTCTTGGCGTTGATGAGGACACTGGCGAGAGGATCTGTCATGGAAAATGGCCGGTTCACGCTTCGGATCCGGAGGGGATTGTTCCGGCAGGCGCATCTATAGCGCCAAGGTCAAACCGCTACTTGACTGACAAAGCGACAAAGGTTTTGTTGGAAAATGAGGGGATGCCGCTGGTGACCGTACATGATTTCGGGAAAGGAAAAGGGATTTACCTTGCATCATTCCAGCTGACGGATGAAAATACAAGGCTTCTGTATCAGCTGATCCGTTATGCCGGCCAGGAAGGTGTTACAGGGATTTATATGACGGATAATTCCTATACGGAGTGTGACTATTATCCGGACAGCGGGAAATTGGTTGTGATCAATAATACGGAAAGCAGGCAGATTACAAAAGTGGAAACACATATAGGTCAGGTGAGTCTGACTTTGGGAGCTTTTGAGACCGCAGTTGTGGATTTGTGAGTTATGAAACAGTGGGCAGGATGCGCTGAGCATCCTGCTTTTTGCCGGATTTCTTACCACTCCGGATACATCCACCCGGAATATTCCATAACAGACATGTTTTGCACCTGTTTATCGGACTGGAGCATTTTCCGCCTGTATTCTCTGGGGGATTGCTGCATGCTCCGGTAGAAACAGCGGTTATAGCTGGAAACAGACTGAAACCCTACAGCTTCGGAGATGCTTAAAATAGAATCTTCTGTGCTGCAGAGCATGCTGCAAGATTTCTGGATCCGGGTATTGTTTACATAGTTCAAAGGCGAAATCCGCATGATAGAATGGAAGATCCGCCTGAAATGCGTGGGGCTCCAATGGCACAGATCGGCAAGAAATTCGATGCTGAACTGCCGCATATAATTGTTTTCAATGTAGTCCAGTGCGGGTGCGATGGACAATGGATTTGACGGATCTGAAAAGTTTTCATCCGGATCCTTTTCCTCCTCTTCATCCTGGAGTAACATCCGGTAAATTTCAATATAAAGGGAAAGAATCAAGCCTTTTGCGGAAAGCTGATATCCGGGTCTTTCCTGTTTCAATTCTTTGATGATCATAGTGACCAGTTGGTGTATGGTCGGATAATGTTCCCTGCTGGCAATATACTTAAAATTTTTAAAAAAATATGGGAGAAGGTCGTGGTTTTTCCAGCTGGAAGGCAGGGTACGCCGAAGAAGCTCATGGGGGTCAATAAATAGATAAGACCACAAGCTGGCACAGCCCGGGCTGCTATAGGTAGTGTGGGGAACATTACGGGGGATGATGGTAATGTCGCCTTCATGGAAGGAGCAGCGTTCCCCGTATAATTCCATAAAACCGCTGTCCGAATGGCAGATTCCAATCTCCAGACAATTGTGGAAATGAAGCCTGTCACTGGGAATATCTGAAATTCTCCAATGCTCTCCGGTAAGAAGCAGTACCGGGAAATGCGGAGGAAGGTAGTAATTGCGATATTCGGTTATGGCATTTATGGGCTTGGGCATTCCTTTATCTCCTTCCAAATACCTTTCCTGAATTGTAATCATTATAAATCATTTCAAATAAAATTACTATCTTATTTTTAGCAAAAAAACAGGTGCGTTTCCGCACCTGTTTTATAATAGGAAGGCCTTACTGCAATTTTGTTGTGTTGCCTGCGTTGTATGCTTCCGTTCTCTCATCAATGATAGCCTGGAATCCTGCGTCTAAGTATTTCTGGGATAATTCTTCATACTTAGCTTCAAATTCTTCGGGCTTGCACATGGTCAGTGTATCATAGTACTCTGTCCAGAGAGAAGCAAGTGTTCCCGAGTATTCGGACAAGGACTCAAGAGTTACGGCGTAAATGGCATCTGTACAAGCATAATCTGTCTGGGAGATCTCAAGACGCTTATTATAAAAATCAATTACATCCTGTGTGAAGTCCTGAGGCAGCCCGGCAGGGGTTGTTGCCGCAATGATCTCTTCGATAGAACCTGCGTTTCTGCTCTCAATGGTCACGCACCAGTAGTCTTTGCTGTTGTTAAAGCCCTGTGTGTAGTCGCCTGAGTAATCCTGTACGGAAACCGGAAGACCGTCTACTACGTTGTAGTTTTCGCCTTCGATACCCCACTGCATGGTAAAGAGGTTTTCTTCCTGGGTCATCCATTCCATGTACATCCATGCTGCCTTCAGTTCATCTTCCGTAGCGGAAGAAGAGAAGCCGATGATCATACCAAACGGGTTATCGGTACGGTATCCGTAAGAACCTGCATATTCTGCATCAGCAGGAACGATAGCCAGTTCTGCATCAGGATTGTTCTCATAGAAGGAATTGAGGAAATCCATGTTTGCGGAAATATAGTTGCTGTAGTTGAATGCCTTGCCATTGATAAAGTCAGCTTTCCATGTCTCGTCATCCGTGATGTAATACTCAGGGTTGGTGATTCCTAAATTGTATAATTCGTTGGCAGTCTGTAAATATTTTTTGGTAGGCTCCCAGTTCATAGGAACAACATTGTAATCGCCGTAAACGGCCCATTCTTCCTCGTTTAAAGGATAAGTCCTGAAACCGTAGTTCTGTGTGTCTGCACCCACGGCTACCATCTTGTTTGTGACAAGCGGGCTGCCCGGATGTTCGCAGATGCCCGCATCCATGATCTTTTGAAGGGCGTCTACCATATCATCGTAGGTTTTAGGCACTTCGTTGTAGCCAACCTGCTTTAACCAGTCAAGACGCACAAAGTTCTGGTAAGTATAAGTTGTGTTGTAGTAAGGACGGAGTGCCAGGGCAAAATAGGTTTCGCCGGCTAATTCCGTGTAAGAGAGCTGATTGTTATCTACCATCCTCTGATAATAAGTAGGCGCAACCTGTGCAAAATCATCCAGGCTGTATGTGGTCAGATATCCGTCATTGGCCCATTGCGCAACCTTGGGATAGTCATATTCCATCAGGATAGTCGGCAGATCGTCCGCTGCTGCAAGGAGTGCGTAATCTGTCATAACATCTGTCCTTGTGATCGGAACATATTGTACGGTAATGTTGTACTTGTCACCGAAGTTTTCCTGAACCCATTTTGTCCAGTAGTTGTCGTCAACGGTAGGAACACCTTCCACGCCTCTGTCGTAAACGGCTACCTTTAATGTGACGTTGCTGCCAAAAGCCTCCCAGCTGTCAATGCCGGAAGCCCCGCTTGCGGAATCGTCCGCAGCAGTATCATCTGCCGCATCGGCATCATCTGCGTTGGAAATATCTTTCGTTGCTGCATCATCTGCCGCATCGTCCTGTGTTTCCTGGGCGTCTGAGGGAGCGGATGAATCGTCAGAACCTTTGCCGCCGCAGCCGCTGAGCATTCCCATTACCATTGCCCCGGTCAAAGCAAGTACTAATACTTTTTGAAGAACGTTCTTCTTCATAATGAATCCTCCTTTTTCATAAATATGATTTAATATATAGTTAATCCGTTTGGTGCGGAAGAACTACCGGTGTTTAACCCTTTACAGCGCCGACCATAACGCCCTTTACAAAATATTTCTGCAGGAAAGGATATACGATGATGATCGGTATGGTCACGAACATGATGGAAGCCGCCTGTAACACTTCCGGCGTGCTGGTCACCGCCGCCGCCTCGGAAAGCGTGGTGGTCTGGGCTTCTGTAGCGGATGCCACCATCTGGTATAATTTGTATTGTACCATTTTCAAAGAGTCGGACCTGATATAATATTGGTTATCCGCATATGCGTTCCAACGCCCTACAGCGTAAAATAAGGATAAGGTAGCAATGATCGGTTTGGAAAGCGGCATGACGATCCGTCCTAAAATCTGCAGATTCGATGCCCCGTCCAAAAACGCCGATTCCTCAAGGCTGTCAGGGATGCTGGTCTGGAGATAAGTCTTCATGATCAGCATATTGTAAGGTGAATAGATCAGCGGCCAGATCAAGACCCACATGTTATCCAAAAGCTTTAAATCCTTAAACAGCAGGTAAGTTGGGATAAGACCTGCAGAAAAGTACATAGGAACCATTAACAGGAATGTAAAAGCGGTTCTGCCTTTCAGTCTTTTTTTGGACAACGGATATGCGGCGCAGGTACATGCCACCATACCAAGGGCGGTGAAGATCAGGGTCACGATCACGCTGTATATCATGGAGCGTACCATGGAACCATCTTTAAATAAAGATACATAGGCGTCAAAGGTAACGTCCTTTGGTATCAAATAAACGGATTTTGCCAAAACCGCATTGTTGCTGGAAATTGATTTTGCTGCCAGATAGATAAAAGGCAGGATGCAGGTAAGGCATAAAAGTGTAAGGACAAGCATGATGATCCCATCACTGAGCCGGAATTTATTTATTGCGCGGCTGCCGTCGGATGTCATTTCCTCAGCGTTGATTGCTTTATTTTTTGCCATCTTAATCCCCTCCTTAAATCAGGCCGTCTTCGCCAAGCGCTTTGGCGAACCTGTCAGCTGCAAGTACCAATATGACTCCGATCACGGACTGGAATACGCCAACCGCGGTAGCCATGGAAAACTGTGAGTTGCCAAGACCTTTTTCGTATATGTAGATTGCAAGCTGGTATTGGAAATCTTTTACCTGTGAGTTTCCAAAAACAGCAAGCCGCTCATAGTTACTGTTCATAACACGGCCTAAGTTGATGATAAGGAGCGTGATGATGGTAGGCTTAATGCCTGGCAGAGTAATGTGCCACATCCGTTTCCATCTTCCGGCGCCGTCTATCATTGCCGCTTCGTAAAGTTCGCCGCTGATGCTTGTGATACCTGCAAGGTACATGATCGTTCCCCATCCCATGGTCTGCCATACGCCGATGAGAAGATAGGTAACTGCCCAGTGCCATTTTTCCGTCAGGAAGGGAACAGCCTCATGACCCATGTTCGTCAGCAGGATATTGATCAGGCCGCTGCTGGGTTTAAAGAGCTGGTAAGCAACACTGCCGATGATCGCCCATGAGAGGAAATGGGGCAGATATAGGATCGTCTGGGAAAACTTTTTAAACTTAGGATAGCGGAGCTCGTTTAAAAGTAATGCCAGCAGGATAGGGATCGGGGTGCCTACCAATAAATCAAGGAAGTTGAATACAAGTGAATTTCGAAGGGCGCGCAGGAAATCCGCATCTTTGAAAATTTTCTTGAAAATATCTAACCCTACCCATTCGCTTCCGGCATATCCTTTGGCCGGTTTGTAGTTCATAAATACCATTCTCATACCCGGGTATGCGGCATAACTGAAAACAAATACCAATACCAGGGGAACTAATAGCAGCAAATATAACTGCCAGTCACGTTTAAATGCATTTTTCCAGGTTACTTTTGGTCCTTTGACGGGCGCAAATTTTTGTTTTGCCATGAAAATCACCCTCCATCCCATTCTCGTTTTTGTTAAAGTTGTACAATTCTGCAGTAGCTTTGTCATTATTATAGGATAATGTGACGGTGTGTTCTAAGCAATATACTTCTCAAACTATGCAAAAACGACCATTTGTAACTTAGGCATTCCGAAATGCGGGATTTTGGGACTTTTGTTTTCAAAGTATTTATATTATAATAGGAGTGTTGCGGTGCGCGGGGTATAGGGAAATGTCGGCAGTAAGCACCTGTAATCACTAGAAATATGTTCAAGGGAGAAAAAGAAATGGAAAGAAAAGTTGGAACCATATCAAGAGGAATCCGTTGCCCGATCATCAGGGAGGGTGATAATCTGGTAAAGATTGTTACAGACAGTGTATTGGAAGCGGCTGCGGCGGAAGGCTTTGAAATCCGTGACAGGGATGTGATTGCGGTGACGGAGTCAGTTGTGGCAAGGTCACAGGGGAATTATGCGTCCGTGGAAGCTATTGCGGAGGATGTAAGGACGAAGCTTGGCGGGGAGACGATCGGCGTTATTTTCCCGATTCTGTCAAGGAACCGTTTTGCGATCTGCCTTCGGGGGATTGCCATGGGTGCAAAAAAAGTGGTGCTGATGTTAAGCTATCCCAGTGATGAAGTCGGGAATGAACTGGTTTCGTTAGACCAGTTAGACGAAGCGGGAATCAACCCTTACAGCGACGTGCTCACGCTTCAAAGATACCGTGAGCTTTTTGGAGAAAACAAACATCCTTTTACCGGTGTGGACTATGTGGAATATTATAGTGGATTGATCAGGGAAGCGGGGGCTGATGTGGAGATTATTTTTGCAAACGACTGCCGCAGCATCCTTCCTTATGCGAAAAATGTGCTGAATTGTGATATCCATACAAGAGCGCGTACCAAGAGGCTGTTAAAGGCGGCAGGCGCCGAAGCGGTGATGGGGATGGATGACATCCTGACAAGTCCTGTCAATGGAAGCGGCTGCAATGAAAAATATGGCCTTCTTGGATCGAATAAATCAACCGAAGATACCATCAAACTGTTTCCCAGGAAATGTACGGATCTTGTGATGGATATTCAGAAAGAAATATTAGACAGAACCGGAAAACATGTGGAAGTTATGGTATACGGCGACGGCGCTTTCAAAGATCCCGTCGGCAAGATCTGGGAACTGGCTGATCCCTGCGTATCACCTGCAAGCACTCCCGGTTTAGATGGAACGCCAAATGAAGTGAAACTGAAATATTTGGCGGATAATGACTTCAAGGATCTATCAGGGGAAGCGTTAAAGGAAGCGATTTCGAACCGTATCAGGGAAAAGAAAGATAACCTGGTAGGGGATATGGCATCTCAGGGAACGACACCCAGGAGATTGACGGATTTGATCGGTTCTTTGTGTGATTTGACAAGCGGGTCCGGGGATAAGGGAACACCTGTGATTTTGATTCAGGGGTACTTTGATAATTATGTAAGTTAAATTCCCGTTTAGTTGGGGTACATGGCAAATAAAACCGCCGGGATGAGGGATAAAAGTCTACGTCGCCACGCTAGGATAAAACGCTCGCGAAATGGCTCCTTAAGATTTTTATCCCTCATCCCGGCTGGGCTATTGGCTCATGTAAGCCCAACTGGCCGCTCGACTAGATTTCTACCCACTACGTAGCTGGCTATTTGACGCAATGTGGCGTAAATGGCACTATT
>CAJULP010000002.1 GCA_910587295.1 uncultured Lachnospiraceae bacterium | reverse complement strand
CGGATGAGATATTGAAGTATTGTCTGGAGAATCTGGAAGGGAGCGTCCTTGTGGAGAGCTGGGGAGAAAAAGGGATTTTTTATAATCCCGGCCATGTGCTGAAACGAGGTGTGTACATATTGACGGTCAAGGAGAAGGACGGGGATAATGATAAAGGCTCAAGGCTTAATCGGCCGGGGGTTTACCGGGTGAACCTGGGTGTTCGTAAGGATACGTTTGTGAAGCTGTTCGGGGCTGTGCCAAAACGTCCGGGGGCAGGCGGAGTTGTGGAAATGGATTATGATTTTTCCGCGGCTGACTGTTTTTTGCCCCATCCGGTCTATGCGTGGATGGGGTGGATGTGTGTGCTGAACCCATCGGAAGAGACTTTTGAAGATTTAAAGCCATACATCCGGGAAGCATATGAATACGCAAAAGAGAAATTTGCCAAAAGAAAGTGAAATGTGTGGAAATGGAAAGGGAGAATCTGGAGTGAATACTTATCAGGTGATAGACGAAAGAAATTGGGAGAGGGCCATGCACTGTATGGTTTTCAGGGGAAGCGTGGAGCCTGCTTTCTGTGTGACATTTGAGGCGGATATCACAAATTTCCGCCGGAAGGTGAAGACGCAGAACCTCTCTTTTACGCTTGCGTTTGTGTATGTGGTTTGTAAATGCGCGGATGAGATTGAAGCGTTCCGGTATCGTTTTCTGGACGGGAAGGTGGTTCTTTTTGAGCATATTGATACTGCCTTTACTTATCTGAATCAGGATACGGGGCTGTTCAAAGTGGTCAATGTGCCGCTTCGGGGCAGTATTCAGGAATATGTGGAGATGGCGGGAAGGATTGCAAGGGAGCAGAAGGAATATTTTACTGGCCCCCTTGGAAATGATGTGTTCCAGTGTTCGCCTATGCCGTGGATTACCTATACGCATATTTCACATACCAATTCCGGAAAAAAGGATAATGCGACGCCTTTGTTTGACTGGGGGAAGTATTATGAAAAGGATGGCAAGATTGTCATGCCCGTATCTGTCCAGGCTCATCATTCTTTTGTGGATGGGATACATATTGGACAGTTTGCGGATAGGCTCCAGGAATATTTGGAATTATTTTAGGGGCGGAAGTTGGATTATATCATAGAACCCAGAACAGAATTTTATTGTCAAAATTTTGCAAGTTTACAAAAAGGGCTGAAAATGCTGAGGTGGCATTTTTCGGTCCTTTTTTCATGGGATATTTTTTGCATTTGTGAGAGGGTATTTGCGGAAGTGATTGACATGGCAGAAAATTCTTTGTATAATAGTTATTGACTTGAAGTCAATAACTATTGAAAGGGGCGGGGGAAAATTGGCAAGGCCAGTAAAAAAACAGCCGGAACAATGGAAGAAAGAGATTTTGGATGCGGCAAAGGAGCTGTTTTTATCAAAAGGTTATGAGGAAACTGCCATTACGGACGTCATGGAGTTGGCAGGGGGCGCAAAGGGGATGTTTTATCGTTTTTTCCAGAGCAAGGAAGATGTCATGCACGCTTTGGGGGATCGGATGTTTTTGGAGAATAATCCTTTTGATGCGGTTCGTGGGCGTTCGGATCTGAACGGACTGCAGAAGATCCGGGAAGTGCTTGCTTTTGACAGGGCTGATGAGGAACGGGAAGAAATAAGTACGCAGGCAATTCCTGTCCTGAAAGACCCGCGCATTCTGGCGGCTGCGGTGGAGGCGAACCGGCGGGTGCTGACTCCTTTATGGCTGGAGCTGATTGAGGAAGGGCAGCGTGACGGTTCGATCCGGACGGAATATGCAAAAGAACTTTCCGAACTGCTGCCCCTTGTCAATTTCTGGCTTCTGCCGTCTGTGTTCCCGGCGGATGCGGAAGAAATCCGGCATAAGTGCAGGTTTGTTGTGGAGGTTCTTTCGGCAATGGGGCTTCCGGTTATAGAGGATGAGATGGCTGGGCGGACCGAGAGGATACTGGGAGGTTACAGGGAAGAAAGGAAGGAGTAGCGGATGGAGCAGAAACTGTTTACGAAAAATTTTACGCTCCTTGTGCTGGGGCAGGCAAGTTCTTTGTTTGGCAATTATATCCTGCGCCTGGCGCTGTCTATGTATGTTTTGGAAGTGACAGGTTCGGCGGCTGTGCTTGGCCTGGATGCGAAATTTTATGGCGGGGCGGAGAGCGCGATGGCGGTTGCCACTATTTTGGGAAGTATCGCCACGGGGCTTCTTACGGGGAAGTTAAGATTCGGCAGATTATCGTATGTGCTTGCGGTAATCGGTGTCTGTATCATTCCGGCAGGGGTTGTATTTCTTTTTCCATTCGGCGTGATGACAAGGTATGCTGTGATTGTTGCTGCTTTCTGCGGTATGCAGACCGCGATTAGTATTTTTTCTGTTTTTGCGGTATCCATGATCCAGAAAAATATGCCAGATGAACTGATTGGGAAGATTATGGCTTATACATCCGCTGTTACGTTGTGCGCCCAGCCGGTTGGGCAGATGGTATATGGATTTTTGTTTGACAGGTTTCAGGAGATCGTGTATCTTGTATTGATTCCTTCGGGGGATGAAGAAACGGAGGATTTTAATCCCCCGTTTCCTTGCTGTCCGCTTCCTGTATTCCCTTTGCAGTTGCCGTCATAGTCGTTAAGTCCCGGCTGCTCATATCGGCAAGCAGACTAATAGAACATATTATTTGCAGCCTGTCTATTGCTATTATTCGTAAGTCCGTATATAATGTGATTTAAGAAAGGGCGTAGATAATATGACAGAGTACATTACAGCTTCCGAAGCAGCAAAAAATTGGGGCATTTCAGAAAGACGGGTACAGAAGCTATGCGAAGAAAACCGTATACCCGGTGTTTCTAAATTTAGTTATATGTGGCTAATACCAAAGGACGCAAAAAAGCCTGTTGACGGCAGGAGAAAAGGTGGTGTAATCAATGGACAGTAAGATATTGTTAGTAGATGATGAAAAAGACATTGCTGATTTAATAGAAGAAGTATTGCGTCAAGATAGTTTTGAAAATATTAAGAAAGTGTACACAGGTATGGACGCTGTACAGGTATGCCGGGAATATCAACCGGACGTGATTGTTTTGGATATTATGCTGCCGGACATTGACGGTATTGAGGTTTGCAGGCAAATACGGGAGTTCTCGTTTTGCTCTATCCTGTTTCTTTCCTCAAAGAATGATGATATTGACAAAATACTTGGACTGTCCTGCGGCGGTGACGATTATATCACAAAACCCTTTAGCCCACGGGAGATTGTCTATCGAAT
>CAJULP010000001.1 GCA_910587295.1 uncultured Lachnospiraceae bacterium | reverse complement strand
TGCGGTACTCATGATATTTTCCTCTTTTCTGCATGGCTTTGATAGCCTGGCATTGATGAAATCAGTATAGCAAAAGATAGGGAAGATGTATACAAAAAGATGGAAAAACTCTCTTGTTATTTTTCTTGATGTATGTTATATTGATAACATGTTCATTTGTCACATGGATTCATGTGATATCTGGTTTTCGGTACGTCCGAAAGATGGACGGGCAGGTCGCCCAACATTACCAATATTTAATTATAGCAGGGAAGGTAAGCGGTTTCGGGGATATTGCAGGGATTTCTTTCCTTTTCTGTATCACATTGGCGTGTGGGATTCCACGCAGAAAAGGAGCTGATATGGCAAAAGAAAAAGTTTTGAACCATCAATTAAGAGACAGCAGCAGTAAGTTGATATTTGGGGATAATATTTTATGTTCGCAGTTTTTTCGAGATTATGCGGATATAGATATCCTGCGCAAGATCTGCCCGGAGGATCTTGAGGACGTGACGGTGCGCTATAGTCATTTGTTTCATGAAGAGCGGAACAGTGACGTTGTAAAAAAAGTAGATATTGGAAAATATCTGCCTGTTGACAAGGACGAAAATCCACTCGGGTTGCAACTATATATTGTTTCTCTGATTGAACATAAGACGAAAGTAGAGTATAATGTAGGTATGCAGATACTCCGATATATCCTCTATATATGGGAGGACTATGAGAAGGAGATGGAGAGAAGATTCCCTAATATAAGTTCCAGGAAAGCTTTTCGTTATCCGCCGGTCTTCCCAATCGTATATTATGAAGGAACAGGGAAGTGGACGGTACCGGAGGACTTAGCCGATCGGATATTTTGCAAGGAACTGTTAAATGATTATTTACCGCATTTTAAGTATCAGGTGGTCAGGCTTCATGACTATAGCAATGAAACGCTTTTGGATAAAGGGGATGAGATCTCCCTTACGATGATGATCAATAAAATCAGGTGTCCGGAGGATATGGAGGCTTTTACGATGCTCCCTGACGAGCAGGTGGATCAGATATTGAAAAATACACCGGAGTACCTTTTGGGCCTTATTGGAGAATTAATGCGTGCATTGCTTTACAGGATGAATCTGGAAGAGGAGAAGGCAGAAAGTGCGGTGGCAAAGATTAAGGAGCGGAAAATGGGAAGGTTGTTTGAAGGCGTGACATTTGATTTTCAGGCTGCGAGAAAGGAGCTTGAAGAAGCTGCTGCAAAAGCAAAGGAAGAAGCAGAGATTGCAAAGAAGGAAACGGAAGCCGCAAAACGGGAAAGGGAGACCGCAAAGAGGGAAACGGAAGCCGCAAAACAGGAAAAAGAAGCCGCAAAGCAGGAAACGGAAGCCGCAAAACAGGAAAAAGAAGCCGCAAAGAAAGAAACGGAAATAGCAAGGCATGTTGCGAAAATGCTGATAAAGGGATCCTCAGAAGATGAGGTTAAGGAATCGCTGCGGCAAAGGTTTGCTTTATCGAGGGAACAGGCCGAGGTGGAATACCGGAAAGTGACCGGATAGTCTGCCGACCGGGTATTTTGCGTATTTGCATGTACACGTGCTTTGTGGTATGATAAGAGCTGCGAAAGGAACAGACAAGCATCAGCGGAATATGTGAAAGGAACAGGAAAATACATATGGAAACAATGATACAGATCAAGGATGTGACCAAAACCTTTGTGGGGAAAGACAATAAGGTGGAAGCGTTAAAAGGAATCAGCCTTGATGTACATAAAGGGGAAATTTATGGCATTATCGGAATGAGCGGAGCCGGTAAATCCACATTGGTCAGATGCCTTAACTTTTTGGAACGTCCGACCAGTGGAACGGTCCTGATCGAAGGCAGGGATCTGTCAGAGATGAAAAATGATGAGCTGAGAAAGACCAGGACCCAGATCGCCATGATCTTCCAGCATTTTAATCTGCTGATGCAAAGGACCGTGATCGATAATATCTGTTTTCCTATGGAAATTATCAAGAAGTCAAAAAAGGAAGCGCAGGAGCGTGCAAAGGAGCTTTTGGAGATCGTAGGGCTTTCGGAAAAGGCGGAAAGCTATCCGGCGCAGTTGTCCGGTGGACAAAAACAGCGTGTTGCCATTGCGAGGGCCCTTGCTACGAACCCTAAGATCCTATTGTGTGATGAAGCTACCAGTGCGTTAGACCCTACTACTACCAAAGCGATCCTTGCATTGCTTAAGGAGATCAACGAAAAATACGGGATCACCATTGTGATCATTACTCATGAAATGTCGGTGGTGCAGGAGATCTGCAGCCATGTGGCGATTATTGACGATGGGGTTTTAGCGGAGACCGGCAGGGTGGAAGAGGTGTTCCAGAAGCCGAAGAGCAAGGCGGCGAAAAAGCTGATGATCCAGGGGGATGGGGAAGTATATGAGGAGATGCAGGGGAAACGGTGCATCCGTATCGTATTTTCCAGCAATTCATCGTATGAGCCGGTGATCGCAAACATGATCCTTACCTGTAAGGCACCGGTCAATATTCTTTTGGCGGATACCCGGGATATCGGCGGGGTGGCCCATGGACAGATGATCCTGCAGCTCCCGGAGGATGGGGATGCCGCGGAGAAGATGATACAGTATTTAAAGAACAGAAAATTAGAAGTGGAGGAGCTGGATAATTATGTGGGATAGTCAGGTAATCATGATGATCGTAAAAGGAACGGGGGCAACCCTTTATATGACGCTGGTCTCCACTCTGATCGCATATCTTTTGGGCCTTCCCATGGGAATCGCACTGGTGGTCACGGCACCGGGAGGCTTAAAGCCGAATAAGGTTTTATATAAAGTTATGGATGTGGTGGTTAATATCGTAAGGAGTATTCCGTTTTTGATCCTGCTGATGCTGGTGATTCCCTTTACTCGCTGGGTGGTGGGAAGAAGCTATGGGGCCACTGCCACTATTGTTCCGTTGTCATTGGCGGCGGCGCCTTTTGTGGCAAGACTGGTGGAATCCTCTCTTCTGGAAGTGGATCATGGGGTGATCGAAGCGGCCCAGAGCATGGGCGCAGGGATTGGAACGATCATCTGGAAGGTGCTCCTTGCGGAGGCAAGGACATCTCTGATCGTAGGGGGAACCATTGCCCTTGGAACGATTTTAGGATATTCCGCTATGGCAGGCGTGGTAGGGGGCGGCGGCCTGGGGGATATTGCCATCCAGTACGGATACCGCAGGTATCAGGCGGATATTATGATCGTTACGGTAGTGCTTTTGGTGCTTTTGGTGCAAGTCCTGCAGTGGATCGGAACCAGATTGTCTAAAAAGCTTGACCGGAGGATTACCGGATAGCCGGAATTACTTCATCTGCATGTCCTTGAAATCTCTGGGGGAGATGCCGTATTCCTTTTTAAAAGCGCGGTAAAAACTGGAATAATCACCGAAACCAAACGTCTGGTAAGCCTGAGTGATGCTCATTTCGCCAAGAATGGCTTCACGGCAAAGCGCCAGGCGTTTTTTGGTGATATACTGATGGATGGACATGCCAAGATGGTCCTTAAATACATGGGCGATGTGATATTTACTGACGAAAAATTCTTTTGCCAGAAGGTCCAGCGACAATTCTTTGTCCAAATGGTCTTCAATGTAAAAGATCAGGTTTTGATACAGGAAGTTTTCCGGTTTCTTATCTTTGGGCGTGTTTTGTTCGTATACAATGCGGTTTAAAAAAAGGACCAGTTCATTTACATACAGGGAGATCTGGGCCATTTTGCCGAAGCGGCTTGCATTCATTTCCCCAATCAGGCGCATGGTCTGGGATTGGAGAGCGTTAAAGGTGATCTGGTCATTGTGAAAAATGTATTTCTTTCTTTTTTCCACGTATGACATCAGGTATAGATAATCCGGGGAAATGCCGGCAAGATGCCGGCAGTACTCCTGGCTGATCCAGAGCACAAAACGCCGATAGGGAATATCGGTGCTGTGGATGATGGGGCGGTGGGAGATATGAGGCGGGATCAGCATCACATCCCCGTATCTGACCGGAAAAGTTTCCTGCCCGATCTGGATGCTCACATCCCCCTCCAGAAAAAAATAAAACTCATAGTAATCATGGGAATGGAGGTCTACTTTTGGAAGGTTAAGGTCATTGTAGTAATAAAGCTCAAAATCCTCCGAGAGCATATATTGTCTTGGCTGAAAGCGTGTTTCCAGATTTCTTTTCATGTTGATACCTCTTTTTCTTTAAGATACCATAATACCGCAACTTTTGCAATGGATGCAACAACCCTGTCAATGGCTTTTCCGGCAGGGTTTATTATAATAGAAATAAGAAATTAAAAGTGCGGAAAGGCGGATTATAACTATGGAAATGACACTTAGATGGTACGGGAGCAGGTTTGATACGGTTACGTTAAAACAGATCCGGCAGATTCCGGGAGTGACGGGAGTGATCACTACCCTTTATGACACGGCGCCGGGAGAAGTATGGAGCAGGGAGCGGATTCGTGCCTTAAAGGACGAAGTGGAGGCAGCAGGACTGCATATTTCGGGGATTGAGAGCGTGAACATCCACGACGACATTAAGACGGGAGCAGGGAACCGTGACCAATATATCGCAAATTACATCGAAACCCTTGAAAATCTGGGGAAAGAGGACATTCATCTGGTGTGCTACAATTTCATGCCGGTGTTTGACTGGACCAGGACCGAGCTTGCCAGGGTAAGGCCCGACGGTTCAACGGTGCTTGCCTATACCCAGGCGGCAGTGGATGCCCTTGATCCGGAGAAGATGTTTGAATCTATCGCAGGGGATACCAACGGTGCGGTGATGCCGGGCTGGGAGCCGGAGCGGATGGCAAAGGTGAAGGAACTGTTTGCAATGTACAAGGATATCGACGGGGAAAAACTGTTTGCCAATCTGAAATACTTCCTTGAAAAGATCATGCCGGTCTGCAACCAGTATGACATTAAGATGGCGATCCACCCTGACGACCCGGCATGGAGTGTGTTCGGGCTTCCCAGGATCATCATCAATAAAGAAAATATCCTGCGGATGATGAAGATGGTGGATGACCCGCATAACGGCGTAACTTTCTGCTCCGGTTCTTATGGAACCAATCTGGAAAATGACCTGCCGGATATGATCCGTTCTTTAAAGGGCAGGATTCATTTTGCGCATGTGCGGAACCTGAAATTTATCACTCCGGATAACTTTGAAGAGGCGGCTCATTTATCCTCCGACGGGAGTTTTGATATGTATGAGATCATGAAGGCGCTTTATGATACCGGTTTTGAAGGCCCCATTCGGCCGGACCATGGAAGAATGATCTGGGATGAGGTGGCAATGCCAGGATACGGGCTGTATGACCGGGCTCTTGGAGCTGCATATCTGAACGGGCTTTGGGAGGCCATCACGAAAGGAGCGGAAAGGAAATGAGACTGGATGCAGAAGGATTAAAGGACAGGCAGGCATGGGAAAAGGCAGGCTATGCGCTGCCGGAGTTTGACCGGGAAAAGGTAAAGGAAAAGACGGCTGAAGACCCGGTATGGGTTCATTTTGGAGCCGGCAATATTTTTAAGGCATTTCTTGCCAATGTGGTGCAGAAGCTGTTAAACGAAGGAATCATGGACAGGGGGCTTATTGCGGCGGAAGGATTCGATTATGAGATCATTGAAAAGATGAACCGCCCCCATGATGATTATAATATTGCAGTTACATTAAAGGCTGACGGAAACGTGGAAAAGACGGTGATCGGAAGCGTCGTGGAATCCCTGGCGCTGGATTCAGGGAACCGGACAGAGTTTGGCCGGATGAAGGAGATCTTCGGAAAAGATTCCCTGCAGATGTGCACCTTTACCATCACGGAAAAGGGATACAGCCTTGTGGACGGCAAGGGAGAGGTGCTTCCTTCTGTGGAAGAAGATTTTAAAAATGGACCGGATGCGCCTTCCGGTTATATGGGAAAAGTGGCGGCGCTTCTTTATGCCCGTTATCAGGCAGGACAAAAGCCCCTTGCCATGGTCAGCACGGACAACTGTTCCCACAATGGGGATAAGCTTTATGCGGCCATCAGCGCCTTTGCCAGGGAATGGGTGAAAAACGGGAAGGCAGAGGAAGGTTTTGTTTCTTATGTGGATGACCGGGAAAAGGTCAGCTTCCCCTGGACGATGATCGATAAGATCACGCCAAGGCCCGACGCTTCCGTGGAGCAGATTTTAAAAGAGGATGGTGTGGAAGGGTTAGAGCCCGTAGTCACTTCTAAAAATACTTATGTTGCGCCTTTTGTCAATGCGGAAGAATGTGAGTATCTGGTGGTTGAAGACGCATTTCCGGCCGGCCGGCCCAAACTGGAAGCAGGGGGCGTTATTTTTACGGAACGGGAGACTGTTGACAAGGTGGAAAAAATGAAGGTATGTACCTGCTTAAATCCTCTTCATACGGCGTTGGCGGTGTATGGCTGCCTTCTGGGCTATCAAAAGATTTCCGATGAGTTAAAAGATCCGGAGCTGGTAAAGCTGGTAGGACGGATCGGATACACGGAAGGGCTTCCGGTGGTGGTCAATCCGGGAATCCTTGACCCGAAGGCATTTATCGATACGGTATTGCAGGTGCGTTTCCCTAACCCCTTTATGCCCGATACCCCTTGGAGGATTGCCACGGATACCTCTCAAAAGCTTGCAATCCGGTTTGGGGAGACGGTGAAAGCTTATCGGAAATCTACGGAACTGGATGTGAAAAGCCTTGAGATGATCCCTCTGGTATTTGCCGGATGGCTCCGGTATCTGATGGCCGTAGACGATCAGGGGAATCCCTTTACGTTAAGTCCGGATCCGCTCCTTGATACTGTGTGCCCTTATGTGGCAGGTCTGGAACTGGGGAAAGATATGGATGTGGAGCCCTTTGTGGCGGAACTTTTGAAAAAGGAGCAGATTTTTGGCGTGGACCTTTATGAGGCAGGGCTTGCGGGAAAAGTCTGCGGCTGCTTAAAGGAATTGACGAAAGGAAAAGGGGCAGTTAGGGAAACTTTAAAAAAATATGTATAGCAGTCTCTTGTAAAAAATGCCACTGACTGTTAAATTAGCAGGTCAAGATTACATGTACATAATTTTGACCTGCTAATATATTTAAAATGTCCGGTTGTGATTGTGGCGGGAATTGAGTATAATGGATAAAAAGAAAGAGAAATGCCCCTGCCCCAATCTTTGGGCTGGGCAGGAATGGAGGGGTGCAATGTTGTACATAGGTGTTGATTTGGGCACCAGCGCCGTCAAGCTGCTTTTGATGGATGGGGAAGGGAAGATCCGGAAGATTGTATCGAAGGAATATCCCATTTATTTCCCGAATCCGGGGTGGTCTGAGCAAAAGCCGGAGGACTGGTTTGCCAAAACCATGGAAGGAATCAAAGAACTGATCGCAGATGTGGATAAAAGCCAGGTGGCGGGAATCAGCTTTGGCGGCCAGATGCACGGGCTGGTGATCCTGGATACGGATGACGAAGTGATCCGGCCGGCGCTTTTGTGGAATGACGGAAGGACGTTTGAAGAGTGCGATTACTTAAATAACGTGATCGGGAAGGATAAGCTTTCCGAATATACGGCTAATATTGCTTTTACCGGTTTTACCGCACCTAAGATCTTATGGGTCAAGAATAAGGAGCCGGAGAATTTTGCAAGGATTGCTAAGATCATGCTTCCTAAGGATTATATTGCGTATAAGCTGACCGGGGTCCACTGCACGGATGTGTCCGATGCTTCCGGTATGCTGCTTCTGGATGTGAAAAACCGCTGCTGGTCGAAAGAAATGTGTGAAATCTGCGGAATCACCGTAGATATGCTTCCCAAGCTTTTTGAAAGCTATGAGTGCGTGGGAACCGTGACGGACGAGATTGCGTCGGAGCTTGGCATTCCGGGAACTGTCAAGGTGGCGGCAGGAGCAGGAGATAATGCGGCGGCAGCGGTAGGAACCGGAACGGTAGGAGAAGGGATGTGCAACATTTCCTTAGGGACCAGCGGTACGATTTTCATTTCCTCTAAAAACTTCGGGGTGGATAAATTTAATGCGCTTCATGCTTTTGCCCATGCAGACGGGAATTACCACCTGATGGGATGCATGCTGAGCGCCGCATCCTGCAACAAATGGTGGATGGAGGACATTGTAGGCACGGATCAGTATGCCAGGGAGCAGGAGGGCATTGAAAAGCTTGGGGAGAATCATGTGTATTTCCTGCCTTATCTGATGGGTGAGCGCTCACCTCATAATAACCCCAACGCCAGAGGAACGTTTATCGGCATGACCATGGATACTTCCAGGGCGGATATGACCCAGGCGGTATTAGAAGGGGTTGCCTTTGCTCTCAGGGATTCCCTTGAGGTAGCCAAATCCTTAGGGATCCGGTTAGAGAGGACGAAGATCTGCGGCGGCGGCGCAAAGAGTCCACTTTGGAAAAAGATGATCGCCAATATCCTGAATTTGAAAGTGGACGTGATCGAAAGCGAGGAAGGTCCTGCGTTAGGCGGCGCTATGCTTGCGGCTGTTGCCTGTGGTGAATATGAGAACGTGGAAGCGGCGGCGGAAAAGATCGTGAAGATCATCGACACGGTAGAACCGGAGCAGGAGCTGGTAGAAAAATACGAGGCAAGATATCGGCAGTTTAAGGAGATTTATCCTGTCTGCAAGCCTTTGTTTGAGATCATAAAGTAGACAGGCAATCAAGATCATGGCACGGAAAACAGTGCGGAAAAGAGGGAAGTATGAAGATTTACAGTGTTACGGACGAACGTTTTAAAAAATATGGCAAGGTGGTAAAAGACATTGATTTTTCCGGGCTGGTTAAAGCTCTGGAGGAAGTAACGCCCCTTCCGGAAGGGGTGGAGTATGTGCCGGGGATGCCGGAGCTTGAGGCCCTTCCGGTAATGCAGGAATTGACGGTCAAAACCTATGGGGAAATGCCCATCCAGATTGGTTACTGCAACGGCCATAACTGCATGTTAAACGCATTGGAATACCACAGGGATTCTGAGATCAATGTTGCGGCTACGGATGCCATCTTAATGCTGGGATGCCAGCAGGATATCACGGAAGATTTTACCTATGATACTTCTTTGGTGGAAGCTTTTTTGGTGCCGAAAGGAACGGCTGTGGAGGTTTATGCCACATCCCTTCATTATGCGCCCTGCGGAGTGGATGGTGAAGGCTTTAAGGTTGCCATCGTCCTTCCGAAAGGAACCAACTTAGACCTTGGCGGAAAGCATGAAGGCGGAGAAGACGGGCATTTGACGGCAAAGAACAAATGGCTTCTTGGCCATCCGGAAGGCGGTCTGCCGGAGGGAAGCCCCATGGGCCTTGTGGGAAAAAATCTCTGCGTGAATGATTAAGTGATCTATTATTTTTATCATATAAACAGTTTATTTCATAAACAGGAGGATTGAAAAATGAACAATTTACCCAAAGTGAAAATCGGAATTGTTGCGGTGAGCCGTGACTGCTTCCCGGAATCTCTGTCCGTTAACAGAAGGAAAGCGCTGGTAGAGGCGTACAAAGCAAAATATGACGTGGCGGATATCTATGAATGCCCGATCTGTATCGTGGAAAGTGAGATCCACATGGTACAGGCGTTGGAAGACATCAAAAAGGAAGGGTGTAACGCTCTTTGCGTATACCTTGGGAACTTCGGTCCTGAAATTTCCGAGACGCTTCTTGCAAAGCATTTTGACGGACCGGCTATGTTTGTCGCAGCGGCGGAAGAATCCCAGAATGACCTTGTGGGCGGCCGGGGCGACGCTTACTGCGGTATGTTAAATGCAAGTTACAACTTAAAACTGCGCAACGTAAAGGCATATATCCCTGAGTATCCGGTAGGAACGGCAGCGGAATGTGCGGACATGATCAACGAATTTGTACCAATTGCAAGGGCTATCGTTGGATTAAAGAGCCTTAAGATCATCAGCTTCGGCCCAAGACCTTTGAATTTCCTTGCATGTAATGCGCCGATCAAGCAGCTTTATAACTTAGGCGTTGAGATTGAAGAAAACTCTGAGCTGGATCTGTTTGAAGCATTCAACAAGCACGAAGGCGATGAGAGGATTCCCGCTAAGGTAAAAGAAATGGAAGAAGAACTGGGCGGGGGCAATCAGAAGCCTGAAATTTTAGCGAAGCTGGCACAGTACGAGCTGACTCTTCTTGACTGGGTGGAAGCACACAAAGGATATCGCGAGTATGTTGCGATCGCCGGTAAATGCTGGCCTGCGTTCCAGACACAGTTTGGGTTTGTGCCCTGCTATGTAAACAGCCGCCTTACCGGCATGGGAATCCCGGTATCCTGTGAAGTTGATATTTACGGCTGCCTGAGCGAGTTTATCGGAACAGCGGTAAGTGATGATGTTGTGACATTGCTTGATATCAATAACACGGTTCCCGATGATATGTTTGATGAGGCGATCAAGGGCAAATATGATTACACCCACAAGGATACCTTTATGGGCTTCCACTGTGGGAATACCTGTTCCAGAAAACTTTCTTCCTGCAGCATGAAGAACCAGATGATCATGGCAAGATCCCTTCCGGTTGAAGTTACCAACGGAACTTTGGAAGGCGACATTGTACCTGGCGATATTACATTCTACCGCCTGCAGTCTACCGCTGACAATAAGCTCAGGGCTTACATTGCACACGGGGAAGTGCTTCCGGTTGCTGCCAAGTCCTTCGGCGGCATTGGTGTATTTGCAATTCCTGAGATGGGCCGTTTCTACCGCCATGTTTTGATCGAAGGGAACTACCCTCACCATGGCGCGGTTGCATTTGGCCATTATGGGAAAGCGCTGTTTGAAGTGTTTAAGTATATCGGCGTGGAATTGGACGAGATTGGCTTTAACCAGCCGAAAGGGATGCTTTATAAGTCGGAGAATCCCTTTGCGTAACCACAGGCTCCTCACGATGCAGTGAGCCCGTTGCCGGTTGATTTTCCAGCCATTCCATTTTGAGGCGGCAGCCTGGACGTTGAAGTTCCGGCTGCCGCTTAACTGTTTCAAGAAAAGATTCCTATTGACAACCTGCTCCACATGCTCTAAAGTAAGTCCTTAGGTCTATAGAAAATAGTGTTTGGAGGATCATAAGATGGCAAAGGATAGGACAAAGGACATGACGGCAGGAAGCCCGATGAGATTAATTCTGGGATTTTCAATTCCGCTGTTGTTCGGTTCTTTATTTCAGCAGTTTTACAGTGTGGTGGATACGGTGATCGTAGGCCGTTTTCTGGGGATGAACGCCCTTGCGGGGGTAGGGGCTACCGGTTCGGTAAATTTCATGATCGTAGGGTTTTG
Source organism: uncultured Lachnospiraceae bacterium (assembly GCA_910587295.1). Taxonomy (GTDB): domain Bacteria; phylum Bacillota; class Clostridia; order Lachnospirales; family Lachnospiraceae; genus Suilimivivens. The sequence goes on along the minus strand of CAJULP010000001.1, from coordinate 24,821 downwards.
TATGGGGGTCTGCGGTGGGTTTGCTATCCCGGTGGCGCACAAATTCGGGGCAAGGGATTACTCCGGCATGCGGCAGGTGATCGCTAACTGCGTATGGCTTTCTGCCGGGTTTGCGCTGGTGATCACGGTGGCTGTCTGTCTTTTGTGCAGAAATATCCTGATGTGGATGAACACGCCGGAAGATATTTTTGCGGACGCATACATCTATATCCTGATCATTTTTATGGGAATACCCGCTTCCTTCCTTTACAATATCCTTTCCGGCATTATCCGGTCCATGGGGGATAGTAAGACGCCGCTGGCGTTCCTTACGCTGTCTTCTTTTTTAAACATCGGGCTGGATCTTCTGTGCATTTTGGTATTTCGCATGGGAGTGGCAGGGGCGGCAGTGGCAACGGTGGTTTCCCAGCTTGTTTCGGGCCTTTTGTGCCTTTTATATATGATGAAAAAGTTTGAGATTTTACATATATCCAAAGAAGAGTGGAGGGTGAATCCGGGGCATATGAAGATGCTGTGCGGCATGGGGATTCCTATGGGATTGCAGTACTCTATCACTGCCATCGGCTCCGTGATCTTACAGACGGCGGTAAACGGCCTTGGGTCTTTGGCCGTGGCGTCCGTAACGACCGCAAGTAAGGTGAGCATGTTCTTTTGCTGTCCTTTTGATGCCATGGGAGCAACCATGGCGACCTACGGCGGGCAGAATGTAGGGGCAAAGAAGTTGGACCGGGTGGGAGAAGGCTTACGTTCCTGCACGCTGCTTGGTGCTTCTTATGCCGTAATTGCATTTGTGGTGATGTACTTTTTTGGAGATGACCTGGCAGCTTTGTTCGTGGATGAAGCCGGAGGACGGATGCTGGCAGACGCAAGGACCTTCCTTGTCATTAACAGCGCTTTCTTTATCCCGCTGGCGCTGGTAAATATTGTCCGCTTCCTGATCCAGGGAATGGGATTTTCGGCATTTGCCATTTTGGCCGGAGTGTTTGAAATGGCAGCAAGGACGCTGGCAGGCCTTGTGCTGGTGCCGAAGTTAGGATTTATCGGGGCCTGTTTTGCAAGCCCCCTGGCGTGGGTTGCCGCCGATCTTTTTCTGATACCTGCCTACCTTCATGTGAAACATAAACTGCAAAGATTATTTGAGGGAACGTAACTTATTGATCTTGCGGTCATAGGTTAAGATGCCGTTTACCTCTTCTTCCACATCGGAAAGCTGTGTGTAGACGGCGCCGCTGAGTCCTTGCTTCTTTAAGGGAAGCAGGGATTTTTCAATTAGCTCCTGATAGGCCAGGGCAAAATCCTTAAGGGTGTCGTACCGCTTGTAGCCAAAAATCCGCTCCACGCTGGAATGGCCTTTGATATGGCAGGCATAGCCCCCGTATTCGGACAGGAAAAACGCCCGGTCGGCCCATTTGCGGACGGAAACGCTAAGGGGGCGGAAATAGTTATGGACGCTGATAAAATCACCGCAGCCCTGATCAAACCAGCCGCTGGCGGAATCCACGGGGCGGGAAGGGTCTAATTCTTTTATCATGTCGGTGATACGGGCAGTGTCGAACTGCCCCCAGCCCTCATTAAAGGGAACCCAGATGGCGATGGAGGGGAAAAACTTTAAATAAGTAATGGTTTGGCGGCATTCCTCTTCCCAAGCGGTCCGTGCGCTCTTATTTTTCCGGGAGAGCATGGTATAGTGGGAATCCCTGATATGCGCGGACAGGGAAGGACACAGGGTGGGCAGATAGCTGATCACGGGCATGTGGTATTTGCTGCCCCCGTTTACCATGTCCTGGCAGACGATCATGCCAAGGCGGTCGCAATGATAGTACCAGCGTGCGCTTTCCACTTTGATATGCTTGCGCAGCATGTTAAAGCCCATTTCTTTCATGGTCCGGATGTCATACAGCAGGGCTTCGTCGGAAGGAGCGGTATAGAGTCCGTCCGGCCAGTAGCCCTGGTCCAGTACCCCCATTAAAAAACAGGGTTTGTGGTTTAAGCAAAACACAGGTTTTCCGGGGGCGTCACCTTCGTTTTTTCTTTCAATGGAAAAATGCCGCATAGCAAAGTAACTGGTGGCCCGGTCCGGTCCGAAGGAGATGGAGACGCCGTACAGGAAAGGGGTTTGGGGGCTCCAGGGGTGAAAATGTTCTTCCGGAATGGTTAGGGAAAGGGACATTTCGAAGGGATTTTCCTTACTGGGCCCGCTTTGGCTTCCGGTATTGGGAACATGCATGTCAACGCTGGCGGCGGCAATTTCCGTTTGGGAAGGAGCTTCCCCCGGGGATATGGACAGAGAAAGGGATGGGGGATTGTTTGTTGTGATACCGGTGATGTGGGCAGTGACTTTCCGACAGTCAAAATCTGTCTCAAACCACAGGGTTTTTATGTAAGAGGACGGAACCTGTTCCAGCCATACACTCTGCCAGATTCCGCTTTGGGCGGTGTAAAAGATCCCTCCGCGGTCAAGGGATTGTTTTCCTTTAGCTTCATCTTCCGCCCCGGTGGAATCCTGCACGCAGATTAGAAGTTCGTTGCCGCTTTCCCTGACATAAGGGGTAAGGTCGATGGAAAAGGGCAGATAACCGCCTTTATGGGAAGACAGGGAAGTGCCGTTTATATAAATTTGTGCATGGTAATCCACCGCCCCGAAATGGAGCAAAAGGCGCATTTCGCAGGAAAGCCTGCAAGCCCTGTCGGGAAGGGGTGTCCGATACCAGAGGAACTGGCCGGGAAGGAGCTGCCTTTCCACCCCGGATAAGGTGCTTTCGGGAGAAAAGGGAACTAAAATTTTTCCTTCATATGCCAAAGGGGCAGTTTCACTTTCCGTGATGGCATAATCCCAAAAGCCGTTCAGGTTGAAAAAACTCTCCCGCTTTAGCTGGGGGCGGGGATATTCCGGCAGAAGGTTTTCGGGATCTAACTGTTCCCCCCAGATGGTGGTAAGAGGGGTGAGCTTGTCGTCTTTGTGTGGCTTTATGATACTTTTTACGGCGTCGGACAGATTCATGGCAGATTTTCCTTTCAAATAGTATGATAGGCCAACGGCCATTCCCCACGGGCAAATCCTGCTTGGCGGAATGACCTTTGGCCTTTTAGTCATTATATCAGATAGTCAATTTTGGTGTAAAGGTTTGGGGCGGTTTAAATATAATTTAGCTGCCAGAAATCTGAGTTACGCCGCTGGCTGCTTTCGTAGGAAAGCTGTTCCGCAAAAGAATCGTGGAGCGTGGAATAGGCTTCCCAGGTATCTTTTTTGTTTTGATCGGTCTTATTCTCTGTGTGGGACAGGAATTTACGTTGAGTTAAAAGTTTCTGCATTTTATGACCTCCTATCCTTGTTGATAAATATAGTATAGAGGGAAAATGTGTACGGGGGATGTGCATTCCCTAAAGATAATCATATGATTGTTATAGATTTATTATGCATTTGTTAAAATTGTCTAAAGGCAAATCAAGGGTAATATGGTACGATAATAAAAAGGGTGGGAAGTTCGATGGAAACGGAAGAATTATTAAAAAAACGATTTGCGGAGCTGGCGCAAAAGAGTTACCAAAAAAACCAGTATACCTTTACCGGTTTTCTGGGGCTTGCCGATGCCGGCTGCTTTTATGAGATGGAAAAGGAGCTGTCCTATGTGCCATATCAGCTCTGGGGCGGGTATCAGGATGCGGAGCGGGTCATGCTTCGCTTTGGCGGCGAAGAGCTTATGGGGTATGAGGAGGAGTTTCCGATCAGCTGCCTTAAGGTGTCGCCTGTCTCGGCAAAATTTGCGGATGTGCTGACTCACAGGGATTATCTGGGGGCGCTGATGAATCTTGGGATAGAACGGGACAGGCTGGGGGATATTCTTATAGCAGGGAATGAAGCTTTTATTTTCTGTACAAGCAGTATGGCGGATTTTATTACGGAAAACCTGGTGAAAGTAAAGCATACCTCCGTGTCATGTTCATCAGCCGGTGGGATTTTGCCTGATCCGGATCGTGATTGCGAAGAGCTGGCGATCCAGGTATCTTCCGGCCGTATCGACGGGGTGGTTTCTAAGGTATACCGCCTTTCCCGGGGGGATGGAGCGGAATTATTCCGGCAAAAGAAGGTTTTTGTGGGGGGAAAACCCTGTGAAAACACCAGCCGCCTTTTAAAAAGCGGGGATGTGGTCAGCGTCAGAGGGTACGGGAAGTTTGAATTTTTGGGTGAGACGGGCGTCAGCAAAAAGGGAAAGCTGAATGTGGCGGTCCGCTCTTATGGAAAAAGATAACGTAAGGAGTAAATGATCATGCTATTGTTGGAACAAATGGTGGTTCTTTTTTTACTGATGGGGATTGGCTATTTTTGCTATAAAAAAGAAATTATAACGGATGAGGCAAGCAAAAAGCTGTCCGCTATCGTAGTGAACATTGCCAATCCGGCGCTGGTGTTCACCGGGTGTCTTGGGGATGAAAAGATAGAAGGCAGGGAGTTATTGACTACGGTGATCATAATCCTGGTGATGTATCTGGCTCTCCTTCTTGTGGCGCAGGTCATTCCTCCTGCCCTTAAGGTGGAAAAAGAAAGCCGCGGAACCTATCAGGCAATGACGGTATTTTCCAATATTGGGTTTATGGGATTTCCGGTGATCGCCGCCCTCTACGGCAGCGGCGCCTTGCTTTATGCGGCGTTATTTACCATTCCCTATAATATTTTGATCTATACCTATGGCGTTTCCGCAATGTCGCCAGAGACAAAATCCCCGGAAGCGCCGGAGAAGGAAAAAGGTAGTGCTTTTTTATTAAAGAGGATCTTAAATGTGGGAGTGATTGCCTGCATTGCCACTATGATCGTATATCTGTGTAAGATCCCGGTGCCGGGCATGATCGCGGATACCGCCACCCATTTAAGTAACCTGACGGCGCCCCTTAGCATGATGGTCATCGGTGCGTCTTTGGCCACTATCGACCTTAAAAAGCTTTTTACGGATGTAAGGCTGCTTATTTTTTCAGTGGTGAAGCTTCTGATCATCCCGGTGGTGGGGGTGCTGATCGTGAAGCAGTTTGTGAGCAATGAGGTGATATGCGGGGTCTGCCTTATCATGCTGGCAACGCCGGTGGGGAGCATGACCGCCATGTTGGCGCAGCAGTACGACGGAGATTATGAAATGGCATCAAAAGGGGTGGCCCTTACCACTATTTTGTCAGTGGCAACGATCCCTTTGGTATCCATGCTGGTGATGTAGCCGTTGGGAAAAGGGGGAGGGGATGGAGCTTTACCGGATGAGAGGGGATATGCTGCCGAAGATCCATTTTGTTGACGAAGCGGTGATGGGCGCATCCTGGCGTCACAGAAAAAGAAAAGACTTGGAGTATATTATGTATGTGGCAAAGCACGGGGAAATGTATCTGGAAGAAGACGGGGTGCCGCTGTGCCTGAAGGCAGGGGATATGTGCATTTTAGACAAGGACAGGACTCATGTGGGGGTAAGACCATCAGAATGTGAATACTATTATGTTCATTTCATGCATGATGATTTCCGGCTGCTTCGGTTTGCGGATGACAGGGAAGCTGTAAGACTTTTATCTAAGAGCAGGGAAGAGGCGTTAAACAGCGATATTTTTTCTTATGACCAGTGCGAAAACAGCCCGGTCTACCTGCCCAGGCACTGCCACATTGGCAGCAAGGCAGTGCGGTTTAAGGTGGAAGAGCTGCTGCAGATGGCCATGCAGGAAAATTATAAATCCGTGGAAAACTATAAGGTGATGTGTGCCTGCTATGTCCAGCAGGCATTTATGGAGATCAGCCGCTGCTTTTTGGATGAAGCCGGGGAATCGCAAAGGTCCGGCCGGCCGGTCTACTATGAGATGGTGGGAAAGATGGTGGAATGGCTGAACCAGAATTACGGAAAGGAAGTGGCAAGCCCTTTTTTGGAAGAACTGTTTGGACATAATTTTGATTATATGAACCGGGTCTTTAAAAAGGTAAACGGGAAGACGGTATTCCAGTACCTGACCCAGGTAAGGATCCACCATGCCAAGCTGCTTTTGTGCAATACCTCCATGAAGATAGGGGAGATCGGGAAGCGGGTAGGTTTTCCGGACGAATATTATTTCAGCAGGGTATTTAAAAAATATACAGGGATCTCCCCGGCAGCCTTTGCAAGGAGCGGACAGGGAGGGGAAAAAGAAAATTTCATATAAAGTCGTTATTGGATAAAATGAGTCTGTTTTATCTATTGTTTTTGTCCTCCGGGTTTCTTATCATATAGGAAGGTTTTTAGAACTTTCTATATTACAGGTACCGGAGGGATTTTTTATGGACAGTGTTAGGATGGAATTAAGAGAAAATTGGCGGTTTCATTTGGGAGAATGTGAGGACGCATGGTATAAAGGTTATGATGACGGCAGCTGGAGAAGGGTGATGGTTCCCCATGACTGGTCGGTGGAAGCCCCGTTTTCCAGGGAATATTCCAGTGGAACCGGTTATCTGCAGGGCGGGATCGGCTGGTACAGGATAACCTTTCATCTGCCGGAAGAATACCGGGGGAAAAAGATAAGCCTGCGGTTTGACGGTGTATACAAAAACAGCCGGGTTTTTTGCAACAGTTATTATTTGGGAAAGCGTCCTAACGGATATGTTCCTTTTTCCTATGACATCAGTGACATGGTCGTTTTTGGTCAGGAGGAAAACCAAGTAAGCGTAAAGGTGGTGCACGATGATCTGGCAGATTCCAGATGGTTTACCGGAAGCGGGATTACCAGAAAGGTAACAGTATGTATTGAGGAGAAGGTACATCCGGCAGAGTATGGATGCGTCTTTCGTACAGAGCAGGTTTTGGAAGGACAGGGAAATGCAGGCGGCGGTGTGGAAGCGGCCCGGGTTTTTGTTATCCATGAACCGGTAAACGATAAAAAGGAGCAGGTGAGATTAGGAGTAAGGACAGCGCTCATTGACGATGAGGGGAACAGTGCGGCGGAGTTTTTGGGAGAGACTGAGGTAGGACCGGGAAAGACTGGCAGGATAGAGCTTTCGGGAAAAGTGGAAAACCCCGCCCTCTGGTCGCCGGACTCCCCTTATCTGTACCGGATGAAGAGCTGGTACTGTGTTAACGGCGGGGAGGAATACCTTGTCCATGAGGAAAAGGTGGGGATCAGGACCATTGCCTTTTTACCGGATCAGGGATTTTTCTTAAATGGAGAGAATATGAAGATAAAAGGGGTCTGTGTCCACCATGACGGAGGCTGTCTGGGGGCAGCTATGAAAGCTGAGGTATGGCAGAGGCGGCTTGCGCTTTTGAAGGAATGCGGCTGTAACGCCATCCGGTGCAGTCATAATCCCCACATGCCGGAGCTTTACGGATTGTGCGATGCCATGGGCTTTTTGATGATGGATGAGGCCTTTGATGAGTGGGAAAATCCTAAAAACAAGTGGTCAACGGGGCACAACGTATATCCGCCGAAGCACCAGGGATATTATGAGGATTTTCCGGCATGGCATGAAGCGGACCTTCGGGCGATGGTGCGAAGAGACAGAAACCATCCAAGCGTGATCCTCTGGAGCATTGGCAATGAGATTGATTATCCCAATGACCCTTATTGCCATCCCATGTTTGAAACGATGACGGGGAACAACGATGCCAATAAACCGGAAGCGGAGCGGCAGTATGACAGCAATAAACCCAATATGGAGCGGCTTAGTGTGCTGGCGGCAAAGCTTTCCGGCATCGTCAGGGAGGAAGATCCTGACCGCCCGGTAACGGTTGCGGCGGCTTTTCCGGAGCTGTCTTCAAGGCTGGGATTTTTTGATACGCTTTCCGTGGTGGGCTATAATTATAAGGAGCATTTATATGAGGCGGATCACCGGCGGTTCCCGGATAAGACTTTCCTTGGGAGCGAAAACAGCCACAGTGATGAGGCGTGGCAGGCGGTGACGGATCATCCTTACATCTGTGGGCAGTTTTTGTGGACGGGGATCGACTACTTAGGTGAAGCCAGAGGCTGGCCGGTCCACGGTTCACCTGCCGGGATTCTGACCACCGCAGGTTTTCCCAAGCCTGATTACGCCAGACGCAAAGCCCTCTGGAAGACGGAGGATGCAGCCGGCAGGGATAGGGAGGAGACTTTCAAGGATGCGCAAGGAAGCCCGGAATCCTTATCGGCGGCAATTTGGAAGGAGCGGGATATGCTTTCCGGGATGGATTGGGAAGAGGCCTCCGGACAGACGGGGTATTTATACCAGATCCTGGTACACCTGGTAGATCAAAACGGGCGGAAAGTGGAAGATGATGACAGAGAGGTTAAGATCCAGGTTCAGGGATGGGGGGAACTTGCCGGCATCGACAATGGAAATCTTGGGGACGTAACGCCTTTTTCCAGTGATTACCGGAACACATTCAGGGGGGATCTGGCCGTGTATGTAAGAAGGACGGGCAAAGGCCCGATCCGGGTATTTGTACAGCCTTCCATAGATGGAGCGGAAGGGGAACTGATAGAGCTGTAAAATTGTTACTATTCCACACCGCTTATCTATGCTGTTTCTTGACACGATAACAAAATTGTAATATTATTATGGCGGTTCATAGAGTTGCAAGCGGGAGGGGTAGTATGGTAAATTTTGTGATCGCATTGGAATGCTTTGGCATATGCCTGACTGTCATAGCGCTGCTTCTTTTACTTAACGGGGATGGTGCAAAGGAAAAAAAGCTGCTGGTCATTATCATGTGCGGCTGTCTGGTGCAGAACGTGGGTTATTTACTGGAGCTGACCGCACCTACGGTGCAAGCTGCCATGACGGCGGTGAGCGTGGAAAATGTAGGTTCTGCTTTTGTGCCCATATGCTATTGCTGGTTTCTTTATATCTATTGTTATCGTACCCCGCCTAAAACATTTTTAAGGATCCTTGGCACAATTAATTTTTTTGTCCTGCCTTCGGTGTTTTTTAACTGGTATGGCCTTTTTTACCGGGAAGTTCAATGGACAGCAGGCGTAGACGGATTTTACCATATAAACATCACATACGGCCCGCTGTATGTGTTTTTTATGTTCAGCCGTATCATCATTCCTTATTTCCTTTGCATTTATACTTTGATAAGCGCCATCCGTGAGTGCTCGGACCGACAGGTGCACCGTCAGTATTGGACGATTCTTGGAATCTCTTCTCTGCCGGTAGTTGTGCTGATTGCTTATGTATGTAAAATTGTGGTGAAGTTTGATTTTACGCCGGTAACGCTGGCGATATCCATGTCCTCGGTGGTCATCGTAGTCTGGAGCCGCCGTAATTATGACTTCCGGCATCTGGCGGCAGAGAAAGTCTTAGAAAGTTTAGGCGACGGCGTGATCTCATTGGATGACCATGATAGGCTGGTCAGCTATAATATGGCGGCGGCAGATATCTTCACCAGCCTGCCTGCCCATAAGCTGGGGGAAAATATCCGGGTGTTGGAGGATTTTCGCGAGGAAATGTTGAACGAGGATACCCCTCAGAGTTTTTTGCTTAACGGGCGGCATTATGAAAGCCACAGCAAGCGTATCGTGGACGAAAACGGCAGGAAGCAGGGATGCGTGATCCTGATCCTGGATATGACCGATATAAAGACCTATATTAACGAGATCAAGCAGGTGCGGCTTCAGGCGGAGAAGGCCAGTATTGCCAAAAGTGAGTTTCTGGCTAACATGTCCCATGAGATACGGACTCCCATGAATGCCATTATCGGGTTGAACGATATTATCATGGAGGAGTGCGGGGATGCTGAAATTTATGCCCATGCCAAGGATGTGCAGTCTGCCGCAAAAAGCCTGCTGGCGATCATCAATGATATTTTGGACCTGTCCAAGGTGGAGGCAGGCAAAATGGAATTGGTGTATGTGGATTACCATATAAAAGCTATGGTGGATGAGATTATAGGAATGATGGATATGGCCGCTTCCCAGCGGGGGCTGATCTTAAAATATGAATGTGACGAGAAGATTCCATGCCGCTATTGCGGCGATGATGGCAGGATCAAACAGATCCTGATTAATATATTGAGCAATGCCATAAAATTTACGAAAGAAGGATATGTGCGGGCATATATTACGGGTCAGCCGGGTAGAAATGAAGATGAGGAACTGCTTATGTTCCAGGTGGAGGATACGGGATGCGGGATCAGGCAGGAAGACCTTGGCAAGATCTTCGAGGATTTCCGGCAGGTGGATTCCAAGCGGAACCGGAGTGCGGAGGGAACCGGGCTGGGGCTTGCCATTGTAAAACATTTAGTGGGGCTGATGGATGGAACCATTGATGTGGAAAGCGTTTACGGCAAAGGAACCACGGTCAGGATCACTATCCCTCAGAAGATTGTAGACAAACGTCCGGTCTTTGAGGTGCCCGATGTTCCAAGGATGGAACAGAAGATTACGGATCTGTTTACGGCCCCTGACGTTAAGGTGCTGGTGGTGGATGATAATGTCATAAACCTTAAAGTGGCAAAAGGCTTTTTGAAAAATTATGACTTTGATCTTTCTCAGGCGGAAAGCGGACCGGAGGCCATTGAGATGGTGCGTAAGGCCCGGTACGACATCATCTTTATGGATCATATGATGCCCGGTATGGATGGTATTGAGGCGGCCAGGGTCATTAGAAAAGACTGCGGCGAAAACGGAACATTTCCTGTTATGGTGGCTCTGACTGCCAATGCAATGGAAGGAATGAAGGAACATTTTCTGAAAAACGGTTTTCAGGATTTTATTGCCAAGCCTCTTGACAGAAAGGAGCTGAACCAGCTATTGCTCCGCTGGGTGCCGGAACAGAACAGGCAGGTGCGGGAGGATGAAGAGAAAGCTAAGGCGCCGGATCTGGCGGCGATTTGCATTGACGGTCTGGATATGGATGCGGCAATGCAGTATTATACCGGTGATGAAGCGGGTTTTATGGATCTGCTGGAGCTTTATTATGTGGACGGTAAGCGAAAGACAAAGCTGCTGGGTGAACTGGTAAAATCAGATCTTTCGCTTTATCAGATAGAGGTACATGGGCTTAAGAGTGCATCCGCCAATATCGGGGCAATGAATGTGTCTTTTATGGCCCGGGCACAGGAGGATGCCGCCGCACAAGGCGACAGAGAGCTTATATCGGAACAGTTTCCGGTTTTGCTGGCAGAATATGAGACACTCCTTGAGAATATCGGGCAATTTCTGGAACGCCAGAGGGGGGATGAGGAGAAAGAAATGCTCCCCAGTCTGCCGATAAAAGATTTGACGGATGAAATAGCGGCAGCGTTGGAAGAACTGGAGCATTTCCGATCCAGGGAGTGTGGGGAAAGAATAGAGGCCATACTGCTCCATGAGCTGCCGTCAGATATCAGGGAGCATCTTTTGGAGATACAAGATCAGCTGCGGCTGTATGAGGATGACAATGCGGAAGAGCTGCTTAGCCGGCTTTTGGGTATATTAGGGAAGGAGTGAGAATAAAATGGGTCAGACGGAAGGCGGAGATTCTAAAAGGCGTATTTTAGCGGTAGACGACACGGCAATTATTTTGACACGGATTTCAAATACTCTTCGAGAGGAATATGATGTGGTCACAGTCAATTCAGGGAGCCGGGCTTTGAAATATTTAGAGCAGGAAAAGCCGGATCTTATTTTGCTGGATATCCAGATGGCGCAAAAGGACGGTATCACCACACTGCGGGAGATACGTTCCATGAGAGGCCGGTCGGATATCCCGGTGGTCATGCTGACCGGTGTGGAGGATAAGGATATGGTCTTGGAAAGCGCCAAGCTTGGAATCTGCGATTACATATTGAAGCCTTTTTATTCGGAGGATCTGCTGAAAAGGATCCAGCGGGTTTTTGAGCAGGAGGAGCAAAGGCGCAAGGGCTTAGGGTAAATAGATCTGGAAACATACTTTCAGCGAAACATACTTTCCCTCCAATCTTGACAGATTTCACTTTTTTTCTTATGATATGTTTCGTAAGATTGGTATTTAATTGGAGTCAGGAGTTATGGAGAAGCTACCGGAAAATAAAGACAAAGCGCTTACCATTTATGATATTGCGAAGGAAGCGGGAGTTTCCGCGGCAACGGTATCAAGGGTATTGACCAATAGCGCAAATGTGCGCAAAGAAAAAAGGGACAAGGTTCAAAATTTAATAGAAAAATATAATTTTATGCCAAATGCCATGGCCAGAGGGCTTTCGGATAATAAGAGCAAGGCTATAGGTATTGTGGCGGCGGATATCCGTAACCCGTATTATTCCGAGGTTTTTGTAGCCTGTGAAAATGCGGCAAGGGAAGCCGGGTATACTACGCTTTTGTGTAATTCACTGGGGATCACGGAGCGTGAGGAAATGCATCTTGAAATGCTGCAGCAGCAGAGGGTGGATGCTATCATTCAGCTTGGAGGCCGGGCCGACGACCTTGTTTCCAACGGAGAATATGTGGAAAAGGTAAAGCAGATCATTCCCAACATCCCATTGGTGGTCACCGGTAAACTGGACGGTACGCCCAGTTATGAGGTGCAGATTGATGCTAAGCGGGCGGTAAGGCTTTTGATGGATTATCTGTTGGGGTTAGGACATGAGAGGATTGCCATGGTGGGCGGCAGAAAGGATGTCTTGGCCACCTTTAATAAAGCGCAGGAATACAGAGAAATCTTGAAGGAACATCATATCCCGTATAGGGAAGAATATGTCATAGAGGGAAGCTATAACTACGAAACCGGATACTTTTGTATGAATCAGGTTTTGGAATTGGACGATATCCCGACTGCCGTGATCGCGATCAATGATTTTGCCGCGGCAGGGGTAGTGCGCAGTGCTTCGGAACATGGATACCGGATTCCGCAAGATATCTCGGTAGTCAGCTATGATAATACCCATCTGGCGGAACTGCTGATCCCTAAGCTTACCAGTATCGACTATGATTATGTGACGTTTGGCAGAAAGCTGGTTGAGACGGCAATTGCCGTGGCACAGGGGAGAAAAGTGCCGAGGCACCAGAAGGTGACGCCGGCGCTTATGATTCGCGAGAGCAGCGGACCCGCACCGGGGGGAGCATAACAAAATAAATTTTACAAGAGACACACGGCCTTGGAAGCTGGGGTCTCTTTTTTTGTGAGGAAAGTTCTTTTGATACGCTTTGGGTAAGTTTACTTAAACGTTTTCGTTTTGAAATCACCCGTCATATTAAACAAATAGGAAACAGATAATGCGTGCAATATTCACAAAATGGTAACCGGTTTCAAAAAATGTATTGACCTAAGTGAGGGATTTGTGTTTAAATATAACTGTGCAACCGGTTTCAAAACCGACAAAAGCACTACAAACAGTTATATTTAGAAAGAGAGTGAGGGTGAAGAATGAAAAAGCGTAAAAGTGATTTGACTTTCTGGCAAAAAGTCGTAAGGAATCGGACGCTGCTGCTTATGTGCATACCGGCGGTTATCTTTTTCTTTATGTTCAACTACATGCCGCTGCCAGGGATTTATGTGGCATTTGTGAAGTACAACTACCGTGACGGTATTTTTGGGAGCCGGTTTATCGGCCTGGATAACTTTAAGTTTCTGGCTACTTCCGGCGAATTATGGAACCTGACGAAAAATACAGTCTTATATAATCTGGCGTTTATCCTGTTGGGGAATGCGCTTGCCGTGTTTGTGGCAATTTTGCTAAACGAGCTGCAGAGCAAAATGTTTAAGAAGGTATCCCAGACCATCCTGTTCCTCCCTTATTTTATTTCACAGGTGTTGGTAGGGCTTTTGGTATTCAACCTGCTCAATTTTGATACCGGTTTTGTAAACAGTGTCCTTACCAGTATGGGGCTTGAGAAATGGCAGCCTTATTCGGATCCGAAAGTGTGGCCGGTGCTGCTGGTGGTTATCTACCTGTGGCAGCAGACAGGTTATAACTCGGTGGTCTACTTCGCCTCCATTATGGGCATAGACGGGGAAATGATGGAAGCGGCCAAGGTGGACGGCGCCAACGGTTTCCAGAGGATCCGGTACATCATCCTTCCTTCCTTGAAGCCTACGATTGTAATCTTGTTGTTATTCGCCCTTGGCGGTATCGTAAAAGGAAACTTCGGTCTGTTCTATAACATTATAGGTACCAACCCGATCCTGTATCCGACCACGGATATCATCGAGACCTATGTGTACCGGGCGACTATGACGAACTTCAATTTCTCCACCGCGTCAGCGGTCGGGTTCTACCAGTCGGTAGTGGGATTTGTGATAGTTATGACGGTCAACTATATTGTCAAGAAGATAGAACCGGATTACTCCCTGTTCTAGGAAAGGATGGAAGCAAAAATGGCGAAGAATAATGATAAAGATTTAATGGAGTCAGGCGCTAAGGTGAAACTTGGCACATCAGATAAAATCATCCGCGGGTTTGGATATGCGTTTATTACGTTTTATGCCGTGTGCTGTATCATCCCGTTTTTGATTATCGTAAGCTCCTCGTTTACCAGTGAGGCCGTGATCCGGGCGGAGGGTGTTCAGCTGATACCGAAAGATATTACGCTGGAAGCATATGATATGGTCACGAAAAACGGCGGTATCTGGAAATCATACATATTGACGATCGTAATGACAGTGGTAGGTACGGGAGTGGGGCTTTCCATCATATCCATGACAGGCTACGCCCTGCAGAGGAAGGATTTCTTCTTTCGGAACGCAATCTCCTTCTATATCTACTTTACCAGCTTGTTCTCGGCAGGCCTTGCGCCTTACTACCTGCTGATGACACAGACTTATCATTTACAGGACAGCTACCTGGCGGTGCTTCTTCCCCTTATGATGTCACCCTGGCTGATCATCCTGATGAAGAACTTCGTGAAGGCGATTCCGCATGAGATCACGGAGTCAGGCAAGATTGACGGTGCGGGGGATATGAGGATCTTTATCTCACTGATCCTGCCCATGTTAAAGCCGGCCTTGGCTACCATCGGCCTGTTTCTTGCTCTCGGCTACTGGAACGAGTGGTATCAGTCCTCTCTGTTCCTCGGCTCTAAGGTGGCGGTAAAGCCGCTGCAGTATACTTTATACGAGGTGGTAAATAAGATCGACGCATTGAAAAACTCCGTGGCAGGCCAGTTTGTCAGCATTGCGGATATCCCGCAGGAGAGCGTTAAGATGGCCAATGCGGTATTGGCAACGGGACCGATTGTGCTTTTGTATCCCTTCGTACAGAAATATTTCATCAGTGGTATTACGGTTGGCGCAGTAAAAGGTTGATGCTTTTAAGGGGCTGATGTCTCTTAAAAGTTCAATATAAACAAAAATAAAAACGTGGAGGTAAGAAATGAAAAAGAAAATTCTTGCAGTTTTGTTGGCAGCAGCTATGACGGCAAGCCTTGCAGCTTGCGGCGGTAAATCCGATGCGCCGGCAGACACCAGCACACCCGCGGCAGATGACAGTTCTGTAGCAGACGACAGCGCATCTGATGACGCGGCAGCGACAGATGATGCAGCAGCGACGGACGATACAGCGGTAGCTTCCGACGATCCCTGGGCAGATGTGGACACATCCGAGCATGTAGTGATCACCTACATGACAACCGGTGACACACCTTCCGGAACAAAGGAAAAATATGACGAGATGATGGTTAAGTTAAACGAGATCCTTACTGAAAAGGTAAACGCAGAGCTTGACATCAACTTCATTTCCTGGACAGATTATCTTTCCAATTACAACTTGACTTTGGCACGTATGGATGGTACTGTAGATCTGGTTGGTACAGCTTCTGACTGGCTGGATGCATGGCCCAACGCAAAGAACGGCGCTTTCCTTGAGTTATCCGAGGAAATGCTCCAGAAATACGCACCTAAGACATGGGCAAGCGTTCCTGCTGAAAACTGGGAGCTCTGCAAGTACAACGGGGAAATCTACCTGATGCCGGAAGACAATTACGCACAGTGGACCAACCATGGCTTTACTTATCGTCTTGACTGGGCGAAAGAGGCAGGTCTTGCAAACGGCGTACATAGCTGGGAAGATATGACAACTTATTTCCGTTATGTGAAGGAAACATATCCTGACATCATTCCCTGGGATTCTGACGGTACACAGCATTCGCAGCTGGCTGGCGGATGGATTCAGTCTCATTCCAACTACGTTTCTATTGATGGTATCAACGCAGGCGCTATGTGGGGCGGCACCAAGGATGACCTTTACACCGTTTACTGTCCTTATATGACCGAAACAGATTCTTTGGTAGAGTTTGCTAAGATGATGAAGGAATGGGATGAGATCGGCGTATGGCAGACAGACGTGCTTAACAACACGGCAGCTACAAACCGTGATGATTACAGGGTTGGTAAGGTTGCGGCAGAGCAGCACCACACCCAGACATGGACAGACCTTGTAAGCCACACACCGGCAAACACAATCTATGTAGATGACCCGGATGCAGAATCAGGATTCTTCTACTTTGGTGAAGAAGCTCAGAACGTAGTAGCGCTTTCCATTACCCATGGTGCAATGGCAATCTCCGCAGGAAGCGCTAATCCGGAAAGGGCACTGATGGTTTATGACCTTTTAAGAAATGATCCTGAATGCTACAACTTGTTCTGCTATGGTATTGAGGGCGTGTCTTATGAGATTACAGCAGATGGCTTAAGGACAACTCCGGAAGGTTACAACCAGGATACAGATAACATCAACGGAACGACTAACTACTGGTGGGGCCGTAATGATGACCTTGAGATCAGGGATGCAAGCCGTTACTGGGAAAAGATTGATGCCCTTTATGCTGAATATGACAAGATCAAGATTGAATATCCTTATGGTCAGTTCGTGGCAAACGTTGACCCGATTCAGTCACAGATCCAGAACATCAATGAGATCCATGACAGATATATGAAGCAGATTGCTTTCGGTAAGTATTCTGGAACGGCTGAGGATATCGTTGCTGAGTATCAGGCAGCCCTTGAGGCGGCAGGTGTCAATGACGTTACTGCAGAACTGCAGGCACAGTTTGACGCACTTTACAAATAAGTAATGCAATTTGGAAATGCGCAGTAAGGAGGTAAGGATCAGGTATCCTTACCTCTTTTTTAAAAAAGGGAGAACGGTATGAGTGATTATTTTGAGATAAGGGATGATTTTTACCTGAATGGGGAAAAGATCAAGATCATTTCAGGGGGTGTCCACTATTTCCGCATCCCGCCGGAATACTGGCGTGACAGGCTGGAAAAGCTGAAAGCCCTTGGGTGTAATACGGTGGAAACTTATATCCCCTGGAATCTCCACGAAAAGGAAAAGGGAAAATTCGATTTTTCCGGGATCCTGGATGTGACCCGCTTTGTGCGGACGGCACAGGAACTGGGGCTTTGGGTAATCTTACGCCCGTCGCCTTATATCTGTGCGGAATGGGAATTTGGCGGACTGCCCTGGTGGCTTCTTAAGGAGGATGGGATGCGTCTTAGGTGTATGTACGGGCCTTATTTAAAGAGCACCCGGGATTATCTGGTACGGCTGTTTGAGGAGATCGTGCCGCTGCAGGTGACGGAGGGCGGCCCTGTCATCATGATGCAGGTGGAAAATGAGTATGGCTACTACGGGGATGACAAGGAATATATGCGGTGGCTGAAGGAAATGCTGCAGGACTGCGGCTGCACGGTGCCTCTTGTCACTTCCGACGGACCCTTTGGGGATGCCTTTGACTGTGGCAGGACCAACGGGGTGTTGCAGACCGGGAACTTCGGATCCAAAGGGAAACAGCAGTTTGCGGTGATGAAACAAAAGATTGGCGATAAGCCGCTGATGTGTATGGAGTTCTGGGTAGGCTGGTTTGACAGCTGGGGCGCACCCTGCCATCAAAGAGGGGATATAGAGGAGCATGTAAGGGATCTTGAGGATATCCTTTCCGAGGGGCATGTTAATATTTATATGTTTGTGGGTGGAACCAATTTTGGCTTTATGAATGGCTCCAATTACTACGACGTGTTGGCGGCGGACGTGACATCCTATGATTACGATGCCCTGCTTACCGAGGACGGACAGATCACGCCCAAGTATGAAGCCTTTAAAGAAGTGATTGGGAAATATACCAGGATACCGGAAGTCACATTTACCACCAAGATCACAAGGAAGGGCTACGGAACCTTAAAGGAGTGCCGGAGCGCCGGGCTGTTTGACAACCTGCAAAACCTTGCGAAGCCGGTAACGGAACTGCATCCTTGTTCCATGGAAAAACTGGGCCAGGGCTATGGCTACATTCTGTATGAAAGCGCTTTGAAATGGGAAGGCGATATAGAAAGGATCCGGCTTTACGGGGCAAATGACAGGGCAAATATCTTTATGGATGAAAAACCCCTTGTGACCTTGTATGACCGGGAGCTGCTTAGCGACCATATCTTTGAGAGCCCGGTGAAGAAAGGGGAAAAGCTTTCTATCCTTGTGGAGAATATGGGGCGGGTTAACTTTGGGTCTACCATGGAAATGCAGAGAAAAGGTATTGACCGGTGTGTGCAGATCAACGGACATCAGCATTATTACTGGGATATGTACTGTCTTCCCATGGAGGATCTTAGCGGGCTTTCCTTTGATATGCCGGCTAAAGAGGAACAGCCGGGATTTTATGAATTTACCTTTACGGCGGATGAGCTTGGCGATACGTTCCTTGATCTTACCGGCTGGGGAAAAGGCTGTGTTTTGGTCAACGGTATTAATATAGGAAGGTTCTGGGAGATTGGCCCCCAAAAAAGGCTCTATATCCCTGCACCCTTCTTAAAAGAAGGGGAAAATACCATCCTTATCTTTGAGACGGAAGGGAAAGCTGCCGGGGAGATCACTCTTTGCGAGGAACCGGATCTTGGATCGGAGGCAGCTAAATGATCTGTTTGGCATATGCCCCTGGAGGGCAGCCGCAATAAGCTTTAAAGTACCGGGTAAAATGTGCCTGGCTTTGGAAACCGCAAAGCTGAGCCACTTCTTTTACCTGTAATGCTTCATTACTCAGTAAATATTTGGCCTTCTCTAAGCGTGCGCGGAGAAGGTCATTTTTGGGCGTAGAGGAAAAAAAATTACGGTAATATGCGTAGAACTGGCTTTTTTCCAGGTTCACGCACTTGCACAGACGCTCCATATCCCAGTTTTCTCCACATTCGGTCAGCATTTTCAGGCGCAGGCTTTGGAACACAGGGTAAAGATGGCCGGCGTCTTCTTTTTGTGTGGTGGCTTTTGTAAGCCCCCTGGCGATGGTGAGGAACATCAGTGTGATCAGGGCATGGATGGATTCCTCCCGGAAAGGAATGCTGGAAAAATACTCCTGATGCAGCCGGGAAATAAAGGAATCAACCTGCATGGGATCTTCCGGGTAAAAGATGGAATTTTCCGGTATACCAAAACTTTGGCCGGGATTTTCATCGGAAGAAAAGTGAAGGTAGCTGTTGTAAAACCTGCGCACTGCCTGATAGCGCTGGGGAGAACCCGGGGTATAAAGGATGCAGGCGTTTTCCCGGGTGATGGTGATCTTGTCCTCTATGTAGACCTTCATGGGGGCTTTAAATTGTAAAAAAAGATAATCCCCGCTGCCGGAGGGGCGGGAAATCGTATCGTAATCGTGGTTGGAACGGCCGTATTCACAGAAATTCAGCAGATACATAGCAGGGAACCTCCTTACAGGTTATGGAAAAGGGCTTTTCGATGCCCCGGAATCTTGAAAGAGAGTATAGCATATGACCGGAAGAAAAGTCAAATGAATCGGAGAAAAGGAGATGGGAAAATATTGCCGGACGGCTTTATAATAAAATCACTATGTAAGCGGAGCCATGAAGTTGGCAGAAATGAGGTATGAGATGAAAAAAGCAGAGATCATTGTAGACAAGTATTATCTGACCGGTGCGGTGGATAAAAGGATTTTTGGTTCTTTTATCGAGCATTTAGGACGCGCCGTGTATGAAGGGATCTATCAGGAGAACAGCCCTTTTGCGGATGAGCAGGGGATGAGAAAGGATGTGCTTGAGCTGGTAAGGGAGCTTAAGGTTCCCATCGTGCGCTACCCCGGCGGGAATTTTGTTTCCGGCTATCATTGGGAAGACGGCGTAGGACCGAAGGCGGAGCGTCCGGCTAAGGTAGATCTGGCATGGCATGTGATCGAGTCTAACCAGTTTGGCTTAAATGAGTTTGCGGATTGGGCGAAAAAAGCGGGAACAGAAGTGATGATGGCCGTAAACTTAGGAACCAGAGGTCCTGAGGAAGCCAAGGATATCCTGGAGTACTGTAACTTTAAGAAAGGTACTTATTACAGCGATTTAAGAAGGAAACACGGCTATGAAGAACCGCATAACATCAAGCTGTGGTGCCTGGGAAATGAGATGGACGGCCCTTGGCAGATGGGCCATAAGACGGCAAAAGAATATGGCCGGGCAGCTGCGGAGACGGGCAGGCTTATGAAGTTCTTAGATCCGGATATTGAGACCGTGGCATGCGGGAGCTCAAGCCTTGGCATGGACACCTTTGGTTATTGGGAAGAGGAAGTGCTCAGTGAATGTTACGACCAGGTGGATTATTTATCCCTTCATCAGTATTACGGGAACAGAGAAAATGACACGCCGGAATTTCTTGCTAATTCCAAGGGGATGGACGAGTTTATTTCTTCCGTATTGTCCATTGCGGACTGCGTAAAGGCTAAGAAGCGCAGCAAAAAGCAGATCAACCTTTCTTTTGACGAGTGGAACGTATGGTATCACAGCAACGAAGCGGATGCTCAGTTGGAGAAATGGGTACAGGCGCCTCATCAGCTGGAGGATGTGTATAATTTTGAGGATGCGCTATTGGTAGGAAGTATGCTGATCACTATGCTGCGTCATGCGGACAGGGTGAAGATCGCCTGCCTTGCACAGCTTGTTAATGTGATTGCGCCGATCATGACTTCCGATACCGGGGCATGGCGTCAGACGATCTTTTATCCGTATATGCATGCCAGCGTATACGGAAGGGGAACGGTGCTCAATACACTTGTGAAAGCGCCTTCTTATGAGAGCAAGAATTTTGGAGAGATTTCCTTCCTTGACAGCGTATGCATCTGGGATGAGGAGAACGAGGAGCTTACCATCTTTGCCGTGAACAAGAGCCTTGACGAGGATCTGGAAGTTGGCTGTGATCTAAGGCAGTTTAAGGATTACAAGGTAGCAGAGCACATCATCCTTACCCATGATGACATGAAGGCTGTCAATACCGAAAGTAACCCGGATTGTGTAGCACCGGTTACCGGAAATGCGTCTCATATGGAAGACGGGCATTTTACCACGGTATTTGGCAAGCATAGCTGGAATGTTGTCAGACTAAAAAAATAATAAAGCAGTAAAAAACAAGTAAAAGTGGTGGGGAGTCCGCAATACCGGATTCCCCATTTCATATCAAAAGCATAAGAGGTGGAGAAATGGCAGGATATTTATTTGCCCATTTTATTGGGGAGGAAAAGGACGGAGAGCAGATTTATTTTTCCTTAAGCCGGGATGGACTGCACTGGGAAGATTTAAACGGCGGAAATCCTATCTTATACTCTAAGACCGGAGCCTTGGGGGTGAGGGATCCTTTTTTGGTGCGTGACCCTGAAAGCGGGATCATCTATCTGATTGCCACGGATCTTAGGATCGAGGCGGGAAAAGGATGGGAAGCGGCCCAGTATGAAGGGAGCAGGGATCTGATCATATGGGAATCGAAAGATCTGGTCCATTGGGGCAGAGAGCGGAGTTATACGGTGGGAGTTCCCGGGGCAGGCTGTGTGTGGGCCCCGGAGGCTGTATATGATAGGGAGAAGAAAGAATTTCTGGTATTTTTTGCTTCCATGACCCCGGAGGAAACAACGTCCGGGGCAGGGAAAAAACAGAAGATCTATGCGGCATACACGAAAGATTTTAGTACCTTTTCAGAGACCTTTCTTTATATAGAAAGGGAAAATCATGTGATCGATACTACAATATTGGAAAGCGGCGGCCGCTACTACCGCATTTCCAAGGATGAAGTGACAAAACGGCTAATCCTGGAAGGGGCGGATTCCCTGCTGGGAGAATTTACACAGATTGATTCTCCCGTGTTTGAAGCGCTTGACGGCGTGGAAGGGCCGGAGGGGTATCTTTTGCCGGATGGGGAGACCTGGTGTGTGGTTGCGGACCGGTTTGCTGCAGGGAAGGGATATCTGCCAATGGTGTCTAAGGACCTTTCTTCCGGCAGGTTCCGAATTTTGGAACCGGAGGAATATGACATGGGAAGGAACAAAAAGCGCCATGGAGGTATCCTGCAGATTACGGACGAGGAATACTACAGGCTGCTATCATGGTTTGGCGGGAAAAATCCGGTGATCGAAGGGCTGTATGCTGACCCGGATCTGTATTATGAGGATGGAACATATTATATTTACCCCACCACGGACGGCTTTAGGAATTGGTCAGGGAATGAGTTTTATGTGTTTGCATCCAGGCAGGGGGGGAATTTTTTTGACTCCAGCGGAAATGGGATTAGCTTTGAGAAAAAGGCAAGAATCCTTGATGTGGCATCGGATGACGTTCCCTGGGCAACGGGAAGCGCATGGGCGCCCTGCATCACCAAAAGAGGGGATCATTACTATTTTTATTTTTGTGCAAAAGACCAAAGCGGGAAATCCTGTATCGGAGCAGCCATAGCCAGCTCACCTATAGGCCCCTTTAAGGCAATGGAAGAACCTATGGTGACAATGGAAATGATGGAAGCTAATGGGATTTCCATGTGCCAGACCATAGATCCGTCAGTTTTTGTGGAAAACGGGGAATGGTATCTTTTGTTTGGTAACGGCAATGGGGCGGTGGCAAGACTTACGGAGGATATGTGCCATATAGAGGAAAGTACTCTTAAAAACATAGAAGGGCTTTATGATTTCAGGGAATCGGTCATTGTTTTTCAAAGAAATGGCAGGTATCATTTTACCTGGTCCTGCGATGACACGGGAAGCGAAGACTACCATGTGAATTATGGTGTGGCAGAAAACCTGTACGGCCCAGTGTCCTATCGGGGAAGGATACTGCAAAAGGACGGACGCAGGGATATTTTGGGAACCGGGCATCACAGTATCTTAAAGATGCCGGGGGAGGATAGGTATCTCATTGCCTATCACCGGTTTGCAACGCCCCTTTCCCAATATCCGGAGGAAAACGGGAAGGGCTGGTACCGGGAAACCTGCCTGGCGCCTCTTTGCTTTGATGAAAACGGGTATCTGATGCCGGTAATGGTTTTATGATTGTATTTTTTAATAGCAGGAAACGCTGTAAATATCATTATGGTGTTTCCTGCTTTAGTTTTATGGGGTATCAATGGCGGTATATCCGTTCTTCTTGGCCCATGCAAGAAGACGTTTCATTTCGGAAGTCAATCTGGTAGAAATTATCTTCCTCTGTTGCCATATCAATATGAGTTAAGTCTAACACGGAAAGGCGGAGTTTGTCACTATATATTGCATGATTTTTAACACTTAAGAGCTGATAAGTGGCATAAAATTCCGGATGGTCCTTAAACAGGGTGAAGTTTAAAATCCCAATCTGCACCACCGGACTGACGTCTTCGTATTCTCCCCCTGATTTCAAATGGTCAAAATTGCGGCACAGGTAACTTAAAGAACGCTCCACCCAGTTGTACTGGTTAATGTAATAGAAATATAAATCTAAGTGCCGATTAGCAAGAAATTTTTAAAAACAATATGAAATTCGTATCATAACATAGTGCAAAAAATAAGAATTTGGTTCATGTAAGAAAATAAGCAGGATTGTTATAATTTATGCAAGATGAAAAAGGGGGTGGACTGTCTTTGAAAAGAATGAAAGCGTGGTTTTTAACGAAGCCGGGGGAACTTAGATTACTGGAAACGGATGTGCCGGAGATATCGGAAAACCAGGTGTTGATCGAAGTTGAGAGGGCATGTATCTGTAATGGTTCCGATCCCGGTATTTATCATGGGCATGAAGCTTACAGAACTCCGATGATTTTTGGGCATGAAGCCAGTGGGCGGATCATCCAAAAAGGAAAAGCGGTAAAGTCGTTTCAGGTTGGTGACCGAGTCTGCTGGTGGTTTGAAGCAGGGGCATTTGCAGAATATCAGGCGGTGTCGGTAGATCGGGTGGCTATGTTCCGGATACCAAAGAACCTGCCTTTGGACCAGGGGCCGATACTTGAGCTGGTTTTGGCTTCCTGCCGTGCAATCATGGAACTGCCTGCCGCACAGGACAGAAAAACCATAGCAATCTGCGGGCTTGGGCCAAGCGGCCTGGTACTGTTACAGTATGCAAGGGCCTTGGGTTATGAAAGGGTGATTGGCTGGGATCTATATGAGGAGAGACGTAAATTGGCTTTGAAGCTGGGGGCGGATGCGGTATATGACCCAAAGGAATTATCAGAAGAAACAGTGAAAGAAATTCAGGAAAGTGATGTAGGGGTGGTGATGATGGGAGACGACCTTTTGCCAGGGGAGCCTGTCTTGACATTATTTATGCGGTCTATACGCACCAATGGACTTTTGGTCTCCTATGGTCATCCGGAAAAAGGATGCAGATTTTCCCCTTATGTGTTTCAGGCAAGAAATCTGCGGATGCAGGGGCCTGTAAATGATATGGCGGTAATCAGGGAAAAAGGAGAAGAGATCATGGGGCTGATAAAAAGAGGCATCATACAGATTGGTCCGCTGATCACTCACAAGGTAGATTTTGAAGATTTTCTTCCGGCTTTTGAGAACTTGTTGAAAAGGCCGCAGGAGCAGATTAAAGTAATCGAGCAGTCTCGGAAACTCAATAGCGAATAGGCAGGAAAGGGTTGACTTTCAGAAATGAGAGGGATAAGGGATGGATGATTGTGGGGCTTGAGCAGTCCAGAGAGCATAAAGAATAAAAATGTGCATGACTTTAAAGCCTG